>NZ_JADGEV010000066.1 GCF_016744175.1 Neptunomonas sp. | reverse complement strand
CAAAAGCTAAAACAAATAATAAAAATTTATTATCAGCGGTATTAGAGAAGGTACGAATAAGTCCAATATTTTAATTTTCACTTCCCTATCTATGCGGCCTGTAGAGTAGTAAAAAGAACTTGTTCGCAGGTTCCCTAGTTGTTTTATGTCATAAGCCACACGCTATTAACTAAAAGCGTGTGTTATAGGTGCTAGATAAGTCATTAATAGTAAATGATATTACTACCAACCTCCTCACAGAAAGCACGCTTTGATCTTCATTAATTCGAAAGCGTGTCATTTTGATTCATTCAATCCCGTCAAAAGCCAAGTAGAAATGCCTATCTTCGATTACACTTTTGTTCAAATTCGATGAATAAATAAAACGAGGGTTTTCCTTACTCCTTTTGTGAAATATCAGATGGGCTTACTTATTGTCAATCTATAGGCAATATACCCAGTAAATAAATCTATGTTAATATATATCCATTACTTATGGGATTATTTACTAATATGAAAATTGGCTATAGCCGTATATCGACAGATGACCAAAATTTACACTTACAAAAAGATGCTTTAGCTAAAGCGGGTTGTGAAAAGTTTTTTGATGATGTTATCAGCGGTTCAAAATCAAAACGCCCAGGACTAGATGGATTAATAGAGTTTGCCCGTGAAAGCGACATTATTGTAGTTTGGCGCTTAGATCGCTTAGGCCGATCAATGAAAGATTTAATAAACCTTGTGTCTACTCTTGAAGATAAAGGTATTCAGATCATCAGCCTGAATGAGTCTATTGATACCTCAACAGGCACTGGAAAATTATTTTTTCATATTTTTGGTGCAATTGCGGAATTTGAAAGAAACCTCATAGTAGAGCGCACTCAGGCAGGCTTAGCGGCAGCTCGTGCTAGAGGACGTAAAGGAGGAAGACCCAAATCACTTAACAAAGCCAAGAGAGAGTTGGCTGTTAAGCTTTATCACGAGAAAGAAAAAACGGTGAAAGAAGTTTGTGATGTTATGGGCATATCAAAGCCAACTCTATACAAATACATCGAGGAAAGTGCTTTGTAGTACACAGTAAATACAATTTATACGGGTGGTGACTTAATGATGCAGGATCATAATGAGTTGGAAGTCGGTAAGTGTGACATTGCATTTCAGAGATTCAAGATCATAGAGCCGTACATTAACGGCACCACTAATTTAACGAGTATTGCTAAACAACAAAGTATTTCTCAAAGCACCTTAACCAGATGGGTGGCAAGATATAAAAAACTTGGGCTTACTGGCCTGTCAACAATGCAAGGCAAGAGTCCTGGTAGTAAACAAATATTACCGATTGTGAGTTTTGCTATAGAAGCATTAGCACTGCATCAGCCTCATTTATCAATGGCTTCCATACATAGAAAAATTAGTAAATTTGCACTCGCAAAAGCAATTCGCGCACCCTCATATACTTTTGTAAGAAATCAAATTCAAAATATACCAGAGGATTTGAAAATACTGGCCCATCATGGTGGTAAAAAATACGATGATATTTATGAGTTGATTTTCTTACGTTCTGCAAAAGACGCCAATGATATTTGGCAAGCAGACCACACCCTTTTAGATATCATCGTAATTGATGAGTTTCAGGAGGAGCGAAGGCCTTGGTTAACCATAATAATAGATGACAAGAGCCGTGCAATTGCAGGGTACTACCTTACATTTTCAGCCCCTTCTGCTTTAAATACTTCATTGGCTTTACGGCAAGCAATATGGAGGAAGCAAAATGAAAATTGGCCTGTATGCGGCATACCCAAGGTTCTATATACAGACCATGGGAGTGACTTCACCTCTAAACACATTGAGCAAGTTTGCGCTGATTTAAAAATAGAATTGATATTTTCATTAGTTGGCAAGCCACGAGGTAGAGGGAAAGTTGAACGTTTTTTTGAAACAATAAATCAATTACTACTTATCGATTTGCCCGGATACACTAAGGGAAAAAGAGATAAACGGGCATTGTTAACACTAGATAATCTAGAAATGATAATTAAAACTTTTCTGATTAAACAATACAACCACAACACTCACTCAGCATTGGGTATGACACCCATAGAGAGCTGGGATGAAAGTGGCTTCCTTCCACAGTTACCAACTTCACTTGAGCAATTAGATTTATTATTACTGACGGTTGCAAAGCCACGTAAAGTGAGGAATACAGGTATATCATTTTCCGCATTAAATTATCAATCACCTATGCTAGCAGCATGTGTCGGGGAAGCAGTAGTCATCAGATATGATCCCAGAGACTTATCTGAAATCAGGGTGTTTTATAATAGTCAGTTTTTATGCGTGGCCATATGCCCTAAGCTTTCAGAGGCTACTGTTAGCTTAAATGAATTACAAAAAGCAAGACGGTTACGTAAAGTTGAATTGCGTAATCGAATAAATGAACATAGAGAAATTATCGATATTCTATTGGAAAAACCTACACCTGTACCGATAGTGAAACCTAAATCCAAGCCTAAACCATCAATTCAATCAACGTTGAAGCTCTATGAAAACGAATGAAATAGATTTTTTGGTAACTAAGCAATATCGACTATTCGTTGAATTTTGCACGGCCTGTCGAAGAGATAAATACATTGGTATTTGTTATGGCCCTCCTGGCGTAGGAAAAACTTTATCGGCAAGAAATTATTCAAGATGGAACGATATTGGTCAGCTTGACCCCTTTTCTGAAAAGTCGCTATACACCACTGATTTATCAGATAAAAAGACCATTTTTTATACAGCTCCAGTTTCTAATTCACCTAAAAGACTTGATGATGGGTTAAACGATTGTTTATTTAAGCTTAGAGCCGCAATGTTTTATGGCGATGATAATGACAACCAAGATAAAGTGAATGATGGGTGCGAGCTCATGATCGTCGATGAGGCCGACCGTTTAAGCCTTCCAAGTTTAGAACACCTTCGAGATAAATATGATCAGGGTAACTTCGGTTTAATCGTAGTTGGCATGCCTGGATTAGAGAAAAAGATGGCGCGCTATCCGCAGTTTTACTCAAGAGTAGGGTTTTCTCATGCTTATAATCCATTATCTGATGAAGAGATGGAGTTCGTGCTGAGACATCATTGGGAAAAGCTGGGACTATCATTGAGACTAGATGATTTTACGGACAAAGAGGCTGTTTCGAGTGTTATTAGAGTGACAACTGGCAACTTTAGATTAGTTAACCGTTTGTTTTCACAAATAAAACGAATCATGGCAATCAATGATTTGAGTTCTATATCCAAAGAAGTTGTTGAATCGGCTAGACGCTGTTTGGTAATAGGAGTTAATTGAAATGCCAACTGCAAACCAAATTAAGCTGTTTAATGGTGATCAGCGGTTATTTCTAACAACAGAAGAAAGGCATAGGTTTCGTAATGCTGTAGCTTCACTAGATACTATTGAACGATGCTTTTGCAGGACATTGTATTATACGGGTTGTAAGATTAGCGAAGCTCTAGTCATTTATCCAAACCAGGTTAATATTCGTCAAGGAACGATACGTCTTGGGGGTAATCAAAAAAAATTGCGAGAAAGGCTAGTACCAATACCGCAAATATTTAGTATTGAGTTGCAAGTATATTTACTTGCAAATATCACCGCAGAGCATCGTCCACTATGGTCGTTTTCAAGGATCACAGGTTATAGGTACATTAAAAAAGTCATGAGAAAAGCAGGTATCGAAGGTGGGTATGCAACTCCCAACGGGTTGCGTCACAGCTTTGCAATTTCTTGCTTAGAAGTTAACCCGAGAGTCCCTATTAAATTTATTCAACAGTTACTAGGCCATAAATCTATTGACTTAACGTTAAGTTATTTAAAAGCAGAACAATCTGTTAACTACGATCAGTGCATGACTCAGATATGGGAGAGCATATAACACTCAAGTGGATAACAAGAGTTATTGGCTCATTTATCGACGTTAGAAGTGGCTCACCTATTTGTGCTACTCACAGGTTATTATTTCAAATTAAAAAAAACAAAGGATTCATATATACAAGCTATATATTCGAATGCGACCAATATTAGGCGCCACGGCCAACCTGCGAATATATCCCGTATCTTATTCTCCACCAGCGAACCATTTGCCCTCGCTAATGTGTTCACGATAAAAGATCAGCGATTACACATTGAGTTGAAAAATGATTGATGAAAAACTGAGCAGGACGCAGATATTAGTCAGAGATGTTAGGTAATAATGCCTGAGGCAGGCTTTCTGTATAACGACGATTCGCCTGCCATAACGTTTTTAGCAGCCATGTAAAGCTGAGTAAAAATATTACCGCAGCCACCATCAGCAAGGGGTGCTCTAGATCTTTAGCGAAGAAAGACAAATAGAGCGTTGCCAATGCTGCACTATGCAATTGAAACTGCCATTTTGAGTCTGAAACAGGCAGCAGCTGCCTCATATTAGGAAGACGCATAAACGCATCCGTATCATCTATGCATGCTCGTTGCAGATGTAGGAACATCAGAAAAGGAACAATTTTTTGTAACATGCCTAACATGATCGACACGACAAATCCTAGACCAAAACCGAATCCTAACAGAAGATGAAACTGCCCTTGTTCGATCAGTAAAAATACGCTCAGCTTATTTAATACATACAGCAAACACAACACAATTAAGTTTACGAAGGAGAGCTGCCAGAATCGAACCGTATAATCCTTCAATTTGCGTTTTCGTCGGTACAGTAAGTTGAGAGAGTAAACGCCATAAGAGCTGACAATTAACGACAACAAAAGCAGAGCACCACTTGAAACAGAGTCATTAGCAAACGCGGCAACCGCAAGAGTTATTACCAGCAGGATAGGACATCCTCTACAAAACCAGCGCGAAAACGCAGGCGCAACGTGGAACATCGGGATGACCTGAAAGCTGACTCCCATGATCAGCAATACTCCCCAACCTACCAAACCCAGTAATGCATGATTGTTTGTTCGCTCAAAAGAATAACCTACCCACCTCAGATCCATATAAGTAGAGAGCTGCATGACACCGAACACTACCGTAATCAAGAGGCACAGAACCGCTAGGCGTAAACAAAATACTGAATCACCGCCTTTTTTAACGCGTAGCAGTGCCAACCCCATAGCACTAAGAAACATAAGGAAAGCCCCGCCAAGCAAAGGCAGCGCCATATAAAAGAAACTCTTCTGCATAAACAGAAAACCAAGTGAGAGACACAGCGTTCCTGAAACAAGACCTGCTCTTATCCAAGGAGACAACGCCGTCGCCGCGGGCACCGGGTGGCTACTAACAACAGGAAGGACTTGTATCATTGCCCCCATCATAATCATGGCGCCGAAACCGAGGGTCAACAGGTGTACCGTAGCTAGCATTGCAGGATGCCAGCGAGAACCTATCATCTCAGGATAAAGCAGTAATAGCAGAGCCGCTAACATGCCAAACCAAGGGGCTAAGAGAAAGAATCCCATTGGTGTTCGGAATTCCGGCACGTTATCCAACGAGATCCCTGCGGTATTCATGATGACTCCTCTTGGCTTGCGGCCTGAAGACAGAACTCACCTAGTAATTGATCATCTTGTGGCCAGATATAGATAATCACGTCGCAGACACCGAGCTCAACACAGTGATAAGAATATCCCATTTTCTGTAAGAAGCTGTATAGAGGTAATGGGCGTCTGCGATGAAAGACTCTGATGGCTGTATCTGTACTCAGTTGCTGGAGTTCATTCAGAATAACCGACATAGGCTCTGGTGGTTCAAGCTCACTAACATCCATATGTATCAAATGTGGCATAATTTGAATGACTTATAGGTCGTTCATACTACTGATAACAGCAGCAGTATCCGGCAACATTTGCTGCGTCATTGGATAGAGAATCTGTTCTTCCTTCATGTTGTGCTGCTGCATTAAAATCATCAATGTTTCGGACAAACCAAGATAGTTGTCCGCATCTTTTGCTTGAAGAGCCTGAGTCATTGATTCAACCATGCCCCTCATCTGCTGATGCTCAACCCGCATAACAGACGTTGGCCCGCCAGTATTGCCGCTCACTTCTTCGAAAGCGAGAAAGAGGTGTTCTTCTTCATTAGTAAAGTGGATTCCAAGATCCCTACTAAACACAGCCATCTGTGCTGATGCCTCACTCCAGTTCTGTTTTGAAACGGCTTCCTCTGCTGCTGCAAAGCTTTCATCACAGCAACGATGCTGCTGGGTCATATACTCAACGATATATGTCATTTACCAACTCCATAACGTTCACAAGCATTATTAATCAGGTTCATTCCTGACATCTTAGCAAGGTGCCAGTTCAGAATGATTTTCTTAATAACTCAGATAATAATTTCTGAATTCTCACCGTGAAATCATTCGCCTTTATTAGCAGAATAGACGGCACAATTATTGTGCTTATATTTTATCTAAGCGACTCACAACCACAAACCTTATTTGAAAAGACCATCAAAATACTCAATGACTTTAGCAGTATTTTTATTTTTTTAGGCAACGAATTCAAATAAATAATAGTAAACAATTGATAACTACCCGCTATATATTTTTTATACCCGCCCTTTCAGAAAACAGCGCTCCTCATTCATTGTCAGCAACCCCAACAAAAGAAGCAGCCCTAGAGCAACAAAGAAACTGCATTGATTTGAATTCATAGGGTATTCAACGGCCAGCATAACGGAATGACAAGGGCGCCATAGAATAAAAAATAACTATTAAAGACACCAAGGAAGCACAACGCTATGCAACAGGCTGAGTATGGTTTTATAATCCATAGACGACTACATAAATCGTTGAAAATGGAACACTTATTAAAACAAAGTATTTCAAAATAGCATTAATGATATTTTTGCTACTCACGTTAATCATAATATGGGTTGGTTATACCTTCCCGTTGTTACCACTGATTGAGTCATATATAGACCCTAAAGCATTAGCTGAATGGGTCAACCAGAATGGTTTTTTAGGTATTTCGAGCTTTGTTATGCTAGGTGCAATTGCTGCTGCCATAGGGTTACCAAGGCAATTAATTGCCTTGATTGCGGGTTACAGCTTCGGGTTACTACAAGGCATATTATTAGCGATCAGTAGTATTAGTTTGGGAGCACTCTTAACATTTTGGTTTGCTCGTTTTTTTGCACGCCCCTGGGTCCAGCGACGCTTTCCTGAGGCGACTTGCAAAATCGATAATTTCATTACCGAACAACCCTTTCTAAAAATTCTTACCATTCGCTTTCTTCCCTTTGGAACCAATATGCTGACGAACTTAGTCGCAGGGACGACCAAACTATCTGCCATGATATTCTTCAGCGCTTCATTTTTAGGTTTTTTGCCGCAAAGTACACTTTTTGTCATGGCTGGTAACGGCCTTAATATAAATTCGAGTAGTCAAGTCATATTAAGCACTGTTCTGCTGGCATGCTCAGCGCTACTTACCCTATTAATCTATAAACAACATAAACATCACCCGCTCCAATGATTCGATCAATGAAAATACGCATAGCAACATGCATTTTGAGCATCCTATTCCTCATCGCCATAGCTATTACATTGCTTACCAGCTCAGAAACAACAGGGCACAGAGTGTTTATCAATGGGAATATCATTACTGTCGATAAAAACAACAGCATAGTAGAAGCAATATCTATTCGAGATGGAAAAATAGAGGCACTTGGAAGCAGCGACCATATAAGAAACCTAATCCAGAAAGACACTCACGTTACAGATTTACAGAGCAAAACGTTACTCCCAGGTTTTATCGATGCGCACAGCCATTTTCCTGGTTCTGGACTTACCGCTATCTCGGCCGACTTGAGCTCCCCACCTACAGGGAAAACGGCTAACATCAACCAGTTACTTGAAAGCATGCGCTCCCAGGTAAAAGTAACACTGCCAGGAAAATGGTTATTAGGCTTTGGCTATGATGACTCATCTCTCGCAGAAAAACGTCACCCTACAAGGCTAGAATTAGATAGCATTTCTAGTAAGCACCCGATTTATTTGTGGCATAGTTCCGGCCATATGGGGGTAGCTAACAGCCTAGCTTTACAAAAAATTGGTATCACCGAAAACACTCCGTCTCCTACGGGTGGAGTAATTGGACGACATGTAATTACAGGCAAGTTAAATGGATTGCTTCAAGAAAAATCTGCTTTGTCACTCACCACATTATTACAAGATTTTTCATTTACCGACTACTACCGAGTCTTCCGACATGCTCGTGATGAATATTCCAAAAACGGTATCACTACAGCACAAAGCGGCGGGATTGGAGTTAACCTTAC
Organism: Neptunomonas sp.; assembly: GCF_016744175.1. Taxonomy (GTDB): domain Bacteria; phylum Pseudomonadota; class Gammaproteobacteria; order Pseudomonadales; family Balneatricaceae; genus Neptunomonas. The sequence goes on along the minus strand of NZ_JADGEV010000066.1, from coordinate 5,773 downwards.
TCGCGCACTTTATTGGGCCAGCCGACTTCGACAGATCCCCTTTCGAATGGTTGTTTTTCCCAATCATCAAGGATTCGGGAAAAAGCTATTAGAGGGTGACTATCAACAGTCTACTTTTAATACTGAGCATTTTTACTTGGGGCCGATAAAAATCATTGCTGATGGCAGTGTTCAAGGACGTACTGCATTTTTAACAGAGCCTTTCTATAAAAACCCGCCATCACAACCAAACTACAGAGGCTTCCCTTCCTTTAATCAAACAGAACTCCGCTCTATTGTAAGCGCCTATCATGATGCAGGGTTTCAATTAGCTATTCACGGAAACGGCGATGCTGCGATAGACCAGATAATCAGTGCCTTTGCACAAGCGCAAAAACGCACTCCTGCAACGGACCCGAGGCTTATTCTTGTTCACGCACAAATGGCTCGAATCGATCAACTTAGAAGCATGCAAACCTTAGGCATTACTCCCAGTTTTTTCCCTACACACACCTATTATTGGGGTGAACAACATATCGAATCTTTTATGGGCCCCGTAAGAGGACCTATGATGAGCCCTACCGGTTCAGCAGCATCATTAGGACTTAAATTCAGCGTACACACAGACGCTCCCGTCACTCCAATCAGCCCATTACAGTTACTGTGGAGCACAGTGAACAGACAGTCATTGAGTGGTCACACCATTGGCGAAGAACAAAAAATTTCTACGATGCAGGCGATACGCTCAATGACTATTGATGCAGCGTGGCAAGTGTTTCAAGAAAAAAATAGAGGCTCAATAGAGCGAGGAAAATTTGCTGATTTGGTTATATTATCAGGCAATCCTCTAAAGAACCCACAAAGTATCAGGCAACTAAACATATTAGAGACCATCGTTGGAGGCGCTACTGTCTATAAGGCAGACTAAACAGATCATCTTTTTGCCTAAGCGTTGTTAACAATTTTTGCACGTTGCTCAGCCATCCCCATCGCCAGCACATAAGGATCATGTGTCTGTTGGCGAATAAAGTCTTGTTTGCAACTCAAACCCTGCCAATTAATGTTTATCAAAGCTTGCGCTACGGCGCCACCCAAGGTATTACCAGGGCCAAGGATAATAATCCTATCTGGAGCAAACTCCTTGACGGCAACCTCCACAGCCTTAGAAAAGTCATATGGTTGATAAACTTGATGACCCAGAGTGTATTGGTACAGCGATTCAGTATCCGTACTATAAGGATGCCAGATATGCCCACGGCCATCTATCAACGGTATATTTGGCGCAGCAAACAACTGAGAGCCTAAGACCTGTCGAGCTTCATCCGAAATCGATTTTAACAAAGGTGTGTGAAACGCTGCATGGTTATGCAGACGCAAAGGAAAACGCTCTTGCTCTAATGGCAGTACTTCCTGCAACTGCTCTAGTGCCGCTTCATTACCACCAAATACCAACATGCCGCCCAATTCAATTGATACATACAGCTCAGCCTCAGACTGTTGGTTAATGACCGCCATTAGCTCAAGTAGTTGCTCGTGACGCCCTGGAATTCTACACCAGTTTTCATCCACCAATGGGTAGATAACTTGGCCACCGATCAAGCTCTGATGCATCATTGTGCCCATCGTGTTAATCACTTCAATGGCTGCCGATTCCTTTAGCGCCTGCGTAGCAGCCAATGCAATGTACCAACCCATAGAGTTTCCGGTCATTGCCACTACATCAAACTGTTGAGAATCAATACTAAGAAAGTCTGCATAGGCACAAGCATGTATCAGCGGTGAAGCATTATCCCCCTGTGTATGCTCACGCATAGCATATTTTTCTCGGCCGTCCAGCTCACTCACTGACACTTGCCCTAGGCTTTCTCGGTATGCATCGATACGGTCAATGAACGCAGACGTTTCACTATTTTTCACCGCATGAAAGCGCTGAAAATAACCCAACTCTTCTTTGTTATATGTGCCACGGCCAGGACAAATAACCAATGCCTTTTGTTTCATCTTATTATTCTCCAAGTCAGCAGACTACGCAGTTTTCACATTGATAACCGTGGACGGTTGCTCATTGTTTCTCAAACTTTCACCCAGCAAGTCTAGTGCCGCTGCTAGAATAGTTTCCTTACGCGGTAAAGTACTGGTTGCAGCCCTTCCCAAAGGGATAAAGCTATCTTCAGCCGTCAGTCGCTTCATTTTTAACGCCTGCGCTTGCTCCTTATTTTGCAACTGTTCATGTACCATAGTCACTAACGCTTCACTGATAGAGCCAGTGCTGCGGCATTCATCAACAATCAATAAATGCTGGCACGGAGCAATCGCTTCAGCCAACTTGTCTTCGTTCAGTGGAGCCAACCAGCGCAGGTCGATAATACGCAATGCAATACCATATTCATCTTCCAAGACCTTGGCGGCTTGGCGGGAGAGATAGTAACCGTTGCCATACGTGAGAATGCACAGTTCTGTTCCCTCTCCGTGCTGCCCAAACTCTCCCGGTTGAATCAACGTAGACTTAGCCTGCTCGGGTGGTAGGTAATTATTGGTCCATAGGCCGTCACCCTCGGTATGCAGGTCTCTAGTCATATACAACGCTATTGGCTCAATAAATACCACCACTCGCTGCTCTTCCTGCGCTAGCTTCACGCACGCACGCAGCATCTCAACTGCATCAGCACCATTCGATGGACAGGCGATTACTAACCCTGGAATGTCACGAAATACCGCCAATGAATTATCGTTATGAAAGTGCCCACCAAAACCTTTTTGGTAAGCCAGTCCTGCGACACGAATAACCATGGGGTTGGTAAATTGACCATTTGAAAAGAAGCTTAGGGTGGCTGCTTCACCACGAATCTGATCTTCTGCGTTATGAACATAAGCTAGAAACTGAATTTCGGGTATTGGTAAAAATCCGTTATGAGCCAAACCTATCGCAAGACCCAAGATACTCTGTTCATCAAGCAAGGTATTAATCACACGATGCTTACCGAAACGCTCTGATAATTTTCCTGTGACATTATAAACGCCCCCTTTGGGGCCGATATCCTCTCCTGCCAAAATGATGTTGCTCTGTTCTAGCATCAAATCAGCCAACGTCCAGTTAATCAGCCGCGCCATATGTTGCGGCTCACTAAGTAAACGCTGCTCTCTTGCAAAAATCGCCTGACGCGCCTCAGATGTAACTGATTCAAACACCGGATATGGCTTCTTGGGTGGAATCAACGCTTCGATAACTTGTGTCGATGTACTCAATTTGGGGCGAGTGATCACCTGTTCTGCAACCCGTGCCGTTCGCTCACGCATCACTTCATAAAGATCACAGACCTGCAAAGTACTCAATACGTTGTTTTCAATTAACAATCGTGCGGTATGTAGTAAGGGGTCCTGAGACTCCGCCGCTTCGATCGCATTATTCGCCATGTACGCAGTCTGGGCATCCGAGCCCGCATGCCCCATCAAGCGTACCGTGCGCATATGCAAGAAAACTGGCTTCCTGTGATGTCGAGCATAAGAAGCCGCTTCACGAGCTTTCTGATAAGTGTCTAGCAGATTTAAACCATCGCAGAAAATATATTTCAACCCCGGCCGATGAGCGAAATTTGCTGCAATCCAGCCATCAGGCGTCGTAGTAGAAATGCCGATGCCATTATCTTCACATACAAATACCAACGGCATCGGTACATCTTGGTACGCGGTCCATGCCGCCGTATTGAAAGCACCTTGTGCCGTCGAATGATTCGCCGAAGCATCACCAAAACTACACAAAACCACACCATCGTAAGGCAATTCAGCATCTAACTTCATACGTTTAGCCAGTGGAATGCTGTAGGCTGCTCCAACGGCTTTAGGTAGGTGAGAGGCAATCGTACTGGTCTGTGGTGGGATATATAATCGCTTACTACCAAGCACCTTATGCCGGCCACCAGAAACAGGATCATCTGCTGAGGCGGCAAAGGAAAGCAGCATATCCTGTAAAATCGTCTCTCCCGGCAATTGTTTACTGCGCTGAATCAGAAAAGCCGCATCCCTATAATGCAAAAACGCCATATCACGATAATCGAAGGCCTTTCCAATGGCTGCGTTACCTTCATGACCTGAACTTCCAATCGTATAAAATGCTTCGCCTCTTGCCTGAAGCAACCTCGACTGTAAATCTAAGTGGCGACTCATCAGTTGCGATTCAAATAGCTCCACCAGCTCAGTTGGCTGCATACCTACATCTGTTAACGTCACCGGGAGATGGCTTGCAGGGAGATCCCCTTCCAAGACTCGTCGGGTAAAATTTTCGTCAACCACTTTTGCTCGATTTTGCATACAGCTCTCCTGAGCTCTCCCGCACCCGCGGGACTTGTTCACCAGAAAACCAACAACTTCCCAGCCTCACAATTAGCCGCTAAAAGCCTGCAACCCGGTTTGCGCACGCCCTAAAATCAACGCATGAATATCATGTGTACCCTCGTAAGTATTAACGGCTTCAAGGTTCATCATGTGACGAATAACATGGAACTCATCTGAGATACCATTTCCACCGTGCATATCGCGAGCCTGGCGGGCAATATCCAGAGATTTACCACAATTATTACGCTTCATCAGTGAGATCAACTCAACGGGACACTTTTCGGCATCCATCAAACGGCCCATCTGCAAACACCCCTGAAGACCTAGGCTAATTTCAGTTTGCATATCAGCCAACTTTTTCTGAATCAATTGATTAGCCGCTAACGGACGACCAAACTGGATCCTATCCAGCGAGTATTGACGAGCAGCGTGCCAGCAGAATTCTGCCGCACCAAGGGCCCCCCAAGCGATACCGAAGCGAGCTTTATTGAGGCAACCAAATGGCCCAGCAAGTCCCTGCACACCTTCCAGCAAATTCTCATCAGGTACAAACACATCATCCATAACTATCTCGCCGGTTATTGATGCTCGCAGCGAGAACTTCCCTTCTATCTTAGGCGCACTCAGCCCCTTCATGCCTTTTTCCAGAACAAAACCACGGATTACGCCTTCTAGCTTTGCCCATACAACAAATATATCTGCAACTGGCGAGTTAGTGATCCACATTTTTGCGCCTTTGACGATATAGCCGCCATCAACCTTAGACGCGCGAGTTTTCATGTTATTAGGATCAGAACCAACATCTGGCTCGGTTAGACCGAAACAACCAATCCATTCGCCAGACGCCAGCTTAGGTAGGTATTTCATCCGTTGAGTTTCATTACCGTACGTGTAGATAGGATGCATTACTAAAGAAGACTGCACGCTCATTGCTGAGCGGTAACCACTATCAACTCGTTCCACTTCACGGGCCACTAGCCCGTAGCTCACATAATTAACCGCTGAACCGCCATACTGCTCAGGTAAAGTCGCGCCCAATAAACCCAAAGCACCTAGTTCAGGCATGATTTCAATATGAAAAATCTCATGACGATTTGCATCTAAAACCCGCGGCTGCAGCTTACCTTGACAATATTCATGTGCAGCATCACGAATCATTCGCTCCTCTTCAGTAAGCTGTCCCTCAAGATTCATCGAATCACACCAATCAAATTCTAGCTTCTTTATCTGGCTCATTGTTTCTATCCTTTTACCAACTGTATTGGCATGCAGGCTAAGTGACGAGAGGATTATTACGGTAAGTTCAGTGTCTAATTTGATACAACAAGAAGCAAACAAGTAAATGTAATGTCTTGGCCAAGATAAATTAATCCTCGCCATGAGTTATTATACGAACGCTAACTTTTGTGGGTGGGCATTTATTGGTAAATAAAATGCGGGATGGGAGAGTAGCGATATAAAA
>NZ_JADGEV010000065.1 GCF_016744175.1 Neptunomonas sp. | reverse complement strand
GCTTAGGGTCGATAGCAGCCATGCATGGTTCTATTGATAAACATATCAACAGATAATATCGCTTCAGCATTCTGATTACCTGCCGGATATTTACCCCACGAGCACACCGTATAAACAAGCAATATTTCAAAGTGCTCGTGGGCAATCACATTACCACTTGCTTGCTGCATCCAGATCAGAAGACTTTTGCTCTACCCAGGCTTCGGATTGTGCGTTGATCTCTTTTTTCCAAAATGGCGCATCTTTCTTTAAATAATCCATGATGAACTGCGCGGCGGCAAAAGCATTAACACGATGGCCACTGGCAACTCCGACAAATACAATATTATCATTCAGGGACAACCGCCCTACTCTATGGATAACAACAACATTACCGAGCTGCCAACGCTGACGGGCTTGTTCTACTATTTGCTCTAATGCGCGCTCTGTCATACCGGGGTAATGCTCCAGAAACATCTCTTGCATCTGGGTTTCAACATGTTCACGTACTATGCCGGTAAATGTCACTACAGCACCACTACTGGCATCGGCTGATTTAAGCCAATCGTAGAGTTCGCCTATCGAAAAATCTTCTGTTTGTACTTTGATTAAATTTTTAGCTGCTTGGTCTGACATCACAACACCTCGTTATCGTGAGAAAAATCATAACATTAATGATATGGTGTGCGCCTTAGTTATGCTGACAGTTACGCCGATTTGGGAGAGTTAAATGAGCTGGACACCTCACGCTACCGTTGCCACTATTATTGAGGAAGACGGTCGCTTCTTAATGGTCGAAGAGTTCTCAGGCGAATCCCGTGTTTTTAACCAGCCTGCCGGCCATGTCGAACAAGGTGAAACTTTTGAAGCCGCGGCTATTCGAGAAACGCTCGAAGAAACCGGCCACCATGTTCAGCTTACTCATTTGTTAGGCTTATATACGATCAAAGGTAAGACCAATGATGTGACATATCACCGGCTCTGTTATATCGCTGAAATAGTCTCTCATGATGCTGACTATGTGTTAGACAGTGATATCATTAGCACTCACTGGTTTAGCCATGATGAGCTATTGAAACAAAAAGAATCGTTACGCAGTGAGATGGTACTGGCTTGCATCGATGATTATCTGGATAATCGACGTTTTCCTCTAAATTTTGTTCGTCAGCTATAGTCTGATGTTTTTGTTTTATGTGTTGAGTGAGTAATGAGTAATACAACCCCACAAAAAGTAATTGTCGGCATGTCCGGCGGCGTAGACTCTTCTGTTTCTGCTGTTCTACTGATCCAACAAGGGTATCAGGTAGAAGGGCTTTTCATGAAAAACTGGGAAGAGGATGATGGTTCGGAATATTGCACGGCGATGGATGATCTAGCCGATGCTCAAGCGGTGTGTGACAAACTCAACATCGTACTGCACAAAGCCAATTTCGCCGCAGAATACTGGGATAATGTATTTGAATATTTTCTTGCTGAATATAAAGCAGGGCGTACGCCAAACCCGGATATTTTATGTAACCGGGAAATCAAATTTAAAGCTTTTTTAGAATACGCCATTGAGTTAGGCGCAGATTACATCGCTACTGGCCATTATGTGCGCCGTGGTGAGCGTGACGGCCACACAAGCCTACTCAAAGGGCTTGATAACAATAAAGACCAAAGCTATTTTTTGCATCAAGTAGGGTCACTAGAGATTCAAAGAACACTCTTTCCTGTGGGCGAACTAGAAAAGCCAGAAGTGCGAAAAATTGCCGAAGAGCATAATCTCATTACGCACAACAAAAAAGACAGCACCGGTATTTGTTTTATCGGCGAGCGTCGTTTTAAAGATTTCTTACAACAGTACTTACCTGCTCAGCCGGGAAAAATTGAAACAGACACAGGCGATGTCATAGGCGAGCATACCGGCTTAATGTACTACACCATCGGCCAACGCCAAGGTTTACATATTGGTGGTTTAAAAAACTATCCAGAAGAGCCATGGTTTGTTGCAGGTAAAGACTTGGGCCGTAATGTGTTAATTGCCGTGCAAGGCATACAAAACGACCTGTTATTTACTGACTGGTTAACCAGTAGTGATATTTTCTGGATCAACGGTATCCCGCCAGAAACCCCGTATCGTTGCAAAGCGAAGGTACGTTATCGCCAGGCTGATCAAGACTGTAGGCTTGAAAAACATGATGATGGGACGTATATCGTACATTTTGACGAGCCACAACGCGCCGTAACACCGGGGCAATCTGTTGTATTTTACAATAATGACATTTGTTTAGGTGGCGGCCCCATCGATTCAACGGGTAAGAAAGAGGCGTAATCCAAGATGTCCAGAGCGAATGATGAACAAACCGTCGCATTAGCTGCCATGTTTCAGGCAGCATCTCTCGTTGATCAAATTGCTAACCGCGGCATGGTTCCGCAAAATAGCCTTGAAACCAGTATTTATAGTTTATTTGTAACCGATCCAAAAATTTCTGAGGATATTTTTGGTGGTATCCACGACTTACCGTTCAACCTTAGCATGGGCTTAAAAGCGCTCAATGATGTGGTCGAAAAGAAAAAGGACACGAAAGGTAACAACGTTACAAATTATGTTCTTAGTATGATTATGCTTGAGCAAAAGCTATCTAAAAACAAAGATATGCTCAATACCATGGGTTCACGAATAGAGAGCATTAAAGAAAAAGCACGCTACTTTAACCCTGAAGAAGAGAATCCTTTGGATAACCCCTCTTCTTTTACACACTCCAACGTTGTTGCCAATGTTGCAAGTTTATACCAAGACACCATTAGCTCATTTAGTTTTCGCATTCAGGTAGGCGGCGACCCAAGGCATTTACAAAATGCTGAAAACGCAGCTCGTATCCGCGCTTTGCTACTGGCAGGCATTCGAGCCGCTATGCTATGGCGTCAAGTGGGTGGAAAGCGCTGGCATTTGCTATTTTTCCGCTCTCGTTTGCGCCCTTCCCTGCGTAAAATCATGAAGTAGGCGTTCTATCCGGCGAATTACAGATTTTTTGTCTTTTATCCGCTATAATCGCGCCTCATTTTTAACCCTTTAGCTACAGCGAGACGATACATGGAGCTTTCTGCCCTCACTGCCGTATCTCCGGTAGATGGACGCTACGGCAGCAAAACTGCTGACCTGCGCCCTATCTTCAGTGAATTTGGACTTATTCGTAACCGTGTTCTGGTTGAGATCCGTTGGTTACAACAACTGGCTGCTCATCCTCAGATTCCTGAAGTCCCTGCACTGAGTGAGACAGCAAACACCTTACTCAACCGCATTGTTGATGACTTTAATGAAGTTGACGCTGAGCGTGTTAAAGAGATCGAGCGTACGACCAACCACGATGTAAAAGCGGTTGAGTACCTGATCAAAGAAAAATTCAAAGATAACGCTGAATTAGCAGCCATCAACGAATTCGTACATTTTGCTTGCACGTCTGAAGACATCAACAACCTTTCGCATGCATTAATGCTGAAAGATGGTTTGAGCACGGTCCTTCCGTTGATGCAACAAACCGCTGATGAAATCGCTAAAATGGGACGTGACTTTGCAAGCCAGCCTATGCTGTCTCGTACTCACGGCCAAACAGCTTCACCAACGACTGTTGGTAAAGAGATGGCTAACGTTGCTCACCGCTTACAGCGACAACTTAAGCAACTAGATCAGGTTGAATTTTTAGGCAAGATTAACGGTGCTGTAGGTAACTACAATGCTCACCTATCAGCCTACCCTGATATCGACTGGGAAGAACATGCGCAAACCATGATCAGCACGCTTGGTTTGACATGGAATCCGTACACGACTCAGATCGAGCCGCATGATTATATTGCAGAGCTATTTGATACCGTTTGCCGCTTCAACACTATCCTGATCGATTTTGATCGTGATATTTGGGGCTATGTGTCTCAAGGCTACTTCAAGCAACGTACTATTGCTGGCGAAGTAGGCTCATCAACGATGCCGCATAAAGTTAACCCTATCGACTTTGAAAACTCAGAAGGCAACTTGGGTATTGCTAACGCTATCATGCAGCACTTGGCCGCTAAACTGCCAATCTCTCGCTGGCAGCGTGACCTGACTGACTCAACTGTATTGCGTAATATGGGTGTTGGTTTTGGTTACAGCATGATTGCTTATCAGTCTACGCTTAAAGGCATCAGCAAGTTAGAGCTAAACGCTGCGCGTTTGGACCTTGATCTTGAAAATGCTTGGGAAGTTCTGGCTGAGCCAATTCAAACGGTAATGCGTCGTTACGCAATTGAAGAGCCGTACGAAAAGCTTAAAGCGCTAACACGTGGTCAAACGATGAACAAAGACACTATTCAGGCATTTATCGACACACTCGAACTGCCAGAAGACGTTAAAGTGTCACTCAAACAGCTAACACCGCATAACTACATCGGTAATGCGGTAGAGCAAGCTAAAAAAATCTAAACATTTCTGCTAGAGCTGTAAAAATAAACGGGGGTCATGTTATCGCATGAACCCCGTTTTTATTCCTATTCTCTCTCAAATAAACTCTGGCCTCACTGTAACAACCTATTTGGATCTATCTATACTTTAGGTGAATAGCGTATCTAACTTATTAATAACAATAAACTTATGAGATACGGCATCTATGAAAATATCGCACAGAATTCCCATTTACTCCTCTTTAGTCATCATTCTTTCGTTTTTAATACTTTCAAGCATCAACTACTATTTCATTGAAAAAACTCTGTACAAAAAAATCGAAAACCAAACCAATGAAACAACCATCGCGATGGGTGCTCAAATCACACGCTGGTTAAATGGAAAACTATCCGTTATTAATTTGATGGCTGACGTTATAGAACGTGATTTCACTTTAGCTACTGTTCAAAATGTAATGAACAGCCCGATGCTACGAGATGAGTTTATTCTAATTTTTGGAGGACTCGAAATAAACGGATCCCCTATATCCAACACACCAACCTGGAGCCCACCCAGCGGATGGGATGCGAGAACAAGACCGTGGTATTCACTCGCCCAGCAGCATGACCGAGCTATTCTCACCACCCCCTATATAGATTCTGCTACCAATGATATTTTGATCTCAGCTGTTGCGACTATTAAAGACAACGGCGCTATTCAAGGTGCATTTGGCGGAGATCTCAGCCTAAAAAGCGTATCGGATGCGGTGAACACTTTAAATTTCAACAATACGGGTCATGCATTTCTGGTCACCTCTACGGGTGAGATCATTAGCCATCCTAATAGTAATTATAATGGCAAAAATTTAGACAGTATTTTTGACCAAGGGCTTCCAAGTCTTACACCACAACTACAAGAACTAAGCTCAAATAAAACCCTCGTGCTTGCATCATTCCAGCCTCTAAAAGGCCTCTATGGAAATGATTGGTTAATTGGTGTCGTTTTAGACAAAGGTAAGGCACTGAAAGACCTCAATACGCTCAACATATATGCTCTTGTAGGTGCCATCATCAGCGCTCTCATTTCGTCATTTATTCTTTTCCTCATTCTTGAGCACATCATACTTAAACCTGTTACTGAACTAACGAATACAGCGACTGAAATCAGTAAAGGAAAACTGGACGTCAATATTACTTCTCTTGATCGGTCTGATGAGATCGGTTCTTTAGCCAAGTCAATTAAACTATTGAGTACCAGTTTACAAATCACATTAAACAAAATAAGGAAAGATCGACACTAATGCGCTCAAAATCTGCTTAAATAGCCAAGAGTATATTTTGAACCAAACGGCACTCGCCTAGCGAGTGCCGCCAAAATAAGACCTTACGCTTAAACACAGCATCAATTTAAGCAGGCACTTACAAGGAGCACTTTTATGAGCAATCTAGAAGACATCGTTAATTTTGAGTACTGCAACCTAAGCGACAACTTGTTTCGCCAACGATGCAAAGATACGCTTGATCAGAAAGGTGTCTTAGTACTGGATAATTTTTTATATCCAAGTGCCATACAGAGGATAATTCAACAAGGCGAAGAAAATCAGCACCTCGCTTACTTTTGCCAACAGTCGCATAGCGTTTACTTAACACCCTTTGATAGCAAATTTCCAGCCGAACATCCGCAAAATTACCAGGTAGCTTCAAGTAAAGGCTGCATTACTGATGACCAAATTTCCGAAAATTCTCCATTACGAACGGTTTACGATGCAGAAGGCTTCCACAGTTTTCTTTGCTATGTACTAGGCGAAGAGTCTTTACATAAATATGCAGACCCGCTCTCTTCTATTAACTTACATTATGCTCGTGAGGGTGAAGAGCTTGGCTGGCATTTTGATAATTCATCATTTGCCATTACCTTATTAGTGCAAAAACCAGAAGCCGGCGGTGTATTTGAATATGTAAAAGATGCCAGAAATTCGAGCAAAGGAGATATGAACTACTCTCTGGTTGATTCTGTATTAGCAGGGAAAATTAAAGGAACCGCACTCTCAATGGAACCCGGTGCCCTTGTTTTGTTTCGCGGTAGGGACTCATTACACCGTGTTACACCAACCAAAGGTGATTCAACACGCATGCTCGTTGTTCTGGCTTACAACTCCCAACCAGGCATTGCTTTATCGGAGTTCGCCCAAGAAACATTTTATGGACGGTCAGTAAAACCCCCATTGGAAGAAGTTAGCTATGGCGTGGAGCAAACATAATAATAGCCATGCCCAGTAACGCGACAACAGAACCCACCACATCCCATGTTGTGGGTCTAATTCCTTCCACCAACCACAGCCAAACAATAGCAACAAAAACATAAACGCCACCATAAGCAGCATATACACGCCCAGCTGCGGCCGGGTGTAGCGACAAAAGCCAAGCAAAAAGCACAAGACTCGCCGCTGCTGGCACCAGTAACCAAATGCTTTTCTCTTCTTTCAACCACAAATAGGGCAAGTAGCAGCCTATAATTTCTGTAACAGCCGTTATCAGAAAAAGAAATAAGGTTTTTATCTCAAGCACGTTGTTACTCTAACAAATAGCTTACATATCCCAATCAGAGTCAGAATCTGAGTCTTCGCGTCTTTCACGTGTGGCAGCTTTTACCATAATTTCGAGATAAAACGACTCTAGCTGCTGAGATTCTGCTTCATCTATGTACTTATTAATCTCTGATAAGTGAATCACTTTTGCTTCCTGCTCTGTATTGCCATATTTGCAATCAAAGTCCCAATAATCAGCACCGCTTGGTAACTGCTTATTTCTTTCTCTTTTCACATACTTTTTTGCATCACTCTTAGCTGATTCAATCAAACGAGCGTATTTAATTTTAGGGTGCGACAGTGCAAATGTTTTTTTCATGTTTATCCTAGAAATGGGTTACCGAACCAGCAACCCCGATATGACAGAACGTTGCCCCCATTTTACGTTATTTTTACGTCAGTAGCGATTCACTATCAGATAATTGGTGGACATTATTGTGGCAGAGATACCTATATTCCTTAATCCTAATAATGCAGGCTTCAGAATGAACTCAAACGCTGATCAAGCATTTTATTATCTTCAAAAATTTAATTTTTGAACTATAGTTCATTTTAAGGACACTCCTACTAGGAAGGGGCCCACACTGATTCTAAATGGAGTAACAGCAATACATCGCAGCCACTAAATAACATCCGAGAGAGTATAGTGATAGTTTTTAGCGAAGAAAAAAGCAACACTGAAGAAGTAAACAGCTGCTGGACTATACTTATAGTTGACGATGAGCCGTCCGTTCACCAAGTCACACGTTTTGTATTGAAAGACACTGAAGTATTGGGCCGCAAGCTACACCTGTTACATGCATCTAGTACACGAGAAGCTAAAGAGTTATTACAAGAGAACTCTGACATCGCCTTGATTTTACTAGATGTTGTAATGGAAAGTCATGATGCGGGCCTGAAGCTAGTACAACATATTCGAGAGTGCATGCTGAACACCTCCGTTCGTATCGTATTACGTACAGGGCAGCCGGGATATGCTCCAGAATGTGAGGTAATGGTCAATTATGATATTAATGATTATAAAGAAAAGGCCGAATTAACTGCTAATCGGCTTTTTACAACCATTGTTGCGGGTATACGCACTTATCAGGATATTGTTACTCTCAAGCGGACACAGGACGGGCTTACATCTGTTGTCTCATCAAGTACAACACTCTTTACACAGCATACTACAGAAGACTTAGCCCGCGAGGTTATTCGCACTCTCGCAAAAGCTCCGTTCTCCGAGGCTGCTGCTTTTATCGATGCACCCGGAATACCTACGGCATTTGCAGACGGCTGCACATCCCTAGCCCCCCCATTCAATTTAGCGCCCGACATCCAACAACGTCAATTAGAACAGCAACCACAAACCCTCATTAGTATTGGTAGAGACCACTTTATTCGATTACACAATAGAGTACCCGGCCTTGTAGGGCTTCGTACCAACCGCGAACTTGAACCTGATGAACGCCAAATTCTGGAACTCTATCTAAACAATGCTGCTATCGCTTTCGATAATATACAGTTAGGACGTGACGCATCCATGCTTGCCCGGCTACCTGCCGAGTTACCTGAACCCGTTTTACGTGTATCAACCAATGGCGAAGTATTATTTGCCAACCCAGCAGGGATGGGACTTCTTGCATATTGGCAAACAAGCGTTGGTTCACAAGTCCCAAAGAAATGGCAGATACGTTTACAAGATATGGCTACGATGAATCGACGCTTTGATACAAGAATAAATTTTGACGATCGTGAATTCGAATTCACTATGAGTCCAGTACCAGAACTAGATTATATCAATATCTTTGGCCGTGATATCACTGAAATGAACGATGCAGTTAATAAGCTTAGACACGCGGCCTTTCACGATGACTTAACAGACCTTCATAATCGTATTCATTTTCGGGCCGAGCTAGAAACTGCCATTGCTGTCGCAACCGAGTCTAATAGCGTTCTCGGTTTACTGCTGATGGATCTCGACCACTTCAAAAAAATTAATGATACTCTTGGCCATGCTGCAGGTGATGATGTATTACGAATCACAGGCAAACGTCTCATGAAAATAGTGCGCAGTGGTGATATCGTTGCGCGGCTAGGGGGTGATGAATTTGCCGTATTAGTACGAGAAGTCAATAATCCAGATGAGTTAATTGTCCTTGCTAAGCGTATTCAGACAAGCCTAGCTCTCCCTATGCATATCGGACAAAGCCAATGGGATATGGGAGCCTCTATTGGCGTTACTTCATTTCCAAACGACGCTCGTACTGCAAGCAATTTGCTAGGTTGTGCCGACCTTGCCATGTACCACAGCAAACGAGATAACAGTGGTGTTAAACCATACGACGGAGCTGTTCACCGTAGCGTACGTAAACGCACTTCAATAGAGCTCGTCTTACGAGACGCCTTAAAAGGCCAGAATCTGGACCTTCATTTTCAGCCGGTTGTCGATTTAAAAACAAGTAAAATTGTTGGGGCCGAAGCACTGGCCCGCTTGAGCTACCCTAACGGCGAACCCATTCCCCCAACTGATTTTATTGCCGTTGCAGAGGAGTACGGCCTGATTGAGGAATTGGGAGAGTGGGTTTTGCACTCCGCCCTCTCAACAGCTCATCAATGGCATACTCAAGGACACCCCGATTTACATATTGCATTTAACATGTCGGCTCGCCAACTACGCATGCCTAACATTGTTGAACGATTCGATACATTAATGAATAGCACTCAAATAGATAGGTCTCGTGTTGAAATTGAGTTAACAGAATCAGTACTAATCGGAAATGCTAAAGAAGCAGTGACTAGAATCTGGGAACTTCGCGGCCTCGGCGTAGGTTTATCTGTAGACGACTTTGGAACCGGCTACTCATCACTGAGTTATCTAAAAAATATGCCTGTATCAAAATTAAAAATTGACCGAAGCTTTGTAATGGACTTACACGAAAACAATGATGCTTTGTCTATTGTTGATGCAGTGCTCTCACTATCCAATAGCCTACGGCTCACCGTGATAGCTGAGGGTGTAGAGACTCTAGAGCAAGCAAAAATACTGCACAGTATTGGCTGCTCATTGTGCCAAGGGTACTTATATTCAAAACCTATCCCTGCCGATGCTTTTAGTCGATTGCTTGAACTTGACTGTCTACCCATCAACATTTCGTCTAGCTCCTCAAACACCAGAAATAAATAAAAGCAGCTTGAAAGAAAGCTCCTCGACGCATGAGCGACAAAAGGTACATTCATATGTACAGATACATGCTTGTGTTGAATGTAATGGCAGGTCTATATCGCAAAATATATCACTTTATACCAATAGCCAAGACTATCGTCTGATAGTAGGCTAAGCCTTTGATTTTTATCCACGGTTACGAACAATGGAAACACTGCAAACTTCTGATAATACTAATGTTCATTATATTTCCCTTGGTTCTGGGGATATTACCCTAGTATTTTTACACGGCTGGACAGCCAGTGTGCGTGAATGGCTGCCGTTTGCCTCTGAACTGGCAGAAAATCATCGTGTTATCTGCTGGGATGCTCGAGGCCATGGTGACCACTCTCATGATGAAAAAACCAATATGGCACTTCCACGCATGGCAGATGATCTCGATGAACTTCTCTGCCAGCTGAATGTTCATAATGCCGTACTCATTGGCCATTCCATGGGAGCCCTCACGGCATGGGAGTACATCCGTCGTCATGGTCAAAACCGCTTAACGGGCCTTTGTATTGTTGACCAGTCCCCCAAATTGGTTACCGATGAGACGTGGAAACACGGAGTCTATGGCTCATTAAACGAAACTAAAAATAGTCATTTAATACAGCGATTTAATACAGACTTTGCAGAAGGAGTTTTAGAGCTCATTGCTTTTGGTAATAATCGACGCTCTCGTGAAAATTATGATAATAATTCGCGGGGCTTTCAGCATATGCGCGAACATCTACAAAAGCTACCTTCTCACCTATTAACACAATGTTGGATCAGTATTACTGAGCAGGATTATCGAGAAGTACTCTCTAAAATCAATCGCCCGACTTTGTTGATTTACGGTGATGAAAGTCAGTTCTACAGTAGTGACTTACAGAAATGGGTTGCCAACACAATTTCACACTCTGAGCTTCTGATTTATTCAGAATCAGACCACTCACCACACCTTTGGCATAAAGAACGCTTTATTTATGATCTGAATCGCTTTATTGACGCTTTGTGAGAGCAGGTGTCTCATCTATAATAGCAACCAAATTATAATGGTCTGGTTTCTATGACTCACAACGCTCGGCTAAACAATGTGCGCATTGTACTGATTAATACCTTTCACCCTGGCAATATTGGTGCGGCTGCACGTGCTATGAAAAACATGGGGCTTTCGCAACTCTGGCTTGTAGATCCACATGAATACCCCAGCGAGGAAGCAGACTCGCGCGCAGCTGGCGCTAAAGACGTGCTAGATAACGCAACTGTCGTTGGCACGCTAAAAGAGGCCATAGCTGATTGCCAATTGGTTATCGGTACTAGCGCTCGCAACCGCACTTTTGACCTGCCCATTTTAGATGCAAGGAAGTGTGCGGACAAAATCACATCAGAAGCATCACAAGGTGAAGTAGCACTTGTTTTTGGCCGTGAAACTATGGGCCTATTGAACGAAGAACTGCAGTTGTGTAACTTTCATGTTTACATCCCTGCAAATCCAGAATACCCCGTACTCAATGTTGCGCAAGCAATTCAATTGTTGAGCTACGAAATCTGGATGGCCGCGCAGACTCCCGTAAAAGAAAGATCCGAGTCTGAATACCCGCGCCAAAAGGAAATGGAACTGTTTTATACACATTTAGAAACGGTAATTAGAGCCACCAACTTTATTATTCCTCAGCACGAAGGACGCGCCATGACCAAACTAAAACGCTACTTCAACCGGACGCGCCCGGAAAAAGCTGAACTTGGCATGTTACGAGGTATCCTAGCTTCGGTTCAGGAAACCATTGAAAACTTATCGTCTACAGAAAAAAAGGATTAGCGTAATGCACACAGATCTAACCAGCCTTCAAGAAGATGCACGCCGCCTACAAGTCGGTATCGAAGCAGTAGCCGCAGAGATGAATGCTTATGAAAGCAACTTGGGTGCAATTCAGGCTTGCGCTTTGAAAATCCAAAAATGCGCTAAAGTGGTTGGCAACAACCGTATTGCAGCAGTTGCGGCCAAAGATAAGCGTAAGATTATGGCTGAACTTGAAGAAACAGCCATCGAACTGGTTGAGCTACTAAAAAGATGAACTCACATTTCCCTCTGGGCGACATATCCGTAGAAACATTTTTACGCGAATACTGGCAAAAAAAACCGCTTCTAATTCGTAATGCATTTCCTGAATTTGAGCCACCGGTTAGCGCTGATGAGCTTGCAGGGCTTGCTTGCGAAGAAGAAGTAGAATCACGGCTAGTTATTCAAGACCCTACGGGGGAGCAGTGGGAATTAGAAAATGGCCCATTCTCAGATGAGCGTTTTTCGAACCTACCGGATAGCCACTGGACGCTGCTAGTCCAAGCGGTTGATCACTGGTCACCAGAAGCCAACGCACTATTAGAGCAGTTCCGGTTCATCCCCAGCTGGCGTATTGATGATTTGATGGTTAGTTATGCAACCAAAGGTGGCGGCGTAGGTCCCCACTACGATAACTATGATGTCTTTCTCATTCAAGCGACCGGGCAACGTCGCTGGGAAGTGGGCGGTATATTTGGTGAAGACTCACCACGCCGTAATGACACACCCGTAATGATTTTGCCTGAGTGGGACGCAGAGCAGACCTATTTCCTTAACCCAGGAGACATGCTTTACATCCCTCCTCGTCTCGGGCATAACGGTACAGCAGAATCTGATGATTGCATGACCTACTCTGTTGGATTTCGCGCCCCATCACATGCCGATATATTAAGGCAGTTTACCGACTTCGTCGGCGACCAGCTTAAAAGCGAAACACGCTATAGCGATCCAGAACTAACTCTGCAAAAGAGCCCAGGGCTCATTCGCCAGTCTGATATGGAAAAAGTCAGGTCTATTATGACCGGCTACCTGAACGAACCTGAGCTACTCGAGAACTGGTTTGGTCAATTTATGACCGAACAAAAATACGCTGAGCAAGCCGACTCCCCTGAAGAAACAGAACAATATTCAGTAGAAGAGCTGACAGAGTATCT
This sequence comes from Neptunomonas sp., assembly GCF_016744175.1. Lineage (GTDB taxonomy): Bacteria > Pseudomonadota > Gammaproteobacteria > Pseudomonadales > Balneatricaceae > Neptunomonas. The sequence goes on along the minus strand of NZ_JADGEV010000065.1, from coordinate 1,479 downwards.
ACAAGATGGTGGGCTAATATATCGATCAGAAGGTAGCCGTTTTGCTTACCGGGAAAGAACCGACGGTAGCGTTGTTCTCTATGTTAACAGTGAAGCCTGCGAAATAAGCCAAGAATCGGCTCCCTTTGCACGATCACTTTGCGACCTTCCTACTATCAGCGCTGAGCAGGTTAACAATACAGAAGCACTGGAAGTACTTACCGAGCTATACAATATGGATGCTGTCTACGCAGAAGAATAACCCTACTGTTAACAGCTAACCATTTGATTATTGAAGTGAGGCTGCCCTAGCCGCTTCAATAATCAGTCGCCTTAACCACTGATGTGCTTGGTTATGCTGTAATAAAGGGCTCCATGCCATTTTGAGTTCAAAAGATGGCACATCGAATGGTGGGGCCTTTAATATCAATTTCGGATTATCTTTTTGTGCCATTGCCGCACGCGTCGGTATCGTTACAATCAACCCTTTCTGTTCTGCTAATAAGGTCGCTGATTGATAGTGTCGAGTAAATACTGATATATGACGCTTATGACCGATACGTAATAACGCTTCATCCACCCACCCTAATCGGGTCGTGTCTTTTGGCGTAAGTCCCATGCCAGCCCCCATACCTGTTTTACTTACCCATACATGGTTCGATTCAAGGTAGCTGAGTAATGTAAAATCCTGAGCCACTGAGTTATCAGTGCTAAAAAGGCAAGAGAAGGTATCATGCCACAGGGTCACCTGATGAAAGGATTGCGGCATACTGTCAAAGCGATTGATAACTAAATCCACATGCCCCTGCTCTACTTCTAAAAAGCTCATATCACTAGGGGTTAAAATATCCAAAACTACACCAGGAGCTTTAGCAGCTAAGCCTTCCAATACACGAGGTATTAATGTGGATTCGCCATAGTCACTGGTCATAATTCGAAATACTCGATCACTCGATGCTGCATCAAACTCAATACTGGGCTCAACAACATGCTCTATGCTGGCAAGTATCTCTCGTATTAAAGGCTGCATGACCAACGCCCTTTCTGTTGGCATCATGCCATCGCTGGTTCTCACCAACAATGGATCACCAAAGGTCTCCCTTAAACGCCGCAAGCTATTGCTCATCGCAGGCTGTGTTATGCCCAGCAAGCTGGCAGAACGAGTGACATTGCGCTCACGTAACAGCACATCCAGATAAACCAGCAAATTAAGATCCATATGATCTAAATTCATCTTTCCTACCTATATATAATTTTTAGCGTTAATCATACCTACTATTCATATCATGAATGGTAGAAATAACTGACATTTATTTCAATTATATCAAATCTTTCCATACAATGATCTCAAAGTTAACCAAGGCAGTTTGTGACTACCTTCAATAATCAGGCAGGACTAACCATGTCAAATTACACAAAAGATATCGATACAGTTTCTACGCTTCGTGAAGCGAATGGCTCTGCTTGGGATACGATCAACCCTGAATCTGTTGCTCGTAT
>NZ_JADGEV010000016.1 GCF_016744175.1 Neptunomonas sp. | reverse complement strand
AGCGTTTTTTTCCTGAGGGAGCAAAAACTAGCAGTTGGCAGACACATGTGGCTGATGTAGCAAAATTACAGTTGTCATCAGCTACCAATGTAAATGAAGGCAGTTGTCATTTAATGATAATTGCAGGTGTCGGTGGTGATTTACTGATTGAATTAGTAGCTGGGCTACTTGTTGAGAACCCTCAACAGAAAATGGAGTTTTTGCTATGTCCCGTGCTGCATACTTATAAAGTACGTAATACATTGATTGAAATGGGATTCTCTTTAATTGATGAGTGCTTAGTACAAGAAAATAACCGATTTTATGAAGTTCTACATGTTAGCTTACACGCAGCGCAGCCTATCTCCCCGGTAGGCTCTATTATGTGGGATCTGTCTAGGCCGGATGATCAGGCTTATTTAGCGAGAACTATTAGCCATTATCAGCGTGTGTCTCAAAATGTGGAGAGAAATGCTCAGCAGGTTCTAGAAGATTATCAGGCGTTAAACTGTGTACTTGGGAGTTAATCACTCATAACTCCAAGTACAGCAGCATAACAGCCTAAGTGGCTTAGTCAGCAAATACCACGGTACGTTGTCCGTTTAAGAAAACCCGTTGTTCAACATGATAACGTACCGCTCGTGAAAGAGTGACGCGTTCTATATCTCGGCCTTTGGCGACCAAGTCTTCTGGGTAGTACGCATGGTCTACTGAGTCGATACCTTGAGCAATAATAGGGCCTTCATCGAGATCATCATTAATATAGTGGGCGGTTGCTCCCACTGTTTTAACGCCTTTTTCATACGCTTGGTGGTAGGGTTTTGCGCCTTTAAAACCAGGTAGTAATGAGTGATGGATATTAATTGCCCAGCCTTCTAAATGCTGGCACAGTTGTGGAGACAGTACCTGCATGTATCGTGCAAGTACGACTAGCTCAGCGTCTACATCTTTGATGATCTGCATGACTTGTGCTTCTTGAGCTGGTTTAGTCTCGGCACTCACAGGTAGGTGGTAATAAGGGATGCCATGCCATTGGGCTAATGATTCAAGGTCCGGGTGATTGGAAATAATAGCCGGTATCTCGATTGATAGCTGCCCAATCCTGTGCTTATAGAGCAAGTCATTAAGACAGTGATCAAATTTGGAAACCATGATCACTACTTTAGGTTTGTTTGCAGTGGAGCGTAATTGCCACTGCATATCAAACTGTTCTGCTTTTAATGAGAACTCTTGGCGAAAGGCGGCTTCATCAAAAGAGTCATTGGCACGAAACTGTGCCCGGATAAAGAACTGGTTGCTATGGCAGTCATCAAATGAGTGCAGTTCAGTGATGTAATGTTGGTTGGTATACAGCAGCCCAGTAACAGCATCGATAGTCCCTAAGCGGCTTGGGCATTGTGCGGTAAGAATCCAATGATTGTTGTCCATCAATTTACCTCCAGAGAGTACGAAAAAAACCAGTGTAGAAGATATTACTCTCTAATACCCGTCATGCCGCCTCTGAGTGTGCTTTTCGGACAGAGGATTTGTTCATTGTGATAAAGCGTACTAAGCCACCAACGGAGAGCTGCAATGAGTGGAAAGTGGCTTGGTCTATAATGAAATCGCCATTGTCAGTCATTTGTCCAGGCGCTAAAGCAACACGGTAGTTATCTAAGCTTTCATTGCTGACTAAGTACATTTGTGACGATGTAGGGAGGTTATCTACCACTTGGAAATGGCTACTACAGCTCTCTTTAACACTGCGAATCTCTTTAGTATCGGCTTGCACCGAAGGGCCTCCATCAAATAAATCAACATAACCGGAGAACTGAAAACCTTCTTTTTTCAACATGAATAATGCAGGCGCCGAGAAATCATGCGGTTTACCTATAACTTCTTGTGCTTCTTGCGGTAATAGGTTGATATATATCGGGTATTTAGGCATCAAGTCAGAGATGAACTGTGAACCTTTGAGCGCTGCGGTATTCACCGCATCTTGAAACTCAATGCCAAAGAAGGGTTTACCAAGGTTATCCCATAGTGGAGACCGGCCATTTTCATCTTGCCAGCCACGTAGCTCAGCAATGATTTGATCACCAAAACGTTCTGGGAAGTCGGCCATGGTTAGAAAGCGCGCACGTGATAAAAACTGGCCTACACCCGGTTTGCGGTATTCGGGTAGCAAGTAAATAGAGCCAACTTCGGTTGATCCAGTGTAATCATTGACGATATTGAGTACTTGGGTTTTACGAATCATATCAAGGTCACTGCTGCTACTGACCAGTGTGGATATTTTATAAGAATAGAAAGGACGGCTAAGTCCTACCCCTGTATAAATAGCTGTCGTGCCAGCTAAATGCCCAGTAGCCGTATCTTCCAGCACCATGAAATACGTATTGCTCTGTGCAGCTGGCTGAGCAGAATTAAAAGCTTGAGCCGATGCATTGATCTTTTCTAGCCAGGCTGCTTCATCAGCAGGCATTGATGTCATCCCTTTGCCGACCGCATGGGAGATGTTCATCAAATCATCCAAATCACTTTCTTTGCAAGGGCGAATAATCAGCATGTTAGGCTCACTTAGTTATCATTATTAACTAATATTCTACGCGTAGCCTTTCAGAATGAGCTGTTTAAATGTTTACTTGGTTAGCAACAAAATACGGAAATAATTATATACGCCGAATATTATTCGGTCAGTGCGCTGTAGTGTTCTATTTGGAAATTTCTAATAGGGTAGGTGTTTAAATTCAGCAGCTGATGAAGACGTATTAGTTAGCAGCGTTTAGGGCGTAATAGACAAAATATTATTTTGTGCTGGCGCGTAGGTGAAGAGTAACGTATTTAGATAAGGAGGTACGTTAGAAGGCATTTAAGACATAGCCGTTACATTGCACTATACGATAGTTCATCAATTTCCATCGCCGATCTATATTGCTTGATGATCTGTCTAGCGGAGCGAGTACATTTACCACAGCAGCTACCAACTGATAGCGTTTTGTTTAGGTCAGCGACACTTGTAGCACCGTCGTCCAGCGCCTCTTTAATTTGTGAATCTGTTACCGCGTTGCAGATACATATGTACATAATTAGATAACCTATATGTTATTAAGATTGATAATAGTTCTCATGTAGATTTATATCAACCTTTTGTCGTCTTTTTTATCCTAACGTAAGACTTTTGTATTTCATCACTTAACGCTTCTGGTATCTTACAAACTTAAGTAGAGTCTGCCGGAGGATGGTATGAAGGGTGATAAGCAAGTACTAAGTATGCTCAATAAGGTTTTGACGGCCGAATTGACATCCATTAACCAGTTTTTTTTACATGCTCGTATGTATAAAAACTGGGGGTTGGGTGAGTTAAACGAGAAAGCTTATAAAAAATCGATCAAAGATATGAAACAGGCAGATGAACTGATCGAGCGAATTTTATTCCTTGAAGGTTTACCGAATCTTCAGCATTTAGAGCGATTACGTATTGGCGAAAACACTGCTGAAATGCTGCAATGTGATCTAGATTTTGAAACAGATCAATTGTCACAACTTCGTGAAGCGATAGCGCTGTGTGAAACGCAGTCAGATTACGTTAGTAGAGATATGTTAGAAGAGATTCTTGAAGCTGAAGAAGCGCATCTCGATTGGATTGAAGCCCAATTATATCTGATTAGCCAGATGGGCATCGAAAATTATCTACAGAGTAAGATGTAAGAGAGCGGAGAAAAAAGATGAAAGGTAATCAGCGCGTTATTGATGGCTTGAATTCATTGCTGGCGATGGAACTAGCAGCTATGGACCAGTACTTTATCCACTCACGTATGTACGATGATTGGGGGCTAACTAAGCTTTTTGAGCGTATCGATCATGAAGTGGAAGATGAAAAAGGGCATGCATCATTATTGATTGAACGTATGCTGTTTCTCGAAGGCACGCCAGATATGGTGACAAGAGAAGGTTTGAAAATCGGTACTAATGTTGTCGAGATGATTGAAAGTGACCTTCGGATTGAATATACCGTGGGTAATCAGCTCAAAGCAGTCATTAAAATCTGTGAAGAAGAGCAGGATTACCAATCTCGAGAAATTCTTGAGAAGCTACTGGAAGATACTGAAGTTGATCATGCTTATTGGCTTGAGCAGCAATTGCGTCTTGTTAAGATGATTGGATTAGAAAACTACCTCCAATCACAGATGTAATTCATTTTTTTTGTACCGATAGTCGATAAAAGCGGCCTCCTTTATTAAATAAAGGCGCCGCTTTTTTATTGGTCTTATAATCTATATCTATTAACTAGCGGCTTTTAATGCTTGTTGGCGCAATGTGTGTGCAGCGGCCACCATGTTTTGTAAAGCAGGAATGACCTCTTTCCACTGTCGAGTTTTTAAACCGCAGTCTGGGTTGATCCACAGTCGTTCAGCAGGAATCCGTTGAGCTGCTTTATCTATTAAGTCAACTATTTGATCCTGTGTTGGTGTGTTTGGTGTGTGAATATCATATACACCTGGGCCAATGTCATTGGGGTAGTTGAAATGATCAAATACATCCAGTAGTTCCATATCGGAGCGTGATGTTTCAATCGTAATAACATCCGCATCCATATCGGCAATGGCAGAGATAATATCGTTAAACTCGGAATAACACATGTGAGTATGAATCTGAGTCTTATCATCTACACCGTTGGCACTGATACGAAAACTCTCAATGGCCCATTGCAAGTATTCTTGCCATTGGGATTGGCGCAAAGGAAGCCCTTCACGCAGTGCTGCTTCATCAATTTGGATGATGTTTACACCGGCTTTTTCAAGGTCCTGAACTTCTTCACGTATCGCTAGTGCTAACTGGTAACAAGAGACTGAGCGTGGCTGATCATCTCGAACAAATGACCAGTTAAGTATGGTTACAGGGCCGGTTAGCATGCCTTTCATAGGTTTCTTTGTTAATGACTGGGCATATTGAGTCCAATTAACAGTCATGGCTTTTGGTCTGCTTATATCGCCAAATAGAATCGGTGGTTTTACACAACGAGAACCATATGACTGTACCCAGCCGAATTGACTGAAAGCATATCCTTGAAGCTGTTCACCAAAGTACTCCACCATGTCATTACGTTCAGCTTCCCCATGTACCAGCACATCCAGACCCAGCGTTTCTTGCTGGTCCACAGCGTATTTGATCTCTTGTTGCATCAGTTGTGCATAGTCGGATTCGCTGATTTGGTCTTTTTTATAGCGTAAGCGAGCGGCACGAATCTGTGCTGTTTGAGGGAAGGAGCCAATGGTTGTTGTTGGATAAAGTGGCAGCTTGATGTGTTCTTTTTGAAGTTTACTACGCGTATTAAAATCACTTTGACGTTGCCCCAGTGATGGGCTGATGTTGGCAACTGCTTGCTGTACGGCAGGGTTGTTAACGCGTGTTGACTGGCGGCGGTTGTTAATGGCTGTTTGATTTGCCGCTAGTTTTGAAGAAACCTTGTCTCGCCCCTCATTAAGTGCAGTTTGTAACGTAGTTAGTTCATCGAGTTTTTGATGAGCGAAAGCTAGCCATGATTTAATTTCAGGATCGAGCTGTTCTTCTGATTCTAAGTCAACAGGTACGTGAAGTAGTGAGCATGACGGTGCAATCCATAAGCGTTCTTGTAGTTCTTTGGCGATAGGCTCTAACCAATTAAGGGTGGTGTTTAGATCGGTTTTCCAAATATTACGGCCGTTGATAACACCCAAAGAAACAACGCTGCTGGCAGGTAGGCTTTTGATCAGGTCAACGACTTCATGCTTGGCATTAATAGCATCCAGATGAACACCTGATATGGGTAGCCGGCTGATGAGTGCTAGGTTGTCTTGCAGTGGACCGAAGTAAGTTGCTAAGAGTAGTTTTACTGGTTTTTTTTGTAAAAACTGATAGCTGTGTTCTAGTGCTTGTTTCCATTCCTGATCTAGTTCGGTTACCAAAATTGGCTCATCGACTTGTACCCATTCAACGCCTGCATTGGCAAGTTCAGCTAATAATTGTTGATATACCGGCAGTAAGCGATCGAGCAGCGCGAGCTTGTTAGAGTTATCTTTCTCTTTACCAAGGTATAGATAAGTAACGGGGCCAATAATGACAGGTTTAACATTAGCGCCATGACTTTGTGCTTCAGATATCTGCTGGAGCAGTTTTTCTGAGTGGAGGCTAAAAGCCGTATCTTGAGTGAATTCCGGCACAATATAATGATAGTTAGTATCAAACCATTTAGTCATTTCGCCCGCGTTAATACAACTACAGTCGGTATCCTTGCTTGAGCGGCCACGCGCAACCCGAAAGTATGTATCTAGCTCTGTGGCATTAGCATTGTGTTGGTTAACTGCTCTGGAAGGGATATTGCCTAGTGCAAAGCTCATGTCGAGTACTTGGTCGTAGAAAGAGAAGTCTCCTGCGGGCAGATAATCTAATGGTGACTGTTGTTGCCAGTGTTTGCTACGAAGCTGTTTTCCACATGTTCTTAACCCTGCAGAGTCTATTTCGCCACGCCAGTATTTTTCTTGTGCAAACTTTAGTTCTCGTTGCGAGCCGATACGCGGGAAGCCCAGGTTGTGTGTGATGGCCATGATGATTTTTCCTTTTTAATCAGTAACTTTGCATTCTGTTACCTATAGTAGAGATCGTGGCTTATGAAAAATAATGCTATTATTTTATCTATCCATAAATTTTATTCATATATTGGCGAGCAAGTTGGCAGATGCTAGAACGTAACCATTTAGTAATTTTAAGAGCAGTCGATCAGCAGGGGTCGTTGACGGCGGCAGCTGATTTTCTTTGTGTTACACAACCTGCTTTAAGCCATAGCATTAAAAAGCTAGAGCAAAGACTAGGCACTGCACTATGGCAAAAAGAGGGCAGGCAGCTACGCTTGACGCAGTCTGGCTTGTATCTGCTTAGGTTAGCGGAGCGTATTTTGCCTCAGCTAGAATTAGCCGAAGAGGTCGTCAGTGAGATTGCTAGCGGTCAGCGAGGAACGTTGCGCATTGGGATGGAGTGTCACCCTTGTTATCAATGGTTACTAAAGGTGGTAAGTCCCTATTTAGCTGCTTGGCCAGATGTTGATGTTGATGTTAAGCAACGCTTTCAGTTTGGCGGTATTGGTGCTTTATATGCGTATGAGATTGATTTGCTGGTAACGCCTGACCCGTTATTTCGTACCGGGCTGACGTATGAGCCCGTATTTGATTATGAGCAAGTGCTGGTGGTGGCAGATACTCACCCTTTAGCAAAACAAAAAGCCATAAGCCCAGAGCAGCTGGTATCTGAAACCTTGATTACTTACCCCGTAGAGCCACAACGTTTAGATATCTTTAGTCAGTTTTTACTCCCTGCTAGTTGCAGCCCAAAGAAGCATAAAACAATAGAAACCACTGATATTATGTTGCAAATGGTCGCCGCCGGGCGAGGCGTTGCCGCCTTGCCAGGGTGGTTGGTAGCAGAGTATCAAAGTCGCATGCCGATTACATCGGTGCGCTTAGGCGAGGGGATGCAAAAACAGATTTTTCTTGGCCAGCGCTCTACCGATTTACAAACAGATTATCTGACAGCGTTTATTGAGTTGGCTAAGGGGCATGCCAATACTTCCAGGGCAATGAGGTAGATCGTATTTTTTCAGGGGTATATCGATGGATCACAATCTCACCTGTTGCTGAAAGTGCCGTGGAATCAATGGTTGTGGGGGTATCGTTAGAGCGACCTATTTCTGGTTGCCCCAGTATTACGAGCTTTTGTCATTTACTGGAACGGAACAACTATTGTTGACTAGGTAGTTAGATGATTGTTCGAAGCTGTGAAGTTGCTAAATATTTGATGTAGTAGGTGGTGCCTGTTCATGAATTGTCTATTGACAAGGCAGGGCTATTTTTATATAAATGTTATGTTATAACATAACAAAGGTTGTATTTTTATATGAACTCCCTCGTATTGCCTGATGTAGCGAGTCAGGTCCATTCCTATCAAGGCATCCCTCTGAAGTTAGTCGGCATGCAGGGGATAGCTTTACCCATTCGACTTGCTGGGCAGCAGTTAAATGTATATGTAGATGCTGGCGTCAGTCTTGATAGTCCAGAGACTCGGGGCATCCATATGTCGCGCCTGTATTTGGCGCTTGAAACGCTTGAGCATCAAGAAGTGACAGTACCTCTACTTGATGAAGTGCTAGACCGTTTCCTCGATAGCCATTGTGGTTTGTCTAAAACGGCTAATCTAAGTATCAAGGGTGATGTACTGTTCAAACGTCCGGCATTGCTAAGCCAATTGGGTGGTTGGAAAGCCTACCCCTTTGAAGTGAATGCCACTCGTGATGCTCAAGGTTCGCACATGACGATGAAGTTAGAGGTTGGCTACTCATCGACTTGCCCTTGCTCAGCTGCTCTTGCCCGCCAGTTAATACAAAAACAATTCAGTAAGGACTTCGCCGACAGAGATTTACATCATGCGGAGCTACACGATTGGCTGGGAAGCTCGCAAGGTATCGTAGCGACACCTCACAGCCAGCGCAGTGCAGCCACGTTCAAGGTACATCTCGCATCGGGATGTACAGAGTTGCCCTTGTTGGTATTGCTTGAGCGCGTAGAGTTAGCGCTTGGCACTGCGCTGCAAACGGCTGTGAAACGGGTCGATGAACAGGCGTTTGCCTTGGCCAACGGTCAAAACACTATGTTCTGTGAGGATGCCGCGCGACGAATTCATCAGGCTCTGCAAGAGGAAGCCTGCTTACAGGGATTTCATTTGCGCGTCGAGCATATGGAAAGCCTGCATGCTCATGATGCCGTTGCCGAAAGTGCGTGGAACTGGGGAAGTCAGAGATGATCCAGTGTTGCGGATTGCAGTGGGGAGCTAATGGACGCTCTCTTACTCCTCCACTTGATTTGCAGTTGGTTCCTGGGAGCCTAACGGCAATGATTGGTAGAAATGGTTCTGGCAAGAGCAGTCTCCTTAAGATTATGGCGGGGCTGAACCAACCCCTGCGTGGGCAAGTTAAGATCAGCACACCATTGCTGGGAGGTATCTCCTACTTACCACAACAGCAGGAATTGGATAGGCAATTTCCCATACGTTTAGCTGAGTTGGTCAGTGCTGGTTTTTGGCGCACTCGTGTGAGCCGCCGCGAGCGCCAAGTGCGCCTGCAGCAAGCCTTATCTGATTGGGGTCTTCTTGAGTTGGAAAAACAGAGTCTAGAGGTTTTGTCGGGTGGCGAATTACAAAGAGCCTTGCTGGCGCGCCTTAGCTTGACCGCCGCCCAAGTCCTGCTGCTAGACGAGCCAGAGGTTGCGTTGGATGAACACGGGCAACAACTGCTCTGGCAGCATATAGCACGTTGGAAACAACAAGGCAGAACCATAGTAATTGTTAGTCATAACCTCGCTAGCCTGAATCAGAAGCTTGATATGGCTCTAATGATTTCGAGCAATGGCTGTATTTTCGCACCTATCGACCAGTTCAGCAGCAATTGTCAAACGCTAGAAGAGGTTGCTTGAACGTGGAATTGCTCTGGGAACCATTTACCGAGTTTAGCTTTATGCGTCGTGCATTGTTCGGAGGAATCGCATTGGCTTGTAGTGCTGGGCCGCTGGGTGTGTTTTTAATTCTACGACGTATGAGCCTGATCGGTGATGCTATCGCTCACGGTATCCTGCCCGGTACGGCACTAGCTTTCTGGTTGTTCGGTTTGAGTCTGCCTGCCTTAACTATTGGTGGCCTTATCGCGGGCTTGAGTATGGCTGGGCTGTCTGCTTGGATTAGTCGTCGTACAGGCTTGCGTGAAGATGCCAGCCTGGCCGCGCTCTATCCGATCTCTTTGGCAAGCGGTGTGCTCCTCCTCGGTTTAGGCGGGCCAAAACTGGATCTGATACATCTGTTGTTCGGTTCAGCATTGGCTGTGGATACAACAACCTTGAATGGGATGCTTGGTACGTCAGTGCTAAGTCTACTGTTGCTCGTCCTGATTTATCGCGCTCTGGCTCTGGACAGCCTAGATCCGCTGTTTCTACGCAGTGTTAGCCATTTTGGAGCACTCGCACATGGAGTGTTTCTAACTCTAGTGGTACTTAACTTGGTCATTGGATTTCAGGCCATCGGTGCGCTTATGGTTGTCGGTCTGATGATATTACCAGCTGCTGCCGCTCGTTTTTGGAGTAGGCAATTACCGGTCTTGTTACTGCTTGCCGCGCTCTTTGGCGCGACCTGTGTGTGGTTGGGACTGCTCCTGTCTTACTATGCAAACTTGCCTAGCGGGCCGTGTATCGTGCTCCTGGCAGGTTTTCTATACGTAACTTCTGTCGTGATTGGGCCTGTTCGTGGTCTATTGCGCTCATTCCCGTCGCTCACAACTATTTGAGGTATTTATCATGCGTAACTTGTTTCTTGCGATAGTCCTGTTGTTTCCCTTGTCATTGCATGCGACAGAGAAAGTTAAAGTGGTCACCAGTTTTAGTATCCTAGCTGACCTGGTTAGTGAAGTTGGAGGTGATCGAATTGAACTGACCAACTTTGTAGGCGCTGATGCCGATGCTCATAAATATGAACCCAGCCCAGACAACGCTAAAGCGCTACTTAGGGCTAACCTAATTGTTGCTAACGGCTTGGGGTTTGAGCCTTGGTTGGATCGTCTACTGGCCAGCACTGAATCAACGGGTAAGCGCATCAATGCAAGTGCTGGGGTACTACCATTGATGTTAGAAGACGAAGGTGAGCAAGTACCTGATCCGCATGCTTGGCAGAGCCTGAGCAACGCTGAAATCTATGTGCGTAACATCGCAAATGCTCTGATAGATGTAGATCCAACCCATGCTGAAGAATATGCTAGCCGCCGTGACGCTTACCTAACACACCTGCATGCGATGCTCAAAGAAGCTAATAATCTATTTGCTTCCTTGCCCGCCAGCAAGCGAAAAGTGGTTACCAGCCACGATGCTTTCGGTTACCTAGGCCAGGCTTGGCAGCTACAGTTTATCGCGCCGCAGGGCCTCTCTACTCATGACGAGCCTTCAGCTGGTGAGGTGGCTGCCCTGATTCGTCAGTTGCGCAAGGAAGGTGTGCGTGCGGTGTTTGTAGAAAATATCCGGGACTCTCGACTGATTCAGCAAATCGCAGAAGAAGCCGGCGCTAAAGTGGGGGGTACCTTATACTCTGATGCGCTGGCGAGTCAGGCTCCTGCTAATACTTATCTAGGTATGTTCAAGCATAATCTAAGCACACTCATGGCAGCACTGAAGCCGTGAGTATCTGGTTGCAACTGGAGCAGGCAGAGGTAGGTCAATCACTTCCTCTGGTTGATGTTCTAGATGCCATTCCATGGAATGCTAATGGCTTGGTCGCTACCATCGCCCAGCAGCATGATACTGGCGAAGTGCTGATGTTGGCTTGGATGAATCGTACTGCGTTGGAAGAAACCCTTGTGACAGGTCGGGTTTGCTACTGGTCTCGTTCACGGCAGCAGTTATGGAGAAAAGGAGAAACGAGCGGCCATCGTCAGTACCTGATCGAAGCACGTTTAGACTGTGATGGTGATGCTATTCTGTTGCGTATCGAGCAGCAAGGTCCTGCTTGCCATACTGGCCGACCAAGTTGTTTCTACAATTCCATTCAGAGCGATCAAGTAGTGGTGATCAGCGCGCCGCAATGAAACCTTTATTGTCATACTTAATATGTGAGCATCGTCCAGTGTGCATGTGGACGATGTTGTTGCGCATATAGATTGCCGAATTTTATTCGGCTCATGTAATAGCAAGGTTCTTAATGAATATCCCTGAATTAGCAGCTACTATGGGTGCATCTCCAGTATAGTTAGAAATAATCAGGTTACTTCATGACTCTTGATCGTATTAATCGAAAGATTCTTTCGGTGCTCCAGCAAAGCGCACGTATTACTAATCAAGATCTCGCTGATCGCGTGGGTTTGTCTCCAAGTTCTTGCTTAAACCGTGTAAAAAAGCTGGAAGAAGAGGGGTTAATTGATGCCTACATGGCCGTTTTAGACCTACCTTCTTTGTGTCGCAGTGTGACGGTTATCGCAACAGTCAGTTTAAAAGACCAAAGTACCGAAGCCTTTAAGCTATTTCGTAATGCCACAGATGACATCCCAGAAGTGGTGGAGTGCTATACCGTGAGTGGCGCATTTGATTTCTTTTTACGCATCATAGCGCCTGATATGCAGCGCTATAATGCTATTAATGACCGTTTGCTTGATCTATTACCTGGCCAGGTTAATATCAGCAGCCATGTTGTACTGGAAACAGGCAAGCCTTTTAAGGGCTATCCATTAGCGCAATTGTTGGATGAGATAAAGCCTGTTAAAGCATAACCGGCTTCATCTACTCTGTTATTTTACGCTTCGCTTATTGCGGCGATAACGGATATCTCGACCAGTAACTCAGGGCTGGCCATGCGTGCTTCCACGCAAGCTCTCGCCGGTGCTTTACCTTCTTCAACCCATGCATCCCAAACGCTGTTCATCTGGGCAAATAAGCTCATATCTTTTAAGTAGATAGTGGCTGAAAGAATGTTATCTTTTGAGCTACCGACAGTCTCAAGCAGAGAGACAACTTTTGCCAGCATGGTTTGCGTTTGCTCAGTAATATCTGCTGAGCGATCTTCAGCTACTTGTCCACAAAGGTAAACAGTATTGTTGTGTACAACAGCGCGACTCATGCGCACAGCGGTTTCATATCGGGTAATCGACATCTCTTTTACTACCTGTAAGTTAATAAGTGATGGGTATTGAGCTATTACTCTGCTAAATCTGCTAATTCACCAATAGTGAGTGGTTTAATCGGTGTGCGAATCTGGTAATAACCCACCTCACTGACAGTTACTTGTCTCTCATTAGCGATGATTTGAGCCACTGTTAATCCGCAAAGACGTCCTTGACAGGGCCCCATACCGGCTCGGCTAAAGGCTTTTGTTTGGTTGGGGCCTGTGCAACCTTGTGCGACCATACTGCGTATCTGGCCTGCGGTTACTTCCTCACAACGGCACACTAATGTTTCGTCTGAAGGCTTTAAAAACTCATCTGCAGGTTGATATAGTGCATCAAGAAAAGGGCGTATTGCCTGCTGTTGCTGAAGCAATCTGCCTGTTTTAGCTGTTTTTAGCAGTAACGTTTCTTGAGATAATTTATCGAGTTGCTGCGCGATACGCCGTGCAGTTAATTCGCCCATATACTCAGCGGCACGTGCGCCTGCAATGCCACTTGAGTCACCTGCTACGAAAATACCGGCTTGGCTACTCTCTCCCCAGCTATCGAGTGTCGGTTTCCAGCACTGCTGTAGCTCATCCCACTGGTGCTCTAACTGTAAAGCACGTGTTAGCTGCACATTAGGAACGACACCTTGATGCACCAGTAGTGTCTTGCAGTTGAAAGTGTCAGTTGCTTCTCCAGTTTTAAATTGCAGTTTGGTTAGCAAGCCAGTGTCATCAGGTAGTGCTTTTAGCTGTGCAGCGTTGTTGATATAACGAACACCAGCACGCTTAAGTTCAATGAGTAACCCCACCCCTTTTAAGAGTAACGGTAAGTTGCGCAAAGCGGCTGGTAAATGACGCAGAGACTTTAGGTAGCGTCCTTTTGGGGTCGTATCAAGAATGGCCTCAATCTCAACGCCTGCTCTGTTAAGCTGCGCCGCTATTAATAACAGCAGTGGCCCGCTACCCGCCAAAACGAGAGGTCCCGAAGGGATTAGCCCACTGCTTTTAAGTAAGATTTGCGCAGCGCCGCAAGACATAACCCCGGGTAGTGTCCAGCCTAAAAAGGGTACAGGGCGCTCTTGAGCACCGGTAGCGATCAACAGCTTTTTAGCCTTTATTTGGCTACTTTTCCCTGCTTTGCTAAAACTGATAAGTAGCTCGGGTGAAACAGTCCATACACTGCTGCTAGGGAAGTAATCAACCTTGGCATAGCGCATCGCCGATAATAATGTCCGGCCATGGTAATAATCAGCCCCAAGAATACTTTCGTTAGCGATAGCGGGACTGCTAATGGAGCGATAAATTTGTCCGCCAGGGGCTGCCTGTTCATCTAAAATAGCGACTTTCAAACCATGAGATGAAGCCGTTGTTGCAGCAGACATTCCTGCAGGGCCTGCCCCGATAATGACTAGATCATATTCGGGAGTGTTCATACGGCCGTGTCCTCATTTTTAATGTGACTATTTTTTAGATCAGTAGGCTTTAAATCACTAGGTTTTGAGTTGTTCAGTTGCCTTGCTTGTTTTTGGCTCATTATCTGCATTCCTTCGCGAGCGGGTGTCATGCAGCCCTGTACATTTTCTACACCGTCAATTTGAAGTAGGCATTCAAAACAAACACCCATCAGGCAGTAGGGCGCGCGACCGCTGCCGCTGACCACAGTCGTACGGCTAGGTTGTAATCCAGCGGCTAAAACGGCTGCTGCAGCACTATCACCTTGGCGTACTTTGACGGGCTGACCTTCAATATAAACAGTGACCCACTCGGCCTTGTTGGTAGGCAGACGTTTAAAGGGTAAAGCGTTTGGCATTGAATACCTCCAAAGGCAGTTCAGTTCGGTCATTGGCGATCCAGTCGGCAATAGGGCCTTCATGTAGGGCGCCTAATGTAACACCGCTATGGCAGGTAACGAGATAGGCCCCAGGATACTGTTGGGAAGCTTCATACAGTGGATAGCCATCAGGTGTCATAACACGTAAAGCACCCCAAGCGCGGATCAAGCGAACATCTCGCAGGAGGGGGAACATCTGGCTGGCTCTGTGTGCAATTTTTGCGATAATGTCTGAGGTTGTACCAGAATCGAAACCAACATCTTCTTTTGAGTCGCCCAATTGCAGAGTACCTTCGTTGGTCTGTCTCACATGGCCGGTAGGGTAATTTAGAAATGGCTTTACGCGTTCGCAGATAAGGACTTGGCCACGGTTGGGGACTAACGGCGCGGACAAACCTACGTGAGGGGCTAAATCACGGTTGCCTAAACCCGCGGCTAATACTATTTGATCACCATGCCATTGCCCGGAGTCAGATGAAAGCGTGAAACCTGAGTCTGTAGGCTCTATTTTAGATACCTTGCCGGAGTTATCGATTGTGCCACCGCGCTGAAGAAACTGCTCTGTCATGGCGCGCAAGTAGAAAAGCGGGTTTAAGTGGCCATCTTCTGGCCCCCATGTTGCTCCTGCTACTTCAGGACCAGCTTCGGGGATAAATTCACGAAGTTGTTGTAAGTCGAGTGTTTTAAAGGGGTAGTCGCCGGCCGCTGTTTTTTGCATGCGGGTTAGCATGGCATGCCGTTGGCTGAGCTCTTGCTCGCTCAAGCACAGAAACAAGCCGCCACGTTGTTGTAGCTGTATATCAATCCCGGTGGCTTCTTTTAGGCGTAGAGCATGATTAGCCCAGAGCTTAGCTGACAGGCGTGAAATAGCCGCATACTCAGGTAATGTGTCGCCTTTACCTTGTACCCAAACTAGGCCGAAATTGCCGCGAGAAGCACGCAATGCAATATCACCTTCGTCAAGAATAGTTACGCTCAGTCCATTGCGTTGCAGACCCAATGCGACGGCCAGGCCGACAATACCGCCGCCCAGAACGCAAACGTCTGTTCTACGTTGGCTGTCAGTTGAAAACTGCGTCATGGCATGTCCTTTTTGGGGAAAAAGGCCCGGCATAAATGAGCCGGGCAATGAGACAAAAATTACTGCAAGGTCTTCTTTGCAGGGTTTACATCTATTCTTTCTGCATTAAATGGCTTATTTTAAGGCTTCGTCTAAAACGCCTTGTGCCCACTCTGCGCCAATGTCATTGATAATTTCAGGCCATACTTTTTCACGAACGATTTTGGCATGCGCTTCAATTTGCGCTTCGCTAACAGGAACAATGTGCGCGCCGGCTTTTTCTAGCAGTTGCTCATTTTTCGCTTGATCACCACGTGCATTTTCCCAACGTGTTGCTTCAAACTTATCAGCGGCGCTGATGAGTTTGGCGCGTTGATCATCTTTCAGCTCATTGAAAACGTCTTTGTTGATGATCAGGTACCACATTTCAAAATGGGTATTGATAGGCAGGTAGCTCTTGGTTACGTCACGAAATGATGCGTAATAACCTTCCGCTCCGGATCCCATAACACCATCAACAACACCCGTTTGTACGGCGGTGAAAGCTTCAGAGAAGGGCAGAGGTGAGCCAATAAAACCGATGTTGTCAGCGGTTAACTGGAACGTTTTAATAGGTGGGACGCGAAGCTTTGCTCCTTTGTTTACTGAAGGGTCTGCCGCATTTTCGATCTCTTTATTCAAAGAAACACCACCGAAGTAAACCGGCCATGCACCCAGAACAGTAATGTTCTGTGCATCATAAAGTTCTGCAACGGTTTGGCGCATAGAAGAGCCTTTAGCAAACACTTTTTGTGCGTCATCCCACGTTTTCACAAGGTAAGGCATGTAAACAACCTGAAAACGTTTATCAACACCCGATGCTGGTGGTTGTACCGCCATATCAACTGCGCCTAAACCTACGCGTTCTTGTACAACGGTGTAGTCACCTAGTGCGCTAGCCGCATAGATTTTCACCTTAACCTTGCCATCAGTTGCTGCTTTTATGTCGTTAGCAAATTGTTTGGCATCCATATCGATGGCAGTCGCTTGTGGGCGAACATGTGACAGCTTTAGCGTGACAGCTTCTGCTGTTGCTGTGAGTGATACTGATAATGTGACCGCCATGGCCAGCTTATTAATCAGGTTTTTTTTCATTGTTATCTCCCGAGTGACATTGGATTTTTTTATGTTGTGTTAATAACCGAACGCGCGTGGAAAGTATTCCGACAAGTCAGGCCAAACTGAGACCAGTATTACAACTGGGATGTATCCGAAGAGGATGAGCAGCATGGCTGGCTTAACCACTTCTGTGAATTTAACTTTACCGATACGAGCGCCCAAATAGAGGATGCTGGCATACGGTGGTGTAACGCCGCCCATCGCTGTATTGACACCCATAATGGCTGCGAATTGAATAGGGCTAACACCCAAAGCAGACATCAATGGCAGTAACAGTGGGGCTGTTAGAATGATGGCAGTGATATCGTTTACGACCATGCCAATAGCGAACAGGAACAAGTTAACGAGTATTAGTAGCAGCACTTTGTCGTCGGTAATCTCAA
The DNA here is from genome assembly GCF_016744175.1 of Neptunomonas sp. Lineage (GTDB taxonomy): Bacteria > Pseudomonadota > Gammaproteobacteria > Pseudomonadales > Balneatricaceae > Neptunomonas. Next base: position 72,576 of record NZ_JADGEV010000016.1, on the reverse strand, counting down.
AGATCTTATCGACTAACATTTGTGGAATGTCTTCCATTACATAAATTTGGCTCAGCATTAGACTGAACAAAATCATGATCAGAATGGCGCCTACAGCAGTGGCAGACTCCTTGCCGGATTCAAGTAGGGTTTTAAAGGTCAGTCCTTTGTAGATCATGAAACCGACAGGTAGTGAGTAGATAACAGCAACGGCGGCTGCTTCAGTTGGCGTCATAATACCGCCATAAATACCACCGAGAATGATAACAGGCATGAGTAGTGCGGGAACTGCGCTAACTGTGCGTTTACTGGCCTCACTCATTAGCTGCTTCATCGGCATTGGATCGTCGAGAATCAACGGGAATTTGCGTGACATCACCAGATTAACAATAGAGAAGTTAGTCATGATCAACAGCCCCGGGCCTAATGTTGCCAGGAAACATGCCAAAATTGATGTGTCTGTTACCCAGCCATAAACAATCATGGTGACGCTGGGTGGAATTAATAGTCCAAGAATAGAAGAGTTAGCTACCAAGGCTGTTGCATAAGCACGCGGGTAACCTTTGCGCTCCATTTCTGGAATCAACAAAGGGCCGATGGCCGCAATACCCGTAAGCCCACTACCTGAAATGGCACCGATAATGGCACAGCTAATGGCTGCCACCACACCAAGTCCACCGCGGATACGGCCAATAAAGATGTTTACAAAATCGAGTAAGCTAGCAGCAATACCGCTGATGCTCATAATAGTGCCGGCAAATACAAACAGTGGAATTGCCAGCAGTACAGGGTTTGTTAGTTGGCTAAAGCCCCACAACATCATGCCGCGCATAGACGCTTCGCCTACGGTGGTCATAACGATGAGCCCAGCACCAAAACAGTAGGGCAGTGGTACCCCAATGGTCAGCAAAATGACCAGTACGGCAAATGCCAGAATAGCGATCTCAACCATTGTTATTGCCCTTTTGTGTGTCAGCTAAAATCTGGAACTCTTCCACTTCATTGGTGGTTGGAAGGTCTGGATCAATCTCGTGATCAGGTTTAGTGCGATACCCAAGCAGGTACTGCACATTACGGATCAGGTGCCATATTGTGAATGCGGTCATCATAAGCAAACCGATAAACAGAGCTGATTCGTAAATAAAGGTAGGAATATAAAGTGTTGGTGTACCTTTCCACACTCGGATGGAGTAGCTGAAATACAACCAGGCCCACCAGGTTAACCAGATCGAGATTGCAATACTGATGACCTCTGAAATGGCTTGCAGTATGGCGCGTGCGTGATCGGTTTTAAGAAAGATCTCCAGCACATTAGCGCGTATCTGTGTGTCTTCACGTGAGGCGTTAACACTGCCCATGATGTACAGCCAAATAGTTGGAATCAGCGCTGTTTCTTCCAAACCCATAATGGGCGTTTCAAAAACGTAACGCGTAATCACTTGTATGAATTGGCAGGCGGCTACTGTGCTGATTAAAGCGGTCAGTATGTAACGAAACATTTGTTCCATCAGTCCCTCTCTTTTTATGTTTCTAGTTGAGGTGTCAGCTTTATTTAATGATGATGGCTTGATTAAATAACATCAAATCGTTTATTTATATTACTTGATAGTATTTTGTTATTAAGTGGAGGAGCTAATGGCGCGTGTAACCTATCGGCAAATAGAAGCATTTAGAGCCGTCATGATTAGTGGCACGACTAGTGGTGCCGCAGATATTTTATGTGTATCTCAGCCTGCGGTGAGCCGTTTATTGAGTGATTTTGAGAGCATGGTTGAGGTGCAAATGTTTGAGCGTCATAAGAAACGTTTGATTCCAACGCCAGAAGCACATGTGTTTTATGCAGAAGTAGAGCGCTCTTTTGTCTCAATGGAAACACTGGCGCGCGCAGCTGATGACTTGCGCGAATGCCATACCGGTACATTGCGGGTCGCTTCAATGCCTGCTGTTTCCATCGATTTTATTCCACGAATCACACAATTGTTTGGACAAGAATACCCCGATGTAACCTTTTCTTTGCAGGTGAGAAGTACCCAACAAGTAGCCGATTTAGTGGCCAGCCAGCAGTATGATTTGGGAGTAGTTTCTGCGATTCCTATGGCTGATGTGGCGATTGAAGTCGAGCCTTTGGCAGAAAGCCGTTTGGTGTGCATTCTTCCTATCGGCCATCCTCTTGTGGAAAAAGAGGTGATCGTTCCGAAAGACTTGGAAGGAGAGAATTTTATATCTCTGGGAACCGAGCAAAGTATCCATCATAAAATTGATAGTGTATTTGATTCTGTAGGCGTTAAACGCAAACTCTTAATGGATACACAGCTGTCTTACAGTGCGTGTGCGCTAGTCTTATCTGGAGCAGGAGTCTCTTTAGTAGAACCCATTACGGCATTGCATTATCAAAAACTTGGCTTAGTAGTAAAGCGTTTTGAGCCGCGTATTGCTTATCGTTATAACTTGATATTTCCTGCGCACAAAACTAAATCAGCGTTGACCTTATCTTTCGTTAAAATGTTACGAAAAGAGCTGAAACTACTTCATAAAAGCAGTAATGGGTTATTTGAAAAACTATCGAGTTAGAACTGAAGAGGCTTGTGCTCTTTTTCAAAAAGCTTTTCTAACTCTTGAAATCCATCTAATTGCATAATCAGTTGTGACTTTTGTTGCTTGGCGATGGTGAGCCAGTGCTCGCCTTCCAGCGCGCCGACCAGTGCATATAAAAGATTTAAGCTAGGTTTATTTTTACTGGTTTTTCTGACTTGAATAAAGACTCGAATAGCGCCTAAAGAGCGCAGCGTCTCAACTGAATCAACCCCTGCATCTTTAAGCATTTTCTCGGACATAGGGCCTAAGCCTTGAAGATCTTTTAGCGTTTTCATATTTAGTTAAAAGTACGCGATGTTTGTGTTTATGTATTTAGTTTATGTATGTCATCATATCTTATTGTGACGTTCGTTGGTTTTAGAAAAGCCATTAAGTATTCAGCTAAACATTGCAGAGCTAGTCTAAATCTTTCGTATGTCTTTAGTGAGTGTTTTTCAGAATATGACATGGGCGTGGTATTGATGAGAAGTGGGTTTGTATATGAAAAAAAACCGGGCTTTCACCCGGGACAGAAGAGCTATAACTAATAAAGATGTATTTAGAAAACTAGATTTTTTGAAAGGGATAAACAGAGCCTAGACTGAGTATTTGAGTGAGTTCATCCAGAGCGCTGCGTGATTCCAGCAATAGCTGAGGGTCGGCTAAGTCTGCTTCAGATATGCGGTCGCGATAATGCTGATTCACCCATTGAGTTAAACGGATATACAGTGCTTCACTCATCAGTGTATTGGAGTTGCAGGCCGCTTGTTCGTGCTCATTGAGCACGACGCGTAAACGCAGGCATGCAGGTCCACCACCGTTACTCATACTCTGTTTTAGGTCGAACACTTTCAACTCACTGATAGCCGAATCACCATCACGCAGCTCGGTTAAGTAATCCCAAACGGCGGGTGTTTTTTGGCACTCTTCAGGAATAACAATGACGGTTTTACCATCAATTGAAAGTAGCTGGCTGTTGAATAGGTAGCTTTTTACAGCATCCTCAACAGACACACGTGAGCTCGGAACTTCAATCACATTGAACTGGTTGTTCATGGCGGCCGCAAGGCGTTTAAGTACGTCGGGCTGATCCAAAAAGGCTTCTTGATGGCAGAACATCAGGTCACGGTTGCCCACAGCGATAACGTCGTTATGAAACACGCCTTTATCAATCACATTCGGGTTTTGCTGTGCATAAATCACGCCTTTGTCCTGCAAACCATGTAAGCGAGCGACGGCTTCAGATGCCTCGTAGGTGTGACGGGCAGGGTAGCGAGTTGGTGCGGGCTTACTGCTATCAAATGCATAGCGACCATAAACGAAGAACTCAACGCCGGCTTGGCCATACTCATGGCAGAAGCGAGTATGGTTTGCAGCACCTTCATCGCCGAAGTGCTCAACACCAGGCAAGGCTTGGTGATGAGAGAAATAGCGCTCATCACTGAAAGTCGCTTTAAGGATACGCCCTGTGACTTCATGCTCAATTGAGCGGTGAAATTTATTGGTCAGGTTCGCCGGTGTGAAATGTACTTTCCCATCGGCTGTATCGGCACTGGGCGAGACAGTAGCAGCGTTGGCTGTCCACATGCTTGAGGCAGAGCAGCAAGCTGCTAGTACCTTTGGTGCTTGCTTGCCGGCCGCTTGCAAAACCTCAGCGTCACTACCGGTAAATCCAAGGCGACGTAGTGTATTGAGGTCAGGGCGTTCTTGCGGCGCAAGTACGCCCTGAGTCATACCTGCATCGTGCAAGGCCTTCATTTTGGCCAAGCCTTGTAGTGCTGCCTGTTTGGGATTTGATGCTTGCGCAGAGTGACTCTGCGAAGCAACGTTACCAAATGACAGGCCAGCGTAGTTATGAGTAGGGCCAACTAGGCCATCAAAATTGGCTTCTACCGCGTTTATAGTGGATGTCATTTCAATCTCCATGCGGCTCAGTTAAGTGTTAGGCCAGGGGATAGTGTTGCTGGCATCGACAGCTGTTCTGCTTCAATGCCTGCTACCGGGTAGGCACAATAATCTGCAGCATAGTATGCACTAGCACGGTGGTTACCACTGGCTCCGATTCCGCCAAAAGGCGCAGCACTACTGGCACCCGTTAACTGCTTGTTCCAGTTAACGATACCGGCACGGATATGTCGATAAAAATGATCAAACTTGGCTTGGTTGTCGCTAAATAAGCCTGCAGATAAACCAAATTCTGTCGCATTGGCTTGGCGGATAGCATCATCAAATTCTGTATAGCGAATGACCTTTAGTAAGGGACCAAAGTGCTCTTCATCAGGCATACCTTTAACATCTGTGACATCAATTAAACCCGGAGAAACCAAACCAGTACCGGCTTTAATTTTTTCTAGTTTAAGTAAAGATGTTGCGCCCATATCAAGCAATTGCTGCTGTGCTGTAACCATACCATCGGCAGCAGCTTCTGATATCAGGCTACCCATGAAGGGAGCGGGTTCATCAAACTGGCCGCCTACTTTAATTTGGCTAACGGCAGTTTGCAGCTGTACTAGAAACTGGTCACCTGTGTCGTTTAACGGTACGAATAAGCGACGCGCACACGTGCAGCGTTGACCAGAAGTGATATATGCCGATTGAATGGTTTCGTGCACTGCTGCTTTGATATCACTGATTTCGTCAATGATTAATGGATTGTTTCCACCCATTTCTAAGGCTAAAATTTTACCCGGATGGCCTGCAAATTGCTCATGCAAGAGATGACCTGTACGAGAGCTACCTGTGAAGAAAAGGCCGTCAATTTCAGAATTGGCAGCGAGAGCGATGCCTGTTTCCTTCTCTCCTTGCACTAAATTGATTACGCCACTAGGTAAACCTGATTCTTCCCATAGAGATACCATCAATTCGGCAACTTTTGGGGTGAGTTCACTTGGTTTGAAAACGACGGTGTTACCTGCCAGTAAAGCCGGGACAATATGGCCATTGGGTAGATGTGCAGGGAAGTTGTAAGGGCCAAAGATAGCCACAACGCCGTGTGGTTTATGGCGTAGTACCGCTGTCGCACCAGCCATGTCACTGCTGCGCTCCCCGGTACGCTCAATGGCTGCTTTGATAGATATTTCGACTTTACCAATAACAGCGGCAGCTTCGGTTTGGGTTTCCCAAAAAGGCTTACCTGTTTCTTCTGCAATGGTACGTGCCAGTAACATTTTATTTTCTGTAAGTTGTTCTGCATAACGGCGTACTTGTTCGCAGCGCTGCTCAAAGCTTAGATTTGCCCATTCAGTACTGGCGGCACGAGCGGATGCCACGGCAGTGGTCACTTGTTCAAGATCAGCAGAAGAACCAGACCAGATAGTGTCTCCATTTGATGGGTTAACAGAATTAAAGCTTGTGCCTTGGCCTGCTAACCATTGGCCGTTAATAAATAGTGATGTGCTCATATTAAAATCTCCTTCCTGAGGACAGCGGAACAATGCGAACGGTAGTGCCTTCAATAACATTCAGTGCAGAGGCCACGTCGGGTGTTATAGTTATTACGTTTTTACCAGCACGGCTGATAGGTGACATGCAGCAGCGAAATTGTGAAAACTCAGTGTTACTGATTAAGTAAGTTTCGCCATCGGATGGGATGTCCGCGATATGCACCTTAACGTACTGGCTTTCTTGGATTGCACGGATATCGTTAACGCGTGCTTCAAGTGTCGGGCCTCCATCAAAAATATCGATATAGCCTGTGTATCGCAGCCCTTCATTTTCTAACAGGCGTCGTGCTGGTGTAGTCGCTTCATGGGTTTTGCCAATGGACTCTTGTGCATGCTGTGATAAGAGGTTTGTATAGATGGTGTTTTTAGGCATTAACTCCGCAATGAAAACTTTGTCCATTGAAGAGATCTTATCGGCTTCTGCAAAATCTAGAGAAAAGAAATGCCTGCCTAACCCTTCCCAAAAAGGTGATACACCGCTCTCATCTGAGTATCCGCGCATCTCAGCAATTAGGTGCTCGTTAAAACGTTGAGGAAATTCTGCTAGAAACATAAAACGAGATTTAGACAGTAACGAACCTTGCTTATCTTTTCGTGCTTCTGGTGTTAAAAATAACGTGCATAGCTCGGAATAACCGGTGTGATCGTTGGTAATCGTCAGAGTGCTAATTTGGTTGTAGACATCTAACTCTCGTGAGGCGTGTACCAGAGTACCGACGCGGTAGTTATACCAAGGGTCAGATAAACCTACGGCTGATTCTATACCGCAAATTCCGACAACCTCTTGTGTGTCAGTGTCTTCCATAACAAACAGGTATAGGGCTTCAACAGGAACACTTCCTGCTGTAAATGCAGAGAGGCCTGCCTCAAGCTTTGCCGCCACTTGCTCATCATTATCTTGTAGCGATGTGAAACCAGGCCCAGTTTTACGTCCCAGTTCTCGCAGTGCTTCATGATCATTTGCCTGAATAGGGCGTACTACCATCATAATTGAGCTATCTCCTGTCCGGGTTAAAGGCTAATAATGCGAACGTCATCGCCATTGCTGAGGTGTAATAAGGTCGCTAGTTCAGTAGTGATTTCCGGTTGCTGAGGATCGAGTTTGGTCACCACACAACGAAAATTTTCACGTTCGGTATTGCTGATTAATACGTCAACTTGATTCGCACCAGACACGTCGTTACTAATTTTTATAATGTCTTTTTTACACAGTGATACGGTGCGGATATCTTGGGTGCGAGCCTCTAGTGTTGGGCCAGCATCAAAAATATCGACGTAGCGTCGGTAGCTAAAACCTTCATCCTCTAAGAGCTTCTTAACCTCAATCATATCTGGACGAGGTTGCCCTAACGATGCCTGTGCTTCATCACTTAGTAATGGTACATAAACTGGATAGTGAGGCATCAGATCAGCAATAAAGCCTTTTGAGTTAATACCTGTGAGGTAGTTAGCTTTAGCAAAGTCCATATTGAAAAAATGTCGCCCTAAACATTCCCAAAAAGGAGAACGGTTTTTGCTATCAGCTACACCTTGTAGTTCGGCAATTAGCTTGTTTGCAAAGCGTTCAGGATACTCAGCTATAAACAACATACGGGAGCGGGATAGTAAGTTTAAGTTCTCTTCCGTGCGATAGGCTTTATCAAGAAATAGTGTGCAAAGTCTGGCTGATCCTGTGTAATCTTGGCACAAGTGTAATGCAGGAATTCGATTATGAATCTGTAGTTCGCTAGAGGCATGTACGACTTCATCAACGCGGTAACTATAAAAGGGGGTATTCATGCCTACGCTTGCATCGATGCCACATACGCCAACTATTTCGCCATTGGTTTGGTCTTCTAAGACAAAGCGATAGCTTTCATCAGAGTATTGAGTCACCTCTTTACGTAACGATTGACGAGTACGATTGATGAGTTCATTTAAGTGATCACGGTTGGCTGGCAGTGTCGTCATGCGACCACCAGAAACAACGGCTAAACGCTCTAAACCTTGTAAATCTGCAAATGTAAGAGGACGGATTAATAGCATCTATTGCTCCTTCAGCCAACTAAGGTCATCGGCGCTGGCTAACTTCATTAATAGCAAGGCGCTTAAGCGGGCTCGCTCAGATAAGCTACTCACAAACATATACTCATCACTCGAATGAATTTTCCCACCTTGAACGCCCAAGGTATCGATATTAGGAATGCCTGCTGCTGCTAAGTTATTTCCATCACAGCAACCACCGGTAGCAACCCAATTAATATTCATTCCTAGATCGGCACCGCATTCTTTGGCTAGTTCAAAGAGTTTTTGGTTAGCACCACTGAGGACTTTTGGCTTGCGCCCAAAGCCGCCGTGTAGTGTTGCATTAATACCATCGCGTTGGTTGAGTTCTGCAATAAGTTGTTCGATATTCTGCGTGCACCATGATTCATCTTCTGGGCGCTCTAAGCGTATGTTGAATCGTGATAAACATAAGTCCGGGACCACATTAACGGCACCGCCGCCTTCAATGAAACCAGGATTGATTGTCACACCTTCGCGTTGTCCATTGAGATCATCTAAAGCTGAGATGAAATCACACATAGCACGGATTGCATTGCGCCCAAGGTGGTGTTCACGCCCTGCGTGAGCTGCTTTTCCGCGTACAACAATACTGAAGTTTCCGCTCCCTTTACGGGCACCAGCGAGCGTTCCGTCAGGCATACAAGGCTCATAGATCATACCCAAATCAACACGCGTTGCAGCATCAGCAATCAAGGGTGCGGAGCCTGGTGAACCTATTTCTTCATCAGGGTTGAATAGAATTTCCCAACCGATGTTATCTGCCCATGGGCTGCGCTCCAAAGCTTCAATGGCTTTAAGCATCACCATTAAACCACCCTTTAAATCCGCGACACCAGGACCATTGAGAGTGTTGTCATCTAGCCACGTAATATTTTGAAAAGAGGAGTCCACGGGGAATACGGTGTCCATATGGCCGCAGAAGAATATTTGTAGTGGTGCTTCAGGGCGTTTTTTAATACGTAGAGCATCCCCTAATGGTGCTTGGGATACTTCTCCTGCTGCGTTAACGAATTCGAAAGGAGCGACTGGAATAATGTCAGCCTTTCCGCCAAGAGGCTCAAAGTATTGTGCTAGCTTTTCGCGAACACGGTTCACGCCTGAAGCATTGAGTGAACCGGAGTTTATCAAGGCGAGTTCAATGGTCTTGTCTAGCATTTCATCTTGCTGTGAGTCGAGCCAGTCCAGCCATTGTGCGTAATCGTGAGCCATACTTGAGTCCTTTTATCTGATTTGACCATTATTGGTGAAATCTTTAAAAGAATCTGTTGAGTATGCGACCTGATTTTCAGATTTTCAAAAGATAATTTGCTCTGTTATCAAGGGTGTGAGGCAAAGCGTTTAACAAACAACATCGTAGTGGACGTGTAGGTGTGATCAGTACCGCCTTGGAATGTAGGGGGAATATATTAAGGTGATCAGGAGGAAGGCCGCAGCGCTAAGGCTCGTTTTAGAGTAAACAGGCAAATAACAATGACGCGCTTGATTCACAATAAGCGCGCATTGAATTCACAGCGTTTTTACTTATTAGAGCTCAAATGAAAGGCCTTCTTGCTTTAGCATCGTTTGAATAGAATTACGTTTAAGAAGGTTTTTCAACAACTGCTGAAGCTTTGGATAGTCTTGTGCTCGGCTTTCGTAGCGACGGCTCCAGTAGGCGATCATGAATAAATGAAAGTCAGCACCGCTTAATGAATCTGCGAGTATCCAGGGGCCGGCTTTGTCTAAGTCATTTTCGATAACGTCCCAGCAACGCTTAAGCTCTTTAGATGCATGTAGTTTTAGTGATTTCTGGCCTGCGTCATTGTCACAGTACTGTTCGGGGTGTGCCCATCGGTTGGCCGCCTCTTGTAATGTATTAGACATCCACAACAGCGATTGATAATAACGGCCCCGCAGTGGTGACGTTGTCATGGGGGATAAGCTTGATTCAGGATGTTGGTCTAGTAGGTATAACAGAATGGCAGCTGATTCATAAATGATGTTGTCATTATGAAACAGGGTAGGTACCTTCCCGTTTGGATTAATGGCGAGGTATTCAGGCGTTTTCTGCATCTGACGGCTTAAATCGATTTCAACAAGCTGGTATTCAACATCCAGTTCTTCCAAAAGGGCATGGGTCGCCATATTAGCACCGCCTCGGTCCCAGTAAAGTGTATAGATAAAGTGTCTCCTTGTTGGTTGCTGTAATGGTGGTTCAATTCAATTCTATTCTAATTAAGTTCTTGAGGCTTGTGCGGGGAATTCTTGTTTAAGCAGTGATGTGAGCTCGTGTGCTGGTAGTGGGCGGCTAAAAAAGTAACCTTGTATTTCTTCGCATTGTTGCCCTTTCAAGAATTGAAATTGTGCTTCTGTTTCTACGCCTTCAGCAATGACTGTCATATTAAGTGCGTGGGCAAGTGCGATTGTTGCTTTCACAATAGCGGCATCGTCAGAGTCATCTGGTAAATCTTGCACAAAAGACTGGTCAATTTTTAGCTTGTTAATTGGAAAGCGTTTTAAATACGACATGGATGAATATCCGGTGCCGAAATCGTCAATGGACAATTGAACACCTAAATTTCTTATTGCGCTGAGGGTGTTGATTGTCTCATTAACATTTTCCATCATGATGCTTTCGGTTAATTCGAGTTCGAGCGCTGCAGCAATAATACCTGAGTTGATAATGGCTTTTTGAATAGTAGGTAATAAATCCTGCTGTTTGAATTGGCGGCCTGAAAGATTAACCGACATTGTTAAAGAAGAATACCCTTGATCTCTCCATTCTTTGAGTTGCTGGCAAGCCGCATTAAGTACCCACTCTCCAATAGGAACTATTAACCCAGAAGCCTCCGCAATAGGTATGAAGGTGTTGGGTGGGATAATACCTTTTTCAGGGTGTATCCAGCGTATTAGTGCCTCAAAACCGACAATGGAGCCAGTATATGTATTAATCTGAGGTTGATAGTGGAGAATGAAATCATTTTGTTCCAGTGCTTTACGCAACTCGCTTTCTAACTCGAGGCGATCATGTGCGTGTTGATTCATCTCTTCGGTAAAGAACTGAAAACCATCTCTACCTTGCTCTTTAGCTCTATACATTGCGCTATCGGCATTTTTTAAAAGGGTTGCTACATCTTGGCCATTTTGAGGGTAAATCCCAATACCTATGCTGGCTGAAATAGTAATTTCATGGTGTTCAAGTTGAATGGGAGGGATGAGGCATTGTTGGATTTTTAGTGCAACCATGCTGGCTTCGGCTTCAGACTTAATGCTGGGTATGAGTATAGTGAACTCATCACCCCCAAATCTGGAAATGGTGTCATTAGAACGAATGGCGCTTTTTAGTCGAGAGGCTGCTTGCTGCAATAACTCGTCACCAACGGGGTGGCCTAATGTATCGTTGATTAGTTTGAAGTGATCTAAATCGATAAACATTACGGCTAGTTGTGTATGAGTGCGCTTTGCTCGCTCAAGCTCCGCTATCATTTGGTTGTGAAATGCGACTCTGTTTGGTAATTGTGTCAGCATATCGTTATGTGCCAAATTGTAGATTCGCTCTTCTGATAGCTTTTTGTCAGTTATATCACTGAAAATACTGATGTACTGTTGTGGTTTACCGAAAGCATCACGTACAACAGTAATGGTTTGCCAAGCGGGAAAGATTTCACCGTTCTTGCGTCGATCACTAATTTCGCCTTGCCAGACTCCACTTTCTGTTAGTGATTTCCAAAAGTCTTTATAGAAGGCTGCAGAGTGCGCTTTGGATTGTAAAAATTGAGGTGTTTTTCCTATGGCATCTTTTGAAGAGTACCCAGTGATTCTGGTAAATGCTGGGTTTGTTCGAAGGATGCGAGTGTCAGCGGAGCAGATAATGATGGCCTCGACACTTTTTTTGAAGACACTATCAGCCAGTTCTAGTTCTTCTTGAACACTCTTTCGTTGTAATTCCATAGCAACATGATTGGAAAACAATCCTAAAATAGGTTGTGCCCAATCTTCTATCATCATAGGTTTAGTATCCATTATGGCAATAATACCAAGTATCTCACCTTGGCTATTTTTTAATGGCGCACCGAAATAGCTTTCAATATTTAGTTCATGTAGAAGTTTATCATTAGGGTAGAGTTTTGCTGTGTTTTCGGGGATGAACTTGATGCTCATATTGAGCACATTTTGGCAGGGTGTTCCTTCAAGCTAATATGTGAAATTGTCAACTGAGTAGTTGTTACTCCATACAGCTAGAGTTGTTATTGAGTTTTTGTTGTGGTCTGTATAGATACCTATTAATGCATGACGTGCTTTATAAGCTGCGGAAAGTTCTTTGGTGCACTGCTGAAAAAAATTGTCATACGACGATGCTTTAGTTGTATTGAGTAGCGCTTTAAAAGCTTTTGATGAAAGAGCTTGACGGGTTAACTCATCTTGCAATTGGTTATTGGTTGAATGAAGTTCTTCTGTTCGCAGCATTACTTGGGATTCTAAATCTTGCTGGGCCGTTTGTAGTAAGTCATTTGCTTTTTGGCGCTCCTGTGTACTGGTTGATAGTATCAGTGCTGTTATAGCGGTAGTACCAACGGTTGCTTGGAGTAGTAGTAGAGATTCATTCTCTGTCGCCATGATAAAGGGGCCGTGGCCACTTAAGGTGCCAATGATGGCTGCTGCTGTCAGTAAAAAAACCAGAAGAGTAGCGCCGTGATGCTGAAACCGTATTGCTGACCAGGTCACTATCGGTAGTAGCGTGAAAATTAGTAAATTGTGTTTTCCTGTGTGAGGTGAAAACTCAATGAATATTAACGCAGATAGTGCTAGCGATAATGTAATCAGTCCAGATAATTCGAATAAACGATGTTGAGCATATATGGCTTTGGGCGTACGAGCCCACGTTAGCAATAATGGCGTGATAACTAGGCCGCCGACAAGGTCGCCCAGCCACCAAGTTTCCCAGAGTAATGTATAATTTTCAGGTGTAGCTATTTGGTGCACAAACAAGCTTGTGACACCTATAGTGGCGCTTACGGTAGTTGAAATTACTACAATGATTATGAATGCTGCAGTGTTGGTAATACGTCGAAATGGATACTTGCTCGCATAACGTACCATTAAACATCCCGCTATTAGCGCTTCAAATGTATTACCTACAGCTATTGGGGTTGCGAGTGAAAGTGGGGAGCCTGCTGTAATATTTATGAGGAGGGCACCAATAAAAATGCCGGGCCATACTTTGTAGCCATAAAAGAGAACAGCTGCTATTGATATGCCCGTAGGAGGCCATACAGGGCTTGTATTTACTTGCTCAAAAGCAAGCGCTAAGCCTAACGAAGCCGCAAGATAGTAAGCAATGGCAACCGCAATGCAAGTTAGGCTACAGTTCGATTTATTCATATACACTAATGTTAGCAACCATCTGTGATATTCGCGAAAATTATTGCTGAATGAATAAAGTCTAAAATGATGATAAGTTTTCCATTCGGTGTTGAGCTTGTTTTCTATCTGTGCAGTTTTGGAGCATTAGCTTACAATAGCGCTTTTTTAATGAGCTGGTTGAAATCATGCCAAGAGCTTCAGAGCTTCGAAAAGGTCATGTCGTAGATATTAATGGAACGCTATATAAAGTTCAGCAGATTGATGTACGTAGCCCGTCATCAAGAGGTGCTCAGACGCTTTATAAAGTACGCTTTAATCAATTGCCGCAGGGAGGTAAACGTGAAGAAACCTTTACTGGGGATGACGTTGTTACTTCTGTGGTGCTTGAGCGTCGTCAAGTGTCATTACTCTATCGTGAGGGTAATATTTATACTTTTATGGACCAAGAAAACTATAGCCAGTTTAGCGTAGATAAAGAGACAGTAAGCGAGCAGTTACCTTTTCTAAGCGATGGTTTAGAGGGTATTAATGGCATGCTAGTAGATGAGCAGCTAATCGCGATTGAGATACCCATAATGGTCGAATTACTAGTAGCAGAATGCATGCCAGGAGCGCAGGCAGCTAGTGCTACTGGGCGGACTAAGCCTGCAAAGTGTGTAAATGGGTATGAGTTGCAGGTGCCAGAATATATAAAGGAAGGTGAGCAAATAAAGGTTAATACAGAAACGGGTAAGTTTGTTTCACGTGCATGATATTGGTTAGAGTAGATATAGAAGAGGTCCAAAACGACGAAAGCCTACATAAATGCAGGCTTTTCGGGCTTAACTCAGATCAGCAAATTGAAAGCAGTAAAGTTAATTCGCTGCTCTCAATATCACCTCAGCATTGCTATTTAACAAATGTTAATGAGTAATGCCGAAGAAGTTCTTTATACAGCTTCGATCTGGTCAGCTTGTGGGCCTTTTTCGCCCTGTACTTCTACGAAACGAACAGTCTGTCCTTCGTGAAGAGTTTTGCGGCCTTCTCCGATGATCGAACGAAAGTGAGCAAATAAGTCTTTGCCATTTTCACGCTCAATGAAACCAAAACCTTTCTCATCGTTGAACCACTTAACTGTTCCCGTCTGCTTGTCGGACATATTCAATATTTCTCATAAAAAGTAAGTTAAAAACCGGGAAGTCATTGTGCCTTCAAAGCCGGTTGTTCTTGCATGCATTTGTTTTACATCGCATTAAGAAATCCTATTTTAAAATAGAAAATCAATCGCTAATAAATCATCTGCATTAGATTCACAATACACAACTAGTGTTATAGATACAAGCGACTTGCGAGCAATTAAAGTACACCTAAATGGGGACATTAGAAGGGGGTGTATTTCTCTATGGGACTTGACCAAAGATTCTTGCGTGTAAAACTGATATACTAGAGGACACACAAATATAATAGGACTCTCTACTATGGCCGCTAAGCCTAAGAAAAAAGCAGCAACAGAAACACACGACTCGATTGAAGAACAAACAGCTGCTTTCCTTCGGGCTGGTGGTCAGATCCAGCAAATAGCTACTGGAGTTACTGGGCAACAGAATCTTGCCGGTCCGCGTCAGATTGTTTTAGGCAAACCTGCAGACAAGTAACATATGATGGGCTCGTCACGCGTTAAAGGGACATTTTCCCAAAAGCGGGCCCGTACCTTCCTTCTCTCAATGATTCCTTAACCCCCTCTTTTTTGTGTTACCTGCCATTAATACTTTTATATCTATTGTTTTTATTGCACAAGGTGGTACTGCTTGATAAAAGCTGGCTTGGGGTGATTTTAGTTATCAAAGAAAGATAAAAAAAGCCCGCATAGATAGCGGGCTTCTTTGGGAAGGTCTAGCGCTATGTTATAGCGCTACTTTTTAAGATTAACCTTTTTCGGCGGTAATGACTTTGACGATGGCACGCTCTAGTAGTGCCATCCCGTCTCGGATATCTTCATCTGGGATAATCAATGAAGGAGTCATACGTAATACGTTCGGACCTGCCATTAAAATCATCAGACCTTCTTCGCGAGACTTAGCTAAGAATGAAGCAGCCTTGCCATGCAAACTATCGATAAGCTCTACCCCGATCAATAAACCATCACCACGAACTTCTTTAAATACTTCGTGTTTTGCATTTATTTTTTCTAGCTCTTCAATAAATACGGCGCGTTTTTTGGCTACGTTGCTCAAGAGCTCCGGTTGGTTAATCAGTTCTAGAGCCTTGTCTGCCACAGCGCATGCCAGTGGGTTGCCGCCATAAGTGCTGCCATGAGTACCAAAGCCAAAGCTAGGAGCGACCTTGTTGGTTGTTAGCATGGCTCCAATAGGAAAGCCACCGCCTAATGCTTTAGCGCTGGTGAGAATGTCTGGTTCCACGCCCATGCCCATGTAAGCATAAAGATGTCCTGTACGACCTACACCTGTTTGTATTTCATCAAAAACAAGCAACGCATTATGTTCATCACATAACTCGCGAACACCTTTTACAAACTCAGGATCGGCAGGAATAACTCCGCCTTCACCCTGAATAGGCTCCATCACTACAGCACAAGTCTTGCTTGAAATGGCTGCTTTTAATGCCTCTAAGTCATTAAATGCTACATGCGTTATACCGCCAGGTGCTGGTTCAAATCCTTCACGATATTTTGCTTGTCCGCCAACGGAAACGGTAAACAGAGTACGCCCATGAAAGCCTTGGTAAAAAGCGATAATTTCATGCTTCTCTGGCCCGAAGTTGTCATATGAGTATTTACGAGCAAGTTTGAAAGCGGCTTCGTTTGCTTCGGCACCGGAGTTACAGAAAAATACTTTGTCGGCAAATGTTGCATCAGTCAGCCTCTGCGCCAAACATAATGCGGGTTCATTAGTAAAGGTGTTGCTTAGATGCCAAAGTGAATCTGCCTGTTCTTTGAGAGTAGCGACTAGTTCAGGGTGTACATGCCCTAGAGCATTAACTGCGATCCCACCTGCAAAGTCGATATATTCATTATCTTCCTGATCCCATACTCGTGAACCGCGGCCGCGTACCGGTACCATCTGCTGAGGGTTGTAGTTTGGAACCATTACTTCATCAAAAAGTGCGCGATTTACGGGTTGTTGTGACATGGGTGTTCTTCCTCTTATTAATACGGATCTTATTTTGGCGTCCGACCAGCCGTTAAGCAGGTTTGTTGTTCGGTAAAAAACCTGTTGTGTTGTCTATATTCAGTATCAGTAAAAAACGTTTTTGAAAACAGACCTTTAATTTCTGTAGTGCGACATGAAGTTGCGCTAAGCTGACATTTAGCTAAAAGGATAAGGAATTGGGCAGTAAAGATCATTACTGTTAGTTTCAGTTCGAACGACTCGTAATAGTAAGTAGAGGTAAATCTATTGGCAGTATGGAAGCAAGGTACGCAAAATATAATAAAAGATAGACCTAAACGGTTTGGTTTTTTATTGCTGCCTAATTTTTCTCTCATTGCTTTCTCATCAGCGATTGAGCCATTACGAATGGCTAATTGGGTGGGGGGAGGCGACCATTATGAGACGCTTTTAATAAGCCATGATGGTGGCGCTGTTGCTAGTAGTTTAGGTGTTGAACTATTGGTTGATTGTAGTCTTAATGATATTCCTGCTTTGGATGCAGTGTTTGTCTGTGGGGCGAGCCCTATCGCACGTACAGGTAATGAAGCTGTGATTGGATGGTTGCGTCGCCAAAGTAGAAGTAGCATGGCGTTAGGGGGAGTAGGAACAGGATCATATTTACTTGCCTGTGCTGGATTGTTGAATAATTATCGTGCGACCATTCATTGGTGGGACATATCGAGCCTAAAAGAAGAGTTTCCTAATACGTTAGTTACTAATAATTTATTTGAAATTGATGGTTCTCGATACACCTGCAGTGGAGGGACTGCGGCAATGGACATGATGCTGTTTCTTATTGCTAAGGAGCATGGGATGGAGTTGGCTGCTTCGATATCTGAGCAGTTTGTCTATGAACGGATGCGAACATCAGAAGAGCAGCAGCGAATACCGTTAAAGGCACGCATAGGCGCAAGCCAGCCCAAGTTAATTGAAGCGGTCACATTAATGGAAATGAACATTGAAGAGCCTTTATCTACGGATGACTTAGCTCATCATGTAGGTGTTTCTCGGCGACATCTTGAGCGGCTTTTCAAAAAGCATTTGCAGACAGTTCCGTCCAAATATTACTTGGACCTGCGCCTTGAACATGCAAGACAGCTACTGCGCCAGAGCGACAAGACAATTCTCCAGATTGGCTTGGCTTGTGGCTTTTCCAGTGCATCGTATTTTAGTACGGCCTACCGTAATCATTATGGTGTAACACCAAGAGAAGAGCGTAAACGAGAACCTGACAGTGCTGAATCCAGCGCTTTGGGGCGCTCAGCATTGATGAAGTGATGTGTGTAGAGGTTTGTTCATGAAAGTAAAAAAAATGGATCACTTAGTCCTGACGGTCAATGATATCGGTGTGAGTGTTGCGTTTTATCAGCGTGTTTTAGGAATGAGCAAAGAGCTGTTTGGGGAAAACCGTGTAGCGCTTTCTTTCGGTGAGCAGAAAATCAATTTACATGAATTAGGAAGTGAGTTTGAGCCAAAAGCAGGAGCTGTCCAGGTAGGTAGTGCTGACCTCTGCTTCTTGCTTGAGACACCTTTGCAAGAAGCCGTTACACATATAGAAAACTGCGGCGTTGAGTTATTGCAAGGGCCGGTAAAGCGTACGGGGGCACTGGGTCCTATTTTGTCATTGTATTTTCGTGATCCAGATATGAATTTAATTGAAGTATCGAATTATCTTTAGGGTAACTTTTCTCTACGTCTCTTTGTAAAAAAACTTTAGAGGAAGTTAAATGTGGTCACGGTACCGGCAGAAACTGTACCTGCATTAGTGAAGTAATAAAGCATATATGGGTCAACTGCTGCGTTAATTGCGGTGCCTTTAGGCTGTAGAAAAAGACAAAGGCTGGTATTTCCGAAAGATATCCACTCCGTATCTCCTAGAGTGACAGTGCCAAACTCTCCTATTGAGGGGGCGCTTTGCATTAAGTCTCTCCATAACTCGCTGCAGCCGGAAGAGTCTAATGTTGATCCTGTGGGCCAACCCTGTGCGGAATATTCATATGTAACGCCGTCCATTGAAATAGAAGTTTGGTTAGCGCCTTTAGCAAACCATGCACTTCTTGCAAGAGATAACGATGTAGAAAATGAGCCGAGAGTTGAGCTACTTACTGCTTCTTCTGCATCACCTGTAATGTCTATAAATCTGGGTAGGGCTACCGCAGACATAATACCTAGTAATGCAATAACTGTGACGAGCTCTATTATCGTGAAACCGCGTTGCCTCATGCCATATCCTGATGCTTATGTTCAAAGTGTTATAGATATAATAGATTAGATTTTATATTTGAGAATGTCGAAGACAAAAATACTTTTTATTCATGTACTTATGATTTGAGAAAGTGGTTTTTTAGTATTTAAAAAATCTGTGTTGAGATTTTATCGCTAATATTTTTACGTCCCGATACTATGCTTGGCAAAGTACTGTTGGTGCTCCTCCTCAGCTCGCCAAAACGTCGAAACGGGTATTATTGTTGTTGTATCAGAGTGGGGAGGTATGGCGCTTTTTCTCATCAATAGTTTGCTTTGTTCTGCTTCTATTTTTTGTGTGTCGTTATGATGAAAAATAACAGAGCGATATTGCGATCCTCTATTCTGGTCTTGTTGCTTATCTGAAATGGACTCATGTATTTCCCAAAACGTGCTGAGTAACTGTTCGTAGCTGATTTTTTCAGGGTTGTAAGATACTTGTACTACCTCTGCATGCCCGGTCGTGTGATTACTTACCTCTTCATAAGTTGGTTCTCGAATTGTGCCGCCCATAAAGCCGACACTTGTTTCTTGTACACCATCGAGTGAGGAAAATTTTGCCTCAACTCTCCAAAAGCACCCAGCAGCAAAAGTGGCTAGTTGATTCATTAGAGTCTCCCTTTGTTTTCAATACTCTCTTTCACTATATGCCATGCTTTCAGTTTATCCGCAAATGTCATTGAGGCATGGGCAGGGCTGGTTGAAGGAAGGTTAATACATGATAGATTCGGCGCTGTGAGCAAATCTGGGAAGTGTTGCTTGAATAGTTTGGCGGATGCTTTCCCATTAAAGCAGATGGTATGGATATGTGGGTGAGCTGACAAGAGTGCGGGTATGACGTTGGGTATAACGCTTTTTTGATCGATTTTACTGTCAAGGCTTCCTGGCCTAATGCACTGGTGTGCTATATCCCAGAGAGCGATGCCATGCGCCTGAATGAGTGATAGTCGTGCTTGATAGCTTAGGTTATTCGGGAGTTCCCATAACTCTCCCATTATCTTCCAAAAAACATTGCGAGGGTGGGCGTAGTACTGCTGGTCGTGTAATGACTTTACCCCGGGAATAGAGCCTAGAATTAACAGCTGTGCTTTAGTAGAAATGACGGGGTTGAAGCTAGTAACAGGTGCCTGCTCAATGTTCATGTCGTTATTGGAGCCTACGGTGTTGTTTTTTGTACAACTTTTCTAAGAATGCTTAATGCACCACGAATAACTTTTTGAGCTTTTTGAATATCATTGCTTTGGGGGATCATTGAAATATAAAAAGTATCATCTGTGAGTCGAAAGCATAAAAGCCGGCGTGCTCCCAATTGTAAGTGTGCTTCATCATATGGTTGAACGTTTACATCGTCAGACGATCGTAGCATATCAGCTTTATCTGCGTGTTTGAAAATGTGTGAAAACGCTTGTTGGGCAAGCTTTAATATCACTATGTCTTCTTTGGCAAAAGTTGAGGCAATGGGGCGCTTTAGATGAATAATTGCACTGCAATCGGTATCTGCCATTTTCTCAAGCTTCTGGAGTACTTTCGACATGGTCGCTCCATTGCAATAAATCTTCTGCTTGTTGGCGAATTTGCTTGTGCGTAAGTGATGGTAAAGTAAGCAAGCCTAAAGATTGGTCGGGTTCTAAAAAGACGGAAACAGAATCTTTTTTTGGTGCATACAAAGATATGTTCCTGACAGGGTCTAGCTGTGGTGCTTTGTTTTCTATAGCGGCTGCTAGTTTCGCTAAGGATGTAATGAGATCATTGCATTCTAATTCTTTATCAGAAGTATCAATAAGCTTTTGGGTATTGTCTAGATGAGTAGCACCTGAAATCCCGCGGACTTGCATTGCGGCTTCTACGATAGATATCTTCGGTACATCTTGAGTTTTCCTCAACCATTCAAATTGGGGTGAATCAGGGTCAGGGTTACGATTTTTTAGTTCGGTTACAGCAACTCTATGAGAAACTTCTGCCCAATCAATATCATCCTCTTGATTCAAAGAGGACATGACTAGGTCCATTACATCCATGGATTTTCGAGCGTCAATAAAGATGATGGGTGCAAAAATCCCTTTTTCTTTTAACCTGTTTTGGTATTGAGCTTCTGTAGGTTCATTCTTTAAATCTGAGCGTGTGACTGCAATAATAAAGTGTCGCTGGACGATAAAGTCCCAAAATTCACTCAGGTAAAAGTCGATATCGCGAAATGGGTAATTCCGGGTATTATCGACTAGCAATATCAACGCTGATGCATCGTTTGCTAAGTCACTAACCATTAAATCCCACATGAATTTAAAGCGTTCTTGTCCCGGTGTTCCATATAAGTGAAGCACTTTGCCTTCGCCTAGAGAGAGCTTTCCGTAATCCATGCCAACGGTGGTAGTTCTTTTCCGCTTTAAAGTGGAGTCAGATGCCTTTGTGTCGGTATCGACAACCTCTACGTCGCTTATGGTTCTGATTGCGGTTGTTTTACCCGAACCAGGAGAACCAACAAAAAGTACTTTATATGACTTCATGAAACTCCTTATGAAATGCCTTTCTAGACTTCCTGTCTAGCGTTGGGCGCTAGAATATAAATAACAGGCCAGAGAAGAAAAGTTGGCATTATCTTAGAAGTGGGTGAACTGCTACTGAATTATAGCTCAAAACCCGGGTTTTTACGTATATCTTTAGTGAATCATAATGAGGTAAGACTTTTGGGGGAGGCTTGTGTGGTATTGTGTTTTGGTAGTGAGTGAGGCGCTATGAAGCAAATATTAAAACCGAAAACACCGTGATGTTTTCGGTTTTGTGGTTAGAGAATGTACCTGGTCATTGGCTTGGCTAGCACAGAGCATCCAGCTTTTGTTTCATCAGTCCCTGAACTTGGCCAGGATTAGCTTTACCTCCAGATGCTTTCATCACTTGCCCCATGAAAAAGCCGATCATTTTTCCGCGCTTGTCGGGTTCAGCTGCCGTGTATTGATCAACCTGTTTTTGGTTGTTAGCGATGACCTCATCTACTATTTTTTCGATAGCGCCTGTATCGGTAACCTGCTTAAGGCCTTTGGCTTCGATAATTTCATCCGCACTGCCGCCTTCATTCCACATGGCTTCAAATACTTTTTTGGCAATGTTTCCTGAAATAGTATTGTCTTTAATACGCTGCAACAAACCGCCTAGTTGCAAGGCAGAGACCGGACTATTTTTGATATCAGTATCGTGTTGATTTAAGTGCTTAGAAAGCTCTCCCATTACCCAGTTAGCTGATAATTTGGCATCAGCTGAAACAGTGGTGACTGTTTCGAAAAAGTCTGAGAGTGGCTTATAAGAAGATAGAACTCCTGCGTCGTAAGCAGACAGTTGGTAAGTATCTACAAAGCGTGACCGGCGAACATCAGGAAGCTCTGGTAATGCTTTACGGATGGTATCGATGTACTCGTCATCAATAACAATCGGAAGCAAGTCTGGGCATGGGAAGTAGCGATAATCATTTGCTTCTTCTTTGCTTCGCATCGAACGGGTTTCATCTTTATCTGCATCATACAGACGCGTTTCTTGAGTGATGCGACCACCATCTTCGAGAATGTCGATCTGGCGTATGACTTCACCCTTTATCGCTTTTTCGATAAAGCGAAAAGAATTGATGTTTTTGGTTTCTGTGCGGTTTCCTAACTCTTCACCTTTGTAGCGAACAGACACGTTACAGTCGCAACGAAAAGAGCCTTCGGCCATGTTACCGTCACAGATGCCTAAATTGGTTACGAGGGCGTGAATTTTTTTCACATAAGCAACCGCTTCTTCAGCAGAGCGCATATCTGGCTCAGATACGATCTCTAGCAATGGTGTTCCTGCACGGTTTAAATCGATACCTGTCTGGCTAGTAAACTCTTCGTGTAGTGACTTGCCTGCATCTTCTTCAAGATGAGCACGTGTAACACCAATGCGCTTTGTGGTGCCATCTTCAAGTTCAATGTCTATATGCCCTTCGCCCACGATAGGGTAAAAGAGTTGGCTGGTTTGATAGCCTTTTGGTAAATCTGGGTAGAAGTAATTTTTACGATCAAAGACGGACACTTTACCAATTTCTGCATCAATCGCTGTCCCAAACATAACGGCCATACGTAGCGCGCTTTCGTTGAAAACGGGCAGTGTACCAGGTAGCGCTAAATCAACAGCGCATGCTTGGGTATTTGGCTCAGCGCCAAAAGCAGTGCTGGCACCTGAGAAAATTTTAGTATTTGTTGCGAGTTGGGCATGGATTTCTAGCCCTATCACTGTTTCCCATTCCATTATTCGTTATTCCTCTTAAAGACCCGCAGGCTTTAGGGTGTGCCAGTCAGTTGCCTGCTGGAATTTGTGGGCGACATTGAGAAGTTTTTCTTCAGCAAAATAGTTGCCAATAATTTGTAAGCCAACTGGTAAGCCGTTATTCATGCCGCAAGGGATTGACATGCCCGGTAGACCTGCCAAGTTTAACGATAGCGTGAAGATATCTTCCATATACATTTCGACTGGGTCAGATGTTTTTTCGCCCAGTTTAAAAGCAGGTGTGGGGGTTGTTGGTCCCATAATGACATCGACTTCAGATAGTACGCGTACAAAATCTTCTTGGATCAAGCGGCGAATCTGTTGTGCTTTTTTATAGTAAGCGTCATAGAATCCTTCAGATAGAGCATAAGTACCGACCATGATACGACGCTTAACTTCGGTGCCAAACCCTTCTCCGCGTGTACGTTTGTACATATCTTCGAGGTTTTTTGGATCTTCGCAGCGGTAGCCGTAACGTACGCCATCAAAACGAGATAAGTTAGACGATGCTTCGGCCGGTGCAATGATGTAATAAGCAGGAACAGATAAAGCTGTGTTTGGGAGGCTTACTTCTGTAACCGTTGCACCTAATGCTTCATATTCTTTGACAGCGGCGTGAATTAGCGTGGCCATTTCAGGATTAAGGTTCGCAGAAAGAAACTCTTTTGGTAAGCCTATTTTCAAACCTGTTAATGGCGCATCTAGCTTGGCTGTGTAATCAGGAACTTGTCGGTCTGCGCTGGTTGAATCCAGAGGGTCAAGACCCGCCATGACATTCATCATCATCGCTGCATCTTCAGCCGTTTGCGCCATTGGGCCGCCTTGATCTAATGATGATGCATAGGCAATCATTCCGTAGCGGGAAACACGACCATAAGTAGGCTTAAGACCGGTTAGGTTACAAAAGGCGGCGGGTTGGCGAATTGATCCGCCTGTGTCTGTACCTGTAGCTGCCGGTGCTAGACCTGCGGCAATGGCTGCTGCTGACCCGCCTGATGAGCCGCCAGGTACATGATCAGTGTTCCATGGGTTGCGAGATGGACCGTAAAAACTAGATTCATTGGATGAGCCCATAGCGAACTCGTCCATATTGGTTTTGCCCAACGTTACCGCGCCTGCTGCATTAAATTGGCGAATAACCGTTGCATCATAAGGAGAGACGAAGTTATCCAGCATTTTAGAGCCAGCACTTGTGCGAACACCTTGAGTACAAAATATATCTTTATGAGCGATGGGTAAGCCGGTCATGCTCGTAGCGTTGCCTGCTGCGCGAGTTTCATCAGCAGCAGTGGCTTGTGTTAATGCAAGCTCTTCAGTGACAGTAATGAAACTATTGTATTTACTATCTTCACGTTTAATACGCTCAAGGTATGCTTGAGTTAGTTCAACGCTACTGAATTCGCCTTGATCAAGCCCTTTGGCTAACTCGGCCAGTGTTTTATTCAACATCTTTATTTAGTCCTAATCGTTATGCAGGCGCTGTTATTCAATGACCTTAGGTACAAGAAATAGACCGCTTTCCACAGACGGAGCTACAGTTTGCAGGTGCTCGCGCTGGTTATTTTCAGTGATGTTGTCAGCTCTTAGGCGCTGTACAGCATCTAGTGGGTGTGCGAGAGGCTCAACATCTGAAGTGTCGATACTTTGCATCTGACTGATCAGATCTAAAATGTTCGATAGGTTTGTTGCATACTCAGGAACACTGCTTTCATCTATTTGTAAACGTGCCAGATGGGCAATTTTTTCTACATCGGTTCTGTTTAGAGCCATGGTTTGTCTCGCTAACTGTCTCGGATTTGGCGAAAAAAGACTAACTTAACATATTTGCTCCTTGCTCTAAATCCCTGCCGTTGCTAGAGTTACGTGTTTTTAAAATACTTCAGCTATACCTGTAACTCTTTAAGGTTTCCATTCGACATGTTCAAAAAAATACGGGGTCTGTTTTCGAGCGACCTATCAATCGATCTGGGTACAGCAAATACGCTGATTTTTGTGCGCGATAAAGGCATTGTTCTGAATGAACCGTCGGTTGTTGCCATTAGGCAAAGCGGTAATCAGAAGTCTGTCGCCGCTGTTGGTAAAGATGCTAAACGCATGCTGGGCCGTACGCCGGGTAACATTACAGCGATCCGTCCAATGAAAGACGGTGTTATTGCAGATTTTCATGTGACTGAAAAAATGCTGCAATATTTTATTAGCAAAGTACACGACAACAGCTTTTTCTCGCCTAGTCCGCGAGTACTTGTTTGTGTTCCCTGCAAATCAACGCAGGTTGAGCGCCGTGCTATTAAAGAATCAGCTTTAGGTGCTGGTGCACGTGAAGTTTATTTAATTGAAGAGCCGATGGCCGCGGCAATTGGTGCAGGTTTGCCCGTTGAAGAAGCCAGTGGTTCAATGGTTGTAGATATTGGTGGTGGTACTACTGAGATCGCAGTTATTTCTCTAAACGGTATCGTTTATGCTGAATCTGTGCGCATTGGTGGAGATCGCTTTGATGAAGCGGTAGTGACCTATGTGCGCCGTAACTACGGTAGCTTGATTGGTGAGGCTACGGCTGAGCGAATCAAACAAGAGATTGGTTCTGCATACCCGAGTAAAGAAGTGCTTGAGATTGATGTACGTGGGCGTAATTTGGCGGAAGGTATTCCGCGTAGTTTCACGCTTAACAGCAATGAAATCCTAGAAGCCCTACAAGATCCGCTTTCAGCGATAGTTCAAGCGGTTAAAAGCGCGCTTGAACAGTGTCCTCCCGAGCTGGCATCGGATATTGCAGAGCAAGGCATTGTCTTGACCGGTGGTGGTTCTATGTTGCGTCATATTGATCGTTTGATCAGTGAAGAAACAGGACTTCCTGTTATTTTGGCGGAAGACCCACTTACATGTGTAGCACGTGGTGGTGGTCGAGCGCTGGAATTGCTGGATAAGCACGCGTTTGAGCTACTAACGTTCGAATAACAGCGGTTGTTGTTATGAAAAATTGTGAACTCCCTTACTTTGTGCCGGGGAGGGTATCTGTGTGAAGCCCATATTTAAAGGCGGCGTACCCCGCCTTTTTTTCCTTATTTTGGTCATACTCGCTATCATATTTATGGTCAGTGACCTGAACCCCTCTCGTACGCGTGAAGCGCGTAGTGTGCTTTCTCTTGTGATGACGCCTGTTCAATGGTTGGTCGATATGCCAACACGCATCGCTGATGATTTATCAGATGTTTTGGTTAGCCGTCGCTCTCTAGTAAAAGATAATATACAACTGCGTTCTGAAGTCATATTACTGGACGAACAAGTACAGCAAATGTCTTCTCTTACTACTGAAAATTTACGTTTGCGTGAGTTGTTAAGTGGCCGGCAGCGTATTAAAAATGATGTACAGTTAGCTGAGTTAATCGGAGTAAATCCGGATCCATTTCAGCATCAGATTATTTTAGGTAAAGGCCTAGAAGATGGAGTTTTTCTTGGTCAGCCGGTGCTAGATGCTAGAGGAGTGCTAGGTCAGGTTGTTGATGTATCGCATTATACGTGTCGAGTTATGTTAATCACCGATGCACGCCATGCTCTTCCTGTTGAGATTAACCGAAATGGCTTCAGAGCTATTGCTTTAGGTAAAGGTACGTTAGGTGAGTTGGAATTAGAGCATGTGCCTGATACTGCAGATGTGCGAGTAGGTGATTTGCTAGTAACTTCGGGTTTGGGGGGGCGCTTCCCGTATGGTTATCCGGTGGCTAAAGTGACTAGTGTCGTTCGCGATCCAGGCAGGCCATTTTCAATTGTTAAGGCAATTCCAGCAGCTCGCTTAGATAAAAGCAGGCATTTACTACTCGTTGAACCCATTATAAATAGCAGACAAGAGCCCGTGGAAGACACTATAGATAAGCCTACTGATCAGCACTTACCTCCCAAGGTTCTAGAGCCTCATGAGTGACCGACATAATGGTGGGGTGCTAATTGTTATTGGTACTTTGATTATTGGGTTTATTTTAAGTCAAATGCCGCTGCCAAGCATGTTTGTTTGGTGGCGACCTGAATGGGTCGCCATGATTGTTATTTACTGGGTAATGGCGTTGCCGCATCGTTTTGGTATTGGAATGGCGTGGATTTCAGGCCTTGCTTTGGATGTTTTAAAAGGCAGTCTGCTTGGAATGAATGCTCTTTCGTTAACGACAGTCGCTTTTATAACCTTAATTTTGCATAAAAGGTTAAGAATGTATCCATTATGGCAGCAAGCTATGATGGTCTTGGTGCTGGTGGGTATTAATCAGCTGATATTTCATTGGATTCAATCTTTATTCGGTAGCTCTGGTGATAGTCTTATTTTCTTATTGCCTGCATTTGTAAGTGCTGTTTTGTGGCCTTGGGTATTTGTTGTATTAAGAGGCATACGGCGCACATTTCATGTTAATTAATTTTCTTTAGAGTTTTAATATGTGTGATCTTATCTTGGCTTCAGCATCCCCAAGGCGTAAAGAGTTGCTGGTACAGATTGGTGTAGAGTTTAAGCAGTGTAGTGTAGATATTGATGAAAGCGTCCTTCCAAATGAGTTGCCTGAAAATTACGTACGCCGTTTAGCCTGTGAGAAGTCGTTGGCAGGCTTTCAGCGTAATGTTCAGCCTGGTGCCGTTTTAGGTGCGGATACAACAGTGGTTGTGGACGGCTTAATATTAGGGAAGCCATCTTCTGAAGAGCAGTTAGTTGAAATGCTGCAGCAATTATCGGGTCGGACACATCAGGTCATGACGGGTATAGCATTGACCAATGATGGTTTTACCAATAGCCAGGTTGTTGTGACACATGTTACTTTTAAAAAACTTGATACTGAGTTATGCCGTCGCTATTGGCAAACTAAAGAACCCTGCGATAAAGCAGGAGGGTATGGTATACAAGGCTATGGTGCCATTTTTGTTGATAAGATAGAGGGGAGTTATTCTAATGTTGTTGGTTTGCCATTGGCAGAAACATCGGAACTCTTAGAGAAAATCGGAATCAACATTTGGCAATATTAACTCTTTTATAAAGTAGGTAGGCTCCTGTGGCGACAAACGTTGGAGAAGAAATACTGATTAATTTCACCCCGATGGAAACTCGTGTTGCTATTATAGAAAACGGGATGCCGCAGGAAATTTATGTTGAGCGATCTACAAAGCGCGGCATTGTAGGTAATATTTATAAAGGAAAGGTTGTTCGAGTCCTGCCGGGTATGCAAGCAGCGTTTATTGAAATCGGTCTTGAACGGGCAGCGTTTATTCATGTTGAAGATGTACTTCCTCAGCAGAGTGCTGGGGATGAAAAAAATAGCATTTCTATTTCTCAAGTACTCAAGGAAGGACAAGCATTAGTTGTTCAAGTAACTAAAGACCCTATTGGTACTAAGGGTGCGCGCCTAACCACTCATATTTCAATACCTTCTCGTTATTTAGTGTATATGCCTGGTAATAGTCATATCGGTGTCTCTCAGCGTATAGAGGATATCGAAGAGCGCGAGCGTTTGCGTAGTGCGTTACAAAAAAATGTTGCTCTGGATGAGTCAGATAAAGCTGGTTATATCTTACGGACCGTTGCAGAAGGTGCTTCAGAAACAGAGTTAATTGCTGATGTGCAGTTCTTGAAACGATTGTGGAAATCAATTGAAGCAGGGATTGTTAAAGCGTCATTGCCTTCCATTGTTTATGAAGATTTGCCATTGAATATGCGTGCATTGCGAGATATGGCGCACTCGGGTATTGAGCGTATTAGAATTGATTCACGTGAGACCTTTCAAAAAGCACAGTCATTTGCTAATGCACTTGTTCCTGAAATCTACGACCATCTTGAATACTACCCGGGCGAAAGGCCGATCTTTGACTTGTATAACGTTGAAGATGAGATGCAAAGGGCGTTAGGGCGTAAAGTTGATCTCAAGTCGGGTGGCTATTTGATTTTTGATCAAACAGAAGCAATGACTACCGTTGATGTAAACACGGGGGGGTTTGTTGGTCATAGGAATCTTGAAGAGACTATTTTCAAGACAAACCTTGAAGCTGCTACAGCCATTGGGCGCCAATTACGGTTAAGGAATCTGGGCGGAATTATAATAATAGACTTTATTGATATGGAGATGGTTGAGCATCAACAGCAAGTTCTGAGAACGTTGGAACGGGTGCTGGATCGTGATCATGCTAAATGTAAAGTTACGGGCGTATCTGAGCTGGGACTGGTTGAGATGACACGTAAGCGTACTCGAGAAAGCTTGGAGCATATTCTTTGTGAGCCTTGCAGTCAGTGCCAAGGGCGGGGCTCAATTAAAACGCCTGTCACTGTTTGCTATGAAATTTTCCGAGAAATTCTGCGCCAGCATCGAGCGTATGATACTGAAGCATATCTAGTGCTGGCATCTGGTGGAGTAGTCGAATATTTAACTGATGATGCTTCTGATCATGTTGCTGAGCTAGAGGCCTTTATAAATAAAACGATTCGCTTTCAAGTAGAGGCAATGTACAGCCCTGAACAATTTGATGTGGTGTTAAGGTGATATTTTAGTCCGGTAGCAGATAGTTAAAACTGTGATGTGGTGAAAGGCAGTATTAATAACTCTGTTTACATATCTGTGCGTTAATATACTCGGCTGACTAAAGCGAGTGGATAAATTTTGATGCTAAATCGTTTTTATAGCGTGATGGGTTGGGTGTTATTGGTGCTTTTGTTGCTAGTAGCAACGATGGTTGGGCTTACTCGGCAGTTTTTGCCGTCTATTGCCGAACATAAAGCCGCCATCGAAGAGTATATTTCTGATAAAGCAAATGTTCCTGTCAGTATTGAGCAAATCTCTGCTCATTGGGAGGGGCGTTATCCCACTTTCCAGTTACGAAATGTACGTGCATATAAAGAGTCTACTGTTGGTCCGATCGTCGACTTTAGTGTTGATCAGATAGATGCTGAGATTGATATTGTCGCATCAGTTTTTGCTCGATTTCTTATATTTGCTAAATTAGATGTTGAGCAGGCACATACATCTTTATATCAACGAAATGGGCGCTGGGGAGTAGAACAAACGAGTTCGTCTTCTATCAGTAGCCATACATTCATTAGACAAATTATTAATGTATTAACCCAGCAACCCGCCGTTTCTTTTACGAATGCCAGGTTGCTTCTGAATCCAGAAAAAGGAGTGGTTCAGGCAATATCGCCAATAACCTTTTTATTAAATAATGCAGATGAACAACATTACCTCTATGGTTCATTGGCTTTAAGTTTAGCTGATAATAGTTCGTCGAATGTGGAGTTTGCGGTTGAAACGGAGAACCTTCCTCTAGATCCGTTGGCAGGTGATTTCAAGATTTATGCAAAGGTTAATAATTTAGGACAACAGTTACTGAAGCTCGACTTGGTCGACCTCCCGTTTGACGTAAAAGAACTTGATATAGGGACTGAGCTGTGGGGGCGTTGGCGAAATAAAAAAGCTGACAGTCTGCAAGGGCAATTGAGTGTTAACCACTTGTCTTTTGAAGATGAGTCATTAGAGAGCATTACTGATAGCGCGGTTAAATTCTCAGTTAAACCACTATCAAATCAAAAATATAATTTCGTGATTTCTGATTTATTAGTGAAAAATAGCAAGGCCAAAATAGCCATGCCTTTTATTTCGGCTGAGGTTAGTTGGGATGAGGGAGTAGCTTCACTTCATAAAGTAGGTCTGAAAGAACTTGATTTAGGCATGTGGTCTCAATGGTTTGTTGATAAACCTTATGTGCCTGAAATTTTAAATGACACATTGTCGAAACTCAAACCTCATGGCTCTCTACATAATCTACAAATATCATGGCCTGACAGTGAAAATCTGACGATCCTGAAAGGAGAAGGTGATCTTTCTGGGGTGAGTGTGGGTGGCTACTATGGCGCGCCGGTATTAAAAAATGTGACCGGTCGAATACGCTTTACAGAATCATCTGGGGATATTGACCTTGATGCCACCGATTTTGTTATGGGGTTTCCGGAACTCTTTGCTGAGCATTGGAAATATAATGAAGCGAGTGGTCGTGTTAGCTGGGTTATAGAAGAAAGAGAAGGTCACTCCCGGCCTGTTGTCACTGTAAATAGTGGCTTATTAAACGTAAGTAACGAGTCGTTAAGTGCTGCGGGTCGGTTTAGCATATATTTACCATTAGATCATAAAAAGCAGACGGAACTAACACTGTTGATTGCGTTGAAGAACGCAGATGCTAAGCAAGCTTCTTTGTATATGCCACCGAATGAAGTAGGAGAGTCTTTGCATCGTTGGGTGGCTGCCGCGGTTGAAAAAGGCACAGTGAATGATGGCATGTTGCTTTTGCGGACAGGCACTAGGCGTTTATCAGACTCTTCTTCCCCTACTGTGCAGCTTTACTTTGATGTTGATGATGCGTCGGTTAAGTTTCAGCCGGATTGGCCTGTTGTGAGCCAAGCAGATATAGCTATTAGTGTGGATGGTGCTGTATTAGATATAGTTGCTACTGAAGGACAGTTTCTTAATAGTCAGGTAAGTAGAGTTGAAGTAGCTCTGCCTGCTAAATCTAATAAACTTAGTGTGAAAACGACTGTTACTGGTGATGCCAAAGATATTCTTATTTTATTACGGGCTAAGCCATTACGTGCCATGGTTGGAGACGGGTTAGATTCATGGTCTTTGTTAGGTAAACATAAAACAGAGGTTAACGTGCTTATCCCTTTATCGGAGAAGGGTTTTCCCGCTGTTAAGGTTAAATCTCGTTTGGATTCTGGGCGATTCGAAAGTAAATCAGACAACATAGTTTTCAAGAAAGTGTCCGGTAACTTTGATTTTTCTACCCAAAAAAGTTTATCTAGCAATAATATAAAAGCAACATTAATGAGCTCACCAGTTGCCATACGTATAGAGTCAGTTGCTAAAACGTCACAAGTTCCTGCGATAACTAGGGTATACCTTTCCGGAAAAATTGCTGTGGATGCGATAAAGAAAAAAACAGGTTTATCTATCCTAAATAGTACACAAGGTTCTGCACCTATTAATGCGCGGCTTGATCTTTGTTCCGGTGCCGCTACATGTAATAAGTTGGTAGTAGACTCTCAATTAAAAGGGATATCTTTGCGGGCTCCTGCCCCTTTTGGAAAAAGTGCTGATGCATTATTGCCATTGCAGGTTGTAGGGCAACTGGGAAGTACTAGCCCTGTTTGGCGGTACAAACTGGGTGATCAACTTCGAGGTGTTACTAAGGCAATAGAAGGGGCGTCAAGAACCCGTATCAGCTTTGGCGGAGAGCGTCCTCAGGAGCCTTTGAGCGCAGGGTTATGGGTTGATGGGTATATAGATAGTGTTGATCTTACGCAGCTTAAAACTTTTATGGCACAAAATGGTTGGTGGAGCGGGGACAGTCTTTCTTCTTCACAGGAAGGCTTAAAACAGTTGGCTTTGAGCATACGTCAATTATCGGCAGGAAATATTCACGTTAGCAATATCGATGTGATTGTAAATGCTCAGAAGGAGAGTGGCACAGCTATTGGTTTCGTCAGTCCTGATATTGCAGGTGAAATTCGAGTGCCTAAAGGTGATGGTGATGTTTATAAAGCTCGTTTGGATCACTGGTATCTGAGAACAAACCAAAATATATCAGTTCCTATAAATGCCCCGCAAGAAGTGTTACAAACAAACGAGTGGCCTGCTGTAGAACTTTTTATAAAAAAAATATTTCTTGATTCAAAACCTTTAGGCCAATGGAGTATGAAAATACAGCCTGATTCTGTTGGTCAGTTAATGGTTAATAATATCGTTGGGAGTTTAGGAGGATTTACAGCAACGGGTGAAGCTGGATGGCAGTTACAAGACAATAAACCAAGTAGTTTTATTGCAATGACTTATCAAGGTAATGATTTGGGTGCTCTTCTTAAGCATTTTGGTTATGGGGGCGTACTCGAGTCTAAGACGACTAATATGGTGACTAACTTTTCTTGGTCAGGGTACCCGTGGAGCTTTGATACTAAAAATTTAGATGGAGCCTTTAAGCTGTTGTTGAAAAAAGGGCGAATCATCGATACGGGACAACACAGTAATATTTTACGTCTATTTGGTATTCTTAATCTAAATACGATTGCTCGACGTTTGCAGCTGAACTTCACAGACTTACTTAAAACAGGTGTAGCGTTCGATCGGGTCAGTGCAAATTACTTACTTAATAATGGTATTGCGTATAGCCAGGAACCATTCTCTCTTGATGGCCCTTCTGCAAATGTGAACTTGAGTGGAAGTATTAATATTGTAGATCAGACGTTAGATAACAAGATGGATGTTGTTCTACCTTTAACAAGTAATGTTCCCGTTGCTGCTGTTCTGTTGGGAGCACCTCAGATTGCAGGGGCTGTTTTTCTGCTAGACAAATTAATTGGCGATAAATTAGAAAAAGTATCGACTTTGAAGTATCAGTTGTCAGGCCCATGGGAAGAACCTGATGTTAAGTTAATGAACCCAAGTGAGGTGAAGCCATCTGGTCATGTTCCTGCTTTACAAGGAAATAACTAGTGATTCAAGTGGCCGTTATACAGATGGTTTCAGGTTCAAGCCTTGAGTTGAATTTGATGAAGGCTGAAGGACTGATACGCGATGCGGCAGCGAATGGGGCAAAACTCATTTTATTACCAGAAAATTTTGCGTTGTTTGATAGTTCAAAATTGTATGCTTTAGCAGAAGATGAAGACGTAAATGAAGGAGTGGATCTTTGGCTTAGGAATCTCTCTCAAGTATTATGTATTTGGCTATTTGCAGGAAGTTTTCCGTTGCTTTGTCATACATGTAAAGAAAAAAAAGTGCGCTCAGCTTTGCGGGTATATAGTCCCGCAGGTGATTGTGTTGCAAGGTATGATAAAAGACATCTGTTTGACGTTGAGGTAGGTGATGCTCAGGGGGCTTATTTAGAGTCATCATTTGTTGAGCCCGGTGATGGTTTAGTTGTTGTCGAAACGACTGTAGGTCGAGTCGGGTTAAGTATATGTTACGATCTTCGCTTTCCTGATCATTATTGGCAGTTGAGAGAGTTGGGCGCTGATATTATTGTGGTTCCCTCTGCATTTACAAAAGTAACCGGAAAGGCGCATTGGGAAGTTCTATTAAGAGCACGAGCAGTAGAAACTCAATGCTATGTTCTTGGTGCAAATCAAGGAGGATCGCATAGCCCTTCTCGTGAAACATCAGGAGACTCCATGATCGTAGACCCATGGGGTTCAGTCATATCTCGTTGTGACGACGGAGAAGGGTGGGCGCTTGCCGAATTGGATTTTGACTTGTTGAAAAATGTACGTGATCGAATGCCGATTTTGTTACAGCAGCGTTGAAATTTTGCAGGCTTTTAATAAGCCTGCAGGTTTATTTATGGATTTTCTTCTAGTTCACGCAAATACTTAAATAACTTACGTGCTGCTGCTGGCGGTTTGTTTTGAGACACTTCTTTTTGTGCATTCCTTATTAACTGTCGCAAGTGTTGAATATCCGTATGCGGGTATTCAGAAATAATCACATCCAGCATTGAGTTATCTTTGTTATTGGCAATTAAACGGTCGCGCCACTTTTCAAGTTTATGGAAAACCTTGTTGTGAGCTTCTTTAGTAACATCAAAGCGGTCAATGGCGTTTGCTATTGCCTCACCATCTTCATAGCGCATTAACTTACCAATATATTGCATTTGGCGGCGCAAGGCGCTTCGGTGTGGTAGTTTTTTTGCTTCATCAACGGCGTGACGAAGCGTCTCGTCTATTGGGAGTTTATCTAGTTGTCCAGGCTTTAAGTCAACTAAACGCTCTCCTAATACTTGTAACGCTTCTGCTTCGCGCTTGACTTGGGAGCGACTAATAAAGTCCTCGTCATCATCGCTCTCAATATTGTCAAAATTATTCTCATTCATTTTTTTATCCGTAGAAGTAGGTAGCCAAGCCGAGAAATGCGAAAAAACCCACAACGTCTGTTATGGTGGTTAAAAGCACGCTTCCGGCTAAGGCGGGGTCAATACCCCAAGATTTGAGTGCTAGTGGGAGTACTGTACCCGCCAATGCCCCAGCAATTAAGTTGATGATGATCGCTAAACCAATAACTAATCCGATGGTAGTGTCTTCAAACCAGTAAATAGAAACAGCAGATACAACTAATGCCCAAAGTATACCGTTTAAGCCGCCTACAAGTAATTCGCGGTTTAATAACCAACCAGCGTTAGAGCGCTCAACATGTCCTAACGCTTGGCCGCGAATCATAAGAGTTAATGTTTGGCTGCCTGCTATTCCCCCCATGGAGGCCACGATGGGCATCAGGACGGCTAGCGCAACTACTTTGTTAATGGTTTCTTGAAAGACGCCTATAACAGCTGAAGCGGTGAGTGCAGTAATCAGGTTAATTCCTAGCCAAACTGCGCGACGGCGGGTCGTTTTCATTAAGGGGGCAAAGGTGTCTTCATCATCGTCAAGACCGGCCATGCTCATCATTGAGTGGTCGGCATCTTCACGGATAACGTCAACAACATCATCGATGGTAATACGACCTAAAAGCTTCCCTTTGGTGTCAACAACTGGTGCAGATACTAGATCATGCTTAGCAAACAACGAGGCCACTTCGTCATCCGGCATTTCTGCAGGAATGGGCTCAATGTCAGTATTCATTATTTCACGAACAGTAATATTTGGATCAGATACAAGTAATTTTGTCAGCGGTAAAATACCAATGTAAGACTCTTTTCTACGGCTAACTACAAATAAACTGTCAGTCATTTCTGGTATTTCATTGTGTCGTCTAATGTAACGTAAGACGGTTTCGACTGTGATATCTGGCCGAATGGTCACCGTATCAGTGTTCATCAACCCACCAGCAGTATCTTCTGGGTAGGCGAGTACCACCTCTAGACGTTCGCGGTTCTGCTGATCCATGATCTTCAGCAGTTCCCTCGTTACTCTTTCGGGAAGTTGCTGTAAAACATCTGCTACATCATCTGTATCTAGCGTTTCAGTAATTGCTAAAACACGGTCTGTATCCATGCGGCTTAAGATGTCAGATTGAATATCATCAGCAAGATATTGGAGTATTTTACCTTCGTTGTCTGGATGGATTAGGTTCCATAAGATCTCACGCTCTTTCGGTGGGGACTGCTCTAATAAATGAGCAGCTTCTGCCGGGCGTAACGAATTATTTAGCGTGAATCGCACCTGTTGAAAGGCGCCGCTATCAAGTGCTCGATTGAGTTTGTCGAGTGCTGTGGTTTCGTCATTAATAGCCATGATACCCTTAATTGCGAAAACGCACGGTACAAAATTATATGTTGTAATAGTATAGCGGATAGATGTGCTGTGTTCAGTACTGGGTGTTAGCTAATACTGGATTACTCATCTTCGTCGAAGCGATTGTTAATGAGGCTTTCAATTGCTGATATAGCATCTTGCTGATCATTGCCTGTAGCGATAACAGTTAGCTCTGTGCCTTTACTAGCGGCTAGCATCATTACCGACATAATGCTTTTTCCATCAACTTCTCGCCCTTCTTTTATTAAGCGAATTTCGGAAGAAAAACGTGAGGTAGTGTTAATTAATTTTGCGGCAGCACGAGCATGTAAGCCTAGCTTATTAATAATAGTTATTTTTAGTTCGAGCATGGCACTTCGTTTCCTCTGTGGAATGGTATAGAGCGTTTAGTGCAGCTCACGATGCCTAATATTTACATTATCCATAAGAGATTTAAAATGACCAGCCAATTTCTCAGTGACATAAACAGAACGATGCTGACCTCCAGTGCAACCAATTCCTACTGTGACATAACTTCGATTGTTTTGCATGAAGTGTGGCAACCACTTGTCTAGGTATAATTGAACATCCTGTATCATCTCGGCAACAACATTCTCTTGGCTTAGAAAATCTATCACAGGTTGGTCTAACCCCGTATGTTTTCTGAGTTCAGCAACCCAGTAGGGGTTGGGTAAAATGCGCATGTCAAAGACAACATCTACATCCATAGGAACGCCATGCTTGAAGCCAAATGATTCAAACTGTAGAGAGAGGGATTGTTCTTTGCGTTCGGCAACGCGTAGTTTTATGGTGTCACGTAACTCATAAATAGATAATAATGTCGTATCAATGCGTAAGTCGGCAAGGTCGGCGATTGGTTCTAATAAAGTACGCTCGTAATCAATAGAGTCAGGTAGGTTGCTGACTAGCTCTGCCATTGGATGGCGCCGCCTAGTAGAGCTGTATCTTTTTAAGAGCGTGTCATGGGATGCATCGACGTAAAGCAGCTCAACTGTGATCCTAGGATGCTTTTTGAAGTCCCTCCAGATGCTAGGTAGCTTTTCCAGGTTACTTGATAAATTACGTGCATCAATACAAACAGCAATACGGCCGAGCTGAGCATCATCCTCTAACATGTGATCAATTAAATTTGGCAACAATTTTGCAGGAAGGTTATCAATGCAATAAAAGCCAACATCTTCGAGGGCTTGTAGAGCCGTGCTTTTTCCGGAGCCTGAGCGCCCGCTGATGATGACTAATTTCATAGATCCAACTTTATTTAGGTCCGGAACAATTGAGTAGCAACTTCTAATAGTTGCTCTTTTGAATGCGTGTTTCTTAATTTATCTCGAAATTCTGATTGGCTGAAGACTTCTGCAAGTTTTCCTAATGTGCTTAGGTGTTCATCACAGGCTTCCTCAGGGACCAATAAGAAAAAAAGTAGATCCACTGGTTGGCTATCTATCGAATCAAAATCTATAGGTTCGGCTAAATATGCAAGAACCCCGATGGCTGTTTGGACGTTGGCCAGGCGGCAGTGTGGGATTGCCACACCTTCGCCTATACCAGTACTGCCCAATCGCTCCCTACTAATGAGGCCACTGAATACGGCTTCTGCAGAGAGCTCATCATTTGACTCAGCAATAATTTTGCTAACAAATTCGATGATACGTTTTTTGCTGCCTCCTTCAATGTTTTGAAGAACTCGCTCTGGTGATAATAGTGACAGAATGGGCATGTGATTTCAGTTTTAAAAGTTACTTATGGCTTTTGGTTTTTTCTTTGTGTTTGATGATTTGACGATCTAGCTTGTCAATTAATCCATCAATAGCAGCATACATATCATCTTGCTCGCTTGTTGCAAAGAGCTCCCCACCCGCGATGTGCATATCCGCTTCAGCTTTCTGGCGTTGCTTATCAATACTGAGTGTTACTTGCACATTGGTGATGTTATCAAAATGTCGCTCAAGCTTCTCAAATTTTGTGTGAACGTACTCAGAAAGCGGTTCAGATAATTCTACATGATGACCTGTAATGTTTATTTGCATAGGTATCTCCTTTTAAATGGCATATGTTGCCACAACTTAATATTAAACCAGACACTTCCTTTCATTAGAAGGAGCAATGTTCATTGCTTCTCGGTATTTTGCAACGGTCCTTCTTGCAACTTGAATACCTTCTTGATCTAGTAATTGAGCAATTTTGTTATCACTGAGTGGTTTTACCGGATTTTCAGCAGAAATCATTTTCTTGATAACAGCCCGAATGGCTGTAGATGAAGCGGCCCCACCATCATTAGTATTCACATGACTAGAGAAAAAATATTTTAATTCAAATATACCGCGGGGAGTATGCATATATTTCTGTGTGGTTACACGAGAAATGGTAGATTCATGCATTTCCACTGCTTCAGCAATATCATGCAATACCATTGGTTTCATCGCTTCTTCGCCGTGTTCTAGGAATTCAGATTGGCGATCAATGATTTCGCTTGATACCTTAAGCAGTGTTTCGTTGCGGCTCAGCAGGCTTTTGATAAACCAGCGGGCTTCTTGTAAATGATTTTTGAGGTAAGTGTTATCAGCACTGCTATCAGCCCTCCTAATTAAGTCCGCATAGCTAGTGTTTATTCTTAAGTTAGGAGATGCTTCCTGGTTAAGACGAACGGTCCAAACTCCTTGGAACTTTTCTACATATACATCGGGAATTACATACTCGGCTTTAGCGCTCGAAATATGGGATCCAGGGTAAGGATTAAGTGACTGAATTAAAGTAATAATAGCTTGAAGTTGAGGTTCTTTTAACCTGAGCTTACGTAATAGTTGCTTGTAATCACGGGAGCCTAACAAGTGAATATATTGATTGCATAACGCTATAGCTTGTTGAAGCAGTGGCGTATCAGAGGGGAGTTGGCGCAGTTGAATGCTTAAGCATTCCCCTAGGTCCCGAGAGGCAACCCCTGGAGGGTCAAACTGTTGTAGCCTGTGCAGCACAGCGTCTATTTCATCTAGCTCAGCTTCTTCAAAAAGTGTAGGTTCACTTTCTTTGAAGTGCTCCAGAATCTCTTCCGTCGTTGTGCGTAAATATCCCTCGTTATCAATACCATCGATAATTGCTTCGGCGATTAAGCGATCTGCAGGCCCCATCGGTGTAAGGTTTAGCTGCCAATTTAAATGATCTTGAAGTGTTTCTTCAGCAGAGTCATTGGATTCAAAAAATGAATCATCATCTCGTTGGCTCGTGCTAGTCCCTGATTGGTAAGTGTCTTCCCAAGAAGAGTCGGTACTCAGTTCTGCAGGTATGCTTTCATTCCACTGATCTTCTGCTGGTGTGTCTGCATTGTCTTCTTTGGACGCGGTAGATTGTGCGAGTTGATTATCTTCGCTTGGTGTGGTGATTTCTTGCTGTACCGCCGGTGTGTGCTCATCTGAATCATCACTGGTTTCAAGCATTGGGTTGCTGTCCAGTGCTTCCTGTATCTCATGTTGGAGGTCGAGTGTAGACAGCTGCAATAAACGAATTGCCTGTTGCAGTTGCGGGGTCATTGTCAGGTGCTGACCCATTTTGAGTTGCAATGATTGCTTCATATAACTACAAGGTTGCTCCGTTAAGGCCGTTCATGTTTCTTAGGGTATACAAAGTTAAAGTGTAAAAGTGTGCCCTAAGTATGCTGCTTTTACTTGTTCATTGGACAAAATCTCGTCCGGTGTACCCTGAGCTAGAATAACACCTTCACTTACAATATAGGCCTTTTCACAAATATCGAGGGTTTCTCTTACATTGTGGTCAGTTATTAAAATCCCAATGCCTTTGGATTGTAGGTGTTTTATTGTCTGCTTTATATCATTTACTGATATGGGGTCTACACCGGCAAAGGGTTCATCAAGTAAGATGAAGTTTGGTTCAGAAGCTAATGCACGTGCTATTTCTACACGCCGGCGCTCACCACCAGAAAGGCTCATGCCTAAGCTATCGCGCAGATGAGTGATATGGAATTCATCCAGCAGTGCTTCAAGTTTTTCGGTGCGCTGCTTGTTCGACAGTTCCTTGCGCATCTCCAATATGCCGAGTAAGTTGTCTTGTACGGTTAGCTTGCGAAATATTGATGCTTCTTGGGGAAGGTAGCCTATCCCTTTACGGGCACGCTCATGCATAGGTAGTTGCGTAATGTCATCACTTTGTATTCGAATGGCTCCTTTATCAGAACTGATGAGCCCAACGATCATATAAAAGCATGTAGTTTTACCTGCCCCATTAGGCCCTAGTAGGCCTACAATCTCCCCACTGTTAACTTCTAATGAAACGTCACGGACAACGTGACGTTTTTTGTATGATTTCGCAAGATGTAAAGCCTGAAGAAGAGTGCTCATTGGTTTTATTTGGCCTTAGGCTGAATAGTCATTTGGACACGTTGCCCAGTTGAACCAGCTCCGCTATATGCATTTACAATGGCTTTATCCATTTGATAAACGATACGCTCGCTACTGAAGGTATCACGACCTTGTTCGACTCGAGCTTCACCTGTAATAGTGACAGTCTGGTCGGAGATTTTGTATTCGAGCCTCTTTCCAAAAGCGTTGGTCATTACTTGGTTTTCAGAGGGCTGCTGGCTAAAGTTTGCAGGCCCTCCGGTTGCGATAATATGGCTCACATCGTCGTTTTTTCGGTAAAGGTTGACATTAGCTGCGCGGATTTTCATGCTGCCCTGAGTCATTAAGACATTACCTTTATAAGTCGTTGTACCCGTGTTGTCATCAATACGAGCACTATCAGCACTTATATGAATAGGTTGCTTACGGTCGGTTGGTAATGCAAAGCTTAGCGTGCTGAAAAAAAGGTTGATAATAAAGAGTGATAATAGTGACCTGTTATTTAGCATGGAATGTGCCTTTGACATCTGAAAGTAACTCAGATGTGTTTGTTTTATAATTAATAGTCATGCCTATCGCTGTTGTTATGTGTGACTGATTTGTAATTTCAACAGGCGCCTTAGTTTCAGCAATTTCCTTAGTATAATAAAGACTTAATTCTGATGTTTTAAGAGTGCTGGGTTCTTTATTTTGCTGATTGTGTGTGACGATGACTTGTTCACTAAGGTCAAAGCGGTCGGTATTGTCATACACTAT
The DNA here is from genome assembly GCF_016744175.1 of Neptunomonas sp. Classification (GTDB taxonomy): domain Bacteria; phylum Pseudomonadota; class Gammaproteobacteria; order Pseudomonadales; family Balneatricaceae; genus Neptunomonas. Next base: position 31,163 of record NZ_JADGEV010000016.1, on the reverse strand, counting down.
TCCTGATATACTTTGAGTGCTGAGCCGAATAGTATTTTGTTCTATCAGGTTAATGCGCGGCTGTTTTAGCATGGCTTGATTTTTATGTGGAAAGTGGTTGAGCTCCTCTGAGTTAAGGGTAAGCTCTAGCCCGCCATGAGCATTAAACTGTTTGGTCGATACTGTTTTCATAAAGTAATCGACACCACTAATGATGTGAGGTTCAGAGGCATCGTTTTTGCTTGAATCAGAGTTAATGATCCAATATAAAAATAATGGAATTAGTAGCAGAATCGCCAGAGATATCCTGGTTTTGCTGCGCGTTAAAAACATATTTATAAAAACCTCTGGTAAGTAGGCAGACATTTTTCTTGGGCATCGAGTATGGCTTCACAAAAAGCACGAATTTTTTTCACCTTTTCTTTTAGCCGTGGAGTGTCTATTTTTCGCATTAAATCACTCCCGCTTTAAGCATGTCGTGCATATTTAACGCGCCTGTTGGCCTGTTTTGGCTATCGCATACAATTAATGCATTTATTTTCTTATCTTGCATGATCTTTAAGGCTTCAGCCGCTAGCAAGTCCCCAGATATAGTCGTGCAATGGGGGGTCATTACAGTTTCTATTGGTGTTTTTTTAAGATTCAGTTCTTGGTCTAAGGTACGTCGTAAATCACCGTCCGTGAATATGCCAATGAGTGCACCGGATTGATTAACAACCGTTGTCATTCCTAAACGTTTTTCAGTAACTTCAATCAGCGTTGTATTAATAGGGGTGCCTTGCTCCACGATAGGTATATCGTCGCCAGAATGCATAATGTCTTTTACTTTCAATAACAGTTTTCGGCCAAGACTTCCGCCTGGATGAGAAAATGCAAAATCCTCTGCACTAAACCCTTTCGCCTCTAGTAATGCTATAGCTAAGGCATCTCCCAGCACTAATTGAGTGGTTGTGCTTGAGGTTGGGGCGAGTCCTAGGGGGCAGGCCTCTTTCTCAACGCCTATGTGTAGATTCGCATTGGCCGCTTGAGATAAAGTAGATAATGGGTGAGCAGTAATACTAATCAGAGGTGCGCCCATGCGCTTTATCAGGGGTAAAATGGTAACAATTTCAGAGGTCTCTCCAGAATTAGATAGCGCTAATACCACATCTTTTGATGTGAACATACCCATGTCTCCATGGCTGGCTTCACCTGGGTGTACATAAAAGGCAGGCGTTCCTGTACTGGCTAGGGTGGCAGCAATTTTACTGCCTATATGGCCAGATTTTCCCATGCCCGTAATGATTATGCGTCCAGTGCATTCCATCATTAGGTGGCAGGCTCTTTCAAAGCTGTCGTCTAGATAGCTTAGAAGGTCACTTACGGCTTCCGCTTCTAGTTTTATAGTGCGGACGGCTGATTCAATAAAAAATTTTGTATTGTCGTTAGTTTTATTCATTGCGTTCGGCTTCTTGTCAGGTTGACATAGTGTATAACACAAACATATATGCCGCATATGCTGCTGTTAGGAGGCTGCCTTCTACTCTGTTTATTTTTGCAGGTCTTTGTAAAAGACAAAAAATTAAAAGAGCAACTGTCAGAGACAGCATTACCATGTAATCGCGGTTGAAAGCGATTGCATCAAGTGTGACTGGGCTTACAAAGCCTGGAATAGCCATTACAGCGGCAAGATTAAAAATATTTGATCCGACTATATTCCCTAAAGCAATATCGTGATGCTTTTTCAGGGCACTGGCAATAGATGCGGCAAGTTCCGGTAGGCTGGTTCCGATAGCAATAATTGTTAATCCAATAACAAGCTCAGAAATCCCAATGTGTGTTGCTATTTCTACGGCTCCCCAGACAAGCATCCGTGAGCTTCCAACAAGTAAGCTTAAACCAAGTACAAGCCAAAATAGTGCTTTGCCAGTACTCATTTCAGGTATTTCTTCAGCTTCATCTGAAATGTGATCTTCAGGAGTGTTGCTTTGTTGGAATTTAGCAAAGAGTATTAAGCATGCAATGAGTGATGCTACTAATAAAATACCGTCTATTAATGTTATGTTTAAATTGTAAAGTACTGCACCGGCTAGGAGTGTGATGCAAAGCAGAAGTGGCATTTCTTTACGTAAAACTGCAGATTTTACTGGCAGTGGAGCAATAATAGCCGTAATGCCTAAGACTAGACCTATATTGGCAATGTTGGAGCCTAGTGCATTCCCTACCGCTAGACTACCTGCGTCATTAATTGAGGCCATTAATGATACTAATATTTCAGGGGCTGATGTGCCGAATGATACGATCGTCAAACCGATTAGCATAGGCGACATTCCCGAGTTTTTTGCGGTTGCAGCCGCACCTATCACAAAACGGTCAGCGCTCCAGACCAATATGATGAGTCCAGCGAGAATAGATAGAATCGGAAATAGCATAGGGTTTATTGTGCCCGACTGTTAAAACGGCTTATTAAATCAGAACCAAAAAATGGTGCAAGTTAAAAGGAAGATCTGTTCATGTTTTGTGCAGGCAGTGGTATAGTGCGCCGCTGTATTTCTATATGGATTAATGGGTCACTAACCCTCCTCTAAATAGTAGGGAACAAGGCTATAGAATATGTCGGTGAATAACAGTCCAGAATCAATTATTGATATCAGCGCTTTGAGCTTTAGTCGAGGCACTCGTCAAATTTTCCGTCATGTGGATATGAAAATTCCTCGTGGGAAAATAACCGCCATTATGGGGCCGTCAGGGACAGGTAAGACGACGCTGCTCAAGTTGATCGGTGGTCAGTTGCGTCCAGATGGTGGCCATATAGAAATTGATGGGTTAGATGTCCACGGTATTTCACGCCAACAACTATTTACTTTGCGTGAACGTATGGGAATGTTATTTCAAAGTGGTGCACTTTTCACTGATATGAGTGTCTATGAAAATGTGGCTTTTCCTATAAAGGTCCATACAAAGCTGCCTGATGACATGGTGCGCGATATTGTTTTATTGAAATTGCAGGCTGTTGGGTTACGCGGAGCTAGAGATCTAATGCCCAGTGAACTATCTGGAGGGATGGCAAGGAGAGTCGCTTTAGCTAGAGCTATCGCATTAGATCCTGACATTGTTATGTATGATGAACCTTTTACAGGTCAAGACCCTATAGCTAAAGGGGTGCTTGTTAAGCTAATTCGTCAGATAAACGAAGCACTGGGTCATACTAGCATAATTGTTTCGCATGATATTCAAGAGACAATGAGTATTGCTGACAATATATTTCTGTTGTCGGATGGTGAGGTGATTGCATCTGGTTCACCACAGGAATTGCTGAGCAATCAGACAGAACAGGTTAAACAGTTTATGCAAGGCTTGCCGGATGGGCCTGTGCCATTTCATTTTTCCGACGATGATGTATTAGAAGACCTATATTTTACAGAGGAGCGGTAATGCTTAATCAGTTTGCTCTATTAGGTCGTTCGGTACTTGATCGTTTGGCAGGTATTGGGCGTTCAGGAGGCGTGGTGTGGCAGTCATTAGTGGCAAAGCCAGCCCCTTTTGTTATGTTTCCTTTGCTGCTGAAACAAATTTATTTTATAGGTGTGTTATCTCTCGTTATTATTATAGTGTCGGGTCTTTTTATTGGCATGGTGCTGGGTTTGCAAGGGTACACGATTCTGGTTGATTATGGGTCTGAGCAAGCGGTTGGCCAGATGGTTGCGCTGAGTCTGGTAAGAGAATTGGCACCTGTCGTTACTGCTTTATTATTTGCTGGGCGTGCTGGTTCAGCATTAACAGCCGAGATTGGTTTGATGAAGGCGACAGAGCAGTTGTCGAGCCTAGAAATGATTGGTGTCGATCCTCTACGTCGTATCGTAGCTCCTAGGTTGTGGGCTGGGTTTATATCTATGCCTATACTTGCAATTATTTTTGCGATGGTTGGAATTTGGGGCGGTGCTTTAGTCAGTGTTGAGTGGCTTGGGATCTTTGAGGGGTCGTTCTGGTCGAATATGCAAAATTCTGTAAGTTTTACAGGTGATGTTTTAAATGGGGTGATCAAGGCTGTTGTATTTGGGATCGTAGTAACGTGGATAGCTGTTTTTCAGGGTTATGATTGCGTGCCGACTTCTGAAGGTATTAGCCAAGCAACGACACGTACAGTTGTTTATTCGTCTTTAGCTGTTTTAGCACTGGACTTTATTTTAACCGCATTGATGTTTGGAGATTTATAAGAAATGCGTACACGATGGATAGAAATCATGGTCGGCTTCTTTATGGTGCTCGGTATTTTGGCATTATTAGGTTTGGCTTTGAACGTGAGTGGTCTAAAGCTATCTGATAGACATGGTGATTATACTGTGCATGCCCGATTTGAGAATATTGGTGGTTTGACATCTCGTGCGAAGGTGACGCTTTCTGGTGTTCAGATTGGGCAGGTTAAAAGTATTAAGATAGATACTCAGCGGCTGGTTGCGCTAGTATCTCTAGATATTTATTCTGAAATTGATTATTTATCAATTGATAGTTCAGCCAAAATTCTAACAGCTGGATTGTTAGGAGAGCAGTACATAGGTATCTCTGTCGGTTTTGAAGATGACAATCTGAAAGATGGAGATTATATCGATGACACTCAATCAGCATTAGTGCTTGAAGACCTGATTGGGAAGTTTCTTTTTAATAAAGTAAGTAACTAAAAGAGGTTATCTTAATGAAACGCTTTTTTGTAACCTTTTTGCTTGGAATGAGTTTGGCTATGCAGCCAGTTATTGCTCAGGCCACCTGGCAGGAGGCAAGTGTTAAAGTTCGCCAAACAATAGAAGACATGATTGTTGTCATCGATGAGCATCGTTTGGAACGACCCGTTGATATTGAATCAGTAACACACGATATTGAAACGATAGTTGATAGGGATGTGGATTTTGAATACATATCTAAGTGGGTGATGGGTAAGTATTATCGTCAAGCTAACCATGCTCAGCGTGAAAAGTTTGCAGTTGTTTTTAAGCAGACCTTAATAAAAACCTATGCAAAGTCACTGCTTGAATTTGATGTTGAAGAGTATGATTTAATTGCTACTAACAGCGTTAGTCCTGTCGATAGTAAGCAAATAGTATCTGTTAACGTTACCTCTAAAGCAGGCGTTGGCTACACCTTAGTGAATTATATGGTCAAAGCGGATGGGCAATGGAAATTGGTCAACGTTATGCTTAACGGTATTAATTTAAGGATTACTTTCCAGAATCAATTTGCAGAAATGATGCAACGCTCTCGTTATGATGTAGGTCGTGTTGTAAATTCTTGGGAAGCTCAAATTGATGATAAGCCGAAAAAGAGCTGATTTGTGATGGATCAAAAGGAAATCTCGCCATTGAGCATCACATCAAACCAAGAACAAAGTAGAATCGAACTGACTGGCGATTTGATTTTTCCTTATATCGATGGTGTTCGTAAAGCGGTCGAGACAGCAATCTCTGCTTCAGTTGGAGATTGCATACTAGATTTTTCGAATGTTCAAAAGGTAGATAGTTCATCATTATCACTGTGTTTATGTTTTTTGCGGCTTGCAAAAAAGCAACAAAAACAAGTGACGTTTGTGAATTTGCCTAAGGATATGATATCGATCGCAGATCTTGTCGATTTGAAAGTGATTGCGCACTCTTCTATGAAGAGTTAATCAGGTATTAACTTCGCCTTTTAAGTGTTAATTCGTTATCATTGCGCACCTCAATTGTAAACGTAACTTTCCCCGGAGCGCCTCATGAACGCTGAAGATGTAAAACAAATTATTGAATCGCAGCTGCAAGGCTCGCAGGTGATTACTGGAGGAGAAGGCTGTTCCTTCGAAGTTACCGTCATCAATGAAAAATTTGCTGGTTTAATGCCAGTTAAAAAACAACAGTTGGTATATCAGTGTCTTAATGAGCATATAGCCAATGGCACAATTCATGCTCTCACTATTAAAACTTACACTCCTGAGCAGTGGACTGCGCTGCAGAGCTAACCAACGGTTGGAATTTTTTGAATGGATAAACTCATTATTGAAGGTGGTGCGTGTCTGAACGGTGAAGTCCGTATTTCAGGTGCTAAAAACTCCGCATTGCCTATTCTTGCAGCAACACTGTTAGCAGATGAACCAGTTACAATCTGCAACTTACCCCACCTACATGATATTACGACGATGCTGGAGTTGATTCGTCGTACGGGCGTCGAACTTACCATCGATGAAAAGCTGAGTGTAGAGGTTGATACCAGTACGATAAAAAATTTCCATGCTCCCTATGAATTGGTAAAAACCATGCGAGCATCAATTTTGGTTTTAGGGCCATTACTTGCTCATTATGGAGAAGCTGAAGTATCTCTTCCTGGCGGTTGTGCAATTGGTAGCCGACCAGTAGATCTTCATATTCGTGGCTTAGAAGCCATGGGCGCAGAAATTACTGTTGATGCAGGTTATATTCATGCCCGAAGTAATGGGCGTTTGAAGGGCGCTAAAATATTTTTTGATATTGTTACTGTCACCGGTACCGAAAATATCTTGATGGCAGCAGCGCTAGCTGAAGGTCAAAGTATTATTGAAAATGCTGCTCGTGAACCAGAAATTGTAGATTTGGCAAATTGCCTTATCGCGATGGGAGCCGATATAAAAGGTGCGGGTACTGACACAATTACAGTAAATGGAGTTGAGTCTCTTAAAGGTTGTCGCTACTCCGTTATGCCAGACCGTATTGAAACGGGTACTTATTTAGTGGCTGCAGCGGCTACACGTGGTTATGTGAAAACTAAAAACACGCGTGCTGATATTTTAGATTCGGTGCTGTTAAAGCTCACGGAAGCGGGTGCGAAAATTGAAACAGGTGATGATTGGATCTCTCTTGATATGGAAGGTCGTCGCCCTAAATCTGTCAATATTACAACCGCTCCTTACCCTGCGTTCCCTACTGACATGCAGGCACAGTTTGCAGCATTAAATGCAGTAGCTGAAGGTGTTGGGCATATTAAAGAAACGATTTTTGAAAATCGTTTTATGCATATGCAAGAGATGATTCGGCTAGGTGCCAATATCCTTATTGATGGTAACTCCGCCACTATTGAAGGAGGGGAGCACCTTAAGGGGGCGCCAGTAATGGCAACAGATTTAAGAGCCTCTGCTAGCTTGGTTATTGCTGGCTTAGTGGCAAGTGGAGAAACCACAATTGATCGTATTTACCATATCGATCGTGGTTATGAGTGTATTGAAGAAAAACTGCAGATGATGGGTGCGAAGATTCGCCGCATCCCGGGTTAAGTGAACAAAATGATGAAGAAGCAACAGCTTACGATTGCGCTGTCTAAAGGTCGTATCCTTGAAGAAACGCTGCCCTTGTTGGAAGCAGCGAATATAATTCCGGCTGAGAATATCTTTAAAAGTCGTAAGCTGATTTTCGACACGAACCATGACAATATTAAATTTGTTGTGATACGGGCTACTGATGTACCTACGTATGTTGAGTACGGTGGTGCGGATATGGGTATTGCGGGTAAAGATGTCCTAATGGAACATGGAGGCAAGGGTCTCTATGAGCCTCTGGATTTAGAAATTGCCAAATGCAAGCTTATGGTAGCAGGACTTACCGACGCGCTTCCTGTTGAAGGACGCATGCGCATAGCCACCAAGTTTGTGAATATTGCTAAGCAGTACTTCGCACAGCAGGGTTGTCAGGTTGATATCGTTAAATTGTATGGGGCAATGGAGCTGGCTCCAATTATGGGTTTGGCGGATCGCATCGTTGATATTGTCGATACGGGTAATACCTTACGTGCGAATGGCTTGGAGCCGATGGATTTTATCGCTAATATCAGTTCACGTTTGGTCGTCGGGCAACCGGCATTAAAAATGAAGCATAAACAAATCCAGCCTATTATAGAAATGATGTCTGAAGCCGTTGTGAATAGAAGGGAGGGGTAGCTAATGTCTGAGCTATCAATTACTCGTTTAAGTAGCACTCAGGAAGACTTTGATTTTCAATTAGAAAAGCTTCTTGCATGGGAGAGTGTTTCTGATGCAAAAGTGAATAAGATTGTTGATGATATCTTGTTAGAGGTTAGGCAACAGGGGGATGAGGCCGTTGTTGCTTATACCAACCGCTTTGATTTAACTTCTGCAACATCCATGCAAGAGTTAGAGCTTAGTTCTGAGCAACTATCTGAAGCATTAAACGGGCTTCCACAGCAACAACGCACGGCGCTTGAAAAAGCGGCGCAGCGTATTAGTCATTATCACGAAAAGCAAAAAACAGATTCGTGGCAATATACTGAAGATGACGGCACTATGCTGGGCCAAAAGGTGACACCACTGGATCGGGTTGGCTTATATGTCCCGGGCGGAAAGGCGGCTTACCCTTCATCGGTTTTAATGAATGCTATTCCTGCAAAAGTAGCAGGTGTTGCTGAGATCATTATGGTTGTGCCAACGCCTCGCGGAGAATTGAATCAGCTAGTATTGGCCGCAGCCTCTTTAGCGGGAGTTGATCGAGTTTTCACTATTGGTGGGGCACAAGCAGTCGCTGCCATGGCTTATGGTACTGAAACAGTGCCTAAAGTAGATAAAATAGTCGGGCCGGGTAATATTTTTGTGGCAACTGCTAAGCGTGCAGTTTTTGGTGCCGTTGGTATTGATATGATTGCTGGCCCCTCTGAAATACTGGTTGTCTGCGATGGTTTAACCGACCCTGACTGGGTTGCTATGGATCTTTTCTCACAAGCAGAACATGATGAAGATGCTCAGCCTATCTTGGTCACTCCTGATGCAGGCTTTATCGAAAAAGTTGAAGCTAGTATTCGTAAGTTATTACCTACAATGGAGCGTAAGGAGATTATTGAAGTCTCATTGCGGAATCGCGCAGCCCTTATTTTAGTAAACGATATGGAGCAAGCGATTGAGATAAGTAATCGTATAGCGCCAGAGCATTTAGAGCTTTCAGTGGAAGAACCTGAAACTCTACTACCGTTGGTACGTCATGCGGGAGCTATTTTTATGGGGCGTCATACCGCAGAAGCATTGGGTGATTATTGCGCAGGTCCCAACCATGTTTTACCAACGTCTGGTACAGCTAGGTTCTCATCACCTTTGGGTGTATATGATTTTCAGAAACGATCTTCTCTGATTATGTTTTCAGCAGAGGGAGCATCCGATATTGGAAGCGTTGCTTCGGTGCTAGCTAGAGGTGAAGGGCTTACGGCGCATGCTCGTTCAGCAGAGTATCGGATAAAAGACTGATTAAGTATATTTCATATAAAAAAAGGCCTCTGATTGAGGCCTTTTTTTATATGAATGGAGTTTTAAGAGCTAGGGCGTGTAAGCGGTCGCTCTCCTACGGTGACCTCCGCAGTTAGACGTTTTCCCTCTCGTAAATACTCGATGAGTAAAGGTTCTCCGGGAGTGAAGTCAGCAATTCCAATCATCGAGCGACGCCCTTCGACAGGGTTACCATTTAACAAGAGCATGACATCACCGGGTTGTAAGCCTGCTTTATGTGCTGGGCCATCACGATAAATTCCGGCAACAATTAAGCCATTCATCTCTTTTAAGCCAAAAGACTCAGCAAGACTGGGTGTTAATTCTTGAATTTCTACGCCCATCCAACCACGCACGACCCTGCCTTGTGTAATAAGGTCGGTCATTACTTTTTTAGCCAGATTTGAAGGGATAGCAAAGCCTATTCCTTGGGACCCACCTGACTTTGAGAAAATGGCAGAGTTGATGCCAATCAGATTACCGTGAGCATCGACTAAAGCGCCGCCGGAGTTTCCTGGGTTAATAGCAGCGTCGGTTTGTAAGAAATCTTCATAGGTGTTTAGCCCTAAACTGTTTCGTCCTGTTGCACTGACAATACCCATTGTTACCGTTTGGCCTACGCCAAATGGGTTGCCAATGGCGAGTACAACATCCCCTACACGTAACGTATCTGAAGGAGACAGTGTTACGCTTGGTAAGTTATCCATATCAGTTTTGAGTATCGCTATATCCGTTTCAGGATCTGTGCCTATGATCTCTGCTGCTGCTTCACGTCCATCTTTCAGTGCGATAACAATACTGTCTGCATTTGCGATGACATGATTGTTAGTAATAATATAGCCTTGAGCATTTAGGATGACTCCAGATCCTAGGCTAGATTGTATTCGCTCACGTTGTGGCATATCACCGAGCTCATAAAACCTTTTGAATAAAGGGTCTTCGATAACAGGATGTTGCTGTTTTTCAATAATTGTTCGAGTGTAGATATTTACAACGGCTGGGGCTGCTTTTTCCACTGCATCAGAATAGGATACTGGTCCGCTTTTTCCCGGTACATGGACCGGTAGTGGGGTCTCTCTGATCTCTACAGTGGTAATTGGTGGCGCAAGTAGTTGGGGGAAAAACTGCAACAGGATAATAGCTATGAGCACTCCTGTAATTATTGGCCAACCAAGAAAGCTGAGTTTACGCATTAAAATAAATCCCAGAAATGCTGGTGAAAACAAAATCTCATCGTAGAATTATACGATTTGTACCAGATGGTTGCTAATGAGGATCTTATTATATGTCTGTTTTATTGCCTGAATTGGTTAATTATTGTGAAGATTTGTTAAGTGTAGGTTTGTTTAAAGATTATTGTCCCAATGGCTTACAAGTTGAAGGCAAACCAAAAGTAAAAAGAATTGTTTCAGGTGTCACCGCTTCTCAAGCATTGTTGGATGCTGCTGTAGCTATCAAAGCTGATCTTATACTGGTTCATCATGGCTATTTTTGGAAAGGCGAAAACGAAAAAGTTATTGGAATAAAGAAGCGCCGGCTGAGTACCTTGCTAAAAAATGATATTAGTCTTTTAGCCTTTCATTTACCTTTGGATGCACACCCTCAGTTAGGAAATAATGCTCAATTGGCAAAAAAAATGAACTGGAAAATTTTATCAGGCCTTGATGGTGAGTTGGGGTGTGCAATTGGTATGGTTGGCGAGTTACAAGAACCGCAAACGGCTCAGCAAATGTCTACTGAGTTTGCACAAGTATTGGGCAGGTCAGTACAGCATATTCAAGGTATTACCCGACCCATTAAGAAGATAGCGTGGTGCACAGGAGGCGCGCAAGGGTACATTGAAAAAGCACTTGAAGAAGGTGTTGATGCTTATGTTTCAGGCGAGATCTCTGAGCAGACAGTTCATATCGCACGTGAAGCGGGAATCGATTATTTCGCTGCGGGGCATCATGCAACTGAGCGATATGGTGTGCAAGCGTTGGGTGAACATTTAGCTGCACATTTTGGTATCGAGCACGACTATATTGAAATAGACAACCCTGTATAGGCACTACATGGCCTTGAAAAAATAAAAAAGCCTCACATGGAGGCTTTTTTAAAACAGAAATTATGCTGTTTTAGTTGCCTCTTCAGACGATGGGTCCGGCTCTGCTTGGCTTGCATCTTCGGTGTCGTCTTTTAGACCATATGATTCAGATAGTGTGCCTTCTTCATCTGGTTGCTTTGGTGCATAATCTCGTGGTGGTTCAACAGCAGACAGCGTTTCATTATCGTTACCGGCATCGCTGTCAGTGCTTGGTTCAGAACTCTCAACTTCTACTTCAGCCTGAGCCGTCAATTGAGGTGTCATGCTTGATTCAATAGAGCGCGCTGTATCCGCATCACATAGGGCTTGTGCGCCTGTTGCTAGGTGTTGATATACACCACGGTAAGATTCAGTCATTTTATTTACAAGATCAGCTGTTTCCTCAAAGTGACCAGCGACTTTGGTTTTGTAGTCTTCTAGCTCTTGTTTGGCATCTTCTAGTTTTTCTTGTTCATTTGAGTTATCACCTGCGCGTCCCATAAGGAAGCCAATTAATGCACCAATAACGAGCGCTACAACACCGATGATCCAAATATTACTTTCTTCCACAGTTAGTCCTCACTGCATAATCACGTTAGATATTAATTTTTCTCTAGGATAATAGAAACTCGTGCTAAAACCTATTAACCAGAGTGAATTATCAGACAAGATAACATGCATTTAGTTTTTGTTTAGCACGATTTGGCTGTCAGATTACTTGTTGGCTTGTGCGGCGCTATGTTGTTGGCTCAAGTAATTCACTTGTTCAGAAAGAATCTTAATAGATAGTTCAGTGTCTTGATTAGACAATGCTTCAAGCAGCCTTTCGTGTTGGTTATATATGATGGCTTTTTCCCGGTAATGATGCGCCACCATGTTAGCCACCGGCTGTAATGCTTCAATAACGGTGTGCATTACAAATGCTAGCATGCGGTTGCCGGTTGCGTTTGCGATTAAACGGTGAAAATTAACATCTGAAGCACAAAATTGTTCTGCAGAGGTGGCTGGGTTTGCTTGGATTTTTAGTTCATTACTTAATGCATTCAAATCTTGTTCTGAACGGTTTTGGGCTGCTAGTTTGCAGCAGATAGTTTCAAGCTCAAGGCGAGTTTGTGTTATTTCGTCTAATGAGAACGCGTTTAACCCCATCAAAAGAGTAGTGGCTCCAGCTAAGGAATCACTTAAGTCACTAACGCTAGGACGGTTAACAAAGGTGCCGCCAGTGGGGCCGCGTTTGGAGCGCACTAGATTTTGAGCGGCTAAGCGCTTAAGTGCCTCACGAATAGTGGGGCGTGAAACGCTGAAACGAGCAGCAAGCTCATCCTCTGTGGGTAAACGATCATCAGCAGCTAAAGAGCCATCAATAATAGCTTGGCGGATTTGATCTGCAATCTGACGAGACAGACTTTGCTGGCTGACGGGCTCAAATTCTATAGACTTCACACTATAATTACTCACAAAAAACAGACTGTGAGTATTTCACAGATTCGGTTTTTTGTTAAATTCTAAAGTCAGTCTAGAAACTATGGGCATGCAAATGATTATGGAAATTCAGTAATGCAGTCTAAACGTGGTCGGTTGGATCGTTTTTTAAGCAATCACTTAGGTGTTAAGCGTAAAGATGTAAGACTCATGCTCGCCAAAAATCGAGTCGTGGTTGATGGTGTGACAGCAGCTGATATTGGATTGTCTATCGATGAATTTTCACATATCGTTTTAGATAATCAGCGAGTATTACAGGTGAATAAACCTGTTTACATTATGTTGCATAAACCCGTTGGTGTAGTCAGTGCTACTAAGGATGATCTGCATCGTACAGTAATTGACCTGCTTGAAAGGCCAGATAAAGCGACGCTGCATATAGTAGGACGCTTAGATTTGAATACTTCGGGTTTGCTGTTATTAACTAATGATGGTCGTTGGTCCCGTCAACTAACATCACCAGAGAGTAAGGTAACAAAGTCTTATAAAGTTACTTTGAAAAATAGCCTTGCAGAGCCCTATATAGAGGCATTCGCTCAAGGAATGTACTTCTCCTATGAAGACATTACAACGGAACCCGCTAAACTTGAAATAATCTCCGAGTATGTCGCCCACGTGAACTTGACGGAAGGGCGTTACCATCAGATTAAGCGTATGTTTGGTAGGTTTCGTAATCCTGTGTTACAGCTGCACCGTATGTCTATTGGGTGTTTATCACTGGACTCGACCTTGCTACCTGGAGAGAGTCGTAATTTAACGCCTCAAGAGGTTGAGAGTATTCATCGTTAACACTTGGTTGAACAATTAACTGAGTAGTCATAAACATAAAAATTATAGAGCAGAATTGCCAATTCTGCGACACATCTTAAATAAGTGCGTAAACTGCACGCTTTACTATAACTAAGTAACTTTCGATGGGCTTTTTACGTTTTTATTAGAGCCCTCGTTTTTTGGGATTTTCACATGATACGCCTTACGAATATTCAATTACCGCTAGATCACGATGATCAGGCTATTGCCAATGCTGTTGTGGCTCGTTTATCCATAAAAGCTGATGACCTTGTTAGTTACCACGTACATCGACGCGGATACGATGCCCGCAAAAAAGCTAATATTGTTCTTATTTATACATTGGATGTTGAGGCGAAGAATAACGAAGAGCTTCTCGAAAAATTTTCAGATGATCAGCTTGTTAAAGCCACCCCAGACATGAGCTATCAGTTTGTGGCACAAGCGCCTGTTAATTTGCACGAACGCCCTGTGGTTATCGGTTTTGGCCCATGTGGCTTGTTAGCGGGGCTAGTCTTAGCACAAATGGGCTATAAGCCGATTGTTCTTGATCGTGGTAAAGAAGTACGTGAGCGTACTAAAGATACTTTTGGTTTTTGGCGTAAGAAAATATTAAACACCGAGTCTAACGTGCAGTTTGGCGAAGGTGGAGCAGGTACATTCTCAGATGGTAAGTTGTATAGCCAAGTGAAAGATCCGCACCACTATGGTCGTAAAGTACTTACTGAGTTCGTCGCAGCGGGCGCGCCTGATGAAATTATGTTTGTGAGTAAGCCGCATATTGGTACATTTCGTTTGGTATCGATGGTAGAAAAAATGCGTGCAAAAATCATAGAGCTGGGCGGCGAAATTCGCTTTAGCGCGCGCGTTGATGAGGTACAAATAGAAGCGGGACAAATTACCGGTGTTGCTTTGGCCGATGGTGAAATCATCAAGTCGAAGCATATCGCCTTAGCGATTGGTCATAGTGCTCGTGATACATTCCAGATGCTTCACGACAAAAATGTATATATCGAAGCGAAGCCCTTTTCTGTTGGTTTTAGGATCGAGCACCAGCAATCCTTAATTGATGAGGCACGTTTTGGCGCAAATGCAGGTAATGAAATCCTTGGCGCTGCTGACTACAAGCTAGTTCATCACTGTAAAGGTGGCCGTTCAGTTTACAGCTTCTGTATGTGCCCTGGAGGCACTGTAGTGGCGGCAACGTCTGAAGAGAATTGTGTGGTTACCAATGGCATGAGCCAGTACTCGCGAGCAGAGCGTAACGCCAATAGTGCGATTGTAGTGGGAATTGATCCGACAGATTACCCCGGTGGCCCTTTGGCTGGAATTGATTTTCAGCGAGAGCTCGAAAGCAATGCTTACCTGCTAGGGGGTAAAAATTACGATGCACCGGCACAAAAGGTTGGAGATTTCTTAAAAGGAGTCTCCTCTGAAACGATTGGTAGCGTAGAGCCCTCATTTAAACCGGGTATTAAACTAACAGATCTCTCGAAAGCACTACCCGACTTTTGTATCGAGGCTATTCGAGAAGCAATACCTGCTTTTAACAGAAAGATAAAAGGCTTTGCTTTAGAGGATGCGCTTTTAACGGGTGTAGAAACCAGAACCTCGGCTCCTATTTGTATCAAACGTGGTAAAGACTTTCAGAGCATTAATACCCAAGGCTTGTTTCCCGCAGGCGAAGGAGCGGGTTATGCAGGCGGTATTATGTCGGCTGCGATTGATGGTATCAAAGTAGCGGAAGCAATGGCGTTGAGCATTAATAACAGTAATTCATAGAAGAATTCATCGGGTGTAGTATTAGCCGGTACAGCGATCTACTCAATTGATACTTTGTATTAAAAGGGCTGGCCAATCTAAAAAAGCTGGTTGGCCCTTGATGCATTGCCGCAAGGACGGTGGAATACAGCCATATAACAGTCAAAATTGAGGAAGAGCACAATGTACGTATTGATGGATATTATGGTTTCACCGGGTGGCGTAGGTACTTCAGTATCACCGTACATAGCGATGTGCCAAAAGATCTTTGAAGACGCAGGCCTAACGCATACTATGCATGGCTATGGCACGAACGTAGAAGGTGAATGGGAAGATGTGATGGCCGCTGTAAAGCGTTGTCATGAAGTACTGCACAGCGAAGGCGCTGTGCGTATTACGAGCCACATGAAGCTAGGCACGCGCATAGATAAAAATCAGACTATGGCAGATAAAGTCACCAGCGTACAAGAAAAAATGATCGATAAATAACCCTCATACTCTTTACAATAATCAGCTGGTTTCATAGACTCGCTTGCTTTATAGATTATCAGGCCTGTAATCCACAGGCCTTCCTATCTTGCTTTGAAATACGGATATTTCAACACAGTGAAAACACGCCACTTTTTAGTCTTATTCTTTGTTATTACGTTGGCAGTCACTTGCGGTAACCTCTTATCTAATTACATTACAGCACGGTTTGTGGTCTATGGCGCGCAGCAGGCCGATAATGCTGTGGCGTTTGAGCGTCAGAAAATGACACAACAGACGCAGGCTGGCTTGGAAGAAATATCTGATGCAGCGAAAAAACAACGAGCACGTAGTAAAAAGGCCAAAATTCTGTGGCGATCCTGTGTGGATTGGACTGCTATGCATCAACAAAAACAAACCTACACAACTGAGAAAGAAAGCAAAAAGCAGTGCGCTATCTATCATCGTTATGTGGATACGGGGTTATAGCGCCGATGAGTGAGGTGCTGCCTTTCTATTTTACTAGACATGGTCAACGACCGATAATTGAATCAACAATCAGATGATTAAGAGAAATCATCTATACCAATGCTATGAGGAGAGGCTTCATAGCAAAAATAAATTTCAGGAAGCAATGGAATGAAGAATATATTAATAATTATGATTTTAGCTGGTGGAGGATACTGGTATTACAATAATGTTGTATCCTCACCATTGTTGGGGAAATGGGTTCCTGATGAAAAATCATTTCTGAATATGACGAAAAATGCAAAATCTTATGGCATGTCTTCAAGCCAAGAAAAGAGGGTTAAAGAAATAATTATTAAAAAACTTACTAAAAATATCAGTATGCTGATTAAAGATGACGGTCATATCACCTATAACTTCGGAAAGGTGGGTGGGGACTTATCTTATGAGTCATCACCAAGATTTGATGGATGTTTTGATTTAGATGTTGATCAACTGGGCTCTTTTAAAGCTTGTGTTGAAAATGATATGTTAGCAATGCATTCTCATAATGACGGAAAGACTGAGTACTATACAAAAATTCAGTAGTAAAATTAATAGAGTATATTTAACTGTGATTTTTATTGTGAGCATCATACATACAGCACACTAGAGCATGATTTTATAATAGTGATGCTGTAAATATGATTTTAGTGAGACGTACGATAGCTGCTAGCGCTATGATGTGCCTGTTTACTTTAAATTATTGTTTTCAGAAGCAAGAGATAGTAAGTAGCTCTGACTCAGTCGTAGATATAAATATACTTAAGCCTGTTGATGTTCGACAGAGAAAAATCAAGTATATCAGTATCTTGGAAATTGAGTGCCAGTATCATTTATTTCTGAAAGTGAGGATCATTTCCTGACTGAGCAAAGGACTGTTGCTGGTGAAAGTATTTCTCTTCCAAGGTTGTTTGACTCTACATATGTTTCCAATATTCCTCTAATTAATGATTTTGTAAAGTTTCAAAGGAAACGACTCATTGATACCTCTTCATTTGGAATGATTATTAAAAAAGCGAAACTATTCTCTTGGAGTTTTATTCGATTTAGGTCCATGTGAAAATATTTTATCCGTTATCACAGTGAATGACCTTACCTGTTCTCTTTATATTGGGTCTGAAAGTAAAAATAATTACAAGAATATTATAAATGCTTTCTATGGAGCAACGCTTTCATATTCTATTAGCATAAATGATGAGGTGATCAGTATTTAATTGAGCAGCGAAAAGTAGCCGGTATTGATATTCGTTAGTAATTTCTCATTAGAGTTTATATCTCATTACATATGTGCATGCGCTTCATTGAGTGGCTTATCTTATTCCAATATAAATGGAACCAATGACACTTCCTTAGCTTCCAACCCTAATACTGTTAGGCTTATAGCCTTTAAATCTGAGTCTTTATTGGAGATACCGACATGTCACAAGAACGTGCAGTGCTGGCAGGTGGTTGTTTTTGGGGTATGCAAGATCTACTTCGCAAGTTGCCGGGTGTTGATGCAACGCGGGTAGGTTATACCGGTGGTGATGTACCTAATGCTACGTATCGAAATCATGGAACACATGCAGAAGGTATAGAGATTTTATTTGATCCTGTTCGCATCTCTTATCGCCGTATTCTTGAACTGTTTTTTCAGATTCATGATCCTACAACGCTTAATCAACAAGGAAATGATCAGGGAGTGTCTTATCGTTCAGCGATTTATTATCTGAGCGATAATCAGAAACAGGTAGCTTTAGACACTATAGCTGATGTGAATGCATCAGGTTTATGGCCGGGCAAGGTGGTGACTGAACTAGAGCCAGCTAGTGATTTTTGGGAAGCAGAGCCAGAGCATCAGGATTATCTAGAGCAATTTCCAAGCGGTTACACCTGCCATTTTGTACGCCCTAATTGGGTGCTGCCAAAGTCTTCTGCTTAATAATTAAACAACAGTGTAGTATTTTTATAAGTACCGATGCTATTATTTGTTAAATTGTAAGACAAATAGGAGATTGTGATGTTTAAAGCACTAGTTCTGGACCAAGTCGATGGTAAGACGGTTGCACAGATTAAAACGTTGGATGTCAGTGATCTGCCTGAAGAGGATGTGTTGGTAGATGTAAGTTACTCGTCGATTAACTTTAAAGATGGCTTGGCGATTACCGGAACAGGTAAAATTGTTAGCAAATTCCCGATGGTGCCGGGTATCGATCTAGTTGGTACAGTGGCAGAAAGTAATAGCGATGCTTATAAAACTGGCGACCAAGTTGTACTCACAGGTTGGAGCGTGGGCGAGCGCTTCTGGGGCGGATTGTCACAAAAAGCACGCCTTAAGTCTGAATGGTTAGTGCCACTGCCAGCAGGTATGGCTCCTGAAGTGTCTATGTCTATAGGTACTGCAGGCCTTACGGCTATGTTGTGTGTAATGGCGCTTGAAGAAGGCGGTGTTACACCAGATAAAGGTCCGGTTGTTGTATCTGGTGCTGCCGGTGGTGTGGGGTCTGTTGCTGTGGCTATTTTAGCTAAGCTTGGTTATGAAGTCGCTGCTATTACTGGACGCGCAGAAACAGAAGGTTATCTACGTGGCCTTGGAGCAAGCACTATTTTAACGCGTGAAGAGATGAGTGAAAAAGCACGCCCACTTGAGCGCCAGCGCTGGGCGGGTGGTATTGATACTGTCGGCGATGCGATGCTGGCTAGAGTGTTGGCGGAGGCTGATTATAATGCCACGATTGCTGCATGTGGCTTAGCGGGTGGTTTTAAATTGCCTACAACGGTCATGCCCTTTATTCTGCGTAATGTTCGCTTACAGGGTGTGGATTCTGTTATGTGCCCTGTTGAGCGTAGAGTTCAAGCGTGGAACCGTTTGCAAACAGATTTACCAGCGACCGCATTAGGTGAGATTAGCCAGGTTATTGGGTTAGATGATGTGCCTGAATATGCAGAAAAAATTGTTAATGGGAAAATTCAAGGCCGAACAATTGTTGACCTAAATAAATAGTGATTTAAGCAAGTTGTTCAGCTGAACAGTATCCTGTTTGGTTGATATATATGTCGCTATAAAAAAGCCGTTTAGCGTTATTGCTGTTGGTAGGTGTCTTTGTTGATAACTATCGATAGATAGTAGCGTTAAGCGGCTTTGCCAGTTATAGGTTACTTATCCACTTTGTTACTTCTCGTTATTTTTATAGATTTCTATTTTATTGATTGATTTTATATCGTTACGGAGCACTGGTTCGTTATGATATAGATCCAGTTTAAAGCAACACCTGCGGACGTTAGTCTGGGGGTAGGCAATTTAGGGCTTTTGTTATCTAGGAGTAGGTCTGTCGTGCTTTACCCGTTGATTACTTTTTTTTTAGTACTCCTTTCTTTTTCGGCGCAAGCCTTGTCTGTAAAGGATGATGCAGGGACGCAAGTATCGCTAGAGAAACCGGCAATGCGGATTGTTACTTTGGCTCCTCATTTAACAGAACAACTGTTTTCGCTAGGTGTTGGTGAGCGCATTATTGCGACGGTGGAGTACAGTGATTACCCTAAGGCAGCGCTTTCCATTCCCCGTATTGGTGGGGCTGAGGAAATCAGCGCTGAGGTTATTTTAGCGCTACAGCCGGATTTAGTGGTGGCGTGGGAGGAAGGTAGCCCTGCAGAAGTGCTTTCTTTGTTGGAATCTTTAGGTGTGATGGTGTATCGGGCATCTAGCAAGTCATTGCGAGGTGTAAGTAAAACTCTGTCAGATCTTGCGGTGCTCACTCAGCGGCCGGAAGTTGCTGCTTCGCTAGTCACTGCGTTCAATGAAGAAATGGATAAAATAGCTTTGCTTTATCGATATAAAGGTTCTGTCTCAGTTTTTTATCAGCTCTGGTATGAGCCACTAATGACAGCCAATAAACAGCAAATGATTAATGAAATGATAGTCATGTGCGGAGGCCGCAATCTTTTTTCTGAGCAAGCAGAAGTCGTTCCTCAGACCAGCATTGAGAGTATTGTAGTACTCAATCCTGAGGTTATTTTAGCACCCGAGCAGGGGACGCCCACCGACTGGAAAAAACGCTGGCAGGCATGGCCAGAAATATCTGCTGTTAGCAAACAGCATCTGTATACACTCAATGCTGACCTAGTTAATCGTCCTACACTAAGAAGCCTGGAAGGGCTTCAACAGGTTTGTTACTTGTTAGATAGAGCCCGTTCAAATAGCTAGTGTTGGTGTGCGGATTTCCCTTCCCCTCTATTTTTGACTACTCTGTTAATACGTCACTTGTAGTAGGGTTATTGTGATTAAATATCAAGAAACACTAAAGAGTATCCATACCCAGTTGGGTAGTGGGGGGGACTTGCCTGTATTCAGTGCAACACTGAATCGTATTCAGGAACTCAGTCGCTCACCAGAAGGTGATGCAATGGTATTGGCGATGGCTATTATGAAAGATGCCAGTCTTTCCGCAAAATTACTTCGCATCGCTAATACACCTGAGTTTAATCGTGGCTTAGGTAATGTGACGGTTATATCGCGTGCAGTTGTCTTACTGGGCTTCAATCGGATTAAAAACTTATCTATTTCGCTGAAGCTAATTGAGAGTTTTACGGAGGCATATCCTGATTCAAATATCGAAAAATTGTTACTGCGTGCTTTTTTAAATGCATCGATGGCACGTGAGTTGGCGGCTAAAGCAGGCATCAGGGACATAGAAGAAACCTTTTTGTGTGGGTTGTTGTTCAATCTTGGAGAAATCATAACATCGAGTACGATGCCGGCTGTTTATCGGGAGATGTGTAGTATTAGAGCCGAGGGCAATAAATCTTGGAGTAGTATTCAGTTATCAACATTGGGCGGTCAGTTTAGCGATATTGGGCAGGATCTTGCGCAAAGCTGGGGCTTCCCTCCTTCTGTTGTAAAAACGATGGATGAAATGACGGCCGATGAGTCGGACCCTTTAGTGCATAAACAACACTTGTTAGTCTCTTTTAGTCACACCTTGATTGAAAAAATATACGGTGAATTGAGTCACGATCAAAGTATGGAGCAGTTAAGTAAAGCCTTGAGAGATAATTTCTCATTAAAGGATCAGGACGTGGAAAGTTGTTTTGAAGATGCCTGTAAGCTTTCTGCAAATATGGTTGAAGAATATGGTATTGATTTGCAAGGGTTGGTACCCGTGATGCAAGAAACAGGAGAGCCTCGCTTAGATGAATGTATACGCCGTACGGCTTACTTTTTTCATTCCCGAAAACAACTGGTGCAATCTGAAAACAGTGGAGTGAAGACACCTAAAAAAAGAGATGAAAGCCCTGAAAAACAACTGTATTTTTTAAGCCGTTTGGCCGAATTGACTGCTGAAAAGGGAACGGCTCACGATATTTTGTCTTTGGTTGTTGAGGGGATTAAGGCATGTACCTCATATGAGCGTGTCATGTTTTGTTTGTACCGTGAATCGCCTTTGATGTTGAGTATGAAAATAGCTCAGGGTGATTCTCTAGAGTCATTAGAACACTTTTTCACGACACAGAGAAAAGAACCTGATTTGCGCTTGTTTTTTCATGTCATTAAAAAAGAGATGACTTTACTGGTATCTGATATGAGCGAGCCGGGTTGGAAAGAACGCCTACCACAGGCCTTCCTTAAAGAGGTAGCCCCGAGCGGAATGGTGATTGCACCCCTTGTAGTGCGTGGGAAGGCTATTGGTTTGTTTTACGCCGACCGGGTGACCGTGCCTCTTGCCGATCCTGACTTTACCTGTTTTAACCAGTTTGTAATTCAAGCCAAAATAGCGCTGTCCCATAAATCATGATGTCTTGCTGTAGTGCTTTGTGCGGTGTTTTATTGAGAACCTTTCGACTTGTTTCTCGGTTGCCAATAAACTTCGACAGCGCCAGCCCTTAACGCCAAGGTTCTAGCACAAACGAAGAGTAGGTCAGATAAACGATTTAAGTAGATAGCCCCCATCGAGTTCTGTTCCTCTGCATTACATAAACGAATCATTTGGCGCTCTGCTCGGCGACAGATGCTTCTAGCTTGATGGCAGTAAGCTGCACTGCGGCTGCCGCCTGGTAATATAAACTCAGTCAGTGGCGGTAATTGCTCATTCAAGTTATCAAGGTGGCTTTCAAGCTCTGTTATCATTTCAGGTGAAATCGCTCGGTAGTCAAGATTGGCCATCGCTATTTCGCCACCCAAATCGAAAAGGTCGTTTTGTAGTTGGAAAAAGACAGGTGACAGCGGATCTTCTGTCGTCAACTCTGCACGAAGTACACCTAATATGGAGTTGAGTTCATCAATATCTCCAAGTGCTTCAATACGTTCAGATGTTTTAGCAACACGTCGACCATCTGCTAGTCCTGTTAAGCCTTTGTCACCGGTACGTGTGTAGATCCGCGTTAGCCTGTCTGCCATTACTGCTTTCCTCGTTGTTAGAATTGAGATAGCCGCTCTCTTTTGAGCTTAGAGAGCCATTTTTAATGTAACAAAACCTGCGCGTCCCTGAGTGTTATAGCCAGAAACTTGCTCGTATTCTTTATCTGTTAGGTTAAGTAGTTTCCCTTCAAGAGTAAGAGTAGGAGTGATCTGTTTACTGGCACTTACATTGACAATACCATAACCTGCAACATCACTAGGCGTATCTTTCTTACGGCTTTGTGCTATTAGATTAGCCCCTAAGCGGTATTTGCCTACTCGGTAGCTGATCGAACTATTTAAAGTGCGATGTGCTCGGCGCAATAGTGTGGAATCGGTTATTTCATTGTGTGGACTTTGGATCACAACAGAAGTATTCCAATCCCAGTTGTCTAGTACAAGCTGGTGGCTTAGTTCTACTCCTTGTATTAGCACTTTATCGATATTCCTTCCTTGGTATGTGAAAGGAGCAATTTCAACAAAGTTTATTAAGTCTTCAATTTGATTATAGAAAACAGCAGCGCTGATATGGTTAGCTGGATTCAGTTGGTACTTAGCTCCAATCTCGTAAGTTTTTGAAGTCTCTGGTTGTAGATTTATATTACCGCCGTAGCCATATAGATCTGAGGCACTAGGAGCACGAAAAGCGGTGGCCGCACTCGCGTAAAGGTTTAACGTGGGAGTAGCTTGGTAGCCATAACTTGCTTCCCATGTTGTGTTGTCGCCAAAGGTTTCATGGTCGGTAAAGCGGGCCGCTAGAAGAATACGGCTTAACCCTATTTGGATATTGTCTTGTAGGTAGATTGCTGCAGTATCCAATGTTTCGTCAAAACCTGAGCCAAAGGACAGTGATTCAATGGCTTCTCGCTGTATTGAAATACCTGCGGTTAACGCGTGATCACCGGTTTCATAGTCATGCTGCCAATCAAGCTGAGTGCGCTTTGTGTGTGCGAAATCGGAAGACTGGTTCTGGTCAAGCTCATCATTAAATAATCCAAACTTGAGGAGAGATAGCCAGCTATCAGTAATTTGCGTGTTTATGTCAAGGTTAAGCGCTTGTTGGGTGAAGTCCTGGTCTTGTTTTTCGAGGCTAATGGTGGGGAAATTTGAGTAGTTTTCTGCTAAATATTCAGTGTTGCCTTTGCTGTGTAAAACGCTGGCTTTAATATCGGTATTGCCAATATTATGGGCAAAGAAGATGCGAGCGTTCATGTTATCGTGACCGGTGTCTATGCTAGATCTTTTGTACGTTGGGAAGCCTTTTGTGTTAGACGAATTAAGACTGAAACCGAACTTTGTGCCGGATTCCGTGTTGTGGAATGTTTGGATGCCAGCTTCTTTGGTTGAGTTGCTGCCTATAGTTGCACGAGCAGAAAAAGCAGGGCCTTTTTGGCGAGTAAAAATTTGAATAACGCCACCAATCGCTTCTGAACCGTACAGCGTTGAGCGTGGGCCTTTAACAACTTCGATTCGTTCAATGTTGTCTGGGTGTATATAACTTATATTGGCTGAACCCAACGTACCAGGGTTCATCTTCATGCCGTCGATCAATACTAGAGTATGGTCACTTTCGGTACCGCGAGTGAAAATTGATGTCAGTTGCCCTTGGCCTCCACTACGAACTATTTCAATGCCAGGCACAATGCGCAAGATATCCGTAAGGTCGGTTGCTTGCATACGTTCGATCTGCTCGCGTGTGATTATGGTTACGCTGGCAAGAGTCTCATCTGCAGTTTGCGCGGTGCGCGTTGCTGTCACAGTGAGTGTTTCGAATTTTTTGTGTGTTGTTGAAGAGTCTGTTTGTGCAGCAAAAGCATTACTTGCTATGCAAATTGTTGCAGTAGCAAAAAAATAAGGATTCATATTTAGAGGCCTGTTGATGCGCCCACCGCGCATTGGATTAGAGATGATTCAGGCCGGTATCCGGACTCACGATTTTGTAACAATCGATGACCGTTGCGGGGGCAGTGTCGGCTTTGTATTCGCTTTGACGTTAGCGTAATACGCACCGCTCTTCCCGTTTAACCTTTGTTATAGGCACCTGGATAGCTGGGGGCGAAGTTTACAGGGTGGATTTTCGTGATGCAATCTAGGAGGGCGAGTAAAAGGCTGCGCACAGAGTTTGTTAACAGCCTGTTTGTTACTCGTTAACTATCGTAGCTTTCTGCAAAATTTCGGATTTCATGAGATAGCTTTTCGACACGGTCGGCCGCTTTTTCAAGCTCTTCAAGTACCGCGGTGCTGATTGCAGACTCTACTATTAGCTCTAATGCTGAAAAGTTGGATTCTCCAATCTCGTTTTGTAGCTCTGTGGATAGCTTTCCTTTAAAGGATTCTACGACTGTATGTGAATGTTGAGTTTGTTTCTGTGACATTATGAATACCCCCGTGTTAAGTGTTATCTGGCAAGAAAATATGTTCGTCTTGCTCATGAATATCACGTGCATTACCGACAATAAGTGGGTCGGGTGTTAGCAATATGTCTGGGTTTTTGTTTGGGTACGGTAGCGAATTTAATACAAAGCGCATGGCGTTGATACGTGCACGCTTTTTATCATCCGATTTGATAACAGTCCATGGAGCATCAGCGGTATCAGTGTAAAAGAACATAGCTTCTTTTGCTTCTGTATACGCGTCCCATTTATCAAGAGAAGCTAAATCGATAGGTGATAACTTCCATTGTTTTAATGGTGCAACTTTACGTGCTTGAAATCGTTCAAACTGCTCATCACGGCTGACTGAAAACCAGAACTTATAAAGCCTAATGCCGCTACGTACTAGCATGCGCTCAAAATCAGGCGTTTGGCGCATAAACTCAAGATATTCAGGAGGAGAACAGAAGTTCATTACACGTTCAACACCTGCACGGTTGTACCAAGAGCGATCAAATAAGAGGATATCCCCCTTGGTTGGGAAGTGCTTCACGTATCGCTGGTAATACCATTGGCCTTTTTCTTCTTCCGTTGGTTTCTCAAGTGCGATTACTTTTGCGCCACGAGGATTCAAATGTTCCATGAATCGCTTGATCGTTCCACCTTTACCTGCCGCATCACGACCTTCAAAAAGGATGACAATACGCTCCCCCGTTTCACGAGCCCAGCTCTGCATTTTTAATAACTCTATTTGCAGGTCTTTCTTTAATAACTCATATTCTTTACGGGATAGTTTCTCTTGAACGGCATCCTTATTTTTGCTGCTTTTCTTTGTTGCTTTAGGCTCATTCAGCTCAGATGCAGTCTCAAGTGTTTCAATAGCTTCTTGCGGGGTTACTTTCACAAAATCATCCATCATTGTCTCCTTTGAAGGTTGTTTATTATTAATAATTATCCTCTCTCTTGAGACAAATCCGTTGACCGGGATCACTTATTTAGTGATATCTGATATGAATGTTATAAAAGTGTCATTTTAGTCAAGGAAGTACATAAATATTTTATATTCCGTTTCACTGTCGATATAGTTTACCGTTCTGATAGCATTAGACTCTCGATAAAAAATAATGAGTAAATATATGCTTGTAGTCTTTTGTGCTCATCTGTTCAAAGTATGGAACCCAGCCCAGTTATGAAATCACAGCCACACAACCAAAAAGAATCTGTGGAAAAGTCTGAGTTATACCAAGCACTGTCTGCGTCTCGTACTTCATTTGTGTCGACAGGAATTTTTAGCTTCTGTATTAACATTTTAATGTTAGCGCCTGTTATCTACATGTTGGAAGTGTATGACCGTGTTTTGACGAGCAATAGTGAGTCGACATTGCTGATGCTAACGTTGTTATTGGTTTTTCTGTTTTTAGTGATGGGGACGCTTGAGTGGGTAAGGTCACAAGTATTGATCGTGACGGGAAACCGTTTAGAAAAAACATTAGGCCCGCGTGTATTTGATTCGCTATTTCATCAAGCACTTGCATCGGGAGGTAGTGTTGCAACAGCACAACCCTTATCAGACCTGCTGACATTACGGCAGTTTTTGGGTGGGGCAAGTTTATTAACATTGTTTGATGCCCCTTGGTTACCTATTTACCTTGGCGTTGTTTATCTTTTCCATCCATTAATGGGAAGTATCGCTCTTGCAGCGGCTATTTTCTTAATTGTACTGGCTGTTGTGAATGAGCGAATAACGCGTGGAGATATCCAAGATGCTAATAAACTCAATATCGAGAATACGCAAGAAACACAGCTGAATTTACGTAACTCTGAAGTTATTGAGGCGATGGGAATGTTGCCTCGATTGCGTGATAGATGGCAGCAGAAACAAGATCAGTTATTAGAGCTTCAAACCAGAGCAAGTCGTCAAGGCGGTTTGATTACCACTGTGTCTAAGACTTTTCGCATGACAATGCAGTCTCTAATGCTTGGTTTAGGGGCGTATTTGGCTATTCAGGGTGATATTTCAAGTGGTACGGTGATTGCGGGTTCTATTCTGTTAGGCCGTGCATTAGCACCTATTGATCAGTTGATAAACTCATGGAAAAGTTTCCTTGGAGCTAGGAGTGCCTACACTCGCTTAACAAGTTTATTAGAGAGCACTAAGGTTGCTGAAGCGCCTATGCCTCTTCCGCCACCTGAAGGGTTGGTTGAATTTAAAAAAGTGGTTGTATCACTTGCTAATAGTGCTGAACCAATATTGCAAGATATAAGCTTTAAAATTGAACCTGGGACCTCTGTCGCTGTTATAGGCCCAAGTGCAGCAGGTAAGTCAACTTTAATACGGGCCATGCTCGGTATATATCAAACTACAAGAGGAGCTATACGCCTTGATGGTGCTGAAATTAAACAATGGGATCGCGAAGTATTAGGCGAGCACATTGGTTATCTTCCGCAAGATATTGAGTTACTTGAAGGTACTGTTAGTGAAAATATTGCGCGTTTTGGCAACGTGGATCCTGAAAAAGTAGTCGCTGCTGCTATGGCTGCGGGTGTTCATCAGATGATTTTACAGCTAGCTGACGGTTATGCCACAACAATCACAGCGCACTTGTTATCTGCAGGTCAGCGTCAGCGTATCGCGTTAGCACGTGCTTTATATAATGAGCCTAAATTAGTGGTATTGGATGAGCCTAATTCAAATCTCGATACGGAAGGTGATTTGGCGTTAGCTGAAGCTGTCCGTAATTTGAAGGCCATTGGTTCGACGTTGATAGTGGTAACGCATCGCAATAACTTGCTGCAATTAGTTGATAAAGTAATGGTGCTCTCTAGTGGGAGCTTAGTTGCATTTGATAATACCGCTGTTGTTATGGAGAAATTAAATCCTTCGCAGCCAGCACCTAAGGTGATTGCAAAACCCATTTCCGAAAATGCAGTACACGAGAATTAATTATGCAGGTTGAAAATAAGGCAGAATCAACGACTAAATATTTAGAGAAAGCGGTAGATGATAGTCGCTTTCTTTTTATCGGTTTTTTAATTATTGCTATTGTGTTTCTCGGCATGGGTACTTGGGCTGCTGTGGCGCCTATAGCGAGTGCTGCGCATGCTCAAGGTAAAGTGCGGGTTGAGAATAATAAAAAGACAGTGCAGCACCTGCAAGGGGGGATTGTAAAGTCGGTCTTGGTGCGTGATGGGGATCATGTTGAGAAAGGTCAAGTGCTAATGGTTCTTGATGATACCCAAGCTAAGGCGCAGTTAGAGGTTACACAAGGGCAATATATTCTTTCGCGAGCTCGCGAAGCAAGATTGATTGCTCAGCGAGATCAGTTAAATGCTGTCGTATTTCCTAAAGATCTAATGGATCTAAAAAGTGATCGTCGTGTGCAAGAAGCTATTGTTGTGCAGCGCCAAATTTTTAATGTGCGTAAAGAATCATATGAGAATGAGCTTGCTTTATATGCCCAGCAAGCAGAGCAGTTAGAGTCGCAGTTGACGGGACTTGATGCACAAAAGAAGAGTCGGCAACGGCTGGTGAATTCATATTCTAAACAGCTTAAAGATTTAAAGTCATTAGAAAAAAAGGGGTTTGCAGAGCGTGGTCGTGCACGTGAAATTTACCGTGAAGTTGCACAAAGTCGCGGAGAGTTAGGGGAGTTGCTTGCCAGTATCGCCTCAACGAAATCAGAAGTGGTCGCGTCTAAACTTCAGGCTCTTCAGTTGCAAAAAGAGCTGCAAAGAGAGGTTGCTGCTGAAGTTGATGAGTTACAAGAGCGCTTATTTCAGTTGATTGAACAGCGACAAGCTCTTGTTGATACATTGTCTCGAACACAAATCCGCTCTCCTCAAACAGGCACAGTTCTTGAACTATCAGTGCATACTGTGGGTGCTGTTATAGGTGAAGGTGAAACGCTTATGGATATAGTGCCTGAGGGTGTGAGGTTAATTATTGAGGCTAAAGTTTCTCCGATCGATATCGATAGAGTCTCTATTGGCCAAATTGTAGATGTCCGTTTCTCGGCATTTAAAATGCGAGAGACTCCACGTATTGATGGAAAGCTGATTAATCTTTCAGCAGATAGTATCTTGGACCCAAATGATTCAACTCAATCACCTTATTACCTTGCTATCATCGAACTTACTGACGAAGGTTTGCAGCACCTAAAAGGCAATGACCTGAAACTTATTGCAGGAATGCCGGCTGAGGTATTTGTTCAGACAGGTGAGCGGACTTTATTCCAGTATTTGTCTGATCCTCTTGTTGATACCGTCGCTCGCTCATTTATTGAAGAGTAATTGCTTTTTCCTATCAAATAGGCCTAAAGGCCTGTTCCTTCCCCGGTTAATAAATTTAACCTTCGTTTAAAACGCATGCTTCTCTGAAGTGGATGATAAAAAACCTGTTTATTGCGTCAGGTTTTTTTACATCTGATTTTGGTGTGCGAAAAACAATAAAAATTTACAATTTTTGTTTGAAATAAAAAATAGTAAATATACTTATTTTTTATTATAAGCTCTTGTTTATAAAGATTAATATTCCGTTAATGTGGCGTGTTTATATTGCGTTCAGGTTGTATTTTTTGTTTGGTATAAAAATTGCTGTGTTAAGCATAGTTTAATTCTTGAATGTGCTTCTCTACTTTTAAGAATCATCTCGTACCCAATTGAGCTGTTGGTTACAAGCCTGACAGTCGTTTGACTGAAGGTTATTAAATTATTAATGAATAAAGGTGTTCTAACATGAAAAAAATTACCGCTTTATCTGCTTTGATGCTTACTTCTATACCGGCTATGGCTGCTCCTGCATTCAATACAGTGCCTGAACCAGGTGTATTGTCATTGTTAGGTGCTGGTGTTGTTGCACTTCTTATTACTCGTCGCATGAAAAAGTAAAGAAACAAATAAGCGAGGCTTCATAGCCTCGCTTCGTTATCTCGCTCTGGTCTAAGCGTTGCTTGTCACAGAACGGCATGTAAGTAGCTGGTAAAGCTGCAGCATTGAATTTAGCGCGAACACCCAGATCGGGTTTGCTGAAACTTATAAAGTAAGGAATTTTGTTATGTCTACGATGACAATCCGAGTAACCTCTTCAGCTGTAAACGAAGAAGGAACTGGTTTTGGTGAACAGCCGGATCTGGGAGCTCCCAGTTTTTGGGATGTAATTATATCAGATAGCACAAACTCTGATTTGCCAAACGGAACTTACGACGGTTACTGCTTACACCCTGAGTTACCAATTAACTTCTCACCTAGTGAATATCAAGGTGATGCTAGCAATGGCCAAGATATTGGCAATTACCTTGCTGCAGATGTTGTTAGCTCAATTACTGAGACGCAAATTTCTCAGATTAACTGGTTGTTATCGCAAAATTTCACATCCGATACCAAGTATGCTGGCCAATTCAATTACGGTGAAATGCAGGCGGCTATTTGGGAAGTGATGGGCTTTACACCAGCACAATACAACACTGGTATTAACCCAGGTGTATTATCAGATAATGGACGGCAGGTAGTTGAGACGGCAGATGTAAGCTTTCTTGTTTCACAATCACAAGCAGCCGTTGATAGTGGTATTAATGTAGTCCCTTCTGACACTTTCTTTTCTATGGTAGTTGACCCAGATGGGGTGCAACAGCCGCTTATAATCCAGTTACAGTCTGCCAAGTTAGGTAATTATGTTTGGTTAGATGCAGATCAAGACGGTATTCAAGACGCCAATGAGTTGGGTGTTGATGGTGTTGTTGTAGAACTTTACGATGCAGCAGGGACTCTAATAACAAGTACTATTACAGGTGATGACTATAGTACGGTAGAGACTGAAGTAGGTTTTTATCAATTCACAGGCCTAGATGCTGGAGACTATACAGTTAAGTTTCTAACACCCGCTAATATGGTGTTGACAGCGGCAGATGCGGCTTCAAATACACAAGATGATTCTGACAGTGATGCCGATGAAATTACGGGCATGACAGCAACAATTTCTTTAGCCCAGGGCGAGTCAAACCAAAGTGTTGATGCGGGTTTAGTTGAAGTAGTCCTACCAGCCAGCCTTGGCGACACTGTCTTTGAAGACAGCAATGCCAACGGCATTCAAGATGCAGGCGAGACCGGCATTGAGAACCTAACGGTTAA
>NZ_JADGEV010000015.1 GCF_016744175.1 Neptunomonas sp. | reverse complement strand
ATTAATATCATCAGCAAGTGCGCTTACACCTGAGCTGAACCTGAAACTAACTGGAGCATACAGCCCGTCTTTTGAATAGGACAGCCACAGGTTAACCGATGAATGTCTAGTGCCCCTGAATTGCTAAAGGACTGGTCATCAGGCAGCGGTAAACGCCGCAATAAGAGAGCCTCTATATGTGTTTGCTGTAAGTGTATTTAACAGCCGACAGAGACAGATGAAGTAAACGACCTTGCTAATGGTTTTACAATTGGCCGCTAACGCGGCCGATAAGAGTTACTTTGGCTTATTTACTTGAGAAGGCTCATATGTGTTAGGTCATTGTACCAGTGATGAGCACTAACCCGACTATTCTTCCCTTTTCTTCAAAAACTAATTTCATTGCGCGTATTTCTTCAATTGCTTTATCAAATTCACTCTGCTGGAAACTACATATAATGTGCTCTCTTAGTTCTGAAAATGTTCGTATTTCTTTTTCAATATACAACATCACTGCAACGCATATGTCATCCAGAGTTTTTTCACTAGTTTTTGCTATTGGACGAGTATCAATAAGAACATTTTTAGATCCAGAAACATTAAGTTTTAGAGTGTATTTTTCCTTATTTTCAGTCCAGTCACTAACTTGATGATCAATCGCTCGATAGAGCAAGTTGAGCTCACTACAAATAGGATATTGTTTTTCGAAAACATAACAATATTTTTCGAGGCAAAATGAGGTTGATCTAATAAACTCTTCTGAAAAAATCACATTATAACGATAATGGTATTTCCTATCGTTTTTAATACCAAATTTCCCAGGTTTTTCAGCTAGTGGTGAATTTCTAGTAATGAGGACTTCTACGCTTGTATTAGGAGGATCAAAATGAAAAAGTTGAGGTAAAAGAGCTAAAAGATTTTCATATTCTTCTATTGTGTCAACTGGAAACCCATATAGGATATTGTAGTGAACAACAATCCCCAACCTTTTGGCATTCTGCAAGAACATGACATTCTGTATTGCGCTTACCCCCTTTTTCATATACCTGAGAATAGGAGTACTAAAAGATTCAATCCCTGGTTGAACCTCGATAAATCCAGCATTCGCCATTGCATCTAACTGGCCTGGAAATAGATTCGCTTTCATCTCACACGTAAGGGATACTTTTTTTTCCTGAGGCAGGTTTTCAAGAATCGGAATCACAGATTTTCGGTAAGAATATGGGAGTATATAGTCGACCACCCTTACTATACTTGGGTTGTATTTTACACGCACTTCATTCAATAACGAAATAAAGTTATTTGGAGATCTAGCTCTATATTTCATAGCATCTTCATCTATACCGCAAAATATACAGTGATTCTTTTGTCCCCACCAACACCCTCTTGAGCTTTCTATAGATAACGATTTAGATCTTATCTCAACTTTATAATTGCTTTTCATCACTGCCAATTGATCATAGAAGTCTGAATAATCAGGAGCTGGGGATTCATCCATCTCAACTTTTGGCCCCTGAGTTTCCTTCTGAGAATATGAATCATGACTAGCAGCAATTACCGACGTGCTGTGGGCTAGCTGCTTGCAAATATCCACAATGGCATTTTCACCATCACCATAATGAACATGATCAATCCAAGGAAAGACCTCCAGAATATGTCGTCCTGTTTCTCCGCTAATCGAATACCCTCCAAAGACAACTTTAATATTTGGGTGCAGCTCTTTGATTTTTTTTGCTAACGCAATTGACGGTATGGTTTGTTCAAACAGGCAGGTAAATCCAACTATTTCTGGGCTGTATTTAGTTATCTCTCTAGCGCAGTGATCAATGTATTTAGGCGTTACTTCCTGCCGTATTTTTAATAAAAGGTCGCAGATTTTAGACGGCTTATCAAAACGTTTTGACCAATAGTGGCTGCTTAGCCATAACCCTTTTGTTATACCTATAAGAGCTTCTAACTGAGTATCATCGAGATCTTGATCTAGCTCACTAGAGAAAATAAAATCACATAACGCCCATAAATCAGCTATCTCTCTGTATGTTTCATATTTCATCCAGTTTAGAAGTTCTAAATTAAAATAAAATACCTTTGAATCAATATTTTCGCTTTTTAAGCATGTTTTAAGTATTGAAAGCCCTAAAGAAGGTTCCGTTAACTCTCCCCACGGCATATTTACGAGAGCTATTCGCATAAGATTAAAACTTTTCGATTTGGGAAAAATCTAATACAGGTGGGATTCCACCTTCATGGCCGTTAGCGATGCGTACTCCAGCGTATACGACTACAACTACTGTAATGAGCCCTATCCTAAGTACCGCCTGCTCACCTTCCAAATCTATTAGGTCGCTTATCTCTAGCTGCTCTAACTCATTAATGGTTTCAGGGTTGCTCGCTATTCCAAGCTCAGTCAGAGTTGAAGGGATATCTTCCTTCCAAGAGGATATATATCGCCCATCCAGTATAATCGAATTTAGAGCCTCTAATGCTCCATTGGATAGATTAGCAGCCCGTTCTGCAAGAACCGATTTATCGATCGATTTTATTCCTTCAATTAGTTTTTTATCGATATCAATGTCAGTAAAGTTTTTAACTGAACTAGGATCATCAGCAATGCTTTCTACACTTAATCCAGCTTGAATGCCATCTCTTATCAAGCGGACTTCTCGTAATCCAATCATTTCTTTTTTCATAGCACTTTACCTTTATAGTTGATGGAATTTTTATTCTCAATGCCAATAAATATATTGACCTAACGCCTTTGTCAGCCGCGTTTTGGTTGTAGTAGATTTTTGTGCAAAGATGGCCGAAGGCCATGCACAAAAAGGAGCGAAGACCAAAACGTCAGCTGGACAAACTTGTTAGGCTTTTTGTACATTAGAATATTTCCATTACGAAGGCTTCACCTTCTGGAAGAAAATCGAATATTACAGATTCGTACTGGCTTTCCTCGGTTTCTATATCGATTGAGTCACCACTTTCGAACTCTATGGTTAATAACTTGGGTGATTTCAAAACAGCTTTTTTAGCAAGCTGCCTGCCTAAAGCACCCCAAGGACCAGAGTTCGGAGCATCGTCCCACTCATATTCTTTACCGCTTATTGATGCGAATACCCGCTCATTACATTGAACTCTAAAATTGACGAACTGGATATTGAAACCATATGAGGCAAGCAGTATCGACTCAACACGCTCGTCTTCTTTGGCGAAATATTGATTGAGTAGTTCAACAATTTTTTCGTTAAATAAAATCATTCTTGATCCACTTGGAGCCTAACATTTGTATATACGGGGGTCCGTGTATCTACCCACACTGTTATTAATTAAAAACAGATGTAATCGTTTGAAAAGGAAGGTAAATCTTTAGAAATATAGAAACCTCTTCCGTGGCAAACCGCGCATGCGTGTTAACAATTGATATACGGGGGTCCGTGTATCTACCCATGCCAGACATCCATCAGTCTGATTTTCTTATATTTTTAACGCAACCTCTGAAGCAATACAAGCATTTGTGCCGTTCTAGTTTGTGTAAACAAGCATGAATTTTGCCAACCTATAAATATACTGTATATTAAAACAGTAATTACAAGGAGGTAATTTCATGTCTCAGAGCTCATTTTTAATAAAAGTACGTAAAGAAATTCGACTACGGGGTTACAGCATTCGTACGGAAAAAACCTATATATACTGGATCAAACAGTACATATATTTTCATCATTACAAACACCCTGAGGCAATGGGCGCAGAAGAGGTGAAAAGTTACCTTTCAAGCATGGCTGAAAATAGATCCGTGGCTATTAACACTCAAAAAGTGGCTTTAAATGCATTAGTTTTCCTTTATCACAAAGTACTTAACAAACCATTAGGTGATCTTAATTTTCGTTATGCGACTAAACAGCGACACATACCTACAGTTCTCTCCAAGACTGAAGTTCACAAAATAATCAGCTGCACGAGCGGGCGAAATAAAACCATTTTTAAAATACTTTACGGTAGCGGCCTCAGATTAAATGAGTGTCTAAGGCTGCGAATTCAGGATATTGATTTAGTCCAAAATTCACTGACGATAAGAGATGGCAAAGGAAATAAGGATAGAGTTACCCTACTCAGTCCTTCTTTGAAGATGGAACTAGAACAACTAATAGATAAAGCAAAGAAAACACAGGCTACCGATAATAAACAAGGTATTGGCCCTTCCTTACCTCATGGGCTTTGTAAGAAATATCCTAATGGTTTTCGCCAACATAAATGGATGTATATATTCCCTTCAAGTGGAATATGTACTTATCCAGATTCCTCTACTCAATGCCGTCACCACTTACACGACAGTGTTATTGGTAAGGCTCTAAGAAAGGCGGTAGCCGCCTCAGGCATCACTGATAAACGAATTACTTGCCATACTTTTCGGCATTCATTTGCGACCCATTTACTCCAAGATGGGCGTGATATCAGGACAGTTCAAGAGCTGCTTGGCCATAATGATGTAAAAACAACACAGATTTATACTCATGTTATTGGATTACACTATGCAGGGGCAAGCAGCCCTCTTGATTCATTAGATTTATAACTTATCGCCACAAGGTGTGCGGTTGGTAATAGATAACAACAATGAAACATCAGCTTTTAGAGGCGCCTTTACACGCCGGTGACGGCATGACTTCTCCGTTCTTCTTGGTCCATTCATCTTGAGTATAGAGGTGCATTGATAATGCATGGATAGGGCTTTGTAATTCTTGGGCAAGCGTTTTGTATATCATTTGATGGCGCTGCACTAAGCGCTTTTCTGCAAAGTCATCCGACACAAGTACCAGCTTAAAATGGCTGTCTGTTGCCGGCCCCGAGTGCATATGGCTTTCATTTAATATTTGTAATTCAATTACATTAATATCTGCACGTAACTTTTCTTCAACAACGATCGCAATACTCATATTACTTTTTCACCTTAGTGCGCACTTTTTCATCAGCTAGATCTGCATCTCGCTGCTCTTTTGCCAAAGCAAGGAAATGCTTATGGATTTTACGGGTCGCTAACCATACGCTGCCAATAACAACAGGGACTGCTATGCCTAAAGCCATGCTTTTATTAAAGTCTAAGCCACTATCATAGGCAGCATCCATTAGTATTTTAACCAGACCAACAGAGTAATAACTAATGGCAGCTACCGACAAACCCTCAACGGTGTGCTGCATCATCAATTGAATTTTTGAGCGCCTGTCCATCGAAGCGAGTAGCTGCTGATTTTGCGCTTGAATAGATAACTCTACACGTGTACGCATCATATCAGACACTCTGTCGATGCGCTTTGACATATCTTCTAGACGCTCTCCCACTGCCTGACAGGTACGAACAGCCGGTGTTAAGCGTCGTGTTAAAAACTCAGTCACGGTTAAATGCCCAGATACCTCATCTTCGCGCAACTCAACTAAACGCTGTAAGACGAGCGCATGATAAGCCTTTGTGGCCGTAAAGCGAAAAGTGGTCTTAGCGCGGTAATCTTCTACATGGGCGGCCATGTCTGTAAGTTTGCATAATACCTCTTGCTCATTCACTTCGATGCTTTCTGAAAGTTGATGGGTCAAATTAGCTAACTGTCGATCCATAGAACCTAAATGAGGACCGCACTCTCGTGCTAAAGGTAGCGCTATTAATGTCATTAATCGGTAGGTTTCAATCTCAATAATACGCTGCGCTAAACGCCCCAGCTGACTATCACTCATACGTTTATTATAAATGAGAAAACGCCCGAATCCATCGCTATGCAAACGCAGTGTCGTCCAGACTCTCGCATCGCCTTGCTGCGGGCTACTACCGACCAACCTCATTCCTTCAAAGTACTGTTTTACCAGCGGAATCATCACTTCATCATCTTCAGAGGACTCTTCTACCGATAAATGAAATGCAGTGACGACTTCGCCAGGGATACTTTCTAACCACCCAGCCGGCAAAGCGGCAGCTCCTGTTGTATCAAATGGATCCGAGCCTTCGGGGATATCAAAATTGATAAAGGTATATGCTGTAAACTCCAGATGTTTTTCGCGTCGAATTCTTAAACCACCTAAGTCATATTGAAGGCAAACGTCATCGTGCTCAGGCGGCATAACAAAGAATTTGTTAAAGAGTATCTTAAGATGCTCAAACTGTTCTTTTGACTGCTCTTCGTCACAAAATACAGCAAGGTGTGTTATGCGTGCAGGGCTAGGAATAACTTGAAACGGCCGCGAATGCATCTCTTCATACAGGGCCTCACGAAGTGGGTGAAACCTCATTTCGTTTTGCACTACTGGCTTAATTTCATCATTCATGCCGACATCATCATTCAGGTAAGTTATCTAAAGGCGCAACTAACAAGACGTCGTCTGATACATCAAACGCCATAATCTGGTTAGCACATTCAAACCATTCAACAAATAAGTTGTAAGTGAGTACTTCAGGCCAATGGTCGCCAAATTCATCCCATGCACCTAGCTCATTTTTAAAGATGTCCTGCCAAGAGCCTTTTAAGATTTCAGTAAAGTCGGCTTCTTCCTCAACCTCATTAATCAGGTACACATTCCCCTCTTTTCTCAATTCATCCAACGAGACGGGAGCATTCATCAGCTCGCTATCTAACGGCAAACTTGCCACCCATTGTGCGAACGGAGCCCGAGCTAACAAAGTGATAGCTGATCTATTCAATAGTTTCATGATGCGTTGTGTACCTATTCTCTTTATAATCTTGAAAAACTGACCGACCTATAATGATGCATATTCCCGTTCTAAATCAATTAGAAACCCGTACTGAGTGGATCTCCTTCTTTAGAAGGGAGCGATCATACGCATATTTGACCCATCCTTTATGCCTAATTGATCTACAAACGACTTTTTTACAAATCACATTACTAGAAGAAGATATGCTGGATGGCCGCCAAGCTACCAAATATAGCTTAGGCTCAAAAAGTAGCATAGAGCCTATTTGGAAAATGATTAAGGCCTGTAACTGGCAACTATCGGCCATTATTAGTGGCCTTGACGAGCTTTCTTTTGGAAGTAATGCCCGTGACAACGCGTTTCCTGATATACATCGAGAACTCACCGTCAGAAAATTTTTCGCGAAAGATAAGCAGCTACTAGCCCCCTCTCTTATCGGGCCACTTGAACCTTTGCTCGCTACGCCAGAAATATGGGACCTTAAAGCAGTGTGTCGATTGCTAAGCAACGGCCAGTTCAGTGATATTGAGTTTATGCCTAGCGCTAACGCTAAAAAGCCTGGTTCTCAAAAACCAGTCCCTATACGCAGTATTCTGCTTAAAGTGTTAGATTCACCTTCTGGCTGGTCTGTTTCTCTAAGCAAGCATACAGTGCTTCTTAGTTACACCAGTAAGGTCATACTGCGCATAGCACCTTATCTGAAAAAACCAGCCCCTCGATTAAAAGAGGCCCGTTAAACATCACACTGTTTCTAACAACCCGTCAGACAATTCAGCTTGTTTCATTAGCTTATGCGGGTTGTCTGAGTTAAGCAGCTCTTTACCTTTTTGCGTTGGGAATTCCACATCAATATCAACAATACGTCCATCACGACATACGTTGATAATGGTTTCCATGCATGAAGATAACAACGAATACTTTTCATCCGGTGCGGCGATAATCGTTTGCAGCCCCAAGTCGGTCATGAAGCCGAGAGACGTTATGGTATTTTCTGAATCCAGTTTGTTAAAGGCTTCATCAAATACCGATAGACTCATTCCACCAACGGCCTTACCATCTGGCCCTTCTTTTAGACGGTAAGCCGCACCCATTGCAGCCGCCATAGCCACATAGAATGGAACTTGATGCTCACCACCAGAACCGGTTTTAATACGCTGAGTTAAGGTTGTTTTACGATGACCGTTAAGGTCTTTAACCACCAGCTCAAAGTTATAGAAGTTTCGGTAATCTTGCAAAAGACTACTTTCACCTTCATCTTTTAATACATCGTGAATCTTTGACAATGCATCTTGATGCGGTTTGTCTTCATCAAACTTCAAGTCAAACAATGAACCTACGTTGGCCTGATCCAGGCGTGTATAAGCCTCTACTAGCTCAAGGATATCCTTGAGTTCTGGATTAGGCATCATCTCAAAGCTATACATTTCCTTATGGAAAGGACGGTTCTTTAGATGGTTATTCAACTCACGAATTAGATCTTTGATGTTGTTTATCTGGTCGTTCAAGTGCGCAACAAAGTCTGATCTAAATGATGTTTCTGCTTCCAAACGAGCACGCTCTGCTTTTTGCGTATACAAGGCCAACTCAGAATCAGTTAACGCTTGAACCGTTTCATCAACATATTGCTCTAACTCTTCATGGGTCGAGTCTGGGCCAATTTTATCTAAGCCCTGATGGCTCATACCGCCGCCATGAAACTTCGCTTTATAATTAGCGATAGCATCACGAACCGAGTACTTTTTCTTTTCGTGTAATGAGAGTTCTGATTGTGCTTTTTTGGCCGCTTCAAAAATAATACGCTCTAACTCACCCGCACATGTTTCATCTAAGTAGTCGCGTTTTTCTTGAGCAGATTGTGCATCAAAGTCCGTTTTGGCTTCACATACGTTACGTGCTTCAGAGTGCTCTGTTAGCTCTTGGTCCAATACTTCTAATGCGGCTGAATCTTTTATCATATTCGTACGGATACGCTGCAGTTTATCCATCAGAAGCTTATTCTTTTCTTCTGCTGTTTTCTGCTCTTCTGCTAAATCAGCAATGCGTTGCTGTATACCCGTATCGTCGTGATTTCGCATATCGGTAATCGCTTGGCGATAACCTTCAATCTCGGTACCTAGTTGCTCACGCTGCTGAACGAGATCAAATACTTTTTCACTCGCACCCACTAAGCTTGTTGTCAGGTTAATCAAACTATCACGTAGTTTTTCTAATGACTCATGACGTTTACCCAAGGTAGTAAATTCGGACAGCATCTCATCGACTTGCTTACCTTTTGAGGCAAGCTGGTCACCACGACGACGAACACCCATAATTGGCGACATTTCATTAATCGATGTTGTCGAACCTTCCGTTTGCAACATGCAGTCGTACGTCAACGCACGTTCTTGGCGAAGGAGCTCAGCTTCTGTTTCTACAGCAATCACTCCACCTAAAGCACGGTTCATATACGCTTGCGCATGCTCATTATCGGTATCAACAAAATGCGCCAATGACTGTGGCTTAGAGCGACGCAGCCAATCCTGCGATTTTGTTGTATTAATAATACGGCAACCTTTCAAATGACGCCCTTTACGGCGGTACAGGGTAATCGCTTCTCTTACATGCTCTGGGTCAACAATTAAGGCTTCACGGCGCGCACCCAAGAAAGACTCAATCGCAATGCGCCACTTATCTTCATTGATATCTACAAGTTCGCATATGGGTGTTGATTCAATGCCATATTCAGCCAGCAACTCCATGAGCTCACGGGTGTTATGTCGCACCGGAGCACGCCCCTGCTTAAGCTGTTCAACAGCGCCTTTTTGGCTCTGAATATTTGTGCGCAGTTCATTAATACGAATGACCGATTCTTCAAATTTGCGACCGATATCGCGTCTTACTGAATCCACACTCTGCTTCAATTGATCGATGGTATTATCAACTTCAACAGGCTCAGGCGGCCACACATCCGCCATCATATCTTCACCCGATCGCCACAAGTCAACCGAGCGCTTTACCAACGGCAAGAATGTCTCAGGCAATAACTGCTCATAATTGGAAAAACCAACTGTAGTGCGGAACAAGCTATAAACGTTTTGGATCTTGTCTTTTACGACGCCTTCTTCATGCAAGCGTGCAGTAATCGAGTTTTCCAATGCCTTAATTTGATGAGCCGCGTTAGAGTTATTTAGCTGAGCACGGGCATCCGCTAGATGCTGCATTACACTGCTCATATTTGCAGCGTGATTTTCTAGTTCGAGTTGAACAACGGCTTCTTTCTCTTGGTTGGCGTCTAAGCGTTCCTGCGCATCTTCCTTTTTAAGATCTGCATTTTCAAAACGTGACTCGTGTACAACCCATTCATACTCTGCAGCGTTTTTGATATTGCGCTGTATGCCTTTGCACTGCTCTTGTACTTTTTCCAGCTCGGCAATTCGATTAAATACTTCTCGTGTTTTTTGCTCCATCGCACGATACTCATCGAGCGATTTACGAAAAGCACCTACGTGAACAATATTTTCATCGAGCACAAACTCACGCACAAAGCGCGTTGGGCTATCAATCGGCACAAAGCGCAGCGCATTTTTAAAGTTCTTAACAAACTTTTCATCATCATTCGGCATCTGCGCATCATGACTCAGCGCCGTTGTCACTTCGCGAATAAACTTACTGGCACGTTTTTCTAAAATCATATCAGGACACTGCTTCAGCAATTGGTCCCGTACTTGTGTCCATGGCTTAGGTAAACGACCATCGCCCTCCATTATGGAGAAGTCATCCAAACCAACCGAAAACTCAGGCATGATAAAACGTCCGAGTATTTCTTCTTCTGGCGATGAGGTTGAGGCATTAATGGCTATGCCTATACAGGTTTCTTTCGCAGTTTCAGTATCAAAAAAACTCAGTGCCATATAAGTAAGCGAGTCCTCTCGGGCCATTGCTTTCTTGCTACCATCATCAAGGTAACCCAAACAATAAGTGCGCAGAGAGCGCTCACTCTTTTGGCCTGCCGAGGCGTTAAAGCTTAAGTGACGCTTATGCCCACCCATCAAAACAGTTTGAATAGCATCCAGCAAAGCCGACTTACCAGAACCATTAGGGCCTACAATTGCAACATTGCCCTTAATAGGCACTTCAACGGCACCTAATACATACCAGTTAACTAATACTATGCGGTTAAGCTGTTTCATCAGCGATCGCCTCCTCTTCTTCGGTCAGAGCATCTCGTGTATCTGTATCACACAAGGCTTCTAGCTGGCCGATAAAATCTTCTACTACAACCTGACGAATAGTCGGCTGAATGCTGAATGGTACATTCTTAGGCTCTGTTTCGTTTGGTTTGCCACGCTCAATAACACCATGACGAGCGAACAACGAAAGAATCTCTTTCATTCGTGTTTCATTCGGAATCTCTTTGTTGGTCAAGTTTTCGTATAAAGACAGCAACTCATTAATATTGGTGTACGCTTTGCCACTTTCTACTTCGAACTTTTCTAGTTTTTCTTCATATTGTTGGCGCATACACAACAGCAGTAGAGACTCATCCAAGCGCAACTTCAAGTTACGTTCGCTATCTTGCGGCAAAATACCGAGATAGGCTTCATCAGGTTGATAGATAAAAGACCAGCCAATCGCTTCGAATAAGTTAGTAAAGTAATCAATATGTGAAGAGACAAGGAAGTAGCTATCCCTGTGTGATGAACGATCAGCATGTAAGAACTGGTTGGTCAGTAACAGATTGGCTGCATGCGAAAAATCGGCAGCTTCATACTGATCGCTTCGGCTGATTATTTTTTGTAGATCACCAAGCATTAGCGTTTCCTATAAATAACAAAATCACGACACTCAACCATTCCGGCCACACTGGTGTATTGATCATTAAACTGGATATTGAACTGTTCAGCTGTTTTCTTGGCTTTTTTACCAAGTGAGGCCAAATGGCGGATATAACTGAAGCAGATATAATCTTCGATACTGTCAATCTCAAACTCATCTGCGCGTAACGTTTCTTTGCTACCCAAATGACGATCAAGATACGCATCTATACGGTCTATCTTCACTTCGCGGCGTTCTTTAAAGTCTTTAAATAACTGCCTTAATTGAAGCGCTTTAGGATCAATAATTTGCTGACGTATTACTCGAGGCTCAGCCTGAATACGCCGTTTAAACGGGGCACGTACGCTGGCAGGAGAGATGAAACTAACTTCCTCTAGGGTATCAATCACGGGTAAAGCATCGTCTTTCGCCACTTCTTTTATTAAGCGAGACAGTCGAGATGCCATGCCGGGAGTCGTTTTATCCATATAACGGACAGTATCTGCCACGCGCTTCTCTAGTCGGTAACGGAAGTCATCAATGGTATCAAGGCGCTTATCTACTGAGTCGAAGATACGCACAATTCGATTTATATGCAGATGAACCATCGCCTCAGCATCGTCGTAATCGGATTCAAACTGTTCTTGGTAGTGCCGCGTTAACGTATCTAGCTTAATCGTATCAAACTGTAAATCACGTAATAAAGATAAGATTTGGCGTCTAAATCTAAAAGGGTTATTTTTAGTTTTCAGTGTTTTGTAATCGGAAACTAAAATTCGTTCAACAAAGCGGTCAAAGAAGCCACGTACAACTTCCTGTGGGCTTTCAGCATGAGACAAACTAATTTTGAGTTCTCGTAAACCCAACATCATATCCGTTAAATGGGCACTAAAGTCCGCAGCAGTTTGTGCCGCTTCTGACAGCGTAATACCGCGCCCTGCGGGATCATTAACGGCAGACTCTAACGAGCTAAGAACATTTAAAACTGCACCACCGTATGAACGCTTCTCAAGATTAGAAATAGACACTAAAGAGCGTAACAAGTAACTGATAGAGGGTGACATTAA
Source organism: Neptunomonas sp. (assembly GCF_016744175.1). Classification (GTDB taxonomy): domain Bacteria; phylum Pseudomonadota; class Gammaproteobacteria; order Pseudomonadales; family Balneatricaceae; genus Neptunomonas. Next base: position 77,718 of record NZ_JADGEV010000015.1, on the reverse strand, counting down.
AACAAACGTGCGATAGATGCGCTGCTCTTCTTCTACCCAGCCGGTTTTTACAAGGCGCCTGTATATGCGGTTAGTGTACTCAGCTGTGGAGCGTGGTAACTCTTCTCCTTCGGAATCGTCTTCGTCTTCCGGTTCCCAGCGACGCACACCCAAACGAACGACGGCGTTCTCAATAGTAGAGCGTACCAAATCCTTTGGAATAAATGGGTCTATTAAGTCTTCATCAAAAAACAGATCTGCTAACTGCAGCAAAACGGCTTGATAGATATGACGATTTTTGCCTGACAAGGGCAAAAAAAGATCATCAGGGAGCTTGTTAAAAAGCATTCAGCATCCAATATGAATTAGGCTACTTACTCAACAAGCAGCGCTTTGTTATAAATTTGTATCAGCACTGAATTTTAGCCTAGCTAGACATGACAAATCTATACATCTGGATTAAAGGAGCCATATTAACAGTGCTATAAAAACAAAAACCCCAGCACAGAGGCTGGGGCTTCTCACAAACCGCTTTAGCAACACGGATAAAAACTGAATAAACTATTGATCCATTCTAGTCATTCGACGTTGATTCTATTTTATGGATGCTTAAATCAGCACCGTTAAATTCTTCCTCATCACTGAGACGTAATCCAAGCACCGCTTTAATACCACCGTAGACAATTGCAGCTCCCACGACAGCAACAAGGATACCTGCAAACGTTCCGATAATCTGAGATATCAGGCTAACACCGCCCAAGCCGCCCAATGCTTCACTGCCAAAGATTCCTGCAGCAATACCACCCCAAACACCACATAATCCATGCAGTGGCCACACACCTAGCACATCATCAATTTTCCATTTGTTTTGCTGCAGCGTAAACATCCAAACAAAGACGACACCTGCAATAGCCCCCACAACCAACGCACCAATCGGGTGCATCACATCAGAACCTGCGCACACTGCGACTAAGCCCGCTAACGGACCGTTATGTATGAAACCGGGGTCATTTTTACCGACGATTAACGCAGCAATAATACCGCCCACCATCGCCATTAAGGAGTTAACGGCAACCAAACCAGAGACGCCATCGAGAGTTTGAGCCGACATCACATTAAAGCCAAACCAACCAATAGAAAGAATCCATGCGCCTAATGCCAAGAAGGGTATATTTGACGGTGGGAAAGCAACTAAACGGCCATTGCGGTAACGCCCTTTACGTATGCCTAAAAACAGTACGGCGACTAATGCAATCCACCCACCAACACCATGCACAACAACTGACCCTGCGAAATCATGAAAGCCAGCACCGAAAGAGGATTCTAACCACGCCTGAAAACCGTAATTACCATTCCAGATAATGCCCTCAAATAGCGGGTAAACAAAAGCCACTGTTAACGTTGATGCTAATAAAACAGGCCAGAATTTAGCACGTTCAGCAATACCACCTGACACAATCGCCGGAATAGCCGCAGCAAAAGTCATCAAGAAAAAGAATTTAACTAATTCATAACCGTTACCTTTGGCCAATGTCTCAGCATCTTGGAAAAAAGTAACGTCATACGCAATCCAGTAGCCTATAAAGAAATAAGCTACAGCAGAAAAACCAAAGTCTGTCATGATTTTTACGAGGGCGTTTACTTGGTTTTTATGACGTACTGTTCCCACTTCAAGAAAGGCAAAGCCAGCATGCATGGCAAACACCATGATAGCTCCCATCAGAATAAATAGGGTATTAGAGCTTTGAACTAGTGTCTCAACGGCACTATTAACATTATCCACGAATATCTCCTCAGTTCATGCAGGTGCACACTTTTGCACTGTCTTGGTGCGCTTTCTTATATTTAATCCCAAAGAGGTGCATTTATATCGATATCGGCTTACTTAAATACAACATAGAAACTCAAAAACAGAGGCTAATATGTTGTTTTATCTAGAGTAAATAACGAAACGCGCACGTTTGGTGCAACAAGACCTCTAAAAGAGATCTTGTGTCGCACTAATACAAAGCATGAACTATGCCAGAAAGAGATGAACGCACTGACTTAAGGCCAGCGTATTTCGAAACAACTATGAATGCGCGCATTACGCTTAAAATCAGGATCAATGGTTTGTTGTGTTATTTCTTTAATATCAAAGCCTGAAAGCAACTCATAATCCAACTTAAAGCGGCGATAATTATTAGAAAAAATAAGCACACCACCTTTGCGGAGTAGTCTCATTGAGAGCTTGATCAAATCAACATGATCACGCTGCACATCCAAGACATCTAACATTTTCTTAGAGTTTGAAAACGTTGGAGGGTCTAGAAAGATCATGTCATAGGCAGGCTTACGTTGCTTTTTCAACCAGCTTAAACAGTCCGCTTCGATAAAGTGATGCTCTTTACTGTTAAAGCCATTCAGTGCCATGTTTTTCATTGCCCACTGAAGATAGGTCGCAGACATATCCACACTGGTAGTCGATCTAGCACCGCCAATAGCAGCATGAACACTTGCTGATGCGGTATAGCAAAAGAGGTTTAAGAAGTCTTTCCCATCTGCTTGTTGCTGAATTTGATGGCGTATAGGGCGATGATCCAGAAACAAACCTGTGTCGAGGTAATCGTGTAAGTTAATTCTAAAACGGCACCCATGCTCCTGGACTTCAAAAAAGCGACCCACACTGGCTTGTTTGTTGTACTGCCCTGTACCACTTTGGCGCTTACGTTGCTTTAAGACGACCTTACGTGGGTTAACATCAAGCGCTTCAGGAATAGCGGCCAACACATCTTTAATACGGTCAAACGCTTTAACCTTATCAACCGAAGCGGGAGCTGCATATTCTTGTACATGTACCCAATCATTATACAAATCAACCGCTACCGCATACTCAGGCATATCGGCATCATAGAGACGGTAACATCCAATGCCCTGCTGCTTTTGCCACTTTTTCAAACCTTTAAGATTTTTCTTCAGGCGATTTGCAAACATTTGAGCATTGTCGCTAAGCGCAGCCACAACGTATTCTTGGTTCTCTTCACCAGGCTTAACGTCATTACGGTCTGCGTATAGAGTGTACAAAAACAAACGACCGTCGATCGGACCATTATTCAAGCTATAGCTTTTATCTGCTTTTAGCCCCACTACCTGGCAAAGTTCAGGGTTACCGGTAAAGATGGCAGCCTTCCAGCCTGCAAAATCTTGCTTTAAAGCATCGCCAATATGGCGATACAAAAACATTAGTTCAGATTCATCTCCCATGCGCTCGCCATAAGGAGGGTTGGTAACCAGCAGTCCCGGAGAGTTTTCCGGTACCACCATCTGCTCGACAGAAGCCCTTTTGAAACTTATAACGTCGCTAACGCCTGCTCTTTCAGCATTATCTTTGGCTAGTTCGAGTACTGAACCGTCCTGATCAGATCCATAAAAGCGCGCTGTTAGGTTCTCTAAGCCTGCTTTTTTACGTGCATCTGCTTCATCTAGAAGCGCTAACCAAAGCTCAGCCTTATGTTGTTTCCAACGCTCAAAACCAAACTGCTCTCGTAAGATGCCCGGTGCAATATCTGCAGCCATTAAAGCACCTTCAATAACCAAGGTGCCTGATCCACACATAGGGTCAAACAGAACAGGACTGTCTGCAGCCAATTTTGGCCACGACGCACGGCATAATATCGCCGCTGCTAAATTTTCTTTTAAGGGCGCGGCCCCTGCACGTGTACGATAACCACGACGATGCAAACTACCTCCAGATAAATCCAGAGATAAACTCAGCTTACCGCGATAGATGTGTGCATGGATGCGCAAATCAGGATTGTCACGATCAATACTTGGGCGCATTCCCGTCTTATCTCGCACCTGATCAACAATCGCATCCTTAACTTTTAAGGCGCCAAAATGAGTGTGGTTAATGGCATCAGTTTTACCCGTAAACGCTACCAAAATTGAAGCTTCTTCGTGCATATGCTCTAACCAATCAACTGATTGAACTGCATCATAAAGCTGGTCTGCTGTTTCTACGTTCTCTTCAATAAGAGGTAGTAAAATTCGATTGGCTAGGCGCGACCATAAGCATGCACGGTATGCTTGTTCAATTTCACCACTGAACTCAGCGCCGGTTGCCGTTTGTTTGACCTCAGCTGCTCCTAACTCAGTTAATTCAGTTACTAGCAGTAGTTCCAGCCCTTTTGGACAGGTTGCAAAAAATTTCATATGTATTCCAATTTAGGGGTACTGTCTGTAAAAAACCATGAGATCAAACAGTTACAATTTCATTCAATAAAAATCACATCATAGTGATTTTTTTTCATATCTTTTTTCAGCATTAATGAACTGATCTAAGCTGCTGATAGCGCTCCATTTTTGCAAGCGCTTACTATTAAAAACAATAAATCAATAGATAATTCCAATCGCACTTCTTAATAAATTTCGTTATCTATAGTGTTCTGTGATGAGCCACTAATGGAATAAATCACTACCTTGAGAACATACAGTCTCAACTATCCACACTCTCATAATAACGTAATAGAGGCACTTTTATATGAAGAGACAGAAACGAGATAAAACTTCGACTCTTTTCAATCGCGGCTTTCAGGCAGGCCTAAGTGGGAAATCTCGCGATGATTGTCCTGTCAAAGTAACCGACTTGCGTAGCCACTGGTTGAGTGGATGGCGTCAAGGTCGAGAGGCACAATGGGATGGAATGGCAGGCGTTTCAGCCATTCAGGCTCACCCAGCACTACATTAATGTTGCTCCCCCTTTACAACAGACTAAGCTCCTCTGTTTGAGGAGCTTCTTTTTACTCCCCTTCTTACTTGCTTGGCAATGCCTGAATAGCCCTTACAGAATCACTTATTAGAGTCGGCCCTTTATAAATAAAGCCTGAGTAAGCCTGAACCAAACTAGCACCCGCTTCAATTTTCTCAGCGGCATCAAAGCCTTCAGTTATGCCACCCACACCAATGATAGGCAAAGCACCATCCAGTGCTTTTGATAAAGTCCGAATCACTTTTGTTGATTTATTCCTTACTGGCGCGCCACTCAGCCCACCCGCTTCTGATCGCATGGGTGAATCTTCTACACCTTCTCTAGAAAGCGTTGTGTTAGTTGCAATCACTCCATCCATTTCATAGGTTTTTAGAGACTCAGCAACCATCTCAATCTCTTCTTCAGTCATGTCAGGTGCAATTTTCACTGCAATGGGAACATAACGGTCATGCAGATTAGCTTGTCTAGCTTGCTCATTCTTAAGCGCTTCGAGCAAGGTATTTAAAGAGTCCCCAAACTGCAGTGTTCTCAATCCGGGTGTATTCGGAGATGAAATATTGACCGCTACATATGAAGCCCTTGAATATACCTTTCTTAAACAATAGATATAGTCACTGTTAGCATCTTCATTACTGGTGTCTTTATTCTTGCCTATATTAATGCCCAGCACACCGTTATAACGTGCTCTATCAACATTCTTTAGCAGCTCATCAACCCCATGGTTATTAAAACCCATTCGATTAATAATCGCATTATGCTCTGGAATACGAAATAACCGTGGTTTTGGGTTGCCTATTTGAGGGCGTGGCGTCACAGTGCCTACTTCGATAAAGCCAAATCCCATCGCCGCCAAACCATCAATAGCAGAGCCGTTTTTATCTAGCCCAGCTGCCAAGCCAACAGGGTTTGCAAAGCGAATACCCATTACTTCCGTAGGCAAATCTAGCGTTTCTGCGCCCAGGACCGTTGGCAGACCCAGTGCTGCTGCAACATTCATACCACTTAAAGCAAGGTGATGCGAACGCTCAGCATCCATATTAAACATAAGAGATTTTGCCAAGGAATAAAGCATAGCTAGACCGTTATTGAATAAAGATTGCGGCATTATAGCGGTGCAACGATAGTTTTACATCCCGCCTAACCAACTCGCGTGATTGTTTTAAACTTCCCTGCTGAATCAAAGATAATTCTAAAGCTACCAACAATGCCATTATGAAGCAGAAACGGTTGTAGAATATCTGCGGGAAAGCGCACCGAACGCCCATCTCTTGCATGAGTGCTCACCATACAGCTAGGGGCCCGGTACTGCTTTAGATACTCATCAGGTGAAATACGTATATCAACAATGATTTCATTCATAATTACTTAGATACTGCTACAGGCACAACGACGATAATAGAGCCGTTATTATACTGATTTTTTGTTTGTGTCGGGAAGCATTACATCTTCACTCAAATTAAATAAACTGCGATACTACTTAACACCGCCCCACAAACAACGTTGTTTACATTCAGTTTGCCATACTCCAATCAAGTCATTGATATTACAGGCTGCTTAATGAATAATAAATGCTCGTTTACCTACTTTCTGCTTGGATCACGAACACGGAATGCGAACCTTCCTGCTCTTCATATTTGCCTTAGCCTCTTCTGCTCACGCGGACGTTAACACCTACCTGAATAAATACAGTATTTCTATCAATGAAACCGTTCGGCTAACGATTGAGTCAACGCAACAAGGTCAGCCCCAAAGACCTGATCTATCCGTATTAAATCAAGACTTTACTTTATTAGGCAGCAAAAAAATAACCATCTCTAGCTTCCAAGGAAACACTCGTCAAGCAACCACACGCTGGCAGGTATTGTTACGCCCGAAACATTCTGGCGAGTTAAAAATTCCTATATTGTCGGTTAATGGCAAACAAAGCTCACCTATCCTTTTATTAGTAGCAGGTAACGTAAATACACCGTCAAGTTCGACTACACTTTACCCACAAGCGATACAGGCACCTGTCTTTATTACTACGTCCATCGATCATACTGAAGCCTATAAAAACAGCCAGCTCATATATACGGTCAAGCTTTTTCATAAAGAGACACTCAGTAAAAATGCCGCTCTCTCTGAACCATTTTTGAACCAAGCACTCGTCATTCCTGATGAAGATGTGAAGCGCAGTGAAACATTAGTAAAAGGGCAACCTTACTTTCTTGAAGAAAGACGCTACTTCATTTTTCCAGATGAACCGGGAACTCACTCAATTGAGCCTCCTCTTTTTTCTGGTGCTTCCCAAACTGGCCAATATTACGAAACACAGGGGAGTGAAATTGAAATTGCTATTATTCCTCAAGCTAATACCAACGCTAAAGGGTACTGGCTACCTTTATCGTATCTTCAGTTAGAAGAAAGCATAGACAAAAATGCTCTGCTTGAACCAGGCACTTCTCTGACAAGAACACTCACTCTTACTGCTCATGGGCTTCCAGCTGCTCGCTTACCTTCACTGTCCGTTCTAAGCAACGAACTGGCAGATATCGAGCTACTATCAACAGAGCTAATTGAAAGTTTTGATGAGCAAGGCTTAGTCAGCAAGCGCACTGAAACAATTAAAATAACAATGAAAGAGAGAGGAGAAATCACTCTACCTCCTATTGATATACATTGGTGGGATACTTATGAGGATCGCAGTAAAATTGCATCACTTCCTCCTGTGATTTTGTATGTAGAAGCAAGTCAAATAAAAGCTCAGTCAACTACATCAGAAGAGCTAGAAGATCCAGCATCTACTCCGGCTAAAGCAGCACAAGAATTTAACAACTTAAAACCTCAAGCAAGTACAGCGCAGACGCAAAATATACCACTGTTGGTTTTTTTAACGAGTATCAGCATCATTTCATCTCTTGGGTGGCTATATAGCTACAACCGCCTACGAAAGATGAAAAAGCACACACAGAAAAAAAGAAACGCTGTTACTGAAAGACAAAAAGAGAAAAAGAAACTCACACACTCCCTAGCAGAAAAAAACACATTTCAAGCACTTGCTATGGCATGCCAACAAAATAATGTCGATATCAGCAAAATTCGCTTAGTAGAGTGGGCTCAGCATTTTTGGCCAGAAACCTTTATTGAAACCCCTGAAGATATCTGCAGACTTGCTAAAAACCAAACACTCGACTTTCTAATTATTGATTTAGAGCAATATCTTCACTCATCCGAAAAATCTTTGTGGCAAGGTGATCTACTCTTACAAGCAATAGAAACGCTTCGTAAACGCCGTCAAAAAGGCAAAGCATGACTAAACGGAATCCATAATGACTTACCACAAACACCAAGCCTTTCTTAGCAAACTTGGCTTTGGTGGTGTAGACGATAAAGAAAATGTCAGAGCCCAGCGTTGGTCACGACGCTTAGAAGGTCCCATGATGCTGGTTGCCCTTTGGATTATTGTTGATTGGTATCTTCGTGAAAAGGGCTTGTCTGCACCTAACATCACATTTTTTACCGACTGGTTTATCTGGCTATGCTTCATTGTAGAAACCAGCATATTGTTAACGTTAGTTGATAGCAAAAAACTGTATTTACGCAACAACTGGATGAACATATTAATCATCATTGCCGGTTTACCTATCATATGGGGAATGGAAACATTCTATGCGGGTGTGCTTAGGAGCCTGCGTTTACTTATTATGTTCGGCATATTCCTACGCATATCAACCGATGTACGCGCTGTACTCTCACGTCATAGCTTGGGGCTAACGCTCTTTATCAGTTTTCTGATTATGCTATTTTCTGGTTTTATCATTTCAGGTATCGACCCTGCTTTTGAAACTCCCATAGATGGCATTTGGTGGGCTTGGGTGACTATTACCACCGTAGGGTATGGAGACCTAGTTCCCAGCACAACAATTGGGCGCCTTTTTGGTGCTTTGTTAATTTTGCTGGGTATAGGCTTGTTCTCAATGTTGACAGCTAGTTTCTCTGTATTTTTTATAGAGCAAGATGAAAAAGACATGATAGAACGTGAAGATGAAAATATTCGCCGAATAAGTCGAATAGAAAGCCAACTTGAGCGTATCGAAGCTCAGTTGGAAAAAACATTAGTTCACCTTGCCCAATCAAACACCCACAACTCAGACTCTCAGAGCACACTTTTAGATGAGGATCCCCCTGCAAAATAAGACAATTTTTATACAGAATGCTTTAGTGCTTCTTCAAGTTCAGTGTAAGTAAACTCAAACCCTGCATCTAACAATCGCGCCGGATATACCCTTTGCCCCTCAAGCAGCAACTCACTGGCATCTCCTAGCAACAGCTTCATCACAAATGCGGGCATCCTTAATTTTGCAGGCCTATCAAGCACACGGCCTAATGCTTGACTAAATACTTCATTTGTCACTGCATTCGGAGACGTTGCATTAAAACTTCCTAGCAAAGTTTGGTGCTCCATCAAAAACCGAATGATAGATACTTCATCTAACAAATGAACCCATGACATCCACTGCTTCCCACTACCTATGGGCCCACCCAGACCGAAATTAAAAGGCGGTAACATTTTAGCTAATGCGCCACCTCCCTGCCCTAGCACAACACCCGTTCTCACTAAGCACACTCGCGACCCTAAAGCCTTCTCTGCCTCAAAAGCAGCGGCCTCCCAGTCACGACATAAATCATGCGTAAAACCTGATGATGGGTGACTTACTTCATTTAACGGTGCGCCTCCCTCGTGCGCGCCATAAAAACCAATAGCTGAACCACTAATAAAGAATTCAGGCCGGGCACTGGCGCGCTTCAACTGTGCTATTAGCTCTCGGGTAAAATCAATCCGGCTTTCACAGAGTAATTTTTTTCGAGCTTCACTCCAACGCTTATCAACAATGGGCTCTCCGGCTAAATTAATGACACCGTCAATCTTTTTGCTAATCTTATTTACTTCATCAAGATCAATGCTTTGAGTTGCGCCTTTAAAAAGAAGTGCCACTTTCTCTGGGGCACGAGAAATGACCGTTATCTGATGCTCTTCACCCAATAAAGCATGAATCAATGCAGTCCCAATAAATCCTGTTCCACCACTGATCAGATAATGCATGCGAACCTCCTAAGGTACAGGTATTTTACTTCTATTTACGCTATCCTCTACGCTCAAGATTAATCGCAAGACACAGGAAAGGTAAAGATGTTTACAGGTATTGTGCAAGGACTCGCTAAAGTCATCGCACTCAACAAGCGTGATCAATTTATGCAATTACGCCTCAGCTTGCCTGAGCGCAGCTCCTCAAACCTGAAAATAGGCGCCAGTATTGCCGTTAATGGTACCTGCTTAACGATTACCGAATTCAATCACAATGAAGTGCAGTTTGATGTAATTGAAGAAACACTAAATGTGACTAACTTAGGAAATTTTAACGTAGGTGACACTGTCAATTTTGAACGAGCGGCACGCTACGGTGATGAAATCGGCGGGCATCAACTATCTGGTCATATTTCATCTGTCGTTACTATAGATGAAATTATCCGCACGTCTGATAACTGTACTCTTTGGTTAAAAACACCGGAGCGGCTACTCCAATACCTACTGCCAAAAGGATTTGTATCATTAAACGGCTGCAGCCTAACTATAGGAGAAGTACTGGGCACACGTTTCAGTATTCATCTGATTCCTGAAACACTAACAGTTACTACTTTTGGAAACGCCCAACAAGGTGACAATATCAATATCGAAGTCGACCCTCAGACGCAAGCTATTGTAGATACCGTCAATCGCTTTCTAAACAACCGCAACCTATAAACTGTCGTAGAAAAATCATATATGAGCACTTTCGAATACCTTAGACAAAGTTTTTTCTTCTTTAAACAAAACTTCGCTGTCATTGCAAAAATACAGTTACCTTTCCTTATTATTTTAAATGGCCTGGCACTATGGTTAGATATCAATGTAACTGACACCAATGAGTTTAGAGAAAAGACTGCTTACATCTCAATTCTTAGCCTGTCGTTTTTGCCCATCTATTGGGGCGCCACTATTCTATTAATGCAGTCTAAATTAGAGAATACCCCTCTTTCAGCCTCACAGGCTATTATTGCTAGCTTGTCGTTCTGGCGTAGCTTATTGTTCACCTTTATTTTGACATCATTTGCTGTATTTGGTGGACTGTTACTATTTATCCTGCCGGGCGTGTACATAGGGGTACGTCTTGCTTTTGCAGATTACATCTGTGTCTTAGAAAAGAAGTCAGCACTCGATAGCTTAAAACAAAGCTGGAAAGATACTTCTGATTATTTTTGGGTTCTGCTACCTGGCTTGGCCATCCTTTTTACAGGCATCCAACTAATAGAAATGCCAATTGCTCATACACTTCGTAATATGGAAGAGCGAAATATTCTCGTTGAACTGCCGATTGTTGCTGTAGTCGACCTTTTAGGCGCCCTCATTACTGTTTTTGGTTTTCGAATCTATTGCGTTATGCGAGAAGAAAATAAGCCAAAAGAAAACGGGCCAACCCAACTTGATGATAATTCCACTGAAAATGACCAATAATAACCTCCCATTAATATGAAAGATGGTATTAAGACTTAATAACGGTATTATCAGTATCGATTTGAATACCAATAATTGTAATATATTGTAACTTTGAGTAACTACAGCAATGTCAGAGAAAAAAATTCCTGCCCAAGTCAACATCAAAATGGTGTTACTTGACCCGCATGGTGAATACCTTAACTGGCCAAAGTTACTCAATAGTACAAACAGAAACTGGGATATCACTCGCGTAGATGACCCTGAGTTATTAATCTTCCATCTTGAAGCGAATAGTTACGATGCTGTCATCATTAGCAGCACAGTTAAAGACTATACTGAGTTGAGCGTTTTACGCCGAGCTCAGGAAATACAACCTGCTATATTACGCTTTCAGCTTGGTAGTAAGCTTGAAACGCCTAAAGAAATGGCGCAAAAATTAGAACTAACGCACCGAATCTTCCCCATACCCTCTGATGTCGAGAAAATAGCAGAGACTATTGAGTACTTATTTAAAATTACGCGCTTGATTAACCGCCCAACGTTAAAGCAGTTTATCAGCCAAAATAAGCGCCTCCCTGCGGCACCTACAACCTATAAAGAGCTCAGCCAAGCACTCAGCTCCGACACTACTGACGCAAAACAAATTGGGGCAGTTGTTGAACGCGACCCCGCGCTTAGTGCGAAGATTATTCAACTCGTTAACTCTTCTTATTTTGGCTTGCCTAGGCAGATTAGTCATATCCCTGAAGCGGTTTCAATTATCGGAATACGGATGCTACGTGGATTAGCATTATCCAGCCAAACATCGGGCATTTATCCGCCTCATAAAAACTGGACGTATTTTTCATTCGAAAAAGTCAACCAACGATCTTTATTAGTTGCACGTCTTGCACGTGATATTTGTCAAGATGTCGGTGTTGATAAAGGGATAATGGAGCAAGCATTTTTAGGTGGCCTTCTTCACAATGTCGGTATTCTTGTTATGGCATCTCAAGACCCAACCTCTTACCTTAAAGTGCTTCAATACGCAGTAAAAGAAGAAAAATCCTTACATGCAGCAGAGAGAAAAATCACAGGTGTATATCACGGAGAAGTAGGTGCTGCCCTCATGGCTCTTTGGAATATTCCGGCATTAACTGTTGAGGCGATTCTTTTTCATCCAATCCCTGCCTTGTCAAAAGACGAAGGTTTTCAACCGCTCACCGCCGTACACGTTGCAGACGCCTTAATACCCCCCGTATGGCAACATAACGAAACAAAAATGAACAGCCAGTTATCTAAAGCGTATCTAGAAAGAATAGGCCACCTCACAGATTTACACCGCTGGAAACTGATTGCATATGACTACAAGCTATTAATGCAATCGGCCTAAATCTTACCTCTCGTCCTGTATTCTCAACTTACTATAGAAGGATATTGATCAAATAAAGCAGTTTAAGAGCACATCCCTTGCTCTTAAACCCCCTCTTTACACAGACATCTCTTCATGACTATTAGTACGGCGGCTGTACATAAATATGGCCACAAAAACAGCCAATGATATCAAGCTAATTAAGATTTGATGGTGCGGCCACAGTAAACCCAACCCAGCCACTCCCGACATGAGTCGTAGTACCAGTGGTAATGGCCCTTCCAGATAGCCTTCCATAAAACCTACCAAGGCATACATTCCAAAAAGAGAGAATGCAAAGATAGTCAAAACCTCTGTGGCTGATCCACCAATAAAATTAGTATATGCAAACAACACAGGTACAACATACATACCCTTCGCTATTTTCCATGCAGTCATTCCTGTAGCCATCGGCGGAGTTCCAGCAATAGCCGCAGCCGCAAAAGCAGTCAAACACACCGGAGGGGTAACATTTGAATCTTGTGAGAGCCAAAAAATGATCATATGTGCTGAAAGAAGTAGCATGGCCAAAGACGTAGGGTCAATAGCTTGCTGCAACAGCTGTCCCTTTAAATCACTAGGGATCAGATCGACCAATGCTAATGCATCCACTTCAGACATAGGGGCAGCTAACAGAGCCGCTTTATCCATATCAACTAACATAAAAATTGTTTTTGCTACCTCAGGCAAAGCACCTTCAACAATTAATTGAACCAACTGCATCTCTGCCATCAAGCTATAAAGAGCAGGTGCTGATAGCGTTGCTAACACAATATAAGCAGCCGTTACTGGCAACCCCATCCCTAACACCAAGGAGGCTAATGCTACCAATACCAAAGTAATCAGCAAGCTCCCTCCAGCCCACTCAGTCACCATTAGCGAGAACGTATTACCAATCCCTGTCATTGCAACAACGTTCACGACTAAACCTACCGCGATCAATAAAATAGCGGTTGTGGCCATATTTTTTGAGCCTTGCGCTAGCGCATCAAGAATATCTTTTATACCCATAGGGCTTTTAGATAACCATGAAGAAGCAACAACAGACAAAATTGAAATACCCGCAGCATAAGTCGGCGTAAAACCATAAATAAGCAAACTCACTAAAACACCCAGTGGTAATAAGAAATGCCAGCCTTCTTTTAATACTTCCTTGACCGGCCGAGTATCGAGTTCCACTGCTTGAGCATGACTGCGCTGCGCTTCAACGCGCACATAAAAACCAACTGACATGAAATACAATAGAGCAGGCAGAGCCGCTATCGCAATGATGTCTACATAAGGAATCTGAGTGTACGAGGCCATTATAAAAGCACCCGCGCCCATTACTGGAGGCATAAGCTGCCCACCAGTAGAGGCTGCCGCTTCAACACCCGCGGCAAAGCGTGCAGGAAAACCTGCTTTTTGCATCAGTGGAATAGTAATAACACCCGTTGATACTGTATTCGCAACAGAAGAACCCGAAACAGACCCCATCAAGCCCGAACCTAACACAGCAACAAAACCTGGACCTCCAACAAAGCGCCCCGCTGCACAGCGGGATAATTCAATAATAAATTCCCCTGCGCCGGACTTCACCAAGAAAGCACCAAAGAGGATAAACATGAAAACATAGGTCCATGAAATACGGGCTATTTGCCCGAACATCCCTTCTGATGAAAAATAACTACGATACATCACGGTTTCAAGACTAAGTCCCGCAAAGCCAAACATACCATCTATGTACGGCCCCCACCAAAACACATAAGTGAGTGCAAATAAGATCATCGTCGGAATAAACCAACCCGTGGTTCTTCTTGTCAGCTCTAGCGCGATACCAATAGCCAGAGTCGAAAACACCCAATCCCAGTTTGAAAACTTCACGCCGCGCTCATACAAAGCATCTTCAAAGCCAATCAAATACAACGCGCATATTACGGCGGCTACACCGAGCAAAATATCTAATAAAAGAACTGATTTTCTAGCACCACTAGGCCCCTTCATCATGGGAAACATTAATGAGCAAAGCAAAGCAAAGCCACCAAAATGCAGGGCCGAGACCCATAACTCTGACAAAGTTCCTAGTGTATTAAAGTAGATATGAGCAATAGCAAAACACACGCCTGCCCAATAGATAAAACGGCCTATGGGGCTGGCATCATCACGCTGCGCTAACTCCAATTTTTTTAATTTTTCCGCAGTGTCCTGCACAGAAACAGATGATGCCTGAGTCATAATCACTCACCTTGGTTTTAAAAGACAAAAGAAAAACCGATGCGGCTGGTTGATAGCCGCATCTCTTGAGATGATCAGTTAGCGATCAGGTGAGCCGGAATAGTTAATCCCATCTCTTTATAATAGCGCGCAGCACCCGGGTGCAGAGGTAACGGTAATCCAGCAATAGCTTTATCAAGCGCCATCGCTTTCGTTGCTTTATGAATACCATTTAGGAACGGAAGGTTTTCATAAAACGTTTTAGTTAACATATATACATCATTTTCTGAAACATCATCACGTACTGCCAGAAAGTTTGGCTGTGCCATTGTGTTAATTTCTTTTGTTTGTCCAGGATAAGTATTTGCTGGGATATTAAACCTTGTCCAAAGTTTGTATTCTCCGTTTGCTTTCCTAATTTGCTCATCGGTAAAATCCAGCACCGTGATGTCGCTACCCATCGCTGCATATGCACGAGTAATCGCTGACGTTGGCACGCCTGAAGGAATATTCATACCTTCGATTGTTCCATTTTGCAGGGCATCAGCTGAAGATCCATATCCCATATATGCAAAATTAAATTTTTCGGCATCAGATCCTAAATTTTTCAGAATTTCGCGCCCGGAACCTTCTGTTCCTGAATTCTTTTTACCTATCGAGAATTTCTTACCATTTAATGCATTAATATCATCAATAGTGCCCGAATTTGCATACTTACTCTTGACTACAAACTGCTCAACGTTTTGCCACAACATAGAAACCGAACGAAGATTTTTTTGTGGTCCATTGGCTTTAAGTTTTCCGTCACCTCCCCAAGCCCAAGCACCATACAAGCCTTGAAGAATCGCAAACTGTGCTTCATTTTCACTCAACAGCTTAATATTCTCTCCAGATCCAGCAGAGTTGATAGCCGACATTGAAATTTTATGTTTTGGTTCAAGCTTCACCTTTGCCAAGGTTGCTAATGCAACACCAACGGGGTAATAGGTACCACCGGTTGAGGCCGTCGCCAAGATATAAGAGCGCTTTTCAGCCGCCTGAGCTAAACCACTTGCACCTGCAACCGTGCTCAGAGCAATAGCCATAGACAATGTTTTAACCAATGTGCGTTTACTAATTTTCATTCTGTCACCTTTTATGATTGTTATAACTGCAACGTAGATACAGAATAACTAGAGCAGAAAGCAAGCCAACAAACACAACCAATTGTTTTATAAGTGCTTTGTATATTATTTAACTATTTCTAACTAAAAATGAGCATTTTATTGCTTATATGCCAGCAGCAATAGGCAACAAATAGCTTATCAGTTATTCCCCCGTGACTACGGGGTTTCAGGAGAGTAACGGCTTGTTTAAAGAAGTATTCGCACCAAAGTGCGCTATTTTCTGCCTATTCATAAAAAAATGACTCACCTGCACAGCAAGTAAGAATGAAGACGAGCTAGCTTTTAAAATCATTCCGGTTGATACCGTAACGAATCATCTTCTGGTTAAGGGTGCGGCGTGGCAGGTCTAGCTGCTCCATTGTTAGTTTGATATTACCTTTATGAAACCGTAAAGCATCACGAATAGCATCCGCTTCAAAGTTTGCTACCTGTATTGCTAACGAGAGTTCCCTAGAGTGGACCTTACTCATATTTGGCATCCCTTCAGACGCCATGAGAATATCAGCAACCGATAAGTCAGGATCCAACGAATAACGGATGGCTATATTCTTTAATTCTCTAACATTACCCGGCCACTGGTAGCCGATGAGAGTCGATTGATCTTGAACAGACAATACTCGAGGGTTTCTGTCATGGTCAGATGCAACAATTTTTAAATAATGATTGAATAATAGAGGCACATCTTCGAGGCGCTCTCGCAATGGAGGAATATGCAATTGAGCAATACTCAATCGATAAAACAAATCTTCCCTAAAATTTTCTTCATCTCTTAAATCTACTTTTGCTGCAGCAATAACGCGTAAATCAACATGAATAGGTGTATTTGAACCTAAACGCTCTATCACCCCTTCCTGAAAAGCGCGAAGCAACTTAACCTGCAGATTTAGAGGCATACTCTCAATCTCATCAAGAAACAGTGTTCCTTTATCTGAGTATTCAAACTTGCCTATTCGTTTTTTTGCAGCGCTAGTGAACGCCCCAGCTTCATGTCCAAATAGTTCACTTTCTATTAAAGACTCAGGTATTGCTCCGCAATTTATTGGAACAAAATTATACTTTGTCCGATGGCTATACTCATGTAAACATTGTGCCACTAACTCCTTACCCGTCCCTGTTTCGCCGTAAACGATTACATGCGTACCTTGCTCTGCCAGTTTTACTAACTCCCGCTTCAAGCGCTGAATAGCTGGCGAGACACCTATAATTCTTGCATCTACGCCAGACAACGAAACAAGATTTTGCTGTAGTTTTTGGTTTTCTAAAATGAGCCTACGTTTTTCACAAGCTCTATGTACAGTTTCTGCTAAACGCTCAGGAACGTAAGGCTTTTCAATAAAATCATATGCTCCATTTCGCATCGCATTGATTGCCATATCAACATCGCCATGGGCGGTTAGTAATATTACCGGCACACCCGATACTTTTAATAATGCTTCTTGTAGAAGTTCCAAGCCATCCATACCTGGCATCTTCACATCAGTGACAACGACGCCGGAAAATGAATCATTTAGTACCTGCAGAGCATTTTCTGCTCTACTAAAGCTATCGACAGTAAAGCCACAGACCTTCAGCCATTGCTCTGTTGACTGACGCACAATCTCTTCATCATCAACTAAAACTACGTGCCCACGAATGTCCAATTAAAGCTCCTCGCTATTTTTTACTAGAGGTAAATAGACGGTAAAACATAAACCTTGCTTTTGGTTTTTACTGACTTCCACCTTGCCACCCAAATCTCGAACAATCCCCTGTGCAATAGGCAAGCCTAAACCTAAACCATTCCCCATCAACTTTGATGTATAGAATGGCTCAAACATATGGGCAAGCTGTTCATCATTCGCTCCTTTTCCTGTATCTCGAATGCTAAGAACTACCCAGTCACCCACTTGATCAAGTGACCGACTTTCAAGATGAGTAAGCGTAATAGAAATCTCACCAGAATGTAGCTCTAGCATAGAATCACATGCATTCGTCATCAGGTTAACTAACACTTGTTCGATACGAACAGCATCACCTTGTATCCAGTAATGTGGCAATGCGTGCTCAAAACCATGAACGATAGACTGCTCAACAAATCTTTCTTTATACTGCTTAAATACATGTTCAATCGAGAAAACTAAGTCGACCACACTGCGTGTATCCACACTTTTATATGCAAAGGTTTTTAGCTGTCCTGTAATAGTTGCCATCCTATCAACCAAACTATTCATTATGCTCAAATTTTCATTCAACATTGAAGGCTGATCAGCCAGCTTACGTATTATTGCTAGGTAATTTCTCATAGCGGTTAAAGGTTGGTTCAACTCGTGGACCATCACCGCAGACATCCTTCCCAGCGCAGCTAACTTCTCCGCTTGAATGAGTTCATTTTGTGCAGACTCCAACGCCTTGGTGCGTTGTTGCACTTTAAACTCAAGCGACTCATTGGCCTCACGTAATTTATATTCCAAGCGTTTGCGGCGCGTAATATCTATGATTGTCACTAAATAGCTTGGTTCGGGAGTCGCCGTCATCATTCGAATCGAAAATAGAACGGGAAAAACAGAACCGTCCGAGCGACGCCCAACCACTTCATATCCAGTAATAGGTGTAAACTCTCCTTGAGACAAACCATTTAACCAACGTTTCAATGGTGTGAATTGATCAATATCTGCAAAAATAGATGTTAACGGCTGGCCAATTATCAGCGATAAGGACACGCCAAACTGCTGCATAACCATTGAGTTAATAAAAACAACTGCACCCTGACGGTCCACAGTAATTAGTCCGACCTGTGCGGTGTTGATAATATAACGTTGCTGTTGTTCGCTCTCGATTCGCGCTCGGATCACTTGTGCTTGCGAACGCCGTTTTAACCGAAACTCTCTTAAATATAAAACCAATAACACAAAAGCTACACATCCACCCGCAACAGTGAAGCCTACATAAACAGCTCTTTGCTCCGCTTCAGACAACGGACTAAGAACACCCACTTCCCATTTCAGATCATCAAGCAATACCGATTCAATTAGTTGTCGCTTGCCGACAGAGGTCCAGATAGAAACATCTCGACCATCAAATAACTGATCATGTTTGATCGGAGCAAAAGGCCAAGTGTGATCAGCCCCCTCGAATAATGATTGACTCGCAAACAACAACTTACCGTTTTGATCTGCAACGTAATAAGAATGCTCAAGAGAAAGCTGCTCTTTTAAGGCCGCTATATCTAATCGCATTACGGACACACCGATTAACATTTGACGATGATAGATAGGAGCAGAAAGATAGTAAGAGGGCCGAGTTGTATCACTATCAAACATAAAGTATCTCCCTTGCTCTCCCGCTAAAGCCTGAAGAAAAAATGGTGCATTGGCATAATACCTTCGCGAAGAAGAGCCTTGGTCCCGCCAGTTACTATAAGCAACAATTTGACCTGTCAGGTCT
This sequence comes from Neptunomonas sp., assembly GCF_016744175.1. Taxonomy (GTDB): domain Bacteria; phylum Pseudomonadota; class Gammaproteobacteria; order Pseudomonadales; family Balneatricaceae; genus Neptunomonas. The sequence continues at coordinate 58,306 of NZ_JADGEV010000015.1, read as the reverse complement.
AAAACAATTAATGCTGCAGAACCGGCTACCAAATTAGTTTGCTCAAGATAGCGGCTTACTTTAATAACTTTATCTGGATTAGCCTGAACCAAAAGGTCTTTCACATCATGATTTTGAGCAAGCAGAAATGGCAGATAACGATACTGATCAATGGCAACACGCAATGCACTGATGGTATCTAATAATCGAGAAGCACCTTGCTGATGAGCTTGAACACTTCCCCAGCCACGTGTGTATATGTATGACTGCCAAGAAACAAGCAAGCCACACAAGACAGCAACAACAAAAATGATAACTGACCGCTTAATCTGCAAACCTTCTCCTTATGTGTTTATATTACCTAAGAAAACTCATTAGATTATTGCTTAGAAAGATTCAACCTGTATACATGCCTGTGACATAATAACTCATAACCTACCGACAACTGACTCACGGAAACAACACTATCATGAGTACCAACATCATCGCTTACCAGGGCCATAAAGGCGCCTATTCTCATCTATCATGCCACCATGTCCACCCTGAAATGGAAGCATTTGCATGTGAGAGTTTTGTTGATGCGATGTTTATGGTTGAGCGTGGTGAAGCTCAACTTGCCATGATTCCACTCGAAAACTCTACCGCGGGTCGAGTAGAAGAAATTTATCGCCTAATGCCTAAAACACAGTTACACATTATTAGTGAGCATTTTGAACCGGTGAACCACTGCTTAGTAGCTAGGAAAGGCACTAAAATATCAGACCTTCACACAGTTTCATCACACCCTCAGGCACTGGCCCAGTGTGACGGCAACATTAAAAACCTAAATCTAGCCCAAGTAGCCAGCTTAGATACAGCGGGAGCGGCTGAAGCGCTATTAAGTATTGAAGAGCCAGGGCATGCTGCCATCGCATCAAGCCTTGCCGCTGAACTTTATGATTTAGATATATTGAAAGAAAACTTTCAGGACAAAACCGGCAACACCACTCGCTTTGTTATTTTGGCAAAAGACAGCCATATGCCCATTCTAGAATCAAACGTAACATTCATTACTACTATTATGTTTACTGTTCGAAACATGCCAGCGGCACTATACAAGGGCTTGGGAGGGTTCGCCACGAATGGAGTTAACGCTGTGAAACTAGAAAGCTATATGGCTTCAGACACAATGCAAGCCACCAGCTTTCACCTTGATGTTGAGGGTCACCCAGAACAGAAAAAGATGCAGTATGCACTTCAAGAACTTGATTTTTTTGCTAAAGAGGTCCGAATTATCGGCACATACCCTGCGCATCCTTTTCGCATAAAACAGTTTAAAAAAACACAAGATTAATCAAAGATGAATGCACTGCACAAATGCAAAAATTAAAATTTACTTTATAAATATTAACAAGTTAATCATATACTACTAAAGTATAATTGTGCAGCGCACAATAAAAATCGATAGTAGTAACTGATAGACACATTCGTATTGTATTCACGAAACCACGTATCTATCACATCCCTACTTTCAACTCTCTCCTATTGAGTTGTCTTTTTTTGCCCCTGCTTATCAGGGGCTTTTTTTTATGCATTTTTAACGACCCTCACGTGCAAAACCCAGATAGCCAGCTTGGGTTAAGATTCAATATGGAATTATAAGCTTCTAACTTAAGCAACCGCTTACTCACACACTTAAAAGGATTCATCATGGGTTTATTTGATTTTGCCTCAAACCTCGGAAAAAAACTCTTTGGCTCAGATGATGACCCAGCTGAAGAGATTCAAAAACATATTGAATCAGATAACCCAGGTATTGATGGCCTAACGGTTTCGGTAGAAAACGGAGTAGCAATGGTATCAGGGTCTGCACAAAACCAAGCTGCATATGAAAAAGCCATATTAATGGCGGGTAACGTGCAGGGGATTACAGAAGTAAAAGCTGACTCCCTTCAACTACTAGACAGCGCTTCTGTAAAAGTCGAGTACTACACGATTGAATCAGGCGACTCGTTATGGGCTATTGCTCAAAAATACCTAGGTAACGGTAACGACTACACTAAAATTTTTGAAGCTAACAAAGAAGTCATTAAAGACCCAGATCTAATATACCCAGGACAGAAAATACGTATCCCTCTAAATTAATTGCCTAATGAAGCAGCGGATTGTTTGCTTTTTGAACAATCCGCTTATCTTATTATTTTATTTCAAATTATTTTGTTTTTAGGGGTTGATCTCAACGGCCCATCTCATTATTATACGCCCACTTCATGCAGTGCCGGTATAGCTCAGCTGGTAGAGCAACTGACTTGTAATCAGTAGGTCCCGAGTTCGACTCTTGGTGCCGGCACCACTCATGAAGCCTTTCTTACCTCCCTGCAAAACCACAGTACGATACACATAACATTGAGATAACCTTTAAGTCTGTTTACACTCATATTAAATTCGATGAGTGAGATAGCTATGCAACAACCATCTGAAATCCTATTAGAAAAAAAAGCCCCTACCCTCGCTTCACTTGCACTCAACAAGTCAACCATCGCCAACAAAAAAAAATACGAGAAAAACCTAAAAAAATGGCAGAAGAGACTACTGCACGTACAGCAAGCTTATTTTCATAAAAACAAACGCGCTATCATCGTTTTTGAAGGATGGGACGCGAGCGGAAAAGGCGGAGCAATTCGTCGCTTAACCGCGCGACTCGACCCCCGAGGGTTTCAAGTACATCCAATTGGTGCTCCAGAAAAAGCCGAACAAGGGAAACATTACCTTTACCGCTTCCAAACACGATTACCAGCCCCTGGCAGAATCGCTATATTCGATCGCTCGTGGTATGGCCGCGTGTTAGTAGAAAGAGTAGAAAAATTTGCAAAGGCACCTGAATGGCAACGCGCATATCAAGAAATCAACGAATTCGAACGCTTACTCAGCGACGATGGCGTCCGAATCATTAAAATTTTTATGCACATTTCCCCCAAAGAACAACTTCAGCGCTTTTCTGAAAGATTAAATGACCCGATCAAACGCTGGAAATTGACGGAAGAAGACATTAGAAACCGTCAAAGCTGGGCAGATTACGATGAAGCGATCAACCAAATGTTCAAAAGAACATCCACCGTCTCATCTCCTTGGCACCCCATTGCAGCCAACCATAAATGGTACGCTCGTATAAAAGTACTCAAGACCGTTGTAAAAGCATTAGAGAAAGGAATGGACCTTTCTTCCCCACCAGCAAACCCTGCAGTACTTGAAGCGGCAAGAAAACATTTGAAGTTTGATATCTAATATTTCATTAGAAATTGACATGGTACTGTTGGATGATTAGGAAATGACATAGCAGACGCATTTATTGTTTTATGGATAGACTGAACTCTGAAAAAGCCGCTGTAGCAAACGAAAAGACAATTTTGCAGCATTCCCATCAGGCGGCCGATGGGGCCCTCACTCGTTGATTTTATTGCATCGTGCAGGAGCTGGGTATGCGTTTTATATCTCTAGTGGCTATATTATTATCGATTGTAAAGACAGCTTGGGCTCTCGGTTTTTCCGCGGAGCTCTATCCTACAGTAAAGGACGAAAATCTGAATGAGCGCTCTAAAAAGCTAGAATCTCACTTTGTCGACTGGTGTAACATTAGTTCCAACCAGCAGCACTCTTTCATATCTGCAGTTCTGGCAAAAAAAATTGAAAGTAAAACTCATATAATGATTAGACCGCGATCGGTTCTACAATCATGGAACAGTGCTGTCTTTGATTTAGCTGGGTACAAATTTTATTTTATGGGGAGGCGCCATACTGATGATAGGAGCAACGAGGGTTTAGGATTCGATTTAAACCTAGGCAAATGGGACTATCTGAAGAAGGAAGAACTTTTTATTGGCCTACCTACCCATGAAGCAGGAGCTTGGACCTATAAACATATGAATAAGCCCAAGCATATAGAGTATTCAAAGCATAATGCTCAAAAATTGGTCAATAATGCAAAGCTGGGTAGTAAAGTAACTATCCCGCCAGGTACTTATCCTCAAGGCTTATTTGTCAACAAATCACTAACAGTAGGATTAAAAGGGGTTTCTCTCAGAGGCATCGCTAATTCCAAGGCAATTATCAACATTTCCTGCAATCACTGCCGTGTGGTGATTGAGGATTTTCATGGCGAAGGTGAGAAAGCAAATTGCCAACGGGGTAACTGCGCAGGTGTAAAAGCTGAAGGACGGGATTTCAACTTGGTTCTCAAGCGCGCTCATATTGATCGTACTGTTATTGGGATTCTTACGGATAATCGCGGAGGCGAGCTAACTTTAGAAGACAGCCTCATCGAAAATACTGGCTGGAAAGATAAATCATCGACATTGGGCCATGGTTTTTATGCGGGCTCCATTGACCGGGTCATTATTCGTAATTCAATAATACGCCGATCATTTGGTGATGGGCATATCTTCAAAAGCCGTGCGGTAGATACTTTGATAGAAGGAAGTGTTATAGCCGGTTTGGATGGTTATCACTCCCGTACAATCGACTTTCCTTGTGGCGGAAAGCTAGAAATTAAAGACAGCGTGCTGCAGCATGGCGCAAATACCGACAATATTGACCTTATTAGTGTTGGCACAGAAATCAAGGCATGTGGCGGCTCAGTTCAACCTTCTAAGGTGTCATTAACTGGCAACTTGATTGTTATTGACCGTGACCGATCCCCCGATGAGCGTTCAGCAAAATCTGGACCTACACAGCTATTTACATGGCGCGCTTCTGTAGATTCAGTCAGGGTCTTTGGGAATATTTTTATAGAACCTACGGGGCAGTTCAGTTTTGATCCGGAGAGACGTGTGCCAGACATGACCGATCAGAATCGTTTTTATCGCAGCCGGAGTGATATCGGATTAACAGCGAATCAATTACCTGCAGCGGGTAGCTTAAAGATAAACTAGCAGATAGCTCAATTGATTTAGCCACTCATAATACCGTCACTTCCTGTAATGGATTTTACCGCATGGACCGGCTGGCGTCCTTATTGTTGAGCTTGACTGATTAAAGCCCTAGCAATAACTAGAACCACATTTACTCGGGGCTTGGCTTAGCTCGGATTTAAATAGCGCTCCAGCCCTAGATCCTGTAAGCTTCAGCACCGCTTTTGAAGGCGGAAGCAACCTGTAAAATAATCTGTAAAACACCAATAAGAGATAATCTATGAGCTTTGCCTCCCTGGGTCTGTCCGCACCTTTACTCGACGCTGTTGCTGAAAAAGGCTATTCCACCCCATCTCCCATCCAAGCCCAAGCAATACCTGCAGTACTTGAAGGCAAAGATGTCATGGCCGCCGCGCAAACAGGTACAGGTAAAACCGCAGGCTTTACACTCCCTTTACTGGAGCTACTATCCAAAGGCAATCGCCCACGCTCAAATCAAGTAAGAGCACTGGTACTAACACCTACAAGAGAGCTTGCAGCCCAAGTAAGCGAAAGTGTTGAAATGTATGGTAAAAACTTACCACTACACTCCACTGTAGTTTTTGGTGGTGTTAAAATTAATCCGCAAATGATGAGGCTGCGTAAAGGGGTCGATATACTCGTTGCTACCCCTGGCCGTCTAATGGATCTGTATAACCAGAAAGCCGTTAAATTTGACCAACTAGAAGTACTAATTCTTGATGAAGCCGACCGTATGTTGGATATGGGTTTCATCAATGACATTCGCAAAATCATTGCTCTGCTACCGAAGAAGCGCCAAAACTTAATGTTTTCAGCCACCTTCTCCGATGAGATCCGCAGTCTGGCAAAAGGCTTAGTTAACAACCCCGTTGAAATTTCAGTCAGCCCACGTAACACGACGGCACCGACTGTAGAGCAATGGGTTTCCCCCGTTGATAAAAACAGAAAGGCCGCTTTACTTACACAGCTCATTAAAGAACATCAATGGAGTCAAGTGTTAGTCTTCACCAAAACAAAACATGGCGCCAATAAGTTAACAAAGCAACTGGAAGCTGCAAAAATAAAATCTGCAGCCATTCATGGCAACAAAAGCCAAGGCGCTCGCACCCGAGCTTTAGCTGACTTTAAAAGTAATTCTATTCAAGTCTTAGTAGCCACTGATATCGCAGCTCGCGGGCTAGATATTGACCAATTACCACAGGTAGTGAACTACGATCTACCCAACGTTGCCGAAGATTATGTCCACCGTATCGGACGCACGGGCCGTGCTGGCGCCACCGGCCAAGCCATTTCGCTGGTCTGCGCTGATGAATTTAAGCTACTAGCGGCTATTGAGCGCCTCACAGGTGCACTTCTTGAGCGTAAAGAGATTCCCGGCTTCAAACCCGTCAATGATTTACCTCAATCTCGCTTGCAACGCCCCGCACACCCTAAGCGGTCAAAGAAGCCTAAACCAGGCCACAGAGATGGACAACGCTCTGGAGAAAACGCGAGAGGACACAAACCCACAACGAATAGAACATAGAAAGAATAAAAACCCGGCAAATGCCGGGTTTTCCATATTATCCACCTTTCTATTACCTCGCGACACTTCCTAATTACTAAGTTTACGTAAACGTAATCCTAACTATTGACCTTGATTAAAAGATCACCTATCTTTGCACCAATGCTTCATAAGAGCAGCGAATATAAACCAGCCTACAGGCCGGATAAAAATAACAAAAAGTGGAACAGTACTGAGATCCAGTATTTGTTTGAGGTATTAAAATGACAATTAAACCGCACCATACTGCTAGCTGCTGCACAGTACTCTTCAAAACTTTATCAGCCAAACCATATCAAGCCCTATTACTTGATTCGTGCTTGATAACGATTTCTAAACACATATCGAACCAAACACCTATTTCTTAACGTCTGATGGCCTTCGGCTTTTGATCGTTTCTTTTTTTGATTTGGATCTCTAACGAGTCCAAGGAAACATCACCTATCAATTCAGACGTTAATTCAAGTTGCCCACCTTGCTTCTTTTTAAGCAAGACCTCATGCGACTGTGAAATACGAATTGATGCGTGATGTTTCCGTATATGAACGGGAGTACACCCATGAAAGATGTGACACTCAATGATAAGTGGGAATTAGATTCAGGACGCGTATACCTAACAGGAAGCCAAGCGTTAGCGCGCCTGCCAATGCTGCAAGCACAACGCGACAAGCAGCAGGGGCATAACACCGCTGGTTTTATCTCTGGCTATCGCGGCTCCCCTCTAGGAGGCTTCGATAAAACTCTTTGGCAAGCCAAGAAATACCTAGCGACCCATAATATCTTTTTCCAACCCGGTATTAATGAAGACTTAGGTGCCACATCGGTTTGGGGGTCACAACAAGTCAATGTATTTGAGGGCGCAAAATATGATGGCGTCTTTGGTTTATGGTACGGCAAAGGGCCTGGTGTAGATCGCACAGGTGATGTATTGAAACATGCTAACGCATTTGGCACATCTGAATTTGGTGGTGTTCTCGCTGTCGCTGGTGATGACCATGCCTGCAAATCATCTACTCTCCCCCATCAAAGCGACTACGCTTTTGTGGATGCAATGATCCCGGTACTTTACCCCTCAGGCATTCAAGAAATGCTCGATTTCGGTCTCTATGGCTGGGCTATGTCTCGTTATAGTGGTTGCTGGGTTGGCTTCAAAACATTGGCAGAGCTATTAGACTCCTCTGTATCTGCGGATCTTGATTTAGAACGTATAAAGATAGAAATCCCTACCGATTTTGAATTACCCTCAGAAGGAATTAATGCTCGCTGGCCTGATAAGCCAATGCAACAAGAAGCCCGCTTGCATACATACAAACTGAAAGCTGCAGAAGCATTTTGTCGTGCAAACAATCTAGATAAAACAGTCATTGATAGCCCCGCTCCACGCTTAGGTATTGTCACAACAGGCAAATCCTACATGGATGTACTCCAAGCATTGGACGACTTAGGCATCACTCATGAAAAAGCTAGCGAACTAGGCATCAAACTTTACAAAGTAGGCATGGTTTGGCCACTAGAACCTGTGGGTATTCGAGAGTTCGCCAAAGAGACTCCTGAACTACTGTTGGTTGAAGAAAAACGCGGTATTATTGAAGATCAAATCAAAGACTATCTTTACAGCTGGCAGGATGATGCTCGTCCTAGAATTGTTGGTAAACGCGATGAGAATGGCCAAGAACTGCTGACAACCCTTGGAGAGCTTACTCCAGCAATGATCGCCAGAGCTATCGCTTCACGCATTGCGCCCTTCTATCAAAGCGAACAGATAGCATCACGCTTAGCATTTTTATGCGCTAAAGAAGCAGAGCTTGCACAGCCCCGATCACTCGTAGAACGAACACCTCATTTTTGTTCAGGCTGTCCACACAACACTTCCACTCGTGTACCGGAAGGCAGTAAAGCTTTAGGCGGTATAGGTTGCCATTACATGGCTACTTGGATGGATCGCGGAACAGAAACATTTACGCAAATGGGTGGCGAAGGTGCTACTTGGATTGGTCAGGCTCCCTTCACTAATAACAAACATGTTTTCCAAAACCTTGGTGATGGAACATATTTTCACTCCGGACTCTTAGCCATTAGGGCATCGATAGCTTCCGGCGTAAATATTACTTATAAAATCCTCTATAACGATGCGGTTGCTATGACAGGCGGTCAACCCGTAGATGGTCAATTGACCGTCCAACAAATCACTCATCAGCTGTTTGGTGAAGGCATACGACGCCTAGCTATCGTCAGTGATGAGCCTTACAAATACCCAAGCCGAGCAGACTTCGCTGATGGTGTTACTTTTCACCATCGTGATGACTTAGATGCCGTTCAACGAGAGTTTCGCGAAACTGAGGGCTGCACAGCATTAATATATGATCAAACTTGTGCTGCTGAAAAACGTCGCCGCCGTAAACGTGGTCAAATGCCCGACCCTGAAAAACGTGTTGTTGTAAACAGCGCAGTATGCGAAGGCTGTGGTGATTGTGGTGAACAGTCAAACTGCTTATCAATACTACCTAAACAAACAGAGCGCGGACGTAAGCGCCAGATAGATCAGTCATCATGCAATAAAGACTTCAGTTGTATACGAGGTTTTTGCCCAAGCTTTGTTACCGTTAAAGGCGGGACATTGCGGAAAGCGGCCGGCTTAAATGCTACACCTCCTGCTACAAACCTGCCAGAACCCGTATCAGCAGCGATTGATAAGCCTTATAACATTCTCCTCACAGGCGTGGGTGGTACTGGTGTTGTAACAGTCAGCGCATTACTGGGCATGGCTGCACACTTAGAAGAGAAAGGAGTCGGTGTACTTGATCAGATTGGACTAGCACAGAAGTTTGGTGCCGTTATGAGCCATATTCGAATCGCACCTACCCAAGAGCAACTTCATACTGTACGTATCCCTGCAGGTGAAACCGACCTGTTGATAGGTTTTGACCTCATGGTCGGCGCAAGTGAAGAAGCACTCGGTAAGCTCGATGGTAAACGTAGTTTCGCTATTATTAATAATCACGACACAATGCCCGCAGCATTTACACGTGATCCAGATCTAAAAGTTCCTAATAAAGAAATGCAAGCCGTTATTGAAGCAACAGCACGCCCAGAAGGCACTTTCTGCTTTGATGCAACTCAGCTTGCTACAGATCTAATGGGCGATGGAATGGCTGTTAACCTATTCACGATCGGTTATGCATGCCAAAAAGGACTCCTGCCTTTGAGTCGCGAGTCTATCGAGCAGGCTATCAAACTTAACGGAGCATCTGTTGACACCAACCTCAAAGCATTTTTGTGGGGCCGCTGCGCTGCGCATGATTTGGATAATGTTGTCCAAGTAGTTAAGCCTGCGCCCGCTGTACAAATGGTCCGCATGCTGCCTTCTTTGGAAGAACAAATAGAGCAAGAACTAGCGCATCTAACTGAATACCAGAGTGAAGCACTTGCGCAACGTTACCATAAGCGCCTTTCACAATTTAGCCGAACAGAAAAAGAGCAAACAAACAAAACTCACATCAGCCGCGCCATTGCTGAAAATTACAGTAAAGTATTGTCTTACAAAGATGAATATGAAGTTGCTCGACAACTAACCTCAGAAACATTCCGTCAACAGTTAGAAGAACAGTTCGAAGGAGAGTTCGAACTCGAATTCAATCTTGCTCCACCACTAATCGCTCGTAAAGACAAACACACAGGCCGCCCGCGGAAACGTGTTTTTAGTCAAAAAATATTGCCAGTGTTCCGCTTACTTGCCCGAATGAAAAACCTACGGGGAACACCGCTAGATATTTTTGCATGGAGTGAAGATCGCCGCTTAGAAAAGCAAATCATCCGTGACTATGAAGCCGATATGGACTTAATAGAAAAAGCAATGAATGCAAATGATGGGCGTAACTTTAACTACAGTGCAGCCCAACAGCTAGCTGACATTCCAGGCATGATTCGCGGATATGGCCCTGTTAAAGAGGAAAACTACCTCAAGGCTAAGGATAAGCGTCAGGCACTGCATATCTCATTGGTTGAAGATCAAACCATTAGCAGCGACTTAATCAGCGCACAAGCTTAATACAGAAAATAGTTAAGGATACGAGGTATACATGTCAGTTTTTAGCCATATTGAGTTTGACCATCATGAGCAAGTTAACTTTTTTCACGATGAAGCCACAGGCCTAAAAGCCATTGTTGCTGTTCACAACTCCAACCGGGGTCCAGCGCTTGGCGGCTGCCGTATGTGGAACTACGCCTCTGATGCAGAAGCATTGACGGACGCCCTGCGCCTGTCTAAGGGCATGACTTATAAATCCGCACTAGCAAATCTAGCCCTAGGCGGAGGGAAGTCTGTCATTATCGGCAATCCACGCCAACACAAGACAGAAGCACTGCTTGAAATGATGGGTCGCTGCCTAGAGAGCATGAGTGGCCGTTACATCGCTGCTGAAGACTCAGGAACAAGTGTTTCTGACCTTAAAGTGATGAACCGCAACACTCAATATGTTGCTGGTATTACTGAAAGACCGGGTATTGACGGCCAAGCATCTAATGGAGACCCTTCACCTGCCACAGCTTACGGCACATTTATTGGGTTGAAGGCAGCAGTCAAGCACCGACTAGGCACAAACAGTCTGAAAGGCTTATCTGTAGCAATTCAAGGTATGGGCAATGTTGGCTACCGCCTTGCAGAGCATCTTCGAGAAGCCGGCGCTATTCTATACGTGACTGATATTCACCAAGAGTATGTCGACAAAGCCGTTACACAACTCGGCGCAAAAGCTGTTTCTTCTCACGAGATTCTTACTCTAGATGTTGACGTACTCGCACCCTGCGCTTTAGGCGCCGTCTTAAATGACGACAGCATCCCACTCATTAAAGCCTCTGTTATTGCAGGAGCCTCTAATAATCAGTTAGCCGCATCACACCATGACCTGATGCTTAAAGAGCGCGGCATTCTATATGCACCCGATTTTGCCATTAATGCTGGAGGCATTATTGATATTTTCTATGATCGAGTAGGCCACACTCCAGAAAAGGTATCTCGTCATATAGAAACCATAGCAGACACACTCGATGAAATATTTCAGCGCAGCGATGCCAACAACCTACCCACAGGCATGATTGCTAACACATTAGCTGAAGAAAGGTTTCTGAAGAAGATAACGGTATAAAAAACGAACAATAAAAATAATTAATTGGAGATAAAAAGTGACTCAAATTAGTCAAACCTATACGGAAAATGCTTCTGTTGCTGAAGCGCGTAAAGATGGCCCAATGTGGTCTTCACGGCTAGCCTTCATTCTGGCAGCCAGCGGATCAGCAGTAGGGCTAGGTAATATCTGGAAGTTTCCTTATATCACAGGTGAGAATGGGGGGGGTGCCTTTGTATTAGTATATTTGCTGTGTATCGCACTCATCGGTATACCCATCATGATTGCAGAAGTTATGATTGGCCGCCGCGGTGGACGCAGCCCTATCAATTCTTTGCGCATGCTTACTCAGCGTGACGGTTTATCATCACGCTGGACATGGATAGGCTGGATGGGAATTACAGCGTCCTTTTTAATCCTTTCCTTCTATTCCGTCATTGGTGGATGGGCATTATCCTACGTAGGCCAGTCTGTCGGAGGTACTTTTACTGACAGCAACGCTGATAGCATAGGCGCATTATTTGGCGGGTTACTTTCTGACCCGTGGACATTATTACTGTGGCATTCTGTCTTTATGGTGCTAGTCATCACCATTGTTGCCGGTGGAATCCGATCAGGAATGGAAAAAGCCATCAACATATTGATGCCTATCCTATTCGTTCTACTATTGGTGATGGTCGGTTACGCCCTCAGCAGCGGTGATTTTGCACAAGGCTTTACCTTTCTATTTCAGCCAGACTTCTCAAAACTAACAACTGAAGGCATCTTAACGGCACTGGGACATGCATTCTTTACTTTGAGCCTTGGTATGGGTGTTATGATGGCATACGGTTCTTATTTACCAAAGAATGTATCCATTGTTAAAACCGCTGTTGCTGTATCTTTAGTGGATACTGCTGTCGCATTGCTTGCAGGCCTAGCTATTTTCCCACTGGTATTTGCTAATGGTCTTGAGCCTGGAGCAGGCCCTGGATTAATTTTCCAAACACTTCCTCTTGCCTTTGGGCAAATGACGGGTGGCGTACTATTCGGATCACTATTCTTTGCTCTATTGGTTGTAGCTGCAGTAACCTCTGCCATCTCGCTGCTTGAGCCTGTCGTAGAATGGTTAGAAGAACAAAAAGGCATTAGCCGATTATCTGGTACATTAATTGGTGGGATTTCTGTTTGGGTATTGGGTTTATTTACCATTCTCTCTTTCAACGAATGGGCTGATTTTTACCCTCTTAGCTTCATACCCGTGTTTGAAAATAAGACTATCTTTGACTTGCTTGACTACGTCACTGCAAACGTAATGATGCCTTTAGGCGGCCTATTCATTGCGATATTCGTTGGTTGGTTTATGAATAAACAAGCTGTCGAAAACCAATTAGACCTCAGCAATGGTTTAGGTTTCAAAGTTTTCATGTTTGTCTTGCGCTTTATAACACCAGCGGCTGTAGCAACGGTGTTTATATACAACTTAGTTTAAGATACAGAACAATCAAAAAAGGAGCCATATTGGCTCCTTTTTCATAAGAAAAACAAATAAACTTGACGCCAAATTCATGTTTCTGACTTAATCATTTAAATAGCCTAAGCGCTCAGACTGATACTTCAGAGAGTCTGCAGAATCAGATAAAGACTCAGCCAAAACTTCACTTTTATATACCAATGGATCCATGCTGTTTACAGACTTAGCAAGTAGTTCAACACTCTCCAGTTGTTCTAAGTCTAACTCGTCGCTCTCAACCACAGGCAACCCCAACACCCCTTCAGCACTAATCGCACTCCATACCTCAGAGTTTTCGATACTACTCTGCACAAGCTCAATATTAGTATTAACATATGACTTAAGCTCAGCTGCTGCCTTCGCAGCTCGCATAGCCTGCACTCTTACCTCAGAGGCAACTACTGCAAAGCTTTTACCTTGCTCACCTGCTCGCGCGGCCTCCACTGCTGCATTTAGTGCCAAAAGATTGGCTTGAAATGCTACTTGTTCAACCATATCAATAGCATCTGTAATACTTAGATTTGCACGACTAAGCTGCTTATAAGACTCAACCAGTTTTCCTATTAACAGCTCAGAGTGTTGTAGTTTTAATTCTGCTAGGTGTATTTCATTATTAAGAGATAAAGTAACCTTCTGTCTTTCTTTAGCAGTACTGACTAACTTATCAACCCCCATGTGTACGGGACCCAGCAGAGCAAACTGATCCTGCGTATTTTTTTGTAATTCACGAGAAGCCTTAAATATACTCTGCATATTGATACTAGCCCACTGAGATAACTCCTTTTTCTCGATAGCAAGCACACCCAAACGATCAGACAAACCTTTTACACTCACAAAAAGCTCACCGAAAACACCAGGAAGCCCAACCTCCAACGTCTTGCTTGAATCCCCCTCAATCAGTGCACAAACTGAACGTTGCGTATTACATATAACCAACTCAGTAATGTCCATAAGCTCATTTAAACTCCGACTAACGAGTCCATGGAATGAATGCGGGGACAATTCTTTTAGCTCATCAATAGAAACACGGTGAGATATATCTCCCACAGCAGCAGACGTGACTAGCATCTTTATTTGCTGCTCAGCCTTAAACTCATGAGTAATATCCAGCCATTCTAGTAAGAACCCTGATTGATCCAGGTCTTCCAATGGCGATATTACTACTGTCATAACCCTATCAGACACATGTATACGCGCTCGCATACGATGAGAAAGTCGTTTTAAAATTTCAGAACGCTGTTCAGGATTACGACGAAATAAATCTAATTTTTTCCCTACTAAATCAGCTATTTCAAACTCACCAAACTCATTCCTAAAAGCCTCACTATTTTTTTCAATTAATCGAACGATAGAACTATTCGCATAGACAACTGTAAAATCTTTATCGGTTAACATGAGACAAACGTGTGAGGCATCTAGCGCCTGGCGAACATACATTAAAGACTTTAGCTCAGTTTGAGCAACACTTACTTTTTCCTTATAGTGCGACAACAAACTATCAACAGCACAATATGTACTAGCAACATTTTCATTAACACTGGTACTTGGATGCACAACCAACTCATCTCCTAGTCTTTCCGATAAACCGCCCACTAAAGAATCCATTGACTGGCTAAGTTTTTTAACAGGCTTAATCCAGCGCTCATTTAAGAGAAAGCCTAAACGTATTAGAAGCAATAAAAATACTATACTGCAGATTATACCCGTCCATAAATGAGTCTGAGTTGCTGAAGTCGCATGATTAAGGCGTGCGTTAACTTTAGAGTTTAAGCGTTGACTAATAGCACTTAATTTAGCGACCATCGCGTTCGCAGTAACATTAAACTGCCCCGAAAAAAGAACTGCCACACCTCGCCCACCATCACTATAGGCCCGTGCCATACGTTGACCAACTTTGTAAAACTCATGAAATGTAGGTAACAAGGCATCGTATTCAAATGAATTAACGCTATCTTTCATTCGCATTTTTTGGACTGTGATACGAAAATCAAGTGCTAATTCGGCCGCACTGTTTAAACGAGCATCCCAATTTTTCTTATCACCTACTGAACTAAAATCAGACAATACATAACGAAGTCGAGCTTCTGAAAGCTGGAGATTTATGGCCAGAAAAACAAGTTCTCGATCTTTTGTTGAATAAGATTGGTTAGCAATTTCGTTACTTTGATAAAGAAGCACAGCAGCCATGAGGGACATGGCTACCAATAGAAGTGAAATATTTCGTGTAAATTTTAAAACGCTGCTGCCCATAATACCTCCATGGAAGCAGCTCAGGGGCTTATTTTGTAACTTCGACGTAAATCACCAAAGGTCCTAATCCAATAACCTGCTTTTTGAACAGCCTCGGGTAATGTTTTAGCTATCTTCATACTTGTACGGTTATTAGGGTAATTACCGTACAGCAAAATGTATCGGTATTGGCCGTCTTGTAAAGCATGAATGTAATATGAGTTTTCATATAAATCATGCTTCTTAATAAATTTAACGATACCACTCAAACTGCTAGCTTGTACTAACTGAATCGCATAACGCATATCTGCTTGTGCATTTACCCATTTAGCACCCCGCACTACAGGCTGAACGTCTAACGTTGGCGCTTTAATTGAAGCACTATTTGACGTCACCGATACTTCTTCTTTTACAATGGCGTTAGTACCGAGCTTTTGGACAGCTTGCTCTGCTTTCGTATTTGTTAGCTGTTTAGTATCTACTGACGTGCTTGCAACTATATGCGACTGAGCCGCTACTGTAGATCTAACAGCTTGCTTGGATGTAGCAGCAGTAGTTTCTTGTTCAACAGCATCATTTGCAGCTTTTACTAATTGATCCTCGAGTTCTTTTTGTGAAGAAACAGCCTGCTTAGTTGAGATAACAGCAGCATTTTCTGAAGTGCTTAAAGGTTTATTAACAATCGGTTGTTGTACCGAGGAAGGTAACTCCTGCACTTTTGGGGGAGCTACGGAGCTTGCTTCTGAAGTGATAACACTTACATCACCTTCAGCCGAAGTATCGTTATTGAAGTTGGGTAACGATGGTAAAATAGCTAAAAAATTCTGTAATACATTATTGCTTTTTTGTGCCTCTTCCTTCTCTACAGGTGGCTGCTGTATTTGCGCAACCGACTCAACTGAAGGTACAGGTTCGTCTGATTTAAAAACACCCGATGCTTGTTTTATCTGGATACGTGTTAAGAGCTCTTTACTTTTGTCAAAGCCTGCAGCAACACCTAGCTCAGATAAGTCCTGAGCTTTACGATAATTCTGAGGCACACCCATTCCATAATAGTAAAGTTCTGCAAGGCGGTGATTCGCATATAAATTACCACCCGCTGCCGCACGCTTAAAAAGAACAGCACTTCTTATTGCTTCAGTGTCTACTAACAGAATTCCCAACGCTAATTCAGCGTCATGGTTTCCATTATTTGCTGCACGATTTAGCCAATACAAGCCCTTATCTACATTTCGTTCTACGCCTTTTCCTTCTAATAGAAGTAGCGCTATTCTAAGTTGCGCATCAGAATCTTTTTGCATGGCGGCATTGCAATACCACTCATATGATTGGCTATTGTTCTGAGCAACACCCTCTCCTTGCTCATAGCTTTGACCTAATCTTGAGCTAGCCACAGGGCCTACGGATGTAATTATTTTTGCACTTCCATCGACACGGCAACTCTGAGGCTTATGCTGATAGGATGCTGCTGGCACATTACTTGAGTACGCAAGGAGCGCACTTAGCAAAATAAAACTCGTTTTAAAAGTTGACTGCACTACGCTTTATTCCATTTCCAGTCGAATGCTCGGGGAAAATTCTTATTTGCTAATCCTACAGGGAGTCGATTTACATGGCTACAACCCATAGTGCAAAAAGAAGGTAAGTAATTATTAATAATAACAGTTAAGGACACATTATGAAGAAACACAACTGACAATGATGCATGATTTACTCACCTACCCTATTATTTTCCCAAAATACTGATGGTTTCGTACACACAACAAAGAAAGGATTTAATAAAGAGTCCGGATTTGAGTTATACACCAGAGGAGATAACGAGCTTAATGCTAATACCTGCCCACCTGCAGCGATTACAATAGCATGGCCTGCGGCGATATCCCATTCACATGTAGGGCTAAGCCTAGGATATAAATCGGCTTTACCTTCCGCCATCAAACATAGTTTTAATGAGCTGCCTATTTCAAGAATTTCTGCCTCAGGTAATGAGCTCATAAATAACTGCAGCCTTGGTGACTTATGCGAACGACTACCTAAAACCCGCCAACCTGTCGGCCTTTCGGGAACCGGCGCTACCGATATGGATTCAATAGGCCCTAAGCCCACTTGCTTAAACGCTCCTTGCCCCAACTGCCCCCAATACATAGTATCTAATGCAGGCGCAAAAATAACGCCGGCAATAGGAATGCCGTTTTCGATCAAAGCTACATTGACAGTAAACTCGCCATTTTTTTTAATAAACTCCTTAGTACCATCCAGTGGATCAATTAACCAATAAGCAGTTTTCCAGTTGATTCTATCTTTTTTAACACTATCGTCAGACTCCTCAGATAAAGCAGGTATATCTGGCGTTAACTCATGCAAAGCATTGATCAAGTAGTTATGTGCTGCCAAGTCTGCTTCAGTCAGAGGGCTATGATCAGATTTTTCGTAAATAGAAAAATCTTTTTGATAAATATCCATAATAAGATGACCTGCTTCACGCGCAAGTACCACTACATCTTCTATTCTCATTATTTAAAAACCTTTATCCCGGTATTAATAATTTCGTACCCTGAGTGTTTTCACCTGCAAACATGCCTTATTCTACTCTAATCATGCCTGTCACAGACATTCTGTCTTGACAGTTCATGAAGCGAAAGGCAAATTCCATTTCAAGATCAAGTGAGAAAGATACTAATGCCTAAAGTTGGAATGCCTGAAATAAGAAAACCACAACTGATTAATGCCACTATGGAGGCAATCAACTCTGTTGGGTTACATAAAGCCAGTGTCGCGATGATTAGCAGTTACGCAGGAGTGTCTCCTGCTATTATTAATCATTACTTTGGCGGCAAAAACGGCTTACTCGAAGCGACAATGCGCTCGGTATTACAGCAGCTTTCTCACGGTGTTAAAATCCGTTTACAAGAGACCTCAAAAGATGATGTTGTAGGTCGTATTAAAGCAATTGTCGGCGGCAACTTTGATCCAATACAGCTAGAGCCTAAAGTTGTTAAGACTTGGCTGGCGTTCTGGTCTTTAGCGATGCACGATCCAGCGCTGTACCGCTTACAACGCGTCAATGAAAAAAGGCTATTGTCACACTTAGTCCTCGAATTAAAGCAGGTCTTACCCGCCGATAGAGCCTTAATTGTAGCTCAGAGTATCGCCGCGCTTATCGATGGTATCTGGCTACGAGGTGCATTAACACCCACAGGCATTGATAGCGACCTCGCACAACGCCTGATTATCGACTATTTAGAGCAACAACTTCCCGCTAACATTATTACTATGCACCGGTCTAACAACACATAGAATAAGAGCGTGGTGTTACGTTACTCCCAGCTCTGCTCAGCTTCTTTGCTTTTATAAAAGTACGGTCAGTGCTCAACACAATCCGACCATCAGCGGAACCACTCCCATAAGATTCATCAAACCAGAACCTCGATCTGGTGTTATTTTTTAGTCATCATTTATTACCTATTTGTTATTAATACTAGGGGGCTTTTGGGTGTAGTTATCCCTACCTGGTAATTCAGGCAAGGACAAAAACAACGGCTGAGGGTTAAATCAAAGAGGTTGTAATATCAATGAGCCGCGCTGACGTAACAGCAAACCATATACAGAAGCGTAAAGAGCTATCACTAGTAAACCCACCCACTCAATATCGAAAGGTGTAAATTGATAAGCCAAGATAAGACCATACATAACCACAAAATTACCGAGCATGTAGCCAATTTTACCAAAGCGCTCAACGCTTATATTCATATTGGATGTATATAGACGGATCAAAGAATCTAATGAGTTAATAACAAACACGATCCCTACAAATACCATTGCCAGTGTCAACAAGGAGGAAATCTCAATGGCGTTAGCATAGTAGTAGTAAAGAACCGAAAACCAAATTGCCAACGGTATGGATGGAATCACCAACAATGCTACACATAAATGCCAGGTTTTTAAGCCACCAACAAAGCGTGCGACAAACTGGCCAATCATGATGCTCCAGCTAAACCACCAAAACAAATAGAACTGATGATAATCAGAAATAGGATGGGTAAATTTATCCAAATTTGTAAAGTAACCACCAATGCTTCCCATCGTAGTAAACAGCTCAGTAACCCCCAAACCTGGAGCCCCCAACATAACTGCGGCTATCAAGGCAAAAAACAGCCATGTTGATGCGACGCTTAACACCTTGATATAGCTAATATCAGTACTGGAAAAAACAGCCAACGCAACCACGAGTGCAACTAACCCATAGCGTACCGGATCAGAAATGCCTTCAACATAGCTAGGCAGGTAATCCAAGAATAAGAACCCAGTGAAAGCACATGTGCTGATAATGACCACATTATTGATCAGCTTAACGAGAGGGATCTCAAACAACTTTACTTTGGGCTCGATTACGCAAAAGTAAAAGGTTGTCAGGAAGTAAAAACCCCATACCAGAAAACCCCAAAAACCAAACTCTATTGCTAGCGGATTAGTAAATTGATACGCCTCTTCAGCCGCATACGTTGGAAACTCTGTCAGTGGGAACATAATCAACCCCACATCTAGGCCAGAGGTGAATAAGATTGCCATGAAGGCGAACAACGAACTCGGCACTGTACCCGTGCAGCGTATATTACCTGCTCGAATGATGATAAGTGCCGATGTGACCAGAGCCACTAAAATAGCGACGGTAAGAATACTAGTCATGTGAAAATTTACTCCTTGTTATTATTTTGTTTTTTACTTATCAGTACATAGAATCTGGTTGTATTTATTCAAAACATGGCCAAACGTCAGGCAAACAAATGCCTAGGCATTGCCCATTCAATATAGTTAGACAGCGTTGAGAGACTAGAGTCTGGCGTGGAGCGCCAGACTGTGCGGTGCTTTTGTACTCACTACTGCATTGCTTGGATAGCGAATTTTGCCCAATCAGTGGTGTGTATTAACCCATTAAATTGGCTTGTGACTGATTCAGGCCCCCAAGCAACAATTGGAACGGGGGTGTTTGTATGAGTGCCCGTAGCCCAGACAGTATTTTGCTGCTTCCCAACAACACTGGCCAACAAATTATGGCGTACCTCATTTCCGTAAACGAAGAACTCTTTAAACTCATTCACTTTCGGAAAAGTTTTAGCACTCAGGTAGCCATGCCCTTCTACGAAATATTCGTTGTCTTCTGTTTCAAGTACTCTAGCCGCCTCAGCCTCAGTGATGGCAAAACGCGTATGGCTGTTAACAAGTATGGCCAGTGCTGCTGGTGTTTGCTCTACCACTGGTAAAGCATCAAACAAGCTAAAGATATCGGCATAAGATGCCGTCTGCTGATAGATTTTATCCAAGGTTTCATAACTACCAAAGTTATAATTAGGCTTAAATGTACTGCCTTCAAATACCTCACCAGGAAGATCTCTACCTTCAGGCAAATTACTACGCGAATAGCTAAAACCAAAACCACCCGTTTCATGGTCAGCCGTCACAATAATCAAGGTATCATCGCGGTCTTTTGCCCAGTCATAAAGATACTCTACAACGCCATCCATTTTCAGCATTTCATGCAACATATAGCCAGTGTCATTATCATGCGCCGCCCAGTCGATTAACCCGGACTCCACCATCATAAAAAAACCTTCGTCATTACGCTCTAAAATCGACACCGCTTTTTCTGTCATTTCGCGCAGAGTAGGAACGGTTCGGTCTACGTTTTTGCTAGTCATTGATTCTTCTATGCCATTCAGCGTTTGCGAATATGAGAACAAACCCAGAAGCTTATCTCCAGCAGATGCATTTAATTGCTCTTTAGTAAACGCCAACTGGTAACCTTTCGCCTGGGCCTCATCCAGTAAATTTCGCTCATCCTTACGCTTGGACTTTATGCGTACAACACCGTCAGTCATATCTGTCAGTTGGGCATGTATGTTACTGCTTTTATCATTCGCGCCTTTCGGTATCCAATGACGCAATCCACCACCCAATAGCACATCCACCTTGTTGCTAAGCATGTCTAAAGCAATCTCATTTTCTTTAGATCGATGAGTCTGATGAGCGGCAAAACCTGCAGGTGTTGCATGAGTCACACGGGTGTCAGTGATCAAGCCCGTTGATTTACCCATCTTCGCCGCTATTTCAAGCACTGTTTCTGTCCTGTGGCCATCCACATCAGCGCCAATCATTTCCGAACCAGACATTTTCCCACTAGCAAACTGTGTTGCTGAAGCCGCAGAATCAGTTACGAGTACATTCGCAGCATCCGTGTAAGCAAGACCTAACACTCCATCTTTAGATAAAGACTCCCAGGCACTGCGCCGGTTTTTATCTTTGTAAATTGAATTAGGAGCGTGTTTTACATAGCTATTCAATAAGCCAATTTGTTGCGGCCCCATGCCATCGCCAATAACAACGATAATGTTTTTAATTCCGCCGGCATAAGCACTTGTCACAGACAAGGCAACGACACCTATGAGCATCGCTACTTTTCGTAGGATCATATTGTTCTCCGAGTTATTATTTTTATTACAAAAAACGCTTAATCACTTCAGTGCTTAGTCAGGATCAACTGTAAAGTGCTTGCCTAGTAAAGCATGATAAAAATCTTTGTCTGATAACATACCAACCAACCGCCCATTTTCTTCCAGCAGCACCGGTAAGCCTGTTTTATATCGAACGCCAATTGCTGAACGCATCGAAACATCCGGCGAAGCTATCACTAACAACGCCTCTGTTAGCTGCTCAATATCCTCTCCTTCATTCCAGTGATAAAGCGACAAAGGCTGCCCTTGGCGAGAGGCGCTAGCCACAGCTCCTTGGCTATCAAGACCAATAAGCGTGTTATCGTGTTGATTCAATACCAACTGATCACCCAACACCTCCAAATCACTGGTATCCGACATCAAAGAGCGACCACATAGCACATTCAACGGATTAGTATGTGCAACAAAATCAGCCACGTAAGGTGTTTTTGGATTAAGAACTATCTCTTCTGGTTTTCCATGCTGAATAATTTTAGCCGACTCCATAATGGCGATATGAGTGCCAATTTTTAACGCCTCATCCAAATCATGGCTGACAAACAAAATAGTTTTATTCAAGCGCTGCTGCAGTTCAATTAATTCATCTTGCAGTTGGCTACGAATTAAAGGATCAAGCGCAGAAAAAGGCTCATCCATCAGCAATATGTCACTGTCCATAGCAAACGCTCGCGCAAGGCCCACACGTTGTTGCATACCACCCGATAATTCATGCGGAAACTTATCTTTCCATTCTGATAAACCAACCATTTCCAGCTTTTCCATCGCTTTCGCGCGACGCTCTGGCTTAGACATACCTTGCATGTCTAGTCCGAAAGCAACATTGTCAACTACGCTCATCCAGGGCATTAAGGCAAATTTCTGAAATACCATAGATATTTTGTTCGTACGCATATGTCGCAATTTATTGGCATCACATGTGGCAATGTCCACCATCTGATCGCCATCTTGAACCAGCAGCTCACCTCGGCTTATGGAATTCAGACCATTAACCGCGCGTAACAAGCTTGATTTACCTGAACCTGATAAGCCCATTAGAACGCAAATTTCGCCTTCTTGCACTTCGATACAAGCATTATCAACGCCCACCACATCGCCCGTGGCATCTATTATTTCTTGTCGGGTACTCCCCTTATCAAGCAATGCTAGACTTTTCTTTACACGGTCACCAAACACGACATCTACATTTCTAATACTAATTGCCGCCATGATTAACCTTCCTCTTTTGCGCCAGGCGCTTTACAGATTCGATCCAAAATAATTGCTACAAGCACTATCGCTAAGCCAGCCTCGAATCCTTGAGAAATATTAACTGTATTCAGAGCTCGTATTACTGGCTTTCCTAATCCATCAGCGCCAACAAGCGCAGCAATAACCACCATCGATAGAGATAACATGATGCACTGAGTTACACCCGCCATGATGTTTGGCATCGCCGCAGGCAACTCAACTTTATAAAGTAGTTTGAATGGCGTAGCCCCAAATGCTTTACCGGCCTCAAGCAAATCTTCTGGCACTCGACTTATTCCAAGATAGGTCAAACGAATGGGTGCAGCTACTGCAAATATGATTGTGGATATTAGTCCTGGAACAACACCTAAGCCGAACAAAACAAGTGTCGGTATAAGATAAACAAAGGTAGGTATCGTCTGCATAAGATCGAGAATTGGCCGTAATATGGTATAAACCCAAGGTTTATGGGCCGCTAAAATACCCATAGGAATGCCCATTGCAACCGACAATGTTGTAGCCGCTAATACCAATACAAAAGTTTCCAGCATCTCCTGCCAATAACCAAGGTTAAGGATTAGCATTAAAGCGACAACAACAAAAATCACTAAAGGAATACTACGATGCAGCCACCAAGCGACAACTGCGGTGAGAGCCATAGGAACTGATGGTGGAAACCACTGGAATATCTCTACCATTGAGACAATCATCCATTCCAGCGAAATTGAAACGGCATCAAAAAAACCCGCTGCATTAAACGTCAGCCAGTCTACAAACGCTTCCATCCAGCTACCAAGTGGAATCTTGTTCTCAGTAATCCAATTCATGTGTTTGCCTTTTTATATATAAACGAATTCATCACCACAAAATTGGGCGAAGCGGTACTCCAAAAATACAGAAGGGATCTGCTGCCTATGCCTTCAGCACTCGGCAGCAGATTGATATTGGATCAGAGATCCAAGTGCTTGCGTACAGCAGACAGCGCATCGCCACCATCTTTAGTTGTTACACCCTCTAACCAGCTACTTAGCGCTTCAGGGTTAGACTTTAACCAAGCCAATGCTGCCGTTTGAGGTTTTTTGCCATCATCAAGAATGGCGCCCATCACTTCGTTTTCCATTTCCAGCGTGAAGGACAAGTTCTGTAACAGACGTCCTACATTCGGGCAGTCTTGGCTATAATTTTTACGAACATTGGTATAAACGCTCGCACCACCATAGTTAGGGCCAAAGAAGTCGTCACCGCCCTGTAAATACTCCATCTCGATGTTGGCGTTCATTGGATGAGGTGCCCAACCTAAAAAGGCAATCCACTGCTCACGTTTAGCTAAACGTGAAACCTGTGAAATCATTCCGGCCTCACTCGACTCAACCAGCTTAAACCCCTTCAGACCAAAAGCATTTTGGTCAATCATATCCTGCATCAAACGATTGCCATCATTGCCAGGCTCAATACCGTAAAGACGGCCTTTGAATTTATCTTTGAATTTAGCGATATCAGCAAAGTTCTTTACGCCTGCATCAAATACATACTTTGGAACGGCTAATGTGTATTTAGCCCCTTCTAGATTGGCACGTACGGTTTCAACAGTACCGGCTTCACGATACTTAGCGATATCCGCTTCCATTGTAGGCATCCAGTTACCTAGAAACACGTCGATATCTGCATTAGCGAGAGAGGTATAAGTCACCGGCACAGATAACAGCTGAGTCGTTGATTTATAACCCAGCGCTTCGACTACTTCACTGGTTACTGCCGTGGTCGCCGTAATATCAGTCCAACCCACGTCGGAGAAACGCACCGTGTCACATTGGCCAGCAAACACCATCGATGCAGACAAGCCCATCGCTACAGTTATGCCACGCATTAAATTATGTTTACGGCCAATTCTATTCTTTCGAGTTGTCATGATTATTTACCTTATTTTAGTTTTAAATTCTCTTACGATTACTGCTTTCAAGAGTGCATTTTGAACAATACACAACATAAATTTCACTTTTATAACAATTACTTAAGAGCTACTAAGCCTATGCTAGAGCTACTTATTTTATTTCACCTCACGCTTAGGGCTACCTAAACGCTGGCTTTGCTGCCAGTTTGGATCAATCCAAACATCAACATCTGCATCAGGTAACGCTTGTTTACCCAAAATCATATCTGCTGCTTTTTCTGCCACCATGATAGTGGGAGCATTCAAGTTACCGTTTGGAATAGTGGGAAAAATTGAAGAGTCTACAACACGTAACGACTCGACTCCTCTTACTCGACACTGCGTATCTAACACTGCCATTGGGTCCTCATCAGCACCTATTTTACAGGTACACGAAGGATGGTAAGCACTTTCAACATTTTCACGCACCCAGCGATCAACCGCTTTGTCTGATGTGACCTGTTCTCCCGGCTGAATTTCATCACCACGAAATGGGTCCAAAGCAGGCTGCTTCAGAACTTCGCGAGTCAGACGGATACAGTCACGCCAATCTTGTTTGTCCTGAGCAGTACTGATGTAATTAAACAAAATACTCGGCTTCGCTTTTGGATCAGCTGATTTAATCCATACGCGACCACGGCTCTGCGGTTTGTTTGGCCCTACGTGAACCTGGAATCCATGACCATCAATAGCCTTCCCACCATCATAGCGCATCGCCGCTGGCAAAAAATGATACTGAATATTCGGCCATTTCAAGCCTTCACGAGACCGAATAAAGCCACAAGATTCAAAATGATTAGTCGCCCCTAAACCATCTTTAAACAACAACCAACGTGTGCCTATCATGCCTTTACTGACTAAATCTAATTTGCCGTTTAAAGTAATAGGTTGCTTACAGTGGTACTGGAAGTAAACTTCCAAATGATCCTGAAGGTTCTCACCAACACCAGGCAAGTCATGCACAAGCTCAACGCCAGCCTCTTCCAATACTTTTGCAGGGCCAACGCCTGATAGCTGTAATAAATGCGGCGAACCAATAGACCCGGCTGCTAAAATCACCTCCTTGTTTGCAGTAGCATTAACCGTGCTGCCACTTTTTTCGTATTCAATACCAACGGCACGCTTACCATCCATGATGACTTTTCGAGTCAATACGCCCGTTATCAATGTTAAATTAGAGCGCTTCATCGCTTCACGAAGATATGCATTAGAAGTAGATGCCCGTACACCTGCCCTCACTGTCATGTGCATTGCACCGAAGCCTTCTTGGCGGTAACCGTTATAATCATCGGTCGTCGGGTAACCTGCATCTTCACCTGCATCAATAAATGCCTGATAAAGTGGGTTTAACTTCATGTCGTTACCGTTACAGGTAAACAAAGGACCATTACCACCACGATAATCATCACTGCCGTTAACCCACGTTTCTGCTTTTTTGAAATAAGGCAAGCACTGCTGATATCCCCATCCAGCGGCGCCCTTTTCGCTCCATTCATCAAAGTCACAAGCATGTCCACGGACATACACCATGCCATTTATCGAAGAGCCACCACCCAGCACCTTTCCGCGAGGGCAATGCATAGAGCGACCATCCAAATAAGGCTCTCCTTCGGTATGAAATTGCCATGCATACTTTGGAGTATTCATTGGATACGACAGCGCCGTAGGCATCTGAATAAAGATACTCTTATCCGAACCTCCTGCCTCAAGCAGCAGCACACTGTGCATACCATCTTCAGTCAGACGATTGGCCAGTACGCAACCAGCAGAGCCTGCGCCAACAATGATGTAGTCATATCGTGTATCAGTGGTCATACTAATTTTCATCCCTCAGGTCGCAGCTTAAGCACTTGTTTGTACTAGCGTGGTACTATTTTTAAAACTTAAAGATAAGGGCAGTCAACATCGCCCAGTTCAACAAAAACGCTTTTAACTTGGGTGTAGTGATTAAGCGTTTCAATGCCATTTTCACGACC
Organism: Neptunomonas sp.; assembly: GCF_016744175.1. GTDB lineage: Bacteria > Pseudomonadota > Gammaproteobacteria > Pseudomonadales > Balneatricaceae > Neptunomonas. The sequence continues at coordinate 31,391 of NZ_JADGEV010000015.1, read as the reverse complement.
AACACCTGACTGTTTATAACCGCCTACTGGCATTTCTGCTGGCGACGCGCCCCACGTATTAATCCAACAGATACCCGCTTGAAGACGAGCAATGACACGATGCGCCCGAGCAAAGTTAGTAGAGAATACTCCGGCAGCTAAGCCATATTCAGTGTCATTAGCACGTCGAACGACTTCGTCTTCATCGCTAAAGCGCAGAATAGACATAACCGGCCCAAATATTTCATCTTTAACGTTAGGCATATCATCCGTGCAGTCGGCAAAGACGGTGGGTTTAACAAAGTAACCTTTCTCCAAACCGTTCTCTATAACACGCTCTCCACCACAAGCTAACCTTGCTCCTGCTTCTTTAGCAACATCGATAAATCCTAATACTTTAAACATATGCTCTTCAGAGATTAAGGCACCCACTTGTGTGTTCAAGTCTGTTGGATCCCCAATGATCATACGTTCAGTACGCTCAACTACTTTGCTAACAAATTCGTCATAAATACTGTCATGAACAAATACACGCGTACCATTGGTGCAAACTTCACCTTGTGTATAGAAGTTGGCTAGCAATGCACCAGAAACGGCGTTATCAAGATCGGCATCCGCAAACACTAACAGAGGAGATTTCCCCCCCAGCTCCATGGTCACTTCTTTAAGCGAACCTGCAGCATCGGCCATGACTTTTTTACCTGTGCCGCATTCGCCTGTAAATGAAACCTTGGCAATTTGAGGATGGCGCGACAGGGCTTGCCCGACGCGATAGTCACCTTGCACAACATTAAAAACACCATCAGGCAAGCCCGCTTCGGTAAAGATTTCTGCTAACTTTAACGCGCTTAATGGCGTTTCTTCAGAAGGTTTAAATATCATGCAATTTCCCGCAGCGAGTGCAGGACCAGACTTCCACATAGCAATTTGGATAGGGTAGTTCCATGCACCAATACCCGCACAAACGCCTAAAGGTTCACGTCGGCTATAATAAAAATTATTACCGCCTAGGTCCTGTTGCTGCCCATGGATAGTGGCAGCAAGCCCTGCATAATATTCAATAACATCAGCACCTGATGCGATATCAACACAGTTAGCTTCCTGCAGAGGTTTACCCGTATCCAGCACCTCTAACATGGCAAGCTCATCATTACGCTCTCGCAATATAGACACAGCACGCATAAGAATGCGCCCTCGTTCTGCACCACTCATAGCAGACCAAACGAGAAAGCCTGCTTGTGCCGCTTCAACCGCCTTGTCTACATCAGCCAGAGAGGCTTGCTGAACGTCAGCTAACACTTCGCCTGTCGCTGGGTTGCGTGTCACAAAGCTTTCACCCGATGTAGCATCTTGGTATTGACCATTTATATAAAGAGTGTGTTGCATCTAACTGTATCCTACTGATTGCGTTTCATGACTACTCGGGGTGCAAATCACTTTACCGAATAACTACATAATTATTGATATCAAATAACGTATTCTATTAACGTTTTACGCTCTATGTAGAGCCTAGTGTACGCTGTTATCAGATTTTTTATTGATTGATCGTTTAATTAAAAATAACTCTGACTAAATTTTATGCAGATGTCAAAAAGCTAGAGATGTCGCAAACAAGAAACAACAAAAGAATTACTACCAAAAACGGCTAAGGTTTTAATTACTTTTTATAACATTTATCGACTTTTAGAGGGTTTTTAAAGACACTTTATAATTACTAGCAATATCCAAATGTCGTTTAAAGTTACATTTGAAAACATTTACGGAGGAAGTGTTGACGAGAACAGAGAACAACTTGTCGCTTTCAGTTAATTACCGACTTGTGAAACGAACCATTTCACAAGTCATCAAGATATATGGTCAGCTAAAAAATGCAGGTAGACGATACACACCCTCTATCTTGGGTTCAGGTTGATAAATGGGCGACAACTATCCGCACATAGAAGGTTTTCACAAACTTCACCCACTAGTCTCTAGAGTTATGTATGTCGCACTGACCACTATAATCCTAGAAAATTTTAAGCTTTTTAATATCAAATTACGTTTCGCGTTTCGTAATACCATTTCGCCCAGGGAAATCAGACGCTAACTCTCTGGCATTAGGCATCTTCAGCCACAATCTATATAAATGCCGTCTACGCTCTACTTCGTCGTAATCTTCGAAACTAGTACGAGAATGAAAAATTGTATAGTTATTTGCAAACTGGATATCACCTGGCTCCATCATCATATCTAAACGAATATCTGGGTTATTTAAAGTCGAATCAATAAGGTCTAGAGCTTCAACTTCTACATTCGATAGAGGAGCACCTGCATTATTTTGTGCAATTTCTATATATTGGCGTAAATATCGAGCGCTTAACTTACCCTTATGATAACTAAAGATCGGCGTAAAACCTGCCTCTCCGTCATCAAGGTGCTCCAATTGGAATAGACGGTGGAGAAGCCCAATATACTCTGGGTTTTTTCCCAAAATTTCGTTATAAAGCGTCATCGCACTTGAAAGGCTACTCATGCCTCCTGATCTTGCTTTACGAAGAGAAAGCAAACCAACAACATCCGATAGATCGGCGTGATAAGGAAGGTATTCATTGGTTTCATAAACACGAACACTTTTCGGATCTATTGCCCCAATATTTTTGACATGTCCTAACATATCGCCTTTTAAATTTTGCGGGACAGGCGTACCCATATGAAGGCCAAGGCCATAGTAAATAATGGCTGCTTCATCATCTGTATAACGCTCAATTGGCAAGCCGCGAATTAATATGAAACCCTTGCCATTTTCCAACTCTTCATTGAAGTAAGCGATCTCTTTGAAGAGCTGAGTAATCGGAAAATCTTCTTTAGTAAAGCCGGGTACCTGCAAACCTTTTCGCTTAACATTTTCTAAGGCCTTTTCAAGAACGCTAATCGATTCATCGGACCAATGATAAATCCATGAATCGTCGCCTTTTAAATCCTTTCCTTTCCACGCTGATGGGTCTGTAATTTTTTCTTTATGAATCACGCTCATTATCTATTCCTATAAAAAGCAGGTTGTTATTTTTTTGATACGACCCCACAAAGAAATGAGCACCGCCCAACCTAACATTTCAAATATTTATCGAACTTAGCAACATTTTAATCACATTTAATGGATTTTAAGACGACTTAACGAAAACACTCTTTCGTAAATCTTGCTCTTTTTTTAGAATAAACATAAAAACACGGATATAACAATAATTATTTTGTGGGCTTTATGAAGCTTAAACCAGCGCCTCACCATCTAAAATTTTCTGCTCGCAAAGCTGCTGAATCAATTCGATGATGAGAAGTTCAATAGCCCGGCAGGCCGATGTAAAGGGTCTATTTTCTAAGCGGACAATAGCGTGAATTCGGTCAATCGAAGGATTAATAATCCTTAGTGCATCTAAATCTCCTCGCTGTAATTCAGTTGCCATCACATCATACGGGATGATTGCATTGGCAATACCGCTATTCATCAAGCAGCGCAGCGTTAAACCCGTATCTTGCTCGTACTGAATATTCAAAGGCCACTTTGCCTCCAGTGCTTTTTGCTCAATATGCAATCGAATATTATGCGGGCGTGAGGGGGCAACCAGAGGGTAATTTGATAACTCCTCAAACAAAATTGTGCCGGCCTCATGCCCTTTCGCCACACCCTTGCCCACCAAGTGCAACGGCTCCCGATAAACCGGAATAACATGTACACCACTCAAATCAGCCGCATTGGGAATCAGCCCAATATCAGCCTTTGCGTCTGCAATTTGCTGGGCGGCATTCAAGCTCATAGCATCATAAATTTGTAACTGTACTTCTGGGAAACGCTGAGCACATTCAGTGACCAACAAGGGGATCAACGTGTAAGCCTTCGAAGCATCGATAACAACACTAACCTCACCACGCGGAGAGAACTCATCGCTAATAACATCCGCTTTTGCAATATCAACCTGACGCAGTATCAACTTTGCGTGATGGACCAATTTCTCGCCAGCAAGTGTGAGCTGTACCCCTTTGACACTGCGAACAAATAACGATGCACCCAGTTCATTTTCTAACGCGGCTACCTGATGGCTCAACGCTGGTTGCGCGATAAATAATTCACGAGCGGCAGCAGAGACGCTACCCACTTCTGCAATTTTCAGAAAATACTTCAGCTGAGTAAATTTCATATTCCCATCCATAATTAAAAAATATGGTTAATCATAGTTAATATGTATTTTTTTAAATAGCATTTCATCTTTAGAGTCATCTAGGTTCCCGCCTCTTCAACGAGCCACTTGGATACCACCATGAACTCAAACATTGCAGCAAGCATCAGAACAAAACGACTTGCCAGCCTCATTCCAATGCTGAGCATGTTGATTCCTGAGGATGCAATCTTGAGTGAACCAGAACAGCTAAAAGCTTACGAGTGCGATGCATTCACTACGATGCGCCAAATACCGTTACTGACAGTACTCCCTGATACCATCGAACAAGTTCAGCATATTATGCGTTGCTGCCATGCCCTTGATATTCCTGTCGTGGCTCGTGGAGCAGGCACAGGGCTAACCGCAGGATCTATGCCTGTCGAGAACGGTGTTCTGCTTGGCATGAGCAAGTTCAATAAAATACATGATATTAATCTGCATAATCGCACTGCATGGATAGACCCTGGCGTTCGCAACCAAGCCGTTTCTGATGCCGCCGCACCTTACAACCTGTATTTCGCACCCGACCCATCCTCACAGCTCGCATGCTCAGTGGGCGGAAATGTTGCTGAAAATGCTGGCGGCGTTCATTGCCTCAAGTACGGTCTCACCGTCCACAATATTTTGGAACTGGACGTTATCACCATTGAGGGTGAGCGCATCACCATAGGCGGCCAAGCGCTGGATGCCGCAGGGTATGACCTCATGGCAGTAATGACGGGTTCAGAAGGTTTGCTAGGGATTATTGTTGGCATCCGCGTAAAGCTTTTAGCGAAACCTGCCAGCGCTCGCGTGTTACTCGCAGCCTTCGCAACCATTGAGGATGCAGGCAATACCATTGCTGAAATTATAGGTGCAGGCATCATTCCAGCTGGCCTTGAAATGATTGATCAAAAAGGCATTCAAGCAATTGAAGCACTAATGCATGCTGGCTATCCGGTTGATGCAGCGGCAGTAATTATCTGTGAATTAGATGGCAGCGTTGAAGAAGTTGAAGATGAACTCACCAGTGTTATAACAATTCTTAACCGCTTAAATGCTTCAGATATTCAAATATCAACCAACGAAGCTGAAAGCAAACGCATCTGGGCTGCTCGAAAAGCCGCTTTCCCTGCACTCGCTTGCTTAGCTCCAGACAACTATGTGATGGACGGTACTATTCCACGCCGGGCACTAGCCCAGGTGTGGACAAGAATCAATCAACTCGCTGATGAGTATCAGCTTCTTGTAGTGAATGTTTTCCACGCTGGTGATGGCAACATGCACCCGTCGATATTGTTTGATTCCTCCGATGAGGATCAACATAAACGCGCCAACGATCTTGGCACACGCATTCTTGAGTTATGTGTTCATGTCGGCGGGACTATTTCCGGAGAACACGGCATCGGTTTAGAAAAAATAAATGAGATGTGTCTACAGTTTACTGGTGCAGAAATAAGCCAATTTCATGCACTAAAAAACGCTTTTGACGATAAATCGTTACTTAATCCTGGCAAGCAGATCCCGACCTTAGCTCGTTGCACTGAGTTCCATGCGATGCATATACATAATGGCGAAATGCCGTTTCCTCATCTGGAGCGGTTCTAAATGACTGAAGTATTAGTACTATCTCAAACTGATAAGCAGCAGGCGCCTGTTCTTTCTGAGCAAACACCAACAGTAACTGCAGAGGTTATTGCTGAGCAGGTAAAAAACGCCTATGAACAACAATCACCTTTAAAAATTATTGGTTGTGGAAGTAAAGCGTTTTATGGACGCAGTATATCAGGTGTCGAATTGACCGTTTCAGGATACAGCGGGATTATCAATTACGAGCCATCCGAACTCGTCATTACTGCACGCACAGGCACGCCTTTACGAGAGATAGAGCAATTACTGGCAGAGCATGGGCAAATGCTTGGGTTTGAGCCGCCTGAATTTTCTGATAATGCTACTCTTGGCGGCACCATTGCGTGCGGAATTTCTGGCCCACGTCGTCCTTATACAGGCGCTGTCAGAGACTTTGTTTTAGGCGCGACCATCATCAACGGTAAAGGCGAAATTTTAAAGTTTGGCGGCCAAGTCATGAAAAACGTTGCAGGCTATGATGTTTCACGCCTGATGACTGGTGCATTGGGTACATTAGGCGTGTTGCTAGAAATATCGCTCAAAGTCATCCCTAAACCAGCTTTTGAAGAAACACGCATTCTTCCCTATAACCACCAGCAGATGTGTACTTTATTAAGCACATTGGGCCGCCAGCCAATACCAATTTCTGCTACATACCTTCATAACAATCTTTTATATGTACGCTTTTCCGGCGCTAAAGCAGGGGTAGTATCTGCGGCAGAAAACATAGGTGGCGACGTTCTCAGACAAGCAGAGCTTTTTTGGCACCAACTGAAAGAGCAGCGCCTCCCTTACTTTAATCAAGATAGAACTTTATGGCGTGTGTCACTACCTCCTAGCGCCCCGTGCATTCCTGACTTACTAGTTGATACAGAGTCGATCACCGAATGGGGAGGAGCACAACGTTGGGTGTACCCCAAAGATACTGATGCGCTACAACAATGGGCTAGTGATAATGGCGGTCATGCTAGCGGCTTTCGTAATAGATGCGGCGCTAGTAACAGCAAGGCGAATAGTAGTGATGCTAATGGTTCTACTTTCAGCCCTCTAAGCCCTGCACTTCTTACATTAAGCAAACGCATAAAGAACAGCTTTGACCCACACAACATTCTCAATCCCGGTCGTTTATACAAAGACCTATAACCAATCCAACGCTGGGGGAGATACCGTGCAGACCAACATAGCTGAATTCATTAATAGCACCGCGCAAGGAAAAGAGGCCGATACTATCCTGCGTAAATGCGTACATTGCGGTTTCTGTCTAGCAACGTGCCCGACCTACAATTTACGAGGAAATGAATTAGACAGCCCTCGGGGGCGCATCTATTTAATTAAACAGGTTTTAGAGGGACAGCCAGCCTCCGCAATCACACAATCACATCTTGATGCTTGCCTCAACTGTCGCGCTTGTGAAACAACCTGTCCCGCCAATGTTGATTACCACAGCCTGCTTGATATCGGCGTGCAAGTTGTAGAAAAGCAAGTACCTCGTTCCTTTGCACAAAAAGCGCTACGCCATTCAATACTCAGCGTTCTTCCTTATCCAGATCGTTTTACTCCCCTACTGAGAGCCGCGCAATATATTCGACCACTCCTACCAAAAGTACTAAAAGCCAAAATTCCTTTGCGGCCATTAAAAATCAATTGGCCGATACGAGTGCATAAAAAACGAATGCTAGTACTAGAAGGCTGCGTTCAACCCGGACTCGCACCAGATATTAATGCAGCAACAGCAAGGGTCTTAAACCAATTCGATATCTCCCTAATAATTGCAGATAAAGCAGGCTGTTGTGGTGCGATAAGTTACCACCTGAATAAGCAGGAAGACGGGCGGGACTTTATGCGCAACAATATAGACGCATGGTGGCCAATAATAGAGAACGGCTGTGAAGCAATAGTAATGACTGCCAGTGGTTGTGGATCGACAGTAAAAGAGTATGGAAAACTACTTAAAAATGATCCTTTATATGCTAATAAAGCAGCGCACGTATCTGCACTAACAAAAGATTTGGTTGAGGTGTTAACTGATCTTCCATTAGAAAAACTCACTCTAAAGGCTACTCCCAGCGTTGCTTTTCAATGCCCCTGCTCTCTACAGCATGCTCAAGGCTTATCAGGCTCAGTTGAAGCTGTATTAACCAGATTAGGCTTTCCAATAAAACCCGTCAGTGATGGACACATTTGCTGTGGGTCTGCAGGCACCTACTCTATTTTTCAGCCAAAACTCGCTACTCAGCTAGGTATAGAGAAAATTGAAGCACTTGATAAAGCAAATCCTGACATCATCGGCAGTGCCAATATTGGCTGCATTACACATCTTTCGAATAAAACCAAGATCCCTATACAGCACTGGATTCAGATCATTGATACAGCCATGAAGAACACTAAAAAAAATAGTTCACTTTCACACCCTAAAACTCACCATTCATAGCGTTGAAAACAAGCCTTTATTGAAGGCATACAATAAGAAGGTAATTCATATGATAATAAAAACATTCATTAAATCATCTGCAGGTCTATCATTAGGTCTTCTACTATCAGGCAGTGTACTTGCTGATTCTGTTATGCGAGTTGCTAGCTGGCTTCCGCCAACACACCCTCAGAATGCCATTGTTCTAACAACGTGGGGGAAGTGGATAGAAGAGGCCACTCAAGGCCGGGTAAAAATGAAGATTGAATACGGTATGGGTCACCCTAAAACCATGTTCGACCTCGTGGAAGATAATGTTGTTGATGCTAGTTGGAGCGTTCATGGTTATATACCCGGACGCTTTAAATTGACAGAGTCTGTAGAACTACCAAATCTAAACGCAAATGCCGAAGCGGCCTCTGTCGCATTTTGGCGAGTTAGTAACAAATATTATAAGCAGGCAAACGAACACGATGGGCTTGTTGTAGCCGCCCTTTTCACACATGGCCCTGGACAAATACATTTAGCAGAACCAATCAACTCCCTTGCTGATATGAAACATCGTAAGATTCGTCTAGGCGGTGGAATCCAAACACAACTTGGTGAGCGCATGGGCGTAACCGCCGTTGGGGCACCGGCACCTAAAGTGTACGAAATGATGCAGCAGCGTGTAGTTGATGGTGTATTCATCCCTGTAGGTGAACAAAAGACTTTGCGCTTGAACGAAGTCACCAAGCAACTCGTTTTATTACCCGGTGGCATGTACGTCATGAGCTTTTCTATCTTTATGAATCCAGACTTCTTAGACAGCCTTAGCAAAGAAGACAAAGCGGCAGTTCTTTCCGTTTCTGGCGAGAAACTATCAGCCCTTGCAGGGCAAGCATGGGATGGCGGTGATGCCGAAGGACTTATTGCTGCCAAAAAAGCAGGGGTTTCAATTTTGGAAGTTAAAAAAGGTGACCTCATCGATAAGGAGTTTCAAGCCATGATTATTGGTATGGATGAAGACTACCTTGAGCGTGTTTCCAAGCGCGATGTGGATGCAGCCGCTGCATTAAAAGAGCTACGTAACATTGCGAGAAGCTATGTGCCTGAAAGCGCACAAACTAAAACAGCTCAAAACTGACACATATCTAGTAAATCTTAACTAATAACAACGTTCACTCTGGTTATCCAAACACGCATTCCCTGAGGATATCCAGAGTGCTTTTTGACGTCCTATATTAGAAACCACCGCCTGTGCTGAACCCGCCGCCACCACTGCGTTTACTACGCCCACTGCCCGGTATGCGAAAGCCTCCGCTTCCACCTCGCGAACTTGGCCATCTAAATGTACTGTTCCGATTTGAAGTTTGCCTACTTGAAGATCTACCACTGATACCATCGCTCCCAAAATCGGGCTGGGCGCCGCGATTATCATAGCGCTGGTTACGTTTAAGAACACGCCAAACATCGCTGCCCGCGACGACCCCTTGTAAAAACTGGCCTAGTACAGACTTAATAAGCGCTTCATTACCAAAACCCGAACGTACATCATCAAAGCGATTATTCTTGAAGTTATGCCGCACACTTTCAAGCTCTTTTAGCTTTGCTATTTTCGCCGAGTGTGCTCGTCTTAAATCGGTTAGGTCGTCTTCGTTATCTTCATAATTGTCCTGAAACTGATGAAGCTCTCTTACCAGCTCATCATCGACAGGAGATAAAGTCGCCTTCACATAACGGTCAATTTGATAAACATCTTTATGCGCCATAGCATCACTTAAACATTGAATACTACGTTGTGTATATTCATCCGACCCAGAAGCAAACCCAGCTCGTTTTTCCAAAGCAAAACTCAACTCATTTTCTAAGGCTTCAATTTGGTCGTCCTGCTCATCGAGTCTTACGCGAGCCTCTTCCAAGCGCTGTTCAACGGCCGGCACACCGCCATCAGACAGAGCCTTCTGTTCTAATGCCTGTAATTCTAAAAACTCGCCGTCAGCTTCCGTTTTTACTCTTTCAGCATGAGCAGCTAAGCGCTTTGGTATCTCTTGAAGATTCCAATAATTTACGCGATTTCGTTCATACTGTATTAGGTCTGCAACCCATTTATCGAGAGCGCGTGTCAACAACCCGCCTTCGTAATCGGGGGTTGTGTACTTTCGCCCCCATAAGTACATAAACAACTTATCATTTTGATACGGTTCATCTTTGATATCCATATCAGATTGAGCTGTCTCACTTTTTTGCAGCGCCTCAGCTGCTATTGATTCAGCTTTACTAGCACGTTCAAATTGCGCCAGATAGGCGGTGTCAGTTCGTAAGGTATTTTGGATAGACGTTTCATTTTCTGCTAGGTCGGCTGATACCGCATTAGCAACTGACAATAATTTCTCACGTGCTATTTCAGCCTTCTCCAACTGCTGCTTGAGATCTTTTATGTCGTGCTCAACCTGCTGAACATGCTGAATGCGATCGCTCAATATATTTTTTGCATTCAAGTCAGCAGCCGTAAGCGTGTCTTGAAGTTGCCCTGTATCAATCTCTAATAAGCGCACCTTGGCAATCTCATGAATCACATTACCTTGTTGGCGGAGGTTCTCAGTCAAGCTCTCAGTCAGGTGCGTTAAATTCTGATCCAGACGGTCAATATCATCACGCACCGACCTTAAAGTGCTATCGATACTATTTAAGGCTGTTGAACCACTCCACATCATCTAAACCCTTCTATAAATATGTGCTGATAAAAATATGTAAAAACGTAAAGCCATTTTTACCATTGCGTAATAGTGGCACCACTGGTGGCAATTTTATATTTTGGTTTTAAATATCCTGCCGGTTTCTCACCCACAATGTTTAACTGAATAATACCGTCATCACGCTTATCCGCCGCCACTGAGTTGAAGGTTCTATAATCCACTCGTATCCCCCATTTGTCGACGTCATTGCGCTTACCTGATTCTTCGCTCACTACCGGTAAGGTTAAAACAGTATCTGCTCGGCCTATTGCTTCAACAATTAAATAGTAGTTTCTGGCATTAGAGTTAACATCAGGAATACGCCACACACCTGACTGTTCTCCTGCACGAGATACTATTCTAATTTTATAACTCGCTCTCAATTGAATGAGTATGTTTTCCATATCTCTAAGTAAAGACTCAGCAACTTTAGGTTTATTGTTGTTTAAAGCAGCGATAGCCGAGCCTTTCAACTCTTCTGCTTGCACTACTACAGAAGGGTTCTTAGCAACGGTCTGTATTTCACTGTAAGTTTGCTTCAAGTCGCTAGGTAGCGCTTGAAGCGCCAACTGTTGCGGCCTTTCATTAATGAAATAATTTCCTCCATATAGAACAACGCCAACCAACAAGAGCGCGGCAAGAGGTTTACCCCAGGTTTTACGGCTTACATAAAGATGAGCTAGTTTGGTAGAGAAACTTTTCTTCGCCGGATAGTATTTAAAACGGTCTTCATCAAGAGCTCTAATCCCCTCTTCCAATATATGATCAGGGACATCCATCCCCTGCTCCGCATAGATTTCACGCAAACGCTCCAACAGTTGTTCACGCCGAGCATTAGTATCAAGCTCTCTTTCAACCATGCCTTGACGGTGACGCAGCGTGTCCACTACATCCATCGCCACCATAATATCTTCAAGTTTTGCTCTGGGCACTTCCACTTGGTCAGCAGAAGTACTTGCCGCATTAATACTATCCATTCATTTACTCGCCACTTTTGAACACATCTTAAATAAGAATTAACAACAACCTAGCTATTTGCTCCCTTGAGAGAAATCAGGCAATGGCAAGGAACCACCTCGCTGAATAACTCGGGCTAAGCGCTGTTTTCCTTCTTCGACAGAATCACGAATTTCTTCAGCATTTTTAGTTGATAGCACTCGCATCTCTTCTATGATTTCTTGCGAACGCTCTTGAAAGTTAACAACAGAGTCAACCAGCTTTTTCACAGACTCGGCGCGTATAGTTGGGCCATAGCCTGCTTTAATAGCCGCCTCTTGTACCTTTCCACCGATAGACGCTAGATCTTCTAAACTTTTAGAAACACCATCTTTCATTGCATTAAGAGTTTCAGTACTTTCATGCAAACCAAACATACCTGTGTAGGATGCAGTTAAGGCTGTAAACACGGATTCATTCGTGCCAAAGAAAGTAATCGATTGCTTATATACACGGTCTTTAGCACTGTTGGTTTGCATCAAACGCATCATAATAACTTCAGAGGTGTTGTAGCTGACGGTCAGATTATCTGAAAGATCTTTGGCAACCTGGTACCGGTCTTCAGCAAACTGTAAACTACGCATGCTTTCATCACGCGCTAGCTCGAGCTTAGCTCGATCTGCAAGATCATCACCGACAAACCGCTCTACCTTCTCGCCTGCTTGTTTAAGCGCTTCTTTCTCGGTATTCCACAATGCCTCTGTTTGCTTTAATAAATCCAATGCATAGATTTCGGATTCTTTAATGGCACCACGAAAATCTTGATAGGCATTTAGAATGACATGTTCACGCTCAATCTGATCTTTAGAATCGCGCGCCACTTCTAGGTAAGTATCTTTTATCTTATCGAAACGACTAGCGATATCTCCACGGGTAACTTTCATCCATACGTTACTAGCACGCTCAAATGTATCCACCTTGCCATCTTCGACTTGCTCAACCATCTTTTTGGCGTCATCGCGAATACTATTAAATGATTCAGTGATCTCAGCGTAACGCTGACCAATTTTCATCTGAGAAACTTGTTCGCGCACAATTTCATTAAAAACTGAAGCCTGAGTTAATGTTCGTGCAATGGCTAAGGCTTTAGTCTCATCAATATCAGACAAACGCTCGATAAGCGCCACAACTGGGGCTTCATCTACTTTTTCAGGCATCAAGCCTAAATCCCGCACCTGAGAGAGTGCTTTATCAAGATACTTAAAGGTCGAATTTGACATGATGGCTCCTTGTTAGTAAATGAAAAGGTGCGCCTATGCAGCACCAAATTCAGTAGTTGTTAAATACTATATGCCAGAAAGATGTAGCGGAGATTAACGCGAAATAAAATACGTCTATTATTTGATCAACAAATCAATCAACTCAACCGGTAATGGCTTACTGAAAAAGAAGCCTTGGAACTGAGTACACCCCATGTTAGTTAAACCTTCAACCTGCTCTTTGGTCTCAACTCCCTCAGCAACACTCAATAACCCAAGGTTGTTTGCTAACTGAAGAATGGTCTGGGCGATGGCGGCGTCTTTTTTATTGGTAACTATCTCATCAACGAATGACTTATCCACTTTTAGTGTGTCTATAGGGAATTTTTTTAAGTAGCTTAAAGAAGAGTAACCTGTGCCAAAGTCATCAATAGCTAAATTGATACCTAAACTTTTTAGTGATACGAGCAACTTCAGAGTTTCATTAACATTTTGAATAATGGCCGATTCAGTAATCTCTAACTCAAGTAAAGAAGGATCTAGCCCGGACACTTCCAGAGCACTGAGAACCTGCTCAGAAAGGTTTTTATGACTAAATTGAAGAGCCGACAAATTAACAGCCATACGATAAGATTTAGTGCTTTTTTGTGACCATTCATGTGCTTGCTTGCATGCTTCCTCTAACACCCAAGCACCAATGGGCACTATGAGCCCAGAGGATTCAGCGATGCTCATAAACTTATCGGGAGATAACAACCCTTTGGTTGGATGATTCCATCGAAGCAACGCCTCAAAACCGATGATTTCTTTATCTTCACCGTTAAACTGAGGTTGATAATAAATAACTAATTCATTATTAAACAAAGCAGATCGTAGATCGTTTTCAATTGAAAGCCTGTTTTTGTGGTAGACATTCAACTCTTCTGAAAAAAACTGGTAATTATTTCTACCACTTTCTTTGGCGTGATACATAGCCACATCAGCATTTTGCAGCAGCTCTTGGACGTTATCACTATCATCAGGATACAAAGCAATACCGACTGTCGCTGTAATATAAACAGTATGGCTATCAAGGATAAAAGGTTGAGATAAGGAGTCGAGCACCCTCTGGGCAATCGTTACGACATTATCAACAGCATTCACTTCACATAGTAAAACGGTAAATTCATCACCGGCTAAGCGTGCCACTTTATTTTGTGAGTCATCAATTCCAACTGAAATAACATCTGACATGCGAACCGAGTTTTTGATTCGGCTCGCTGTTTGTGTCAATACCTGGTCACCTACATGATGACCATAGCTATCGTTAATATTTTTGAAATGATCTAGATCGATAAACAAAAGTGAGACCTTCTCATCTCGGCGTCTCGCCATTGATAAAGATGCCTCAAACTGATCTAAAAATAAGCGCCTATTCGGCAGCTTTGTCAGAGTGTCGTAATACGCATAATATGATATTTCTTTCTCTGTATTCTTTTGCGAAGTTATATCATGCAAGGTACCAATAATGCGTTTGTAACCGTACTCTTCAATTATATCGGTGCGGTCGTGGAAAATAATTATTTCATCATCGGCCCGCCTCACACGGTACTCGATATCATACGATTTATTTTCACGCAATGCCTGACGAAAAGCACTATTGAATAAGCGCCGATCTTCAGGATGAATACACTTTAAAACAGAACGGTACTTTACTGAGGTGTTTATATTTTTAATACCTAGCATAGAAAGTAACTCTGCAGAGCACTCAATAAAACCGGACTTATAATCCCATTCCCAGTACCCTAAACGCGCAATAGATTGCGCTTTAGACAGCTTTGATTGGTTACGACTCAACTCTAAGAGTGTTTTATTTGCTTTAAGAATATAGCGTACGCGATGTTTAAAAAGAGGCCACTTCAAAGGCTTCGTCATAAAATCAGTTGCGCCCACCTCAAAAGCGGTTTCGATGTCTTCTGGCTTATCAAGTGCAGTGACCATTACTATCGCGCATTGCGCGCCCATATCTGAGCTTCTTAGCAACTGACAACACTCAAACCCCGACATACCTGGCATAGTAACATCCAATAACACTATGTCAGGTGATACTTTTTGAAAAACTTGGAGAGCTTGATCACCACACGTCGCTTCAAATACTGTTAATTCCTTATCCTGCAATGCATGCTTCATTAGCATGCGGATACCTGGATCATCATCAACAATAAGTACTGTATACAACGTATTTATATCATTCATATTGACGAGTCCTCTAACAGTCCCTTTAAAGTTTCTGTGGTTTGCTCGAAACAGCTAAATAATAACGGTAACAAATTGCTAGCCTCACCAATAACACCTTCACGTCCTATGCCCTCTAACCTTCTAGCTATATCAGATAAACTTTCAGCACCAATATTCGCAGAACTTGATTTAAGTGAGTGAGCAGACAAAAATAAGGACTCATTGTCATTATTCTGGACAGCCTTTTTAATAGTTTCTAAAAGAGCAGGTGTTCTATCGAAAAATAACTCTACTATTTGTTTTACAATAGTATTGTCCGACGTAATATTTGCTATTTCCTCTAAAACATTTGCGTTAACAAGTTTAAAGGTATCATCAGCGACAAGGTCAGCAGAAGCAGATGACTCTTCTCCCATCCATTTATTCAAACACAACTCTAGACTTTCACGCGTAAAGGGTTTTAATAAAATATCATTCGCCCCAGCATGACGAAATATTTTCCTTACGGTTGGCTGTATATCGGCCGTTAAAGCGATAATAGGCGTAGCATAGTTAACAGACCCTTGATCTAAATGACGTATTTTCTTTGTTGCCTCAACCCCATCAGCAAGAGGCATATGATAATCCATAAAAATCAAGTCATATTTATTAATAGTTGCCTCAGATATTGCCTCTATACCATCAGAAACCACATGGCACGAATGGCCAAAAGTAATTAGTAAATTCTTTATTACCATCTGATTTATCTCATTATCTTCCGCAATGAGTATTTTCCCTTTCTTGTGAGAAGATACCTTATCTATCTTGTTAATATTAATAGACGACAAATCCAAATTTACTTTTGTCAGCGGTATAGAAAACCAAAACTCACTTCCTTTCCCTACTTTACTCTGGACACCATACTGTCCATTCATCAACTCAATTAATTGTTTACAAATGGCAAGACCAAGCCCGGTTCCACCATACTGGCGTGTGATTGTGCTATCTGCTTGTACGAAAGGTGAGAAAATATCTTCTAAAAATTCAGGCGCTATTCCAACACCTGTATCTTTTATCGTAAACCTAAGTACTGCTTCTGAATGTCGATAAGACTGAGAAACTGTAACCATCACTTTTCCAGAATCAGTAAATTTCACTGCATTATTAATTATATTACTCAGCACTTGTCTAATACGCATAGAGTCACCTAAGTAAAAACCTTTAGACTCCTCAGATATTTCTAGTTTAATCTCAATGTCTTTCTTTTTTGCTATAGGTATTAACGACTCAACAACAGCAGTAACAAGAGAGGCCAAACTAAACTCACTGTTATCAACTTCAACTTTATGTGCGTCTAACTTTGAAAAATCCAAAATCTCATTCAATAGAGACAGTAATGATTGTGCTGATATATTTAAGTATTTAATCGTTTCAGTTACTTCTTTATTAAAACTCTGTAATTTCAACAGCTCTGAAAACCCAATAATTCCATTGAGGGGGGTTCTTACTTCATGGCTCATGACTGCTAAGAATTCAGATTTAGCACGATTACCTTCATTGGCTAAACTTAACGCTGCAGCCAAATCTTTAGTTCTTGATTCAACTCTGGCCTCTAAATCTGCATTAATCAACTCTAATTGATTATCTCTTTTATAAATCTCAGCTAACATATAGTTAAAGTTACGGCCTAATACTTCAAACTCAGTCGTGGAGCTTTCCGGTGCAAGTTTCGTATAATCTTTTTCATCAGCTATATTTTTTATAGTAGAAATAAGCTCATCAAGTGGTTTAGTAAAAATTCTTTGCAAAAAAAACATAATTATAAAACTAACAACAAATGCCAAGGAACTTATTATAAAAGCCCAATAATATAAATTATTAATTCTATGTTTAAATGTCATAAGATTATCAGCAATATAAACTAAACCAATCACTTCATTTTCACTAAATATTGGCATGTAAGATCGTAGTCCACTTTTATTACTACGGATCAATTTTTTTTCATTGCCAATTATAGTCAGTATTTCATGCTCTATAATTTTTTGATTAAGTTCATACCTTTTATATTCTGAAAAAACATTTCCATTCATATCGTAAATTATAGCGTTATATATATCTGGTTTCGCTTTTAGCGAGCTCAAGGTCTTATTTGCTGATATAGGATCTGAAAAAAGTAAAGCGGCTACTATATTTTCAGCAACCATTTCACTAATAGATATCAACTCACTCTCAGCTTGTGACTTTGCCGCCCTAGTTTGGCTATCAATGACTGCTAATAAAATAATTATTGTCACCAATACAACAAGAAAAATCATTGACAACAACAGCCTAACTTTTAAGGATTTAAACATGGCCATCAGTGTTTAACCTCTACAGCCAACTTTAACATTTGAGAACTAAGAACTATGTCTGATCCACCCACTGCCTCTAAGTCAATAAGAAATCTTAGCCTATTATCCCTAACTGTTATCTCTATCATGCCTCCTTCATCATAAAACCCTGAAATATCAGATACAGTTAGAATAGGTTTACCTTTAACTTTTATAAATAAACGATTTAAAATTTCTCGCTGCGACTTATCAATAAAAAGAAGATTGCAGTGTTCAACATCGTTGATATTTTTAATTTGTTTTATTGAAATTTTTAATTGAGAAATCTTCTTACCTGAAAGTCTCTCCATTCCCGGTTTATAACGCTCACTAAAATAGCAAACAGCCATACTCTTTTTGATACTACCGTTTGGCCATTTCGTAAACTTGGTGAAGTTATAAAGCAATGCTGCTTTTAGCTGATAGATATCAGCACTCTGAGCGTTCACAGCAGTACTAAAAGGAATAAAAAATAATACCCCTAACAATAAGATCAATTTAATAAATAGCTTACGCATCATGTTCAACGTCATCGCTATCAAAATAAAACAGATAACTTGCCATAAAACGAAGGCTCTACCCGATATGGTATATGAAACTGTTCAGCTTCATACTCAACGTATGAACCGCCTAACAAGTTCTTGCCATATAACGAAAGAGTAACATCTGATACGGGCAGCCAGTTTACCCCTATATCAACTCCATGATGACTGCGAATAGTTTTATTAGTAAAGGTAAAAGGAGACAGTGCCGGTACATCACTGGTATAACGCCATGTTGCATTCATATCAATATATTTATTAAGAGACCAATCAGCATTTATGGATACTATATGCTTTGGAGCGTCAGTATTTTGAGTGATGCTCTCACTAAAATCACCCTCAAATAAACTATAGTTCAACTTCATTTTAAAATTATTAGCCACTAACCATTGTGCAGAGGTTTCTATCCCATAACTATGTCCATAGTCATTATTTGAAAAAAAGTTCCGCTGCGTAATAAAGCCACTCGATAAGGTGCTCAAATCCGGGGGGCCGATAGTTACTGAACGAAGGCCATTATAATCATTGTAAAATACTGAGCTATCAAGAGAAAACACGCTAGAGGGTGTGAATCTATATCCTATTTCGTAAGTGACTAACTCTTCCGATTCATAATCATCATTACCAGCCACAACGACTTTCGTTAAAAAAGGTGCCGCAGGCATCAACGACGAAACTCTTACATTTGGAGGAATATTTACAGCATTAATCGACCAGTTATTCTCTGCTCTTGATGGTGTTCTCACTGAGTAAGCAACAGATGACCATAAGGTACTTACATCATCAACTTTATATAACAAACGTAAATTCGGCTGGACTTCAATTCCTGTATAACTGTTGTTCTCAATTCGTGAAGCGAGCGTTAACCAGAGAGTATCTTCAAGTAGCGTAATCTCATCACGAAAAAAAGCACTCCAGAGCTCGGTAGAGGCATCTTCATTAGATGGAGAGATAATTGCCGCCGCATTAATATCATCACTTATATAACGATAACCAAGACCCCAAACAATATTATGGTTAGTACCTGCCTTAAACTGATATTGAAAATCTACATCCACGGTGTCAGTGGTAAAACCCAAAAAACTTTCATCACGTCGAGCATGATCATAATATGCTTGGATACTGTATTCAGAAGTAGCTGAGACTGCCTCTGTATATTTTGCTAAAAGATTCCAACCATTCGCATCAAACTCATCGCTGTAAAACTCACCATAAAAAGGAGGGTTCATAGTGGGAGTAAATAGTGTTTGTTGTAACTGACTACGATAAAAATCAGCACTGACAGTTAATGAAGCAACACTTCCCACGGGTATATCAACTCGCCCACCTCCTTGTACATTTCCCCAGTCATTATCTGAACTAACGCCATTCATTAATAAGCGCTGTGGGAACAACATATCTTGGTTATTAAAAGTTAGAGAGTCTCTCTCGAACCCTTTTGCATAGCCACGAAAAGTTACTCCTCCATCTAACTTTCCACCAAAACGAAAACTGGCAAAACCTTGTTCATAATCACCAGCGCCTGCTTCTAAGTATACGCCCTGCGTATCCGCGCTATGCTTAGTGATGATATTTATCACACCATTAACCGCATTAGCTCCCCACATCGCTGCGCCTGGCCCACGAATAACCTCAATACGCTCTATATCTGCCATTAGAGTGTCCTGAACCTCCCAGTAAACGCCTGAGAACTCGGGGGAATAAAGCGTACGGCCATCCATCATGACCAGTAGTTTATTATTGTATCGACCATTAAACCCTCGGCTACCAATAGCCCACTTTTGTGAATCTAATTGAGCAACGTGCAGGCCGGGAACATCACGCAATGCTTGAGGAATGGAAGTAGCTCCTGAGCGCTGAATATCATCACTGGTAATGACATAAATTGCAGCAGGAGCTTTAGATAAAGCCTGCGGTTGTTTTGAAACAGAGGTAACTTCAACATCAAGTAGCTCCTGCAAACTCAATTCAAAGTTATCAGGTTCACTACTGGCTTGTATTATTGGAGAAAAGAGAAATGTTAAGCATGCCGTATAGGTGTACACTTTTTTCATGACAGAGGGCCCATTTTCCACTCGGCGCTGAACCAAATGCACTATCGATTAGTAGTGCATATTGCAATTCATCAAAACTTTTTAAAGGTATTCGCTATACATTGAGCAAAACTAAAATTCATGCTCTATTTAGCTATAAACATTACCTCTTACTAATAGCCAAAGCTTAGTACACTTTCGAAAAAATGGGACGCAAACTCTAGGATTACTCTATATCCTTTAGTGATAGAGCTAACTTGCATAATAAGGGGTGAGTGGAGTGCAAACACCCCCTGTTTACTGACTATTCTCTACCTGCCAAGTAGCGAACGAACTTATTCTAACCACTCCGTAAATTGCGCCTTTAATGAAGTTAGCTCTCGCTCAAGTTCTGTTACGCGTAACTCCAACGATTCAACCTTATCTTTATCCTCTCTTGCTCCCTGCGAATGCACTGTATTTTTCCTAGTGAACCCAAAATCGGAAGAAGCACCATCTGAAATATCAACCTCACCACTAAATTGATGAGCATAGCGAGACTCTCTCTTTCCTGGTTCACGAGGCAAGCAGACTACATATGATCCATTCTCTGGGCCACTTAAGTTCAGCAGTACTTTCTCAACATCATGGACATCGCCAAACTTACACAGTCGATTAGTTCGAGTACGCAACTCTCCAGGGGTTTGAGCCCCTCGTAAAAATAAAGTACAAATAATACCTAAGGCCTGCTCGCTGAGCTGTAATTCACTAAACTCAGTGTTACAGAAACGGTGCTTATATTTAACAACTCGGCTACCAAAGCCTACCTCTTCTTTGATCAATCGTTTTTTTGTCAGCTCATCTAGTATTTCTTGAACCTCAGACTCACCAAGCCCCATAACAGGCTCTCGATTGCTTTTCTGGTTACACGCCGCTGTTAATGAATTCAATGACAAAGGGTATTGATCTGGTGTTGTTATCTCTTTCTCAATCAAGCAACCAATAACACGGGTTTGGTTTAGGCTTAAATCCATGTCCACAATGTTTCCCCATACAAATTCTTAAACACAGGATAACGACTACCTGCCTCTTCAAAGCTTATAGTTGCGTCAATAATCTACTGACTCTTCGATACACTTTGTAATCAATATAAGATTCACACTCTTTGAAAAGCAAATGGAATTTAATAAATAGTTAGCCCTTTGCAAGTTCCTTTGTTAATTGAGCAGCAGATATTTCTTTACACCCAGTCACATTTTGCCCAGCCCATAGTGGAGAAAAATCTCCCTTGCCTTGTGCTTCAGCTGCAGCTCTTAGCGGTGCAATTGCCGTGGTTGCTAAAGGAAAAGCAGGAGTAACTGTACTCATGGGCCCTAACTCTTGCATCACTCTATTTACAATGCCTCGTGCAGGGCCGCCAGAGAACAAATTAGTCAATGCCGTGTTATCAACAGCCTGACTTTTCAATGCTTCACGATGTATTTTGCTAGTATTTGCCTCTGGGCATAACAAATAAGCGGTGCCTACCTGAACACCTGCAGCACCTAATGCAAGGGCAGCCTCTACACCAGCGGCATCCGCTATTCCTCCCGCGGCGATAACCGGCACTTTTACAGCATTTACAACCTGTCTTAACAGTGCGAATGTTCCCACTTGTGTATTAATATCATCTGTAAGGAAGATACCTCGGTGCCCACCTGCTTCCAGCCCTTGAGCAATAATGCCATCGACTCCTTGCTGCTCCAACCACAGAGCTTCTTCCACTGTCGTGGCAGACGATAAAACTTTAGCACCCCAGCTATGCACTTCTGCTACAAGTTTAGATGTGGGTAAACCAAAATGAAAACTAACAACCGCTGGCTTAAATTCTTTAAGGAGTGCTGCCGTATCCTCATTAAATGCTGCCCGACCAGGACCCTGAGGGATTTCTCTTTGATCAATATCATACTCGTCATAGAATGGGCTTAGCGCCTCACGCCATTTCTTCTCCTGTTGAGCACTTTCTTCAGGAGGAGTATGACAAAAAAAGTTTACGTTAAAAGGCTTGTTGGTTTCCTTCTGAATGGTTTCCAGTTCAGTCCGTAACGCCTGTGTACTTAACATGGCACAAGGTAAAGAACCTAAGCCGCCAGCATTAGATACTGCAATAGTTAACGCACTACCTTGCACACCCGCCATTGGCGCCTGAATGACCGGCAACTCAATACCAAATAGCTCTTGAATAAGCATAAAAAAAATCCCATTTAAAATGATATAAGAACACCGACATTAAGTGCGAAAGCACTCGCCGTTTTGCGCACGATATAAACATCACACTATTCCATTAAGAAATATAGAGCGCTAAAAACCTCAAGTCTTTTCAAAAAAGATATCTATTTATCAAATATTTTTTGAAAGTGATTAAACAACTACCCTGTTTTTACTTTATATCCATTCGCACATAATAGCTCCATAACATTCTTGGAGATACACAATGAAAGCATTTGGTTACTTGAACTCATTAGATATTACTCAACCAGATTCATTGGTTGAATTTGAACAACCCATCCCCTCCCCTTTAGGTCGAGACTTGCTAGTAAAGATTGAAGCAATCTCAGTTAATCCTGTGGATGCAAAAATTCGAATGAGAGTTCAACCCGAAAATGGCGATCACAAAATACTGGGTTGGGATGCAGTAGGCGAAGTTATTGAGGTAGGTAATGAAACATCAATTTATAACAAAGGTGACAAAGTATGGTATGCAGGGGACTTAACTAGGCCAGGTACCAACGTAGAATACCATCTAGTTGATGAGCGCATTGTGGGCCATAAGCCTGCGTCCGTGACGAATGCAGAAGCAGCCGCATTTCCACTCACCTCTATTACAGCGTGGGAACTGTTATTTGATCGCTTACAGATTCAACAAAGCACTACGAAGGACTCACAACCTAACCAGCAGATTCTGGTCATTGGTGCAGCAGGTGGTGTAGGTTCTATTTTGGTTCAGCTCGCATCGAAGCTAACGAATGCTCTGGTTATCGGTACCGCCTCACGTCCCGAGAGCCAGCAATGGGTTGCAGAACTAGGAGCTAATCACGTCATTGATCACCGCAAACCTTTAAGCGAAGAACTGGAGCGTATTGGTGTTCCCAATGTATCTCATGTTATTAGCCTGAATGCCACTGAGCAGCACTTTACCGAGATTGCTAAGGTCATTGCTCCGCAAGGAAAGTTTGCTTTGATCGATGATCCCAGCACCCCACTAGATATTGGCTTATTAAAAATGAAATCAGTCTCGTTGCATTGGGAGTTTATGTACACCCGCTCAATGTTTGGCACTGCTGATATGGGTAAGCAAGGCGAGCTACTTAATAAGGTTGCAGATTTAATTGATTCGGGTGAAATAAAAACAACGATGGGGCAACATTATGGCGTAATTACTGCGGACAATTTAAAACGCGCTCATGCGGATCTCGAGCGTGGTAAAACCATCGGAAAAATTGTTTTAGAAGGTTTTTAAATCCACTACTTATTAATGGAGACTTTACCGATGAAAAGCACACTCACTATAGTAGCTCGAATTGAAGCAAACCTAGACAAGGTAGAATTGGTTAAAACAGAACTGATCAAACTGATTGAACCAACACGTAAGGAAACGGGTTGCATTCAATATGACCTTCATAAGGATAATGATAACCCGACAGTATTCTTATTTTATGAAAACTGGGAAACACGTGACCTTTGGCAAAAGCATATGAAAAATGACCATTTAAAAGCATATATGGAAGCCACCGAAGGAGCAGTAGCAAGCTTCACATTAAATGAAATGAGCCGTATATAAATTTCTAGACGTGATCGAGTACCTCGCTGAAAAGAGTACCTACATTTTATAAAAATGACCGAGCCCACCTGGCAATGGTCATTCTTATTCTTTTCAGAGTTCTTGATAGCGCCTCGAAGAAACTCCACTGACTTCATTAAAGTCAGTGGATCGAGCACCGCATCGGCTACTTATGACGTCTCAAGTTGATTTAGTAACGTTATTTTTGCCCTATCGAAAGACTCAATATCATCAGACTTAGCCCGAGCGCATGAGTATTTTGAATACTCGCCTAACTTTCTATTAACACTATCCGCCAAATTCTGACGCTCTTTATCAGATGCGCATGTTTTAAATTCACGATTCAGGCTACGAAGATCATCAGTAGCATTTCTAAATTTAGCGATATTAACTTCAACCATTGTGATTCCTTTCGACAATTCAGTTACGGCGGAAAAATTATATACAAAAACATCTTTGCGCTACAAGCCGTTTTCCCATTGTATGAGTGGTCTAAGTAAATATACTAAAAGGCTTACAATGCCATCGCTTATAAAAACACCGTCAGAGTCCAAATAATAATTCATGCTTATTTAACTATTATTTATTTGGGGTTGCGATTATCGAGCCTCTCTCTTTAACAACCGAGATAGCTTAGTGCCTCACTTAGCAATACTAAAGCCATCTGAAACAACCCCATTACTATTAATCACACTCCTTACTCCCGAGTATGCCGCAATAGTGCTAGCTCACTTCAATGGTACGAAATGTGAGATTAATACGTGGCGTAGAAACCACTTTTGTAGGTGGAAGACGATGTAACCAGTGTGTTTGCGTTTCCCCTTTCATAACCAGCAAGCTACCGTGCTGTAACACTTGAGAGATGTTCTCTTTTGATTTTTTGTGCTTGAAAGCAAACTTTCTTACAGCCCCCAAACTCAAAGAACCAATAGCGCCGTTTTTCTTTAAGTCGAGTTCTGCATCACTATGCCAAGCCATACCCTCGCTGCCATCATGATAAAGATTAAGCAAACAAGAATTATAAATTTCGCCGCTTTCTTTTTCGACTAGCGCTTTAAGCACTAGCAGCTCTTTTGTCCATGGTAATGCAGTTTTGGTAGTGTTGGAGTAAGTATAGGGAAAAGGGTTATCTCCATGCCAAGCAACTTTACGCTTGGTAATGATTTTTTTACCAAAGATTACTGCTTCGTCATTTCTCCATTCAATATTACTGAGTAAAGCCTTATAGTAATGATCCGATTCATACAACGACATTACAGGCCCATAATAATGCACTGTACCATTATAAGGGAGCAAATTTCGTAGCGTGCCTTCTAGTTGCTCAAATAGATCCATACGTTAACTCAAGAAGCATTGTCAGGTGAAGTATAACTGTGAGTATACGCTGGTATTTTACATCTAAGAACTACATCCTTGTAGTAATATAAATGATGTTTAATGCTACTGATACTTAGATTTTATTTTTTCTGTGACCCCTTCAGCAACCATTTTTTTCAACTCGGCATTAAGTTTATTAATAAGAGCATCATCTGCTGACTTATTAAACGCTAAAGACATAATAGTTTTCTTAAATACCAAAGCAGGCTCTAAGCCACTTACGCCCTGTTGTTTTGCATAGTAAGGCCCTAACAAATGCCCAGTAGCCCATAAATCAATACGTCCCGACTGGAGTTTTAATACATTTTTTTCATCTTTTGCAACATTTTTAACCTTAAATCCTTCTGACTCTAAGAATAAAGAAGTGGCATCACCACTGTATGCGCCTACCTTATATTTTTTTGCATCTTCAAGGCTACTTAGTGAAATATCACTATCTTTTTTCTTTAACAAAACCCAGTTATTTTCTACAATAGGCCCTACCCATTTAAATAATTCTTCTCGTTCAGGTGTCCTTGTAGTAGAAAAAACGGCGCTATTCTCTTCTTTTAGAGCTTTTCCATAGGCCCGCTGCCAAGGTAAAAAATGCATTTCATAGTCAACACCTGCCCGTGAAAATAACTCTTTTACAATATCTGTAGATATACCAGTAATACTCCCGTCTTTACTTCTCATATTAAATGGAGGGTAGTTCTCAGTTGTAAGAGAAATTTTCTCTGCATAAACGTTCACAGATCCAAATCCTAGTAGAATAGTAAAAGCTAAAATCACACTGGAGGTAAGTTTTTTATATGAATATTTTTTCATTTTATCTACGCATCCCGTTATTTTTATTAAATTGAATCATGACTTATTTATTAAAATAGTAGGTCACACTTTAAGTTTGTTGAAATATGCTTGTTTGTCAAATAAACCTCAAACAAAAGTATTAGGCTTGTTGCCTCTATTATCGAACAACCTTATAAAGGCCTTTTCCTATATATTTCATGTGACAAATACCAGTGCATAAATCAAGAAAGGAACAATTAAATCCAAAACTATGTCTGTAATTCTAAAAGCTCTGTACTTTTTCTTCTTATACAATTCTAACCACTATAACGCCGCTTCTTGTGATGCTTCCCAACCAATAATGGCTGATTTTCGAGTAGCTCCCCACATATAGCCACCCACATGTCCATTCGCCTGTATGACTCGGTGGCAAGGAATAAGGAAAGCTACCGGGTTACTCCCAATGGCTGTACCGACCGCCCTAGACGCTTTAGGATTGCCCATTGCCGTTGCTATTTCACCATAGCTAGCAAGGTGACCTTTAGGTATTTTAAGCAAGCTATCCCATACTTTTAATTGAAATACAGTGCCATGTAAATGCAGTTTAATCTGATCTAATTTCTGCCAATCTTTTTGGAATATTAATAAAGCATCTTGTTGAAATTTATCAACATGATGCTGATAAAAACCGTAAGGAAAACGTTGTTTAAGCGTTACTAGCGCCTGTTCTGCATCCTCCTCAAACGCCATATGGCAAACGCCCTTCCCCGTTGATGCAACAATTATTTGACCAAAAGGGCTTTGCGCAAAACTGTAGTTTATCTGTAGGGCTTCGCCTCCTTTTTTAAACTCGCCTGGCGTCATTCCTTCAATATTTATAAACAGGTCATGCAAACGACTGGTACCTGAAAGCCCCGTTTCATATGCCGTATCCAGCAAACTTAAATGTTGATCCTTTAGCAATCGCTTTGCATATTCAAGGCTGATATATTGCATGAACTTTTTCGGGCTCACACCCGCCCAATCAGAAAACAGACGTTGAAAGTGAAACGGACTGAGGTTTGCTGCTGCCGCGATTTCATTCAAAGAAGGCTGCTCTTTAAAGTTATCTTTGATGTATGCAATTGCCTCAGCAATGCGAGCGTAGTTCATATTATCTTTATCAGTCATGATGCACTGCTTCTCCAACTAACACGCTACGAAATTATCACTTGAATGTAGAACAGATAATAAGAATCAAGACTAAAAGAGTCGACCCGAATCTTGCTTTAAAAAGTAACGCTATACGTTTAGGTAACTGCGCACCATTTTTAGCAAATATTTCATACCCTCTCTAATGGAGCCTCAATGAGAGACTGAAGAGATGATAGCCACCACTTAATGGCTACTAACTAAATAAAAAATCATTAAGAAAACTATAATCACTCTGAAATCTCCCGCCCCAATGGGCGGGAAATTTTTGGCGTGTAGGTAGGAATAACTGTACAACCACTCAGTAATAGTAATTAGCTACGACCATTAGTAGTGGAAGCGCCCTAATTGATTTTCCAATTTTTTCACCAGACTTAATAGCGATTGGCTTTCCTGATTTGCCTCAACCACACCATCAGATACCAAGTTGGTTTCATCACTTATATTAACAATGTTGCGTGTAATATCTTCTGTAACCGCTCTTTGCTCTTCAACGACACTCGCCATTTGAGTAGTCATGTTATCTATTTCAGAAATCGCCGTCACAACATGTTGTAAATGTTGAGAGGCTTCTTCTGCCAGTGTTAAGCAGTTACCCGATTGCTCATTTCCTTTTTTCATCGCATGAACCGCATTTTTAGCACGCCCTTGCAGTTTATCGATCAGCGTCTGAATTTCGCCTGTCGACTGCTGAGTTTTTGATGCTAGATTACGCACTTCATCAGCAACAACTGAAAAGCCTCGTCCAGAATCACCTGCACGGGCAGCCTCAATAGCCGCGTTTAATGCCAATAAGTTGGTTTGTTCGGAGATACCTTGAATGGCATCGACAATTTGACTGATGTTGTTACTGTCTTGGGCAAGCAAGTCCATCAGCTCTGATGTATTGCTAATTTGTTCAGAAAGCTCACGAATGGAACTAGTACTTTCCTCAAGGTTCATGGCACTACTGTCGACCGACCCTTTAGCTTCACTGGACGAGTCGGCTGTTGTTATCGCAATTTGCGCAACCTCACTCGCAGATGCAGCCAACTCTGTAATAGCAGCAGCAATTTGATCCACTTCAGCCCGCTGTTTCTCTATACCCAGAGCACTATTGTTCGATATCTCTGAAGCTCGGCGCGTAGACCGTTCAACATTCGCCATCTCAGTCGCTATGTCTTTGACAATAACATGAGTCTTTTCGATAAAAGCATCAATACCATTGGCTAAGTCACCTACTTCATCATCTCTTTGCAGTTTCAATCTTTGCGTAAGATCGCCATCATGAGATGCTAATTGATTAATCATATCTGCTGCACGACGAATTGGAGCAGCGATGCTTTGAGCAATAATAGTGAGCAAGACAATACCTAAACCCGTAATGATTAAACCTATAATAATGGATGTCACTAGGCTTTCATTAAACTGCGTAGACATTGATTGCTGAGTTTTAATTGCGCCAGCTAATACGACGGACTCATCAAGATTAATAACCACCGCCCAAGGCGTACTAACCCCCTCAAGGTTAATAGGCTGAACAGCCCATAAATGCCCATCGGCTTCTAGTATTTTTTGCTCACCATTAGCTATCAATGCTAACAATTGATTTTTTTGTTGGCCTTGGTAGACTTTAGCTAGGGCTTGTTGATCATCTGAATCAGCGGCAACAAGTCCTGTATTACTGATCAATAAAACTTGCCCTTGGCCTGAATAGAGTAACTGATCGGCGTCCTTTACCAGCTTACTTAAAAAGCTAAGCTCCATATCGATACCCGTCATACCTTTAACTTGGCCATTAACCAAAATAGGCAAGGTAATTGATGTACCAACAATGGTACGCCCGCCCGCTTCCCATGAATAAGGTTCAGCTAGACAGGTTTTAGCCGTATCTAGTGGACAGGTATACCATGCAGAATCTGTACTTCCTTTTGCAATATTTTCATACACTGTTTTTAGGTTTAACGGCCTAAAACCTAAACTGCCATCACCTTTACGAAACCAATAAGGAGCAAACTGCCCATTCTCATGAGTATGCTTACTGCCGATAAACTCTTGGTCTTTACCATCTACTGCATTTTTCTTCCACGCTATATACGTCCCTGTCACACTAGTATTTTGTTCAATAACGTCTTTCGTATATTCATAAAAGGGCTGTCGCTGAGTATCACTTCCATTTTGGCGAATGAAACTCCCCATCGTCTCAGCCATACTCTTAGCAACGTACAAAGCCTTATTCAGCTCGGCTGCCGTTTTACCCGCCTGAGCATCAGATAATGTAGATAATTGTGCACGGGCTTTCTCTGTTAGCTCCTGGCTAACCAGAGCTACTGTTTGAACTTCTACTTCATTATTTTTCCAAGCAACAACGCTTAGTAGAATGATGGAGGAAAGTGTCAGGCATGCACCGGTAGCCAAGGCAATTCTATTTTTAATTTTCATGTAAACATCTCAATTACAAAGAGTTAGCTTATTTTTTATACTTAATTAAACCGTGCAAATTATCCGTCAGTGTTACCCATATTGAACATTATCCGTAAAGTACCTAACCCAATATGCCGCCAACCTATACCTTTATCTGACTCGCTATTTAACACAGGTACCACTCACATTATTACCCACATAAAACACACTGAAAATAGAATAGTTTTCTCTATTCGTTCTCCAGAAACGCCTCACTTTTGTATATAAGGAATACCTATTTGAAGTGTAGCAGTAGTCCTAAAAAAAGCTCTCTAGGGGCATTGAAAAAACTAAGTTCTTTTAGAGTTCAAACCTTTGTAAGCACCTAATCTATAGAGTCTATCTTATGACTTTCGAGGTATAGTTTAAAAAAAGCCCGCAATAAGCGGGCTTTTGGACATGTTCAGATAATTGGAGAGTTTACGGATTAGAGCAGGGATCAGCAGCAGTTAAGTTGACTGTGCCTTTTTAGGTGCTAACTTATTAATAACAACGAAGACCCATACTGCCCCTATCACATCATTCTATCTACAGAACTTACCCGTCTCTGTAATAGGGAGACATATGACGAACCAAAGTGTACATGCCAATATTGAAAACCAGTCTCATGATTTATCACAGGTGGGAAAGAAAAGTGATAGGTTTACTGCATTAGCTCACTTTGTTCTGGCGGCTATTATTTTTACAATTTACGCTGATCAGGTTTGTCCGGTTTTAGAGTTATTGTCTCCGCTTCACCTTTTTGCACCAATTATTTTGGCTTACCCATTGCGAGTGCTATTTCTTACCACTCATCAAACACCCTCATACGAGCGCCGAATTGTTCAGCAGTTCATGTTAGATATCAGCCTCTTTCTCTTCGCAGGTATTGGTCTGGTAGTTATCAATTTGATGGCTTATGGCGCCCCCTGGCATAGCAATGCAAAAGTTCTAGTCGGCATGGCTATGTTAGGCCTTTTTGTCGCTGCAGATTTAGCGTTAACAGCGGAGCGCCAGTTGATTCAGGAGCTGGTACATTCAAAATGTAATCTGGAGTTGAGCCAGTACTTTGTTTCATTTGCTCAAAAATTCAACATGATGGCGATTACAATTATTGTTAGCACCGCACTTGTTCTTTTTTTAGTCGTCAACAAGGATTTAGACTGGCTATTGACCGAAGGCATACACAAAGGCGCTGATTCTGCTCGAAACAGTATCTTGCTAGAAGTGCTAATCGTTATGTTTGTTATATTGGCTTACAGCATCCGTATTATTTTATCCTACACAAAAAATTTGAAAATATATTTAACCAACGAAACCCAAGTTTTGACAGCCGCCGCCAAGGGAGATCTATCAGTTCGTATTCCCATCGCCAGTCAGGATGAGTTTGGCCATATGGCTAAAGAGACCAATGCAGTGATCAGTCATCTGCAGACGTATCAAACAGAACTGATCACTACGCGGGATGTATCTATTCTTGCTCTCGCCTCATTAGCAGAAACTCGTGACAATGAAACCGGTGCTCATATCCTTAGGACTCAGCGTTATGTGAAAGTTCTGGCAGAGCATTTAAGCCATCACCAGGATTTTTCT
>NZ_JADGEV010000014.1:11805-90663 GCF_016744175.1 Neptunomonas sp. | reverse complement strand
GTGCATACTACCTAAACCCCAATGTTAAGCTCAATATGAATGATGAGAGCGTTGAGTCATAAAATGGGCAGAAGGAATATTATTAATAACCTAAACGCCGGCACTCATACTCATTTGAGACCTCCAACCAACAAGACGGCTTGAGTTAAATATTCAAAAACTTACTTTCAAAAAAAGCAGCCATATGACTGCTTTTTAGTTACTGCTTTTAATGAGTATTGGAAACTAAACATTCACATTAGCCGCATGTAAGATATTGGATTATATTAAGTTTGTTTTTGGTTCCACTTCATCACCCATCAATGTCGTAAACAGTTGGTCTGCTGATATAGCATCTTCAATTGTTACCTGTAGCATACGGCGAGCATCAGGAATTGGGGCCTGAAACACCTCATCATTAGTTCATTGAAATAACACATTTCAGCAAATAAAAACCACTCTATATGAGTGGTTTTTAAATAGCTAAGTGGAACACAGAAACAGCTTCTTACTCTAGGTCAGACCAGTTACCCCACCATAGTTGCCACTGTATCTAGGCGTAATAGACTCCAAATGACAATAAAAAAATATGGGTGTATATAAAAATGCCGACACCATCACAGGCGATTATAACGGGAGTAGAAGTCCTAGCAATTAGGCTTCCAATGGAAAAGGAACACAAAACGGCAAGTGGTATTGTGTCGGAGTCGCCGTTGGTTTTAACGACTATATATACAAATACGGGCATAACAGGCCATAGTATAGTGTTCACCTATACTCCCATCGCTCTTAAACCCGTAGCCGATTTGGTTATGAACATGAGCCCTCTCATAGAAAAACAAGTCTTGGCTCCAATCGCTTTAGAACAGCAACTTAGCTCCCGATTCAGGTTATTAGGAAGTCAGGGGTTAGTGGGCATGGCCCTAGCCGCAATAGACATGGCTTTATGGGATGCTCATGCAAAGCTACATGACTGTAACCTAGTACAATTACTCGGGGGTGCTCAAAAGACTATTCCAGTTTATGGCGCTATTGGTTTTGAAGGCGAAAAGGGCTCAGCCGAAACAGCTACTCAATTAGCCCAAGCGGGTTTTAGAGGTGTGAAAGCTAAAGTTGGATATCCTGATATAGCGGAAGAGCTTCGCGTAGTATCTGCAATACGAAATGCAGTAGGGCCAACAATAGACATCATGCTTGACTACAATCAGTGCTTAACGCCCACCGAAGCAATAGAGCGAACTAAACGTTTTAATGATGCAGAGATTACGTGGATTGAAGAACCTACCTTGGCACATGATTACAAAGGCCATTCAATTGTTAAAAACACCTCATCCATCCCTATCCAGTGTGGTGAGAACTGGTGGAATACCTTAGATCTTCAGCATGCTTTAGATGCTAATGCTTCAGATTTCGTAATGCTAGACGTTATGAAAATAGGGGGGGTAAGCGGATGGCTAAGAGCTGCGGCAATATGTGCAAGCCATCAAAAACTTGTATCAACACACCTATGGCCAGAAGTTAGTGCGCAATTACTTTGTCTAACACCCACGGCTCACTGGCTTGAATATTGTGATTGGTGGAACCCCTTGCTTAAAGAACCACTCCAAATCGAAAATGGCCTAGCTAAAGTAGGAGACAGCACCGGCTTAGGAATGGATTGGGATGATGATGTTGCTGCACAATTTAGTATTAACTAAGCTTAAAATTCCCGTTCTTACAGTAAAAACGCACCAAAATTGACAGTTCAAGTTACACACCACAAAGGTAAAAGCCGCTCGATTAGAGCGGCTTTTACTTACCTACTAATGCTAGAAGCATAACTTGCACATTCAGCATGATCCTTATTGAAACGCACCGTTGACGCTGGGTGCTTCTCGAGATGCTTAGTTGGCCTTATTGGCCGCTGTACAAATCCACCGCCACAGTTTGGGCATACTCCATCGAATTTCACATCAGCACAGTCATTGCAGAAAGTGCATTCAAAGCTGCACACTCTAGCATTCTTACTTTCAGGAGGCAGGTCAACATCACAGCATTCGCAGTTCGGTTTTAAAATAAGCATTCTAAGTTCCTATTCAATGACTTGACGTTTAAAATAGCAATTTTATATTTGGCAGGAGTGCCATAATGACCTCGTTTACTGCCATGCAATCACATCACAAGAAGCACCGGCCTGTCGTTGCGTTTATAGTGTATCCAAATATCAAGCTACTTGACCTTGCAGGGTCTCTGCAGGCCTTTACAGACGCTCAGGATGAAAGTGGCGTTACTGCATATAAAACCGCTATCTTATCTCTAGACGGCAACTCAATTGATTCTGATACCCCTGTTTCACTTTCCACTGAGTCCATATTGGAATGGACAGAACAGCATATTGATACCCTGATCGTTGTCGGAGGCTCAGGAGCGAGAATTGCTAGCCAAAACGCTGATCTCTTAGCAGGCATCACTAGGTTGGCTTCTAAATCAAAAAGAGTAGGGGCAATATGCAGCGGCGCATTTGTATTAGCGGCGTGCGGCTTGCTCAACGGCCGGCGCGCGGTAACTCATTGGGAGTCCTGTGAAGAACTTGGCGCTTGCTACCCAGATATAACAGTAGAATCAGAACCTATCTTTATAAACGATGGTAATATTTGGACCTCCGCCGGTGTTACCGCAGGGCTTGATATGGCATTAGCTATGATCTGTGATGACCTTGGTAGGTCAGCCGCTCTCTATTTGGCACGTTCATTAGTTACCTATGTTGTTCGGCCCGGAGGGCAATCACAATTCAGCGAAGCTCTAAAAGTACAAATTGCAGATGGAAACGGACGTTTCGATAGTCTTCATCAATGGATCCGCAGCAACCTTGATCAAGACCTTCGCGTTTCAACCTTAGCAAATCAAGCGTTGATGAGCGCTCGAAACTTCGCGAGGCTGTATGTTGCTGAAACGAACCAAACCCCAGCGAAAGCAGTTGAAGCGATGCGTGTTGAAGCAGCACGTACCATGTTAGAAAACGAGAAACTATCAAAGAAGGTTATTGCCAAGCAGTGCGGTTTTGGCGACGAAGAGGGGATGAGGCGATCCTTTCTCCGGTTGATAAAAGTAACACCTAGTGACTATGAAAAACGCTTTAAGAAAAGACACCTAGCACTTAACACCGTTGAGCCCTAGCCGCCTAACAAGTGCTATTAACTAACTCCGCCTTAAATCGAAATAAATTAGTATTACAAAAGAACAGCTTAATACTACTGAAAGTAAAAAAGCAGCCATAAGGCTGCTTTCTACATTGATATCATCTCAAATGAGACGGCATCTCACATGATATGAGAAATGACATTTTTAAAGCTAAACATCCACATTTGTGGCATGCAGAGCATTGGATTCTATAAAGTTTCTTCTTGGTTCCACTTCATCACCCATCAATGTCGTAAACAGTTGGTCTGCTGATATAGCATCTTCAATTGTTACCTGTAGCATACGACGAGCATCAGGATCCATGGTTGTTTCCCACAGCTGGTCTGGGTTCATTTCACCCAATCCTTTGTATCGCTGTATGGCGTTACCACGCTTAGATTGCTCTAGTAGCCAGTTGATACCATCTTTAAAGAAGGTAACAGGGAACGTTTTCTCGCCTCGTTTAACGAACGAGCCAGGCTCTAGTAGATCATGTAGCTCAGTTGCTAAAGCCGCAATGGATGCGTATTCACGTGATGAGAAGAAGTCCCTACGAAAAACAAAGTTAGTATCAACACCGTGATTGATATGCACAACCTTAGGTAGGTAAACGCTATGCTCTTTATCGTAAACTAATTCAGACTCATAACGCTCACTGACACTGGCTTGCTTCTCTAGCGCGTCTACAAGCGTCTTTAACCAGCTTTCTACAAGCTCAGAGTTGGTGAGATCATCAACACTTAACACTGACTGATAAATCATTTGTGTGAGTGCTGCTGGTGGGTAGAGCTTACACAAACGATCAATGTGTTTATCCACACCACGATATTGGTTAATCAATGACTCAAGTGCTGCCCCGGCAATCGCAGGTGCACCGTCATGTACGTGAAAGCTAGCATTATCGAGCGCACCTTGAAGTAGGTAGTTTTCTAGTGCTTCGTCATCTTTCAGATACTGCTCTTGCTTGCCTTTTTTGATCTTATACAAGGGTGGTTGAGCAATATAAATGTAACCTCGTTCGATCAGTTCAGGCATTTGGCGGAAGAAGAAGGTCAGCAACAAGGTACGGATGTGTGATCCATCGACGTCGGCATCGGTCATGATAATGACACTGTGGTAACGCAATTTATCTGGATTGTATTCATCACGGCCGATACCACAACCCAATGCAGTAATCAGCGTGCCCACTTCTACCGAAGAGAGCATCTTGTCAAAGCGCGCTTTTTCAACGTTTAAGATTTTACCTTTAAGTGGCAAAATAGCCTGTGTACGGCGGTCACGACCTTGCTTAGCCGAACCACCCGCAGAATCTCCCTCTACAAGGTACAGTTCTGAAAGAGCAGGGTCTTTTTCTTGGCAATCTGCCAACTTACCCGGCAAGCCTGCAATATCGAGTGCACCTTTACGGCGTGTCATATCACGCGCTTTACGTGCCGCTTCACGCGCTCTGGCCGCTTCAATCATTTTATTAACGATCGATTTAGATTCTTGCGGATTTTCTTGCAAATAATCCGAGAAATGCAAAGCAAACATCTGCTCTACCGCTGTTTTAACTTCTGAAGAAACCAGCTTGTCTTTGGTCTGCGATGAGAACTTAGGATCAGGGACTTTTACTGAAATAATAGCGCATAAGCCTTCACGGCTATCGTCACCCGAAGTACTGACTTTGCTTCCCTTGTTCAAACCTTCGTGTTCAATATAAGAATTAAGCGAACGTGTTAATGCCGCACGAAAGCCTGATAGATGTGTTCCACCATCACGTTGTGGAATGTTGTTAGTGAAACAGTGCAGGCTTTCTTGATAGCTGTCGTTCCATTGCAAAGCCACTTCTACACCAACACCATTCTCATGCATACCGGTGAGGTGAACCACTTTATTGACGGCTGTTTTATTCTGGTTAAGATACTCTACGAACGAGCTTAAGCCACCGGTGTATTCAAAAATGTCCTGACGAGCACTACGCTCATCTGTCAGAACAATACGTACGCCTGAGTTAAGGAAAGATAGCTCTCGTAAGCGTTTAGCCAAGAGGTCGAACTGGTACTCAACATTCGTGAATGTTTCTTCTGAAGGCTTAAATCTAACCTCTGTACCTGATTGCTCAGTTTCACCAACAACAGCAAGCGGCGCCTGTGGTACACCATGAACATAGATTTGTTCATGTACTTTACCATCACGGCGTACTGTTAATTTCAACTCAGCGGAGAGGGCGTTTACAACAGAAACACCTACACCATGCAAACCACCGGATACTTTATAGCTGTTGTCATCAAACTTACCGCCGGCATGCAGGACGGTCATAATAACCTCTGCTGCTGATACACCTTCTTCATCATGTATGCCCGTAGGAATACCACGGCCGTTATCTGAAACGGAAACACTTCCATCTGGATGGATGATGACACTAATCTCGCTACAATGGCCTGCAAGTGCTTCATCGATCGAGTTATCTACAATCTCGAAAACCATGTGGTGCAGACCGCTTCCATCATCTGTGTCACCTATGTACATTCCAGGGCGTTTACGAACCGCATCGAGTCCTTTAAGGACCTTAATACTATTGGAATCGTAATTTTGCTCTTCGCCACTCATGGTATTCTCCTGACTCAGTGTGTTTGTACCAATTGGCCTTCTTCAATATTGAAGTAGGCCACTGCTGTATCGGGCTTCCAAAACCGGCTTAACGATTCTGGGTCAACACAGGTGATGAAACATTGATTATTGGTTTGTTCTAAAAATTCACAAAATAAACGGCTATGGTGTTTATCTAGCTCAGACGGCAAGTCATCTATCAGATAAACACATGGCCTATTACTTAAACGATGAAACAGCGCTCCCTGTGCTAGTTTTAATGCACTGACAACCAATTTCTTCTGCCCACGGGATAAACGCTCTGCAGCACTTACACCTTCAGATTTAACTTTCAGGTCAGCCCTTTGTGGGCCAATACTTGTAAAACCCTGCTTTAAGTCTCGTGATAAATTGTCTGCTAACAATTCATCTAAAGGCCTTTTTTGATCCCATCCAGCAGAGAACTTAAGTGTGATGGATAAATCACCAACCAACCTTAATAAAATCTCTTCAAAATCAGGTTTTAATTGCTCAATATAGCGTTTACGCATGCTTGTTAACTGCTCAGCATACTGAATAAATTCCTGATCCCATACTTGCCGCAAAACAGGGTCGATTTTACCACACTTCAGTAAAGAATTACGCTGTTGTAATACACGTTTAAATGCACGCCATAATTGAATAAATACGGGGTCTGAATGAAACACACCCCAATCAATAAACTGGCGCCTTGTTCCCGGGCTACCTTCCAATAACTCAAAGGTATCTGTGTTAATCAATTGCAACGGAACAAGCGTGGCTAACTCAGATAAATCAATGCTATTGCCGTTAAAACGTATCCCTACCTCTCCATCTAAACCACGACTTACACCCAGTGGTTTTAACTGGCCATTTCCTACAGGATCAATTTTAGAAAATACCAAAGACTCTTTCTCTGATGAAGAAACCAAATAACGAAATTGATTAGTACGAAATGAACGCGTTAGACCAAGAAAGTGCACTGATTCGAGCAGCGTGGTTTTACCACTGCCATTGGCACCGTAGATAATATTTATACGCTCTGAAGGCTCGAAAGATACAGCATCGATATTGCGTATCTTATTAACAGAAAGGGATCTGATTGGCATAAAGTGGGGCATGAAGCCAAAACTGGCTTCATGCAAGTCATCCTATCTTACATTCTCATCGGCATGACAACGTAGAGGTTACCCTGTTCATCATGACCTTCGATTAGTGCACTGCTATTAGAATCAGACAGAGTAAAACGCACTACATCAGAATTCAAAATAGATAATGCATCCAACAAGTAATTCACATTAAAGCCGATTTCGAGTGAATCACCTTCATAGTCGATTGCGATAGTTTCTTCTGCTTCTTCCTGCTCTGGGTTATTTGCCATTACTTGCAAAAAGCCACTGGTTAATGTCAGACGAACACCGCGGTATTTCTCATTCGAGAGTATAGCGATACGACTGAATACTTTGCGCAATGCTTGGCGATCACCCAGTACATACTTATCCCCATTTCGAGGAATAACACGCTGGTAATCAGGAAACTTTCCATCGACCAGTTTCGAGGTGAAGATAAAGTCACCCACATGAGCACGGATATGATTAGCGCCCACTACCAACTTAAGTGGCTCTTCGCCTTGTTGAAGCAGTCGAGCCAATTCCAATATCCCTTTACGAGGGACAATTATTTGGTGAGCAGATTGATGAGCAGTCTCAACAGCAGCAACACTGGTTGCTAAACGATGGCCATCAGTGGCAACCGTACGTAATGAACCATCAGCAATCTCAAGCAGCATACCATTGAGGTAGTAGCGCACATCTTGCTGAGCCATAGAAAAGCCCGTTTGCTCAATAAGGTAGCGCAGCTCTCCTTGAGACAACGTTAGATCAAATGTCTGCGGGCTATCCTCAACATTTGGAAACTCAGCTGCTGGCAAGGTAGACAGTGTAAAGCGGCTACGACCTGATTTTATAACCATCTTCTGGCCAGTTAGCGTCATTTCAATCTGCGAATCGTCAGGGAGCGATTTACAAATATCCATAAGCTTACGCGCTGGTACGGTAATAGAACCGGGTTCAGCAGGCTCATCAAGCATCACACAACCAACCAGCTCAACTTCAAGATCAGTTCCTGTCATCGACAGTTTATGATCTTCAGCGACCAATAGAATATTGGACAACACTGGAAGTGTTTGACGACGCTCCACAACACCCGCTACCAATTGCAGCGGTTTAATTAGTGCTTCACGTGAAATAACGAATTTCATGGCAACCTACCCTTATTCCGCTCCGATACTACGCCGTTAGGTGGCGTAGCAGGTTTTGATAATCTTCTCTGATATCCGGATCACTTTCCCGTAACTCTTTGATTTTACGGCAAGCGTGTAACACCGTCGTATGGTCACGACCACCAAAAGCGTTCCCAATCTCAGGCAAGCTGTGATTAGTTAGCTCTTTAGAAAGACTCATCGCAACCTGACGTGGACGTGCTACCGAGCGACTTCTTCGCTTAGATAGTAAGTCGGATATCTTAATTTTATAATACTCCGCGACCACACGCTGAATATTGTCAATACTAACTTGTTTATCCTGTAATGCCAGCAAGTCTTTCAATGATTCTTTAATGAAAGGCGTAGTGATTGCATTACCCGTGAAGTGGGCATTCGCAATGACACGTTTCAGTGCTCCTTCCAGCTCGCGAACATTAGAGCGAATCTTCTGTGCGAGGAAAAAAGCAGCATCATCTGGCAGTATAATTTTTGCTTCTGCAGCCTTCTTCATAACGATAGCTGCACGTGTTTCTAATTCAGGAGGCTCGACAGCAACAGTCAATCCCCAACCAAAACGTGATTTCAAGCGTTCTTCGACGCCGTTAATCTCTTTGGGGTAACGATCACTGGTCAGAATCATCTGCTGACCACCTTCTAATAATGCATTGAATGTGTGGAAAAACTCTTCTTGAGAGCGCTCTTTACCCGCAAAAAACTGAATATCATCGATCAACAGAGCATCAACTGAACGGTAATAACGTTTAAAGTCATTAATAGCATTGAGTTGCAGTGCCTTAACCATATCGGCCACAAAACGTTCAGAGTGTAGATAAACGATACGAGCATTAGGGTTTTGGCGTAGCATTTCCATGCCAACGGCATGCATTAAATGGGTTTTACCTAGACCAACACCACCGTATATAAAGAGTGGGTTGTACGCTCCACCAGGGTTATCAGCCACTTGTTGCGCTGCAGCTAATGCCAGCTGGTTTGATTTACCCTGAACAAATGACTCAAACGTAAAGGCTCTGTTCAAATTTGACTGGTGACGCAAACCACCTTCTACATTTACATCAATGGCTCTACCTGGTTCAGAAACGCCAACATCCAGCTCCAGCTGAGGCGCTGGTATCACAGCAACAGGCGCAGAGTGAGCGCTTACAACAGAAGAAGGCGCATTAGTTGCTTGAGGTTCATATTCAACTTGAGCAGGTTCGGCATAGGCAGATACAGGTGGAGGCGCAGCAGGCCGAGGACGCGGTGGCATTCGACGAGCAGAGGAAGCACCTGCAACAACAGCGGCAATATCTACGCGGACATCAATACTGATGTCTCCCGAAACATCACTAACGACCTGCCTAATACGGGAAAGGAATTTATCATTAACCCAATCTCTTACGAAACGATTGGGAGCCAGAAGAACGACAACAGAATTTTGGCTTTCATCAGCACTCAGCGGGCGAATCCAAGTATTATACTGCTGAGCAGGGAACTCACTTTGCAGGCTAGGCAAACAACGTTCCCACAAATCTCCCGACATAAACTCTCCGCAAAAATAATGATTCGCACTGAAAACAGCATAAGTGACTGTTATATAGCCGCTATTCTACAGTGATCCACAACACTTATCCACACAGCAATGCTAAATAATGATAACTTAAGTACAAATAATAATATGCGCATCAATACATGGAAAATTGTATGTTTTTCATACTATTTTTCACTTACAAACAGTAAACCAACATAATACGTAACCACTTACTAACAGCCCAAGTTATTGTTATATAAAAGAACAAAGACTTATAAACATTTTTATCCAGTTTTACTTATCCACCGACTGAAAAAAGAGGCCTAATAAATTTATTAACCTATTTTCACGCATTAACTAAAAAACCATTTGAATTATCTTAATTAATTCACTAGAATTTCGCGTCTTAATTTTGCTCTGTAGCTTCAGCCAGCTAATAACCGAGCACTTAACAAGCGTTAATAGTAGGTA
This sequence comes from Neptunomonas sp., assembly GCF_016744175.1. Classification (GTDB taxonomy): domain Bacteria; phylum Pseudomonadota; class Gammaproteobacteria; order Pseudomonadales; family Balneatricaceae; genus Neptunomonas. Next base: position 80,674 of record NZ_JADGEV010000014.1, on the reverse strand, counting down.
CTGACTGATGAAAAGAACATTTCAACCAAGCGTTTTAAAACGTGCTCGTACACACGGCTTTCGTGCTCGCATGGCTACTAAAAGTGGTCGCGCAATTATCAACCGCCGTCGTGCAAAAGGCCGTTCGCGTCTGTCTGCTTAATAACAGACTGCGACCGGATCTGGTACTTGAATGACCGAATTCGGATATCCCCGACAGCTGCGTTTGCTGACTGCCGGGGACTTTCAAAAAGTCTTTGATGGGGTCACTGTCAAAGTCCCAGATCAGAAAATACTGATACTAGCCCGTCATAACGGACTCGAACATCCACGTCTCGGGTTTGTGATTTCAAAAAAAAATGTACGTAGAGCAGTGAAACGTAATCATGTTCGGCGTATCATTCGCGAGTCATTTCGCCTTAACCAGCAAAACCTACCACCCGTCGATATGATCATTCTGGCACGTCCAGGACTGGGTGATATAAGCGCATGCGACTTACATCGTCTTGCCGAAAAATGCTGGTCTCGGTTGAATAAAAAATCCAAACACGTACTTAACAAGCAAGATTAACGGTCTTAAACTTATGGATGTACAGCGAGTCATACTAGTTGCCGCTCTGGCACTTATCTCATATATGCTGGTATTACAGTGGAATGAGGATTACGGTCAGCAACCAACAGCACAAGCCCCGGCTGCTTCTGTATCTGTCTACGGCAGTGCATCAACAAGCAGCGACCTTCCTAGTGCAGTTAATGCTGAAAAAAAGAGCTCTACAGGTGAGTTACCCACCACAGAAACCGCCACTTCAGGCACAGTACCAGCTCAACTAATCACAGTTAAAACTGATGTATTAGATGTGCTTATTGATGCGAAGGGCGGCGATATTATTCAAGTAGCCTTACCTGCTTATAAAGCAACGTTAGGAAGCGAGCTTCCATTTATTCTGCTTGAACAAAATGTTAACCGCACTTACGTTTCACAAAGTGGTTTGGTTGGCACAAACGGCCCAGATGCAAACCCAGACGGACGCCCAACCTACTCAGTAGAAAAAAGCGAATACACTCTGGACAATCAAGACAACGTTAATGTTGATCTAGTCTTTAGCGATGCTAAAGGGGTTAACATTACTAAGCGATATATCTTCAGCAAAGGCTCTTACACTATTGGCCAAGAATATATCGTTAATAACACCTCTACTGAAACGTTCCAAGCAAACTTATTTGCTCAAATAAAACGTGACCAAAGTGCTGACCCTAATTCATCAACTGATATGGGTATGCAATCTTACCTTGGTCCTGTCTTTTCGACAGCTTCAGACAGTTATAGAAAATATGACTTTGATGATATTAATGAAACTAACTTCAGTGAAACAACACCTGACGGTTGGGCAGCTATGGTTCAGCACTATTTCTTAAGTGCATGGATACCTACACCAGGAGCTGAATACACTTACAGCACTCGTAAACTCAATGGTAACTATATAGCAGGTTTTGTATCGCCTTCGTTTGAAGTAGCCGCTGGGGGCGAGAAAACTGTTTCCGCATCTTTTTATGCAGGCCCTAAAGATGTAAACCAGATGGAAGCGGCGGCACCTATGCTGGACCGTACTCTTGATTTCGGTTGGCTGTGGTGGATTGCATCACCACTCTATGTTGTTCTTAAGTGGATTCATGGAATCGTAGGAAACTGGGGGCTGACTATTATTTGTATCACGCTTCTAGTGAAGGCATTACTGTTCCAGTTAAACGCAAAAGCCTTCAAGTCTATGGCCAAGATGCGTAAGTTTGGCCCTGAAATGACTCGCTTGAAAGAGCTACACGGTGCCGATCGCCAGAAGATGTCTCAGGCTATGATGGAGCTGTACAAGAAAGAGAAGATCAACCCGTTGGGCGGCTGTTTACCTATTGTTGCTCAAATGCCGATTTTCATCTCTTTGTATTGGGTACTCATGGAATCAGTTGAGCTGCGCCATGCAGACTTCCTCTACCTGACGGACCTTTCAGCAAAAGACCCTTACTTTATTCTGCCAATTATTATGGGTGTGAGTATGTTTATTCAGCAATCGCTGAACCCAACACCTCCGGATCCAATGCAGGCTAAAGTAATGAAAATGTTGCCTATCATGTTCACTTTCTTCTTCCTGTGGTTCCCTGCAGGTCTGACATTGTACTGGGTAGTGAACAACGTATTATCTATCGCACAACAGTATGTGATTAACAAACAGATTGAAGCAGAACCTAGCGCATCCTCAAAGTAGCGTAACGTTCTAAAAAGGCTCCTACGGGAGCCTTTTTAAATGCGGCAAGACAAACGGAGTACCTATGAGCCTGATACCTCAAGAAACCATTGCTGCACAAGCCACCGCTCCAGGGCGTGGCGGTGTGGGAATTATTCGCGTATCAGGCCCAAAGGCAGTTGAGATTGCAGAACAGGTTCTCGGACACTTACCAAAACCCCGTTATGCACATTACGGGGCATTCAAGGACTCACAAGGAAACGAACTCGATGAAGGGATAGCCCTTTATTTTCCTGGTCCTAATTCCTTTACCGGTGAAGATATTTTAGAGCTACAAGGGCATGGCGGCCCTGTGGTGATGGATTTCCTGCTACAACGTGTTCAGTCTCTTGGTGCTCGACTTGCAAGACCAGGAGAGTTCTCCGAGCGCGCTTTCTTAAATGACAAGCTCGACCTAGCACAAGCAGAAGCTATCGCAGACCTTATCGACAGTTCATCGCAACAAGCTGCACGTTGTGCATTACGCTCCTTACAAGGTGAATTTTCTCGCCGAATAAACACGCTAGTAGAATCACTTATCCAGTTACGTATCTATGTTGAAGCAGCCATAGATTTCCCCGAAGAAGAGATCGACTTCCTCGCTGACGGAAAAGTACTCTCTGATCTACATGGCATTATTGCCAACCTAGCCGCCGTGCTAAGTGAAGCAAAGCAGGGTAGTTTAATTCGCGAAGGGATGAGCGTTGTTATTGCAGGACGACCCAATGCAGGCAAATCCAGCCTGTTAAATGCACTAGCAGGTAGAGAAACGGCCATTGTTACTGATATTGCTGGGACAACACGTGACGTGTTACGTGAACATATCCACATTGATGGCATGCCACTTCACATTATCGATACCGCTGGATTACGTGATGCGCCGGATGAAGTTGAGCGGATTGGTATTAGTCGTGCTTGGGAAGAGATTCACAAAGCAGATAGAGTGCTATTAATGGTTGATAGCACCAAAACGCACGCAGATGACCCCCAGCAAATTTTGCCTGAGTTTGTAGACCAGTTACAAGATCAAAGTAAAATCACGGTTATCCGCAATAAATCTGACCTGAGTGGCGAAGAATTCGGCCTACAAGAGGTGCACGGTCATACGCTAATCAATCTATCGGCGAAAGCTGGGGAGGGCATAGAGACGCTACGTGACCACCTTAAAACCTGTATGGGTTACCAAGCGACAACAGAAGGTGGCTTTCTTGCTCGTCGTCGCCACCTTGAAGCACTCAATAGCGCTTCACAATTACTAGAAACCGGTCGAGATCAACTTATCCACAATGGTGCAGGAGAGTTACTCGCCGAGGACCTAAGGCAAGCTCAGCAAGCCTTAGGTGAAATTACTGGCCAATTTAGTAATGATGATTTATTAGGACGAATATTTTCCAGTTTCTGTATCGGAAAGTAATCTTCCTATTTGTAATTAGGACCTAATAAACAAGCCACACCTAATCAAGATCAGCGCCATCATGACGTTCTGGTACCTGATCCGCTTCCTCCCCCCATGTTCTGTTGACCTTACGGCCACGAATGACAGCGGGGCGTTTAGCTATATCATTTGCCCAGCGCTGCACATGTGTATATTCATGTACCGCAAGAAACTCTGCAGCGTCATATAAATGACCTAACACTAAACCACCATACCAAGGCCAAATAGCGATATCAGCAATACTGTATTCGTTTCCAGCAATATACGGACGCTCAGCCAATGCTCGGTCAAGTACATCCAACTGCCGCTTTGTTTCCATGGTAAAACGATCAATCGGGTACTCAAACTTTTCCGGTGCATAGGCATAAAAGTGCCCAAACCCACCGCCAAGATAGGGCGCAGACCCCATCTGCCAAAACAGCCAGTTCATTACTTCAGTCCTGTCGGCTAGCGCCTTAGGCAGTAATGCATCAAACTTTTCAGCGAGATAAAACAAAATAGAACCCGATTCAAATACTTGCGTTGCTGTTTCTGTACTGTTATCCACAAGCGCAGGAATTTTAGAGTTAGGATTAATCTCAACAAAGCCACTTGAAAACTGATCACCCTCCGTAATACGAATCAACCAAGCATCATACTCCGCACCTTCATGCCCAAGTGCTAAAAGCTCCTCAAGCATAATGGTAGCCTTCATTCCATTAGGCGTAGCAAGAGAATAAAGCTGCAAAGGATGCTGACCCACAGGAAGCGCCTTGGTATGAGTTGCACCTGCAACCGGACGATTAATGTTCGCGAACTCTCCACCGCTGGGTGCTTCCATCGTCCAGACTTTCGGTGGTGTATAGCTTGATGAATGACTCATGACATTGCCTCTTGTACTGTCGGATAAAGTATTAAGATAGATAGCTATGTGAATAAAGAGCGTAGGTATAACTAGAGTTATAACACGCCTAACGCCTCATAAAGATGTAAAAATAGAATCTGCAAAACCAAAAACTTAACTGAAAAGCTCCGGTTGCGCATAAATAATTGAAAGTTACTAATATTAAAACGACCCGCCAGGGTTAGATGCATTCCTGATAACGGTGATGCGATAACACCACCTGACCAACACATTAAAAATGTCATCGCTAGTAAATCTGGAGCAACATCGATATTGGCAAACAAACCTCCCGCTGTTGCTACAGTGATCACTGGATGTACACCAACAATAGCTAAAACGACAGACACTGTCAGCAGCACACTGGCTTGCCATGCACCAACATGGGTAAAACCAAGTACTATGTCAGCCGATGTCATCACCGACCCAATACCGACAGCCAAGACACCCGCCGCAAGAAACAGCAGTAATTCTGAACCAATATTGGGGATAACATTAAGAACGTGATGTTTATACACAGGTAAGCCTGTCGGAGGCTTTCCACGTATAGTGGACTTTTTAAAAGCGAGCACAATAAGTGGTAGTAAAATGGATAAAAAAGAGATCAGTGTAAGTACTGGAACCAGTGGTAATAAAAAATGACACGCCATAATTGATATGGCCAACAACGAAGGCATCCATAAAGCCGATAAGTCCAGTGGATAACCTTTAAACTGCTCAACCTTTATCTCTGTTGTGATATCTGTTCCTGCAAGCCACAAAGCAACAGCAGCAATAGGTAGTCCAGCCATAGCCAGTACAAACAGGTTTGCTCCAGCTGTATTCGTAAGTGCAACTCCCATCGCTGCAGTAATCGGCGACCAAAGCACAACAGTACCAAAACCACGAGAAAGCGTCGCAGCCTGTGTCATGCTTAAAGGCTGCTTTTGGTTAAGGCGTTCGGCCATAATCATCATCGCCGACAAATTAATAACAGAACCAAAAAGGTGGACACCTAGCAGGGTTTTCCAGAAAGCTTTTTTACCTTGTGGTTCCCTGTGGCCTTTACTCATCGAAGAAGCAGCGACCAATCGCAGAAAGCTTACCGCAGCCAACATCGCCACCAGAGCTTGGTTGGCACTCAAGGCTTTTAACCAAAGCACCGTTTCACTTTGTGAGAAGCTCCATAACAAACAGCTAAGACCCACCAGCATCATAAGCCCCGACTGGAGGAGCTGCATCTTACGTACACGGCGTATTAACAACAAAGCAGCGCACCAACCTGCTACACCTGCCCACCAGCTAGGAATAGCATCGCTCAGTCCATTCACGACTGAGAACAATATCATTAGATACAGCGTAATTCCTGCCACGCGCACATGAGCAGGGCTGATAGGTTGGCTACTCGACTGATGATTAGACATTCGTTAATTCAAAGCCATCTCAAAATCTATCTAAAAGCTCTCTCGAACACCTACATCAATATAGGGATATCAAAGTAGTTTTAGCACGGGTTGCTGCAATGCAAAAAATTGCTCTCGTAACTGTAAAAGATGTTCTCCCCAGTAACGTTCGGTATTAAACCAAGAAAAACTGTGAGGAAAAGCAGGATCATCCCAACGGCGAGCAATCCACGCCGCGTAGTACATCATCCGAAGTGTACGTAGCGCTTCAACTAAATGCAGTTCACGAGGGTCAAAATCCGCAAACTCATTGTAGCCTTCAATGACTTCACCAATTTGTAATTGTTGTTGATGCCTATCCCCAGTTAAAAACATCCACAAATCTTGGATAGCCGGTGCCATGCGAGCATCATCAAAATCTACAAAGTGTGGCGTATCATCCCTCCATAAAATATTCCCTGCATGGCAATCACCATGCACACGTATCAACTTCACATTACCGGCACGTTTAAAAGCAGCGTCAATTTCACGTAAAAGATCAGATGTAAGGCTGTCATACGCATTTTTTAAAGAACTGGGGATAAATTCCCGGCTTATAAAATCGACACTGTCAATTCCATAGCTTTGAATATCCATAGTAGGCCTGTGGATAAAATCATGAGACTGGCCGACTTGATGTATCCGGCCGATAGTGCGTCCCAATTGAAACTGATGTTCTGGATCATCTAATTCTGGAGCACGACCACCACGGCGCTCAAATAAGGAAAAACGAAAATCTTCATAACAAAAAAGGCTGTCGCCTTTTTCATTTCTCATCGGCGCAACAACAGAAAGCTCTTGGTCCACCAGCTCATACATGAACTGATGTTCTTCTAGTATCTGCTCATCACTCCAACGCTCTGGTCGATAAAATTTTGCAATAAGGGGTGTCTTCTCATCAATACCTACTTGATATACGCGGTTCTCGTAGCTATTTAGAGCCATTATGCGCCCATCACTTAAGTAACCAAGAGACTCTACGGCATACAGGACGGTATCAGGTTTTAATTCAAAAAAAGGCTGTTTATTCATAGCACTACTGCCGCAGGTAATGGTTTAGTGGGAGCCATATACTAAACCGAAGTAATATGAATAGCGCGTCTAAATTCAAACAGACTCAATCTTCAGGAGAATAGAATTTTTTGCGTCTTGAGGTAAAAAACTAGCGTTAATGCTATTGATCGCAAGCTGTGTTAATTGATCACGTGTCATCTCTAGAGATTCATACAGTGCTTGGTAGTTTTCAACGACATAGCCGCCAAAATAAGCGGGGTCATCGGAGTTTACTGTCACCATCACCCCTTGGTCCAGCATTTTTAATATGGTGTGGTCTGCCATATCTGAGAACACTTTTAAGCGCGTATTCGATAACGGGCATACCGTTAGAGGAACCTGCTCATCAACCAAGCGCTGCATCAGTTCAGAATCTTCATAGGCACGTACACCATGGTCAATACGGTCTACATTAAGTGAGTCTAACGCTGACCACACATATTCTGGAGGGCCTTCTTCACCGGCATGAGCAACCGCCTTGAAACCTTCAGCGCGAGCTTTAGCAAATACACGCTGGAACTTCTCTGGTGGGTGGCCCATTTCAGAACTGTCTAGACCAACAGCGATAAACTGATCACGGTATGGCAATGCCATCTCTAACGTTTCAAAAGCAGCCTCTTCAGATAAATGACGTAAAAATGAGAGTATTAGATAACTACTGATACCTAATTCAGTTTCTGCCTGTTTTAAAGCCGCATTGATGCCGTTGATCACTACCTGAAAAGGGATGCCTCGGTCTGTGTGCGTTTGCGGGTCAAAACAAGGCTCGGTATGCACTACACCTTGTTCTTTACAACGTAGAAGGTACGCCCACGTTAGATCAAAGAAGTCCTGTTCCGTCTGCAATACATTGGCGCCTTGGTAATAAATATCAAGAAAGTCCTGCAAATTTTCGAACTCATACGCAGCTTTAATCGCAGCGATATCATCATAAGGCAACGACAGCTTGTTACGTTGCGCTAGCTTGAGCATTAATTCTGGCTCTAAACTCCCTTCAAGGTGAAGATGCAATTCAGCTTTAGGGAGCCGTGTAATAAAGTGGGTAATACTTATCATAAAAGCTCCCGTTATAAGCTTAAAAAAACGATCAAAAAAGGGGGCATAAGCCCCCTAGTGTTCCTTAGGTTATCTTTCCTATTTATCTAGGAATTTCTCCTGGAACACCTTCTATATACCAGCTCATACCCGCTAATTCATCATGCGGTAAAATTTCGCCTTCAGCTACTTTAAGTTCGCCCGCTTGGTTTTTAATAGGGCCGGCGAACGGATGCAGAGTTCCGGCTTTAATCTGAGCAATCATCGCTTGAGCTTCAGCTACCACATCCGCAGGGACACTATCACTGAACTCAGGAATAACAATCTCTTCTTCAGCCATTCCACCCCAATGATCTTCAGACTTCCAAGTACCATCCATCACTTGCTGAACACGCTTGATGTAGAAGGGAGACCAGTTATCCACAACCGAAAGAATGTGCGCCTTCTTACCAAAACTAGACATATCAGATGCCTGTCCTACAGCATAGGCACCGCGTCTATTAGCGGCTTGCATTGCTGCCGGGCTATCCGTGTGTTGCAAAATAACATCCACGCCCTGATCCATCATCGCATTAGCGGCATCCGCTTCTTTACCTGGATCAAACCAGCTATTGACCCAAATGATTTTCAGTTCAGCATCCGGGTTATATTTATTTAACGCCATCTGCACAGCGTTGATATCACGAATAACCTCAGGAATAGGGAAGGAAGCAATATAACCAATTTTATTAGACTTGGTCATTTTTGCAGCAGTAAAGCCCGCGACATAACGTCCTTCATAGGTATTAGATATGTAAGTACCTACGTTTTTTTTCAGTTTATAGCCTGTCGCATGTTCAAACGTTACTTTAGGAAAACGCTTAGCAACTTTTAACGTTGGATTCATAAAACCAAAGGACGTTGTAAAAATCAGATCGTGGCCCGTTTTAGCAAGATTACGGATAACACGTTCAGCATCAGCACCTTCTGGTACATTTTCAACGTAAGTGGTTTTTACCTTATCGCCAAAATGCTTTTCAACAGCCAAGCGCCCCTGATCATGCTGATAACTCCATCCATGATCACCTACGGGCCCTACGTACACAAAACCTACTTTAAAAGGGTCTGCTGCCTGAGCGCCTAATGTAGCCACTAAACCTACGCCAGCAATTAAGCCCGTTAGGAGTTTTTTTAACACGATTTTCTTCATTACGGAAATCCTCGTTAAGACACTTATTATTGTTGGCTAAGACGCTCAGCCTGCGGTATTTGTTCTATCTGCTAAAGGTGTTGAGAAAGTGTATTCCATATCCCATGGAAAACGAATCCAAGTATCTTGGCTCACTTCCATTGCGTAAGTATCAACCAAAGGTCGACCAGCAGGCTTAGCATATAAAGTTACGAAATGGGCTTTAGGTAACATTTCACGTACACAGCGAGCTGTTTTGCCCGTATCAACTAAGTCATCTACCAGCAAAAAGCCTTCGCCATCGCCTTCCACGCCTTTAAGAATGTTCAACTCACCCTGATGCATCGCTGCATCACCTTCGTTATTTACACCATAGCTAGTAACACACACGGTATCGATCAAACGAATATCCAGCTCACGAGCCAAAATGGCCGCAGGTACTAACCCCCCACGCGTGATAGCAATAATACCTTTCCACGGGCCCAACTCCAGTAAACGCCATGATAACGCACGGGAGTTACGGTGCAGCTCCTCCCAAGTCACTGGAAAATCTTTACTGTATGGCGACTGTCCCATCAAATATTCCTCATCAACCAAAATTTAATATGCCTTACAAAAACATGGCAAGACATAGCATTGCCAGAAATCATAACCTAATAGTCAGGTTTTTCTAGTGTAAAAATATTCTAGTGCTGCAACTTAACCGCAAGCTTGTTAGCTAACGCACTGTGCTCTGCAATGAGCGCATGCCTGTCAACGCCTGGTACCTCACCATCCTCGACAGTCCATCGGCCCGCAATCATGACACGATCAGCTCTATCAGCGCCGCACAGTAGTAAAGCGGCTAATGGGTCATGACTGCCTGAAAAGCGCAGCTCATCTAATGTAAACATCGCCACGTCTGCTTGCTTACCCAGCGCTATTTCTCCTACATCACTTCGCCCTAAGACAGCAGCAGAGCCCTGTGTCGCCCAGCGGTATGCATCGAAATGGGTTACAGCCGATGACCCATAGCGTAAACGTTGAAGATATAAAGCCTGGCGGACCTCCTGAATCATATTGGAGCCATCATTTGATGCTGATCCATCCACACCTAAGCCAACAGCTACGCCCGCCGCTTCTAACTCTTTTGTGCGGGCAATACCTGATGCTAGCATCATGTTAGATGTCGGGCAGTGGCATACACCCACACCGGCGTGGCCTAAACGACGAATCTCTTCATCATCAAAGTGAATACCATGTGCTAACCACGTGCGTGACGATAACCAGCCTACGCTCTCAAGGTAGTCAACTGTGCGCATACCAAAACGTTGCAGGCAGAATGTTTCTTCGTCGATGGTTTCTGCTAAGTGAGTATGTAGACGTACATCATGGCCTTCCGCCAGCAATGCACTTGCTTGCATAATTTCTGGCGTTACCGAAAAAGGCGAGCAGGGGGCCAATGCTATTTGGGTCATAGCACCTTCACCGCGCTGGTGATAACGCTGAATAAGTCGCTCACTATCACTCAATATTTGTTCTTCACTCTGAACCGTTGTTTGTGGTGGTAAGCCACCATCTTTCTCACCAAGGCTCATTGAACCACGTGTCAACATCGCCCGTATACCGAGCTTCTCAGCCTCAGCAACCTGTACATCGATGGCGTTTTCCATACCTTCAGGAAACAGATAATGATGATCAGCTGCCAATGTACAGCCCGATAACATCAGCTCTGTTAACGCCAAGCGGCTAGCAGAGGCTAGCATCTCAGGCTCTAAACCTGCCCACAGAGGGTAGAGTGTCTTTAACCAAGGAAATAGTTCTTTATTCAGCGCGTCAGGGTAGGCTCGAGTTAGTGTTTGATAGAAGTGATGGTGAGTATTAATCAACCCCGGCAATATGACATGTCGACTAGCATCATAAATCTGATCATATGGCTGAGAGGGCAATGCCCCTACAGCCACCAGCTCAGTAATTTTACCGCCTGAAACAACAATACCACCACGAGCATCTTCTTTTGGGTTAGACAAAATAGCCAGTGGATTTTTTATCCACAGGGAACTGTTTTTAATCATTTACCTTAAGCTCCCGCATGAAACGGTTTGCCTAATGATATTGGCGCATACATTTTGCTGCGCCCCTGATTACGGGACATCATCACCAAAACCAGTACTGTAGCAATGTAAGGTAACATCGCTAATAGATTAGGAGAAACAGCAAAGCCTAAGCCTTGTGCTACCAGATGTAGAATACTGGCTAAACCAAACAAATAAGCCCCCAGCAGGATTCTCTCAGTACGCCAGCTAGCAAAAACAACCAATGCTAGTGCAATCCAACCGCGCCCGGCGGTCATATTCTCAGCCCATAAAGGCGTATAGGCTAGTGATAAATAGCCGCCCGCTAAACCCGCCATTGCGCCACCAAAAGCCACGGCTAAATAACGAGTACGCAAAACAGGCAAGCCAATAGCGTTAGCCGCATGCGGATTCTCTCCAACAGCCTTTACAATTAAGCCGGTACGGCTGGAACGGAAAAACCAAAAAATAATACCGAATAAGACAAAAGATAAGTAAACGATTAAGTCTTGAGCAAATAACATCTTGCCGATCACAGGAATATCACTGAGAAACGGGATAGCAATAATTTCTAGCCCGTCTATAGGTTTACCCACAAAGCTTGAACCAATAAACGCAGATAAACCGCCTCCAAAAATGGTCAATGCTAATCCTGTCGCTACTTGGTTAGCGTTAAGCCCCAACGCTATCATGGCAAATAGTTGCGACATTACCACTCCCGCAACGATCGCCATCAAGAAGCCAAAAAACAAACTACCGGTCAGCCAGGTTGCTATAAACCCTGCCACAGCGCCCATCAACATCATGCCTTCTTGGCCTAAATTTAAAACACCGCTTTTTTCACATACCATTTCACCTAAGGCTACAATCAGTAGCGGGGTCCCGGTACGTATCATGGCGTAGAGAATATTCGTAATAAGATCAATATCCATTATTGTTGCTCCACACGGCTTGTCACTGTTTTCACACCTGACCAAGGAAATTTAATTTTGTAACCAATCAATACATCGCATGCAAGGAGATAAAACAGCAACATGCCTTGAAACAAACCGGTAATAGCCAGCGGCATATTCAGTTCAATTTGAGCCATCTCTCCACCCATATAAATAAGGGCCATTAATAAGCTGGCAAACAAAATACCAACAGGGTGTAAACGTCCTAAGAAAGCAACAATGATAGCTGCATAACCATACCCGGGTGATATTTGCGGTACGAGCTGCCCTAGTGGACCAGCAACTTCACCGGCACCTGCTAGCCCAGCCAAACCACCACTGATTAACATAGCAATCCATACAAGCTTTTTATCTTTAAAACCGGCCAGTCTTGCAGCGCTAGCATCCAACCCCAATACTTTTATTTGAAAGCCGATAAAGCTACGAGCCAATAAAACCCAAATAATGACAACCGCCAGCAAGGCAAACAATATCCCAGCATGTACACGTGTATCCTCCACTAGAATTGGTAACAAAGAGGCATCGCCGAACAAGGCGGATTCAGGGAAGTTATACCCATCAGGATCTTTTAACGGACCATGCACCGAGAATATTAGTAAGTTGAGTGCGATATAGTTAAACATGATGGTTGTTAGAATTTCGTTAGCGTTAAAGTGGGTTTTTAACCAAGCAGCCAGTAATGCCCATAAAGCACCACCAGCAATTCCCGCCAACATCACTACCGGCAAAGCCCATGCAGCCTCTACTTCTATGATATTGACCGCTAACGCGCTCGCAGTGAGCCCCCCCATTAATAGCTGCCCTTCCGCACCGATATTCCACACTTGTGCCTTAAACACGATAGCCAGACCAATAGCACACAGTAAAATAGGAGCCGTTTTAACGCATAACTCAGCTAAGCCATAGGTATCTGATATAGGCGTATAAAGCATCGTTTTTAGAGCAAAAAGAGGATCATGCCCTTGCAGATAAAAAAAGATTCCCCCCGTAACCAGGGTTAGAACTCCGGCTAGCAGAGGTGATAAATATGCCATCTTGCGGGAGTGCTCTGCACGAGGTACTAACTTAAGAAACATCTACCACTCCTTAATGAGTCTGAACGGCTGTAGCCGTGGCTTGTGCAGAAACTGATTTTTTATCAAACAATTCATCATCACAAACGTCTGTATCAAATATCCCTGCCATCCAACGTCCTACTTCTTCGACTGTTGTCGAAGGGGCAGGCTTAATAGGAGAGAGTGCACCATCGCAAAGTGCACATAAACGATCTGATATTTGAAATAGCTCATCGATATCTTCAGAAACGATCAAAATAGCAGCACCGTTATCTCGTAATTCAATCAACGCCTGATGAATAGCCGTTGCCGCGCCAATATCGACTCCCCACGTCGGGTGAGCTGCTATTAACAACCGCGGATTTTGCATTATCTCACGACCAATAATAAATTTTTGAAGGTTACCACCCGACAAGCTTTTAGCATGGGTGCCACTGTTAGGCGTCTTTACTTTAAACTTTTTAATGATTTTTTTAGCAAAGCTATCAGTACTCTCATGGTCTATCATGCCGTTTTTAATCAAGCCTGTTAGAAAGCCTGTTAAAAGAGCATTATCTTTCAAACTCATATCAGGGACAGCACCGCGTCCCAAGCGCTCTTCAGGTACAAAGGCAAGCCCTTTACCGCGACGCTTTTCTGGGGATAAATTCCCAACGGGGCCACACGGAAAATGAATAGCATCGTGATTTTTGATGATATCTTCACCACTCAACGCTGCCAATAATTCTTCTTGGCCATTACCCGCCACTCCGGCAATACCTACAATTTCACCGGCGTGTACATCCAAATTGATATTTTTCAGATCAACACCAAAAGGATCCTCACTAATACGACTCAAACCGCGAATTTGTAAAAAGATATCCTGCCCCTGAACTTTGTCATACGCCATGCTAATAGGGGTTTCATCGCCAACCATCATCCGCGCCATACTGGATGCATCTTCTTCTGTAGGAAGGCAAGCGCCTGATACATGTCCAGCTCGTAACACAGTGGCACGATGGCATAGAGCCTTAACTTCGTTTAACTTGTGACTAATAAACAAAATACTGCAGCCTTCTTCCGCTAAACGACGTAGCGTAACGAAAAGCGTATCGACCTCTTGCGGGGTTAATACTGATGTAGGTTCATCCAAGATTAACAAACGAATGTCCTGTACTAGACAACGTACTATCTCAACCCGCTGCCTTTCTCCTACAGACAAGGAGTGTACATAGCGATCAGGGTTAAGTGCCATGCCATAGCGTGCTGATACCGTACGAATTTTTTCAGCTAAAACTTTCATGTCCTTAGCTTCATCGCCCAAGGCTAAAGCAATATTTTCGGTAACGGTGAGCGTTTCAAATAAGGAAAAGTGTTGAAATACCATACCTATGCCTAATTTTCTAGCATGTGCAGGATCTTTAATGCGGATCTTGTCACCTTCCCAGGTTATCTCTCCGGCATCAGGCTTGACTAGACCGTAAATAATCTTCATTAAGGTGCTTTTACCTGCACCGTTCTCACCCAGCAAGGCATGTATCTCTCCCACGCCGATATCAATATCAATACTATCGTTCGCTAGGCAACCGGGATATTGCTTGGTAATACCTTGCATAATAAGCCGTTTAGGGCGATCGGGCTGAAAACTGGCTGTAGGAGTATTCATGTGTGTCCTCTTCTCACCGTTGAACGATTTTTGCATCACGTACTGCACAGTACTAACGTAAAATTAGTTTCTCTCAGAAATGCAAAAAACCAGCCAACCGTTCAAAAATAGATTCTTATTTTTAACGCACAGTGGCAGAATTAGTACAAAACCTGACTAATAAGACAAGTTTTAGGATGACTTGAATACAAATATTATTTCAGATGGTCGCTAAATAAGCCTCCCAAGAAATAAAAAATCATTCAAAAACAAACTATTAAATATTCGTTACCTTTGATAAACAGATACTTCTCAATTCTGTAATGCACTAAGTCCACGCATTTTATCATGTTAGTGACGTAATAAGAGGCATGAACTATGGATCCTTACCTAATAGATTGGATCAGCTTAATACTGCGTTTTTTACATGTAGTCACAGCAATAGCTTGGATTGGCGCCTCTTTCTATTTTATTTGGTTAGATAACACGCTACAAAGCCCCCCGCAATGGAAAAAAGACAAAGGAATCTCTGGTGACCTCTGGGCAATACACGGTGGGGGTTTCTACGAAGTAGCCAAATACCGCTTAGCGCCTGAACAAATGCCAGAGACACTACACTGGTTCAAATGGGAAGCATACAGTACCTGGATTACTGGCTTTTTATTACTCAGCTTGATCTATTATGTCGGTGCTGATGCCTACTTAATCGATACAAATAAAGCCAACATATCTCAACTATCGGCTATTGCTATTGGATTGGGTAGTATTCTGGGCGGGGTCGTTATTTATGATTTAGCCTGTAAGTCACCATTAGTTAATTATGGCTTGATATTTGGTTTGGTTATGTTGGTTTTACTTACCCTAATTGCCTTTGGTTTAGGCTTGGTCTTAAGTGATAGAGGTACTTATATTCACGTAGGTGCAATTATTGGTACCTGTATGGCAGCCAACGTACTCGTCGGAATTATGCCTGCACAGCGCACATTGGTAGCCGCTGTAGAAAAAGGCGAAGCGCCTGACCCCAAATACGGAATTAACGCTAAGTTACGTTCAACCCATAATAACTACGCAACCTTACCTGTACTCTTTATTATGTTAAGCAGCCACTACCCTATGACGTACGGCCATGAATACAGCTGGCTAGTTCTAGGGACAATAATGTTAATTGCAGCGTGGGCACGTCATTTCTTTAACTTACGACATAAAGGCATCGTTAGACCCTTTATTCTAGTCACAGCATTTTTAGCGTTTATAGCTCTGGCTTGGACAGTAGCGCCTAAACCAATGAAACTTGATGCTTCAAGTAAGGCTCTTTCTGAAAATGAAGCCATCAGTTTAATTCAGCAACGCTGTCGTAGTTGCCATAGCGCTACTCCCACTGACGAATTATTTACAACAGCACCAGCAGGTGTCATTTACGATACAAAAGATCAAATAATGAACTGGCTTCCGCGCATTCATGCGCGCGCCGTTATCTCAAAAGATATGCCATTTATGAATAAAACAGGTATGACAGACAAAGAAAGAATAGCGCTCGCGGACTGGCTACAAAAACACTAACCTTACTTTTGTTGTAACAGTGGCTGTATGGAATGGGTACCCCCTAACTGATTCATTTGGCGGATAATCCATTTTATTCGCTGTCTGATATAGGCAGAGGGTTGAGCTGCATTATATTTTTTAGGATTGGGTAATACCGCAGCCAAAATGGCCGCTTGTTTTTGCGTTAGATCACGGGATTTTATTCCAAAAAAGTGCTGACTAGCCGCTTCAACACCGTAAACGCCATTACCAAATTCTGCAATATTAAGATAAATTTCGATAATACGCCGCTTTGACCATAAGCCTTCCATCTCCAATGTAAAACCCAACTCTAAAACCTTCCTAATGTAATGTCTTCCGTTCCAAAGGAATAAATTTTTTGCTGTCTGTTGAGAGATCGTACTTGCTCCTCGCAAAGAGCCTTTCTTGCGATAGTCCTTTAAAGCAGTCAGTAATTGTTGCGTATCAATCCCCCAATGCTTAACAAAAGATTGATCTTCACTAGCAATAACAGCTAACGGCATCCACTGCGAAATATCCTCAAGCTCAACCCAAAGATGTCTAACCTTACGTTCTGGGTTCTGCCATTGGTCAATCAACATAAAGGAAGATGTCGGAGGGTTAACAAACTTAATAAAACCGACAATGCCTAAAGATATAAAACATACCGATAGTAATGTTAAAAATGTATATCGCCAGAGTGAGCGTAAAATTGATCTGTTTGCCACTCAACCACCTCCAAATGGCAAAGTATGTACCTCTTTATACAGTAAGGGCTGAAGCAACATAGAATGTAAGAACTCAGCTAATCACTCACTAAGCACTCACTAAGCACTACCGTTGTTAGTCGATTAATTGAGCGTATGAAAAAGGCTCATAACTTGCTAAAAAGGGAATATAACAAATAAAAACAACAACTCTTAGCCAAGCAGGCGAAAGAGTATCAGGAGAAGTTATGCACCCGTGTGAATTTCAGGCTGATTATATCATTATTGGAGCAGGTTCAGCAGGCTGCGTATTAGCTAATAGGCTCTCAGCTGATCCAAAAAATAAAGTTCTGCTATTAGAAGCCGGAACAAAAGACACTTACCCCTGGATTCATATTCCTATCGGTTACATCTACACGATGAACAATCCTAAAACTGATTGGTGTTTTAAAACACAGGCAGATGCCGGTCTGAACGGGCGAGCCCTGAACTACCCTCGCGGCAAAGTGTTAGGAGGATCATCTTCCATTAATGGCATGATCTATATGCGTGGTCAAAAACAAGATTATGACCATTGGGCCGCTTTAGGTAATGAGGGATGGGGTTGGGATGATCTTCTGCCATATTTCAAAAAGTCTGAAGACCATTTCTTAGGTGAATCAAACATCCATGGAGCCAACGGAGAATGGCGCGTAGAGGAACAACGTCTCTCATGGAAAATACTCGATAGCTTCAGACAAGCGGCAGCAGAAACAGGTATACCATCAATAGATGATTTTAATACGGGAGATAACGAAGGCTTTAGCTATTTCCAAGTAAACCAGAAAAAAGGCAAGCGCTGGTCATCCGCAAGTGGGTTTTTACATCCAATAGCACATAGGCCCAACCTAACAATTATCACCTGCGCTCACGTTGACCGCTTACATATTGAAAATAAAAAAGCCTTAGGCGTGGCGTTCGATATTCAAGGCGTTCCTACCTACGCTCGAGCGAATAAAGAAGTCATATTATCGGCCGGTGCAGTTGTCTCTCCTATTATTTTACAGCGCTCAGGCATCGGCAACCCACGCCTCTTAAAACAGCACAATATAGACCTTGTCCATAAACTTCCAGGTGTCGGAGAAAACCTACAAGATCACCTACAAGTTAGGGCAGTGTTTAAAGTCAAAAATGCTGACACCCTCAATGAGCAGGCGAATAGCTGGCTTGGCAAGGCTAAAATGGCTTTTGATTATGCTTTTTTCAGACGAGGCCCTTTATCCATGGCTCCCAGTCAGTTAGGAGGCTTTGCGAAAAGCGATAAGAAGTACGATACAGCTAATCTCGAATACCATATTCAGCCACTGAGTTGCGAAAAGTTGGGTGACCCACTTCATAAGTTCCCAGCTATTACCGTTTCTGTTTGCAACCTCAGGCCCAAAAGCCGGGGCCATATTCGATTAAGCTCTGCAAACCCCTATTCAGCCCCTATCATCACCCCTAACTACCTAAGCCATGAAGAAGACAAACAAGTGGCTGCTGATGCACTTAAACTCAGTAGAAATATCTGCAAAGCAGATGCCTTTAAACAATACCAACCAGAAGAGTTTAAGCCAGGTATTGAGATTCATACTGATGAAGAGCTCATTAAAGCAGCGGGCGATATTGCCACCACTATTTTTCATCCTGTCGGTACTTGTCAGATGGGCAACAGCCCAATGTCAGTTGTCGACTCTCAATTAAAAGTCCACGGAATTGATCAACTGCGAGTCGTCGACGCATCGATTATGCCCACGATAACCTCCGGAAATACCAATTCACCCACAATTATGATTGCAGAAAAGGCTGCAGAGATGATTTTAAGCAAATAATTGAAATTATTTTCTACTTTTTTTGTTCCGATCAGCCTTTCTATAGGCTGATCTTTTCTCTAAAACAGTGAATTACTCACATTTCCTTACACAAAAGTTATCTACATGTATAATTATATACAGATATAACACATTGATTAAAAAAGAATAATTACAATTACCAAAGACTTATCCACTGTTGATAAAATAACAAGAGCTTCTTTTCTATTTCCAGATGGATTATCCCCAAGTAAAGTTATTAACACTTTACACAGGTTTATCCACAGCAAGGTTTTAGGTTATTCATTAGTTAAACACTTTTATTCTTGTTGTTAGTAACGTCTGTGTAAAACAGGGGATATCTAGGTGATCAAGTTGGGGGTAGTTTTACCTGTGCATAACTTGCCCTTTTATGCACACCTTATGTACTTGTACAGCAGAGGTATCTGACAGTTTCAAGACCCTGTTTCAACCCGTCTATCTCTTTGTTTTTGCTGATAAATATAGGCTTAAGAACAGATAAGTAGCTCCTTAATAATAACAACAACAATAATCTTATATATATATTCATATACCTTTAATATTTATTTAGAAGAAAACAAATAAAGAATAAAGTTGATCAATTTTTAGACATTCCTTCGATCAATTAAGACTGTATAATGCTCGTCCTATCAAATCTGTTTCGTTGTAAATAGATAAGTAACCTGCTTTATATCGAGGTAAAAGCATTGGACTATCCTGATCAATTTGATGTCATTATTATTGGCGGAGGACATGCGGGAACAGAAGCTGCATTAGCTTCTGCTCGTAAAGGCGCTAAAACACTATTGCTAACACATAACATCGAAACGCTTGGTCAGATGTCATGTAATCCAGCAATTGGTGGTATTGGGAAAAGCCATCTTGTAAAAGAAATTGATGCTCTGGATGGAGCAATGGCTCGTGCAACTGACAAAGGAGGTATTCAATTTCGAGTTTTGAATTCTCGTAAAGGGCCTGCGGTACGTGCTACACGAGCTCAAGCAGATAGAGTTCTTTACAAAGCTGCCATACGTAACATTCTTGAAAATCAACCTAATCTACAAATATTCCAACAATCAGCAGATGATTTAATTGTTGAGCAAGACGAAGTTAAAGGCGTCGTCACTCAAACAGGCATTCGTTTTAATGCGAAATCAGTAGTGCTAACAGCAGGAACTTTTTTAGGCGGATTAATCCATATAGGAATGGAGAATTTCTCAGGAGGTAGAGCAGGCGATCCTCCATCAATCGCGTTAGCTAAGCGCTTACGAGAACTTCCATTTCGTGTCGAACGCTTAAAAACGGGTACGCCACCGCGCATAGACGCTCGTAGCGTAGATTTCTCAGTTATGCAGGCCCAACCAGGTGATACACCAAGGCCGGTAATGTCGTTTATGGGTTCTCAAGCAGACCATCCTGAACAGATCAGTTGTTTTATTACACATACTAATGAACATACTCATGATATTCTTCGCGCCGCATTAGATAGATCTCCTTTATATACTGGCGTTATTGAAGGTGCTGGACCACGCTACTGCCCTTCAATTGAAGATAAAATCATGCGTTTTGCTGATAAGAATCAACACCAGATTTTTGTTGAACCTGAAGGGCTAACGACTCACGAACTATATCCGAATGGAATATCAACCAGCTTACCATTTGATGTCCAGTTAGCCGCTGTTCGTTCTATTCGTGGTTTTGAAAACGCTCATATACTCAGGCCTGGTTATGCAATTGAGTATGACTTCTTCAATCCACAGGATTTGAAACACACATTAGAGACGAAATTTATTCAGGGGCTTTATTTTGCCGGTCAGATTAATGGTACGACAGGTTATGAAGAAGCTGCGGCTCAAGGTTTACTTGCAGGGCTAAATGCTGCGGCAAGTGCTTTAGATCAAGATCAATGGTATCCACGTCGAGATGAGGCATATATTGGAGTGCTAGTGGATGACCTCATCACAATGGGAACATCCGAACCTTATCGGATGTTTACTAGTCGTGCGGAATACCGACTCATCTTAAGAGAAGATAATGCTGATCTTCGCTTAACGGAAAAAGGCCGCGAGCTTGGTTTAGTCGGTGATGAGCGCTGGGCTGCTTTTTGTAAGAAACGTGAAGCTATTGATATAGAAAAGCAACGCTTAAGCAGCACATGGATACAGCCGGGCACTGAAGCGGCGGAGAAAATTAAAGATAAACTCTCTTCTGTAATGCAACGTGAATACAATTTAGCAGATCTCATTCGCCGTCCCGAACTGAAATATGCGGATGTTGCTGAATTAAAAGGGCAGGCAGTGACTGATCCGTTGGTTGCGGAGCAAGTGGAAATACAGTTTAAATACGAGGGTTATATCAACCGTCAAATTGAAGATATAGAGCGTGTTAAATTACAAGAAAATACCCCTCTACCTGATAATTTTGATTATGAGGTGGTGGGTGGTCTTTCAAATGAGTTAAAAAGCAAGCTACAAGAGCAGCGACCTGTCAGTATTGCGCACGCATCTCGGATTCAAGGGATGACGCCTGCGGCAATTTCGTTACTGTTGGTTAATATTAAAAAGCAACAGATGATTAAGAAGCAACAAAAGGCCACGGGTTAATGGATTTGACAGAATTACGTGCTTCATTGGTACGACAATCGCAAGAAATGAAGCTTTCGTTATCGGATGAACAAGTAGATAAGCTAATGGCTTATTTACAGTTATTAGAGAAGTGGAATAAAGCTTATAATCTCACTGCCGTAAAAGACCCCGCTGAAATGGTTACTCGACACTTACTCGATAGTTTAAGTTTGTTGCCATTTGTAAAAGGGCCTCGAATTATCGATGTGGGAAGTGGACCTGGATTACCAGGAATTCCACTGGCTATTTGTTGCCCAGATTTAGATGTGACTACACTAGATAGTAATGGTAAAAAAACACGGTTCCAAAATCAGGTTAAAGTTGAACTGGGTTTGAGTAACCTAACCGTTATTAATGGCCGTGCAGAGCAATGCGATGATGAACCCTACAATGAGGTAGTATCGCGCGCCTTTGCTTCTATAGCGGATATGATCAAATGGACACATCAATTGTGCCGCCAAGATGGAGTGTTTCTTGCCATGAAAGGCTTGTACCCTACTGAAGAGTTAACTCAGCTGCCTGCCGATATTGAGTTAAAAGCCAGTCATTCATTGAATGTATCAGGTACACATGGCGCACGACACTTAATGGTGCTTGGGAGAGGGTAACTGTGGCTAAGATCCTGACAATAACTAATCAGAAGGGCGGTGTGGGGAAGACGACAACATGCGTTAATCTTTCTGCGTCCCTTGCTGCAACTAAAAAACGTGTGTTGATGGTTGACCTTGACCCTCAAGGCAACGCTACTATGGGTAGTGGCGTTGATAAGCATGATTTGCAGCACTCTGCCTATGAGTTGCTGACAGGAAAGTCTACAGCTGCCGATGCCATTATTAAAAACCCGAAGGTGGGTTACGATGTTATTGGTTCAAACGGGGATCTAACCGCTGCTGAAGTTGAATTATTACAATTGCCCAGAAGAGAGTTTCGTTTAAAAACAGCACTAGCGCCTATCATAGAAAATTATGATTTTGTGCTAATCGATAATCCGCCATCTCTAAACTTACTGACAGTTAATGCTCTTGCTGCATCGTCAGGCGTCATCATACCCATGCAATGTGAATACTATGCCCTTGAAGGTATCAGTTCGCTAATTGGCACTATTGATAAAATAAACCAGCGTCTAAACCCTAATTTAAGAATTGAAGGGATTTTGCGTACTATGTTTGATCCAAGAATGAGTCTGACCAAAGATGTTTCTAATCATTTAGTAGATTATTTTGGTGATAAGGTTTATCGCACAGTCATTCCACGTAATGTTCGGTTGGCTGAAGCGCCATCTCATGGTTTACCGGTTTTGTTCTACGATAAAAATTCGCGTGGATCGGTAGCTTACCTTGCTTTAGCAGGGGAGTTGATAAGAAAAACAAAGCAAGAATTGAAAAATTCTCTGAAAGCCGATCAACAGGAAGCATAGTAATGGTTAAAAAAAGAGGTTTAGGTCGCGGATTGGATGCGTTATTAGCGGGTATTAATACCGAAGATGAAGCATCTATAGAACAAACAGTAAATGCTCCGCATAGTGGCTATGAGCTCATGTCTGTTCACAAAATTCAGCGTGGCCGTTATCAACCTCGCCGTGACTTGGAGCCTTCTGCATTAGAAGACTTGGCTAGTTCTATTCGCGTACAGGGTGTGATGCAACCAATAATCATTCGTTTGGTTGAAGATGACTTTTATGAAATTATAGCTGGTGAACGCCGTTGGAGAGCTTCACAAATGGCAGGGCTGGATGAGATACCTGTTATTGTAAAAAATGTGCCTGACGAAGCTGCTATTGCAATGGCGCTGATAGAAAATATCCAGCGTGAAGATTTAAACCCAATGGAAGAAGCGATAGCACTGCAACGCTTACAAGATGAATTTGAACTAACACAGCAAGAAGTTGCTGATGCGGTTGGAAAGTCGCGCTCGAGCGTAGCCAATTTACTACGCTTGATGAAGTTGACTGATGATGTCCGAAAAATGTTGGAATATGGCGACATAGAGATGGGGCATGCGCGAGCTCTGCTTGGCTTAGACCTAGAGCAACAGATATTAGCCGCTCAAGAAGTTGTAGGCAAAGCGCTTTCAGTTAGGCAAACAGAAGAGCTTGTTAGAAAGTGGCAAGCTGGTGATATTGTTAAGCCTATACGGGAAGTAAAAAAACCAGATCCTCAGCTTGAGCAGATATCAAGTGATTTATCACGTCGCTTTGCGGCAAAAGTATCGATAAATCAAAGCAACAAAGGTAAAGGAAAAATCACGATTGCATACGACTCGCCTGATGCATTAAAAAATATTCTTAAAAATTTTGCAGAGTAAAAACGCTACAAGGTTGATGTTTTAAGGACTTAAGTATGATCTGCGATAAGACATTAGTGCAAAACCCTTACTATCAGGTTGAGTCTCTCGGGCTAACCCCATATAATCGGCACGCTGATTGGAAACAGATTTCCAAAATAGTGCAAAAGGGACTCATCGTGAGTGGAACTTGGATATGAACCTGAAGCCAGGAAAGCATACTCAGGCAACACGACACAGAGTTATCAGGATATTTCTGATACAAGCTCTTTTGATAGCAGTAATGGCCGTCATTACATTGATTTATGGAGTGACACAAGCCTACTCAGTACTACTGGGAGGGCTGCTTTATTTGCTACCCAATGCCTATTTTGCAAAACGTATCCTGTTCGGTGGTCAGAAAAGCTCGCCAAATCGGGCTCTGGCAGAAATGTATATCGGTCAAATATGGAAAATGGCGATATCGATAGTAGGTTTTTCAGCTGTCTTTATCATGGTTCGTCCTTTGAGCCCATTTTCCTTATTTTTCGCTTTCATATTGCTACAGGTATCCGGTTGGTACCTGCAGATGAAGGCAAATCACCGATTCCTAAAACTTTAAGAAACGAGAGAACTGAGTATGGCTAGCGGAAGTGGAACTCAAACATCCTCAGAATATATATCCCACCATTTGACCAACTTGACGTTTGGCAGCCATCCAGAAAATGGATGGGGCTTTGCTCACGGTGCGGCTGAAGCGGCTGAGATGGGATTCTGGGCGATTAATGTTGATACTATGTTGTGGTCTATCGGTCTGGGTGTGTTATTTTGCTGGCTGTTTAGCAAAGTTGCTAAAACCGTTACGGCAGGTGTTCCAGGTAATACACAAAACTTTGTAGAAACACTTATTGAATTTGTTGAAGAGAACGTCAATAGCATTTTTCATCATAAAAATGCGCTTATTGCACCTTTGGCATTGACCATATTTGTCTGGATTTTCCTGATGAATACAATGGACCTCGTTCCTGTTGATTGGATCCCGTATATTGCTAGTCAAATGGGTATCGGTTACATGAAAGTGGTTCCTACTACAGACATCAATGCAACTATGGGTATGGCATTGAGTGTGTTTGGTTTGATTCTTTATTACAGCATCAAAATGAAAGGTCTTGGTGGTTTCTTAGGCGAATTGGCTTTCCAGCCACTAGGTAAATGGATGCTTCCGTTTAACCTATTTTTGGAAATCGTTGGCTTACTCGCAAAACCAATATCATTGGCATTGCGACTGTTCGGTAACATGTATGCAGGTGAGATGATCTTTATCTTGATCGCTTTACTGCCGTTCTGGATACAGTGGGTTCTTTCTGTACCGTGGGCGATTTTCCACATTCTAGTTATTACATTGCAGGCATTCATCTTCATGGTATTGACAATAGTCTATATGGCCATGGCGCATGAAGAGCATTAAATTGTAGTCGCTGAATAAAAAGATTTTGTTTTAAAATTTTAACCTTAACTTTAACTTTAACTTAGCAAATTAATCGGAGAAAAACTGATGGAAATGGCTTTGCTATATATCGCTGGTGCACTGATGTTGGGTCTTGGGTCCGTAGGTGCTGCAGTTGGTATCGGTATTCTTGGTGGTAAATTCCTTGAAGGTGCTGCTCGTCAGCCTGAACTGATTCCACTTTTACGTACACAGTTCTTTATCGTAATGGGTCTTGTTGACGCCGTTCCGATGATCGGTGTAGGTCTGGGTCTATACGTACTGTTCGCTGTTGCTGGCTAATAAGTAGAGATGCAAACCATTCCCAGTAATATGGGTAACTACTTTTTAGAACAACCGCGAGAGGTAATGGCGTGAATATCAATCTAACCATCATTGGTCAGGCCATCGCATTCGCTATCTTTGTTATGTTCTGCATGAAGTATGTATGGCCACCAATTACAGGTGCCCTAGCAGAACGTAAGAAAAAGATTGCTGAAGGTCTGGACGCTGCTGAACGCGCTCAGCGCGATTTGCAATTGGCACAAGAAAAAGCTGTTGCGAATATGCGTGAAAGCAAAGAGCAAGCAGCCGCCATCATCGAACAGGCTAATAAGCGGGCTAGTCAACTAGTCGATGAAGCTAAAGAGCAAGCTCGTGTTGAAGCAGAACGCATCAAACACGCTGCTCAGGCAGAAATCGAACAGGATGTTAACCGTGCGAAAGAAACGCTTCGCTCACAGGTTGCTGCATTAGCAGTTGCCGGAGCTGAAAAGATTCTTGAGAAGTCGGTCGACAAAGCAGCCCACGCTCAGCTGGTTGATAAACTAGCAGCGGAGCTTTAAGCGAGGTTTACGATGGCTGAACTCAATACAGTCGCTCGTCCTTACACAAAAGCTGCATTTGAATTCGCTCAAGAAAAGGGCAATTTAGAGCAGTGGTCAACAATGCTAACAACAGCTGCTGTAGTAGCTAATGATAGCGTGATGGCTAATGTGTTGGGCAATCCTGCGCTAACGAGTGAGCAAAAAGCAGGCGCTATGGTATCGGTATGTAAAGACCACCTGGATGAAGCAGGTGAGAATTTCATACGGTTACTAGCTGGAAATCAGCGCCTTGGTTTGCTCCAAGAAGTTAATGCGCAGTTCGAGCAGCTCAAAGCAAATTTGCTGAAGTCAGTCGATATCGATTTGACAACTGCTTATGAACTGGATGAGCAACAGCAACAGAAATTAACTCAGGCACTCAGCGCTAAGCTGGGTCGGGACGTAACACTAACATCAACCGTAGATAAAACTATCTTGGGTGGTGTTGTAGTACGGACACAAGACCTGGTAATCGACGGCTCAGTTCGCGCCCGTTTGGCGAAACTAGCTGAAGCACTTAATTCCTGAGTATGAGGAATAACCATGCAGCAACTGAATCCATCTGAGATCAGCGAGATTCTCAAGAAGCGCATCGAAAAGCTGGATGTGTCTTCTGAAGCCCGAAATGAGGGCACTATCGTCAGCGTATCCGATGGTATCATTTTGATCCACGGCCTAGCTGACGTAATGTACGGGGAAATGATCGAATTCCCTGGCGGCGTTTACGGTATGGCGCTCAACCTTGAGCGTGACTCTGTCGGTGCAGTAGTATTAGGAGATTACCAAGGACTAGTCGAGGGCATGACTGCTCGTTGTACTGGCCGTATCCTTGAAGTACCGGTCGGACCGGAACTACGAGGTCGCGTTGTTGACGCGCTTGGTAACCCAATCGACGGAAAAGGCCCTATTGAGGCTAAATTGTCTGACGCTGTTGAAAAAGTAGCGCCAGGTGTAATTGATCGTCAATCAGTTGACCAACCTGTACAAACAGGTTTAAAAGCAATTGATGCGATGGTACCTGTAGGCCGTGGTCAGCGTGAGTTGATTATCGGTGACCGTCAAATCGGTAAAACAGCTATCGCGATTGATGCGATCATCAACCAGAAAGGTACTGGTGTAACGTGTATCTACGTTGCCATTGGTCAGAAGCAATCTACTATCTCTAACGTAGTGCGCAAGCTGGAAGAGCACGGTGCAATGGATCATACCATTGTCGTGGCTGCCGGTGCTGCTGACCCTGCATCTATGCAGTTTCTAGCTCCTTATGCTGGTTGCTCTATGGGTGAATATTTCCGTGACCGCGGCGAAGATGCTTTGATTGTATACGATGACCTGACTAAACAGGCATGGGCATACCGTCAGATATCCCTGTTGTTACGCCGTCCACCTGGTCGTGAAGCTTATCCTGGTGATGTTTTCTATTTGCATTCTCGTCTACTTGAGCGTGCTGCTCGTGTAAACGCTGATTACGTAGAAAAATTCACGAATGGTGAAGTGAAAGGTCAGACTGGATCTTTGACAGCTCTACCGGTAATCGAAACTCAGGGCGGTGACGTTTCTGCTTTCGTACCAACCAACGTTATTTCCATTACTGATGGTCAGATCTTCTTGGAAAGTAGCCTGTTTAACGCAGGTGTACGTCCAGCGATCAACGCTGGTTTGTCTGTATCCCGTGTAGGTGGTGCAGCACAGACTAAGATCATCAAGAAGTTGGGTGGTGGTGTACGTTTGGCACTTGCTCAGTATCGTGAATTGGCTGCGTTCGCGCAGTTCGCATCAGATCTTGACGATGCAACACGTGCACAATTGGAGCATGGTCAGGCTGTTACTGAGCTAATGAAGCAGAAACAGTACTCACCAATGTCTGTTGCAGAAATGGGTCTTAGCCTATTTGCAGCAAACGAAGGTTTCCTGAAAGACGTTGAAATTAACAAAATCGGTAGTTTTGAAGCTGCTCTGATCTCATTCTTTAACAGCGAAAATGCTGACTTGATGAATGATATCAACAAGAGCGGTGGCTTCAGCGATGAAATCGCTGCACAGTTCAAAGCAGGTATTGATAAGTTCAAGTCAACTCAGACTT
This sequence comes from Neptunomonas sp., assembly GCF_016744175.1. Taxonomy (GTDB): domain Bacteria; phylum Pseudomonadota; class Gammaproteobacteria; order Pseudomonadales; family Balneatricaceae; genus Neptunomonas. The sequence continues at coordinate 52,321 of NZ_JADGEV010000014.1, read as the reverse complement.
GGTAAGCACTCATTGAGTGGTGGCCTGCAGATTTATGCAGGCCTTTACTAAGTTAAGGTTTTATAGGCGGAACTATGGCAGTCGGAAAAGAGATTAAGACGCAAATAGCGAGTATCGGTAGCACGCGCAAGATTACCAGCGCCATGGAAATGGTTGCTGCGTCAAAAATGCGCAAAGCTCAAGATCGCATGCATTCTTCCCGCCCGTACGCTCGCAGTATCCGTGGTGTTATTCAGCATTTGTCTAAATCAAATCCTGAATACAAGCATCTTTACATGCAAGAACGCGAAGTTAAACGTGTTGGTTATATTGTTGTAGCAACTGACCGTGGACTTTGTGGTGGCCTTAACGTTAACGCGTTCAAGAAAGCCATGTTAAGCATGAAAGAGTTCAATGACAAAGGCGTTGAAATTGACGTTTGTGCGTTGGGATCTAAAGCAGTCTCATTTTTTAAGACCTACGGCGGTAATGTAGTAGCAGCAAAAACCCATTTGGGTGATCAACCAGAAGTAACGGATCTGATCGGTGCTGTGAAGGTTATGCTGGACTCTTATTCTGAGGGCAAGCTGGATCGTCTGTACGTTGTGGCTAACACGTTTGTTAACACAATGACGCAGAACCCGCAGGTTGAACAAGTGCTTCCACTGAAAGCAGAAGACGATGAGGCGCTGCTGAATCATCACTGGGACTATATTTATGAACCTGATGCTAAAGAACTGCTGAATGGCCTTCTTATGCGTTATGTTGAGTCCGAAGTGTATCAGGCAGTAGTTGAGAATAACGCCTGTGAACAGGCGGCGCGAATGCTGGCAATGAAAAGTGCAACTGACAACGCCGGCGATTTGATTGACGAACTTCAAATGATTTATAACAAGGCTCGTCAAGCGGCAATTACTCAGGAAATTTCTGAAATTGTTAGTGGTGCTGCGGCTGTTTAATGCGGTGAACGGGTTAAAATTTAAGAGGATCCGAACATGAGTAGCGGACAAATTGTTCAGATTATAGGCGCGGTAGTCGATGTGGAATTTCCACGTGATGCTGTCCCTAAAATTTACGACGCGCTGACCGTTTCAAAGAATGGTCTGACACTTGAAGTTCAGCAACAGCTGGGTGACGGTGTAGTACGTGCGATCGCGATGGGTCAGACTGAAGGTACTAGTCGTGGCTTAGATGTAGAGAATACTGGTGCTCCAGTTTCTGTTCCTGTAGGAACAGCAACATTGGGACGCATCATGGATGTACTAGGTAATCCAATTGATGATTGTGGACCTATCGGTGAAGAAGAGCGTATGCCTATTCACCGTAAGGCACCTACTTATGCTGACCAAGCGGCTTCTAATGAGCTGCTAGAAACAGGCATTAAGGTTATCGATTTGGTATGCCCATTCGCCAAAGGTGGTAAAGTTGGTCTGTTCGGTGGTGCCGGTGTAGGTAAAACCGTAAACATGATGGAGCTTATCCGTAACATCGCTATTGAGCACTCAGGTTTCTCAGTATTTGCAGGTGTTGGTGAGCGAACTCGTGAAGGGAACGACTTTTACTACGAGATGAAAGAGTCCAATGTATTGGACAAAGTATCTCTGGTTTATGGTCAGATGAATGAGCCTCCAGGAAACCGTCTGCGTGTAGCGCTGACTGGGCTTACTATGGCTGAGAAATTCCGTGATGAAGGTCGTGACGTACTGTTGTTTGTTGACAACATTTACCGTTACACACTAGCAGGAACTGAAGTATCAGCTCTGCTAGGTCGTATGCCTTCAGCGGTAGGTTACCAGCCTACGCTGGCAGAAGAGATGGGTGTTCTTCAGGAACGTATTACATCAACTCATACGGGTTCTATCACGTCTATCCAGGCGGTATATGTACCAGCGGATGATTTGACGGATCCATCTCCTGCAACTACCTTCTCACATCTTGATGCGACAGTTGTATTGTCTCGTCAGATTGCAGAGCTAGGTATTTATCCAGCAATCGATCCATTGGATTCTTCTTCTCGTCAGCTAGATCCTTTGGTAATCGGTCAGGAGCATTATGACATTGCTCGTAATGTGCAGGGTGTTCTTCAGCGCTATAAAGAGCTGAAAGACATTATTGCTATCCTAGGTATGGATGAGTTGTCTGAAGAAGATAAGCAGGTTGTAACACGTGCTCGTAAGATTCAGCGTTTCTTGTCTCAGCCGTTCTTTGTTGCAGAAGTATTCACTGGTTCTCCAGGTAAGTACGTATCTTTGAAAGACACTATTCGTGGCTTTAAAGGAATTTTGGAAGGTGAATATGATTCACTACCAGAGCAAGCGTTCTACATGGTTGGTGGCATTGAAGAAGCTGTTGAGAAAGCCAAAAGCATGTAATTGCTTTTGGTAAACCTTTAGAAGGAAAACAACATGGCTATGACTGTTCATTGCGATATCGTAAGTGCTGAAGAAGAGATCTTCTCTGGTCTAATCGAATTCGTATCAGTAACAGGTAGCCTGGGTGATCTGGGTATCTACCCAGGTCACGCTCCGCTTCTGACGGAACTGAAACCAGGCCCTGTCGAAATGCGTAAGCAGGGCGGCGAACAGGATATCTTCTACGTATCTGGCGGCTTCCTAGAAGTTCAGCCTAACAAGATTATCGTTTTGGCAGATACTGCAATGCATGCAGGTGATCTGGACGAGGCGGCAGCTCTTGAAGCGCAGAAGCATGCTGAACAAGCGATGGGTGATAAGCAAAGCGAATTCGAATATGGTCGCGCTGCTACTCAACTGGCTGAAGCTGCGGCTCAACTCCGCACACTACAGCAAATTCGCAAAAAGCTCGGTAAATAAGACTGACGTCGTTGAGTTACAATCGAATAAAAAGGCAGCCTAGGCTGCCTTTTTTGTATCTGTACTTCTAATTATTACAACACAGCCCATAATGTATCAAATATTATCTTCTGAGCGGCAGACACCTCTTTTGAGTCAATAAGCACTGCCGTTGGATAATTATTGGATGCTAAAGAAATAATTGCACACTTGGGTGGATAAATTGCAATATAAGCGGCATCTACATGACCCTCTGTTTTAATCCATTTTCTCTCTGAAAGTTCAGCATCTTCGCCGCCATCACCAATAGCAATAACTCGAACCCCAATCTGCTTTTGAATCCGTTGAGCAGTGTAATTTGGGAAGGGTCTATAGAGATGAGACCGTATTGGCTTTGATGAGAAAACAGAATAATGCCGTTCATTACTTTTAGAAACACTGCTTAAAATATCTCTCAGAACAAACTCAATCCCATCATCACCTTCATAGAACTGAACATTAGCAGCTGAAAAGTCTGGTTTTAGATGGTTTAGCTCTGGAATGATCGATGTTTTTAGTTGCTGAATGGTATTTTCTATCTCATGTTGTCTTTGTTCAGCTAGCTGTAAGAGTACTTCAGGGTTGCGAGGAGAGAATAGGCGACGTTTTCCTTTTGGTAAATAACTGACAATACCTTTCTGAAGAAGGCCTTTTAGGCAATCATATGTTGTGCCACGATTAATACCCGCTTTATCAGCAATACTCCTAATAGGACTGGGTCCTAGAGATAATAAGGCTCTGTATATTGTTATTTCTCGCTGATCAAAGCCGAGTCTTTCTAGAATTGAATGCTGCATTTGTCAAAATTTTCCAGACAAAAAGTATTGTATATATTTAACTATAATATAGATTAGCGCACAGTAAATAAATTATGCCAATAACACATCATAAGATGCTATAGGATCGGGTAATGACAACGGATATTGTAATCCTTGCAGCGGGCCAGGGAAGCCGCATGAAATCTTCTCTGCCAAAAGTGCTACATGCCGTCGCTGGAAAGCCGATGGTCAAGCATGTATTGGATCAGGCTCGCAACATTGAACAAGCCAAGCTTCATGTAGTGATCGGGCACGGTGCAGAATTATTAGAAACCGCTCTTGATGGTGAGCAACTAACGTTCTCTCTACAAAAGGAGCAGTTGGGAACAGGGCATGCAGTTGCACAAGCATTGCCTAATGTTGATCCTGAAGGCATTACTCTGATTCTTTATGGTGATGTTCCGCTAACACGCTCTGAAACGATGCAGCAGTTGGTTAATAGTGCGACTAAAGGACATTTGGGCTTATTGACGGTACATTTACAAAATCCAGCGGGTTATGGTCGGATCATACGTAATGATGCTAATAAAGTTATTGCCATTGTTGAGCAGAAAGATGCATCTCAAGAGCAGCTTAAAGTAACGGAAGTTAATACTGGCATCATGGCTGTTCCAACTAAGCTATTGCTTGAATGGTTACCAAAGCTTTCTTCTAATAATGCTCAGGGCGAATATTATCTGACCGATATTATTGCTATGGCCTCAGAGCAAGATGTTTCTATAGAAACACAACATCCTGCCTGTGAGCAGGAAGTGCAAGGGGTTAACAATCGCGTTCAATTGGCTGAACTAGAGCGTTGGCACCAACTACAACAAGCTGAAACGCTCATGTTGAATGGGGCAACGCTAGCTGATCCATCACGTGTTGATGTGAGAGGGAATGTATCGGTTGCTGGTGATGTCATTATTGATGTCAACGTGGTCTTTGAAGGTGATGTAGTGTTGGGCCACGGCGTCTTGATTGAACCTAATTGCATCATTAAAAATGCAACGATTGGCGATAATACGCATATCCGTGCTAATAGTGTTATTGAAGACTCTACTATTGCGGCTAATTGCGACGTAGGACCTTTTGCTCGAATTCGTCCGGGCACACAGCTTGCTGCGGGTGCTAAAGTGGGGAATTTTGTAGAGATTAAAAAAGCGATAGTCGGCGAAGGATCTAAAATTAATCATCTTAGTTATGTGGGTGATGCGGTTATCGGTAAAAACACTAATATTGGCGCAGGCACAATCACCTGTAACTATGATGGTGTGAATAAATCGTTGACTGAAATTGGTGACCAAGTATTTATAGGCTCAAATACTGCCTTAGTTGCGCCCATTAAAGTTGGATCGGGGGCGACAGTAGGTGCGGGTTCTATCATTACTAAAGAAGTGACAGAAAACCAGCTTGCGGTAGCACGTGGCAAACAAACTAATTTGTCTAACTGGCAACGCCCAGTAAAGAAAGGCTAAGGAGAAGCAAGTATGTGCGGTATTGTTGGAGCTACAGCTGAGCGTTCAGTATCAGGGATATTATTAGAAGGTCTGCGTCGTCTGGAGTACAGGGGATATGACTCTGCGGGTATGGCTGTCTGGGATGGTGACTTAATCCACCGGTTACGCCGTGCAGGAAAAGTGCAGGCATTAGCTGATGCTCTTGATGGGCAACCATTAACCGGTTCTGCTGGGATAGCACACACACGCTGGGCAACACATGGAAAGCCTACTGAAGATAATGCTCACCCGCATATGTCAGGCACGTCATTAGCTGTCGTTCATAACGGTATTATTGAAAACTTTGAAGAACTGAAATCTGAATTAATGATTTCAGGATATCGCTTTAGCTCTGAAACTGACACAGAAGTAATTGCTCATTTATTAGACAGGGCTATTAAAGGTGGTGCTGATCATTTATCGGCTGTTAAAGATGCCGTTGCTTCTTTAGATGGTGCTTTTGCCTTAGGTGTCATCCATAAAGATAAGCCCGGTGAATTGATAGCGGCAAGACAAGGTAGCCCGTTAGTTATTGGCGTAGGTATTGGTGAAAACTTTATAGCATCAGATCAATTAGCACTATTACCTGTTACCGATCGTTTCATGTTCTTAGAAGAGGGTGATATTGCACACCTAACAAGAGATGATATTACTGTTTGGAATATCAAGGGTGATATTGTTGAGCGAGAAATCACTCAATATGAGCATGCCACTTCAGCGACTGAAAAGGGTAAGTTCAAGCATTACATGATGAAAGAGATCTATGAGCAGCCAACGGTTACTTTGGCTGCTTTTCAGGATCGAATCCAAGGTGCTTTAGTTAATGAGAGAGCATTTGGTGAGCAGGCTTCAGCTGTCTTTGATCAAGTTAAGCAAATCCAAATAATAGCGTGTGGTACTAGTTACCACGCGGGTTTGATTGCTAAGTATTGGATGGAAGGCTTGGCAGGTATTCCATGTCATGTTGAAGTGGCAAGTGAGTATCGATATAGGCCCGTTGTTATTCAGGAAGGAACGTTATTTATATCTATCTCCCAATCAGGAGAGACCGCAGATACACTCGCTGCATTACGTGACGTTAAAGATCAAATCTTAGCGAGTCTAACAATCTGTAATGTTCCGGGAAGTTCGCTGGTTCGCGAATCTGACCTGTGCTTAATGACAAATGCAGGACCTGAGATTGGTGTGGCTTCAACTAAAGCATTTACTACTCAATTAGTATGCTTGTTGTTAACGACGCTTGTTATTGGTCGACGTTTTAAAATAACAGAAGTGGTCGAGCGCCAAATAGTTGAATCAATAATGCTATTGCCAGGATTAATTGAAGAATCACTGCAAATGGATAGTGATATTGAGTTAATGTCGCAAGCCTTTGCGGAGAAGCAACACTCTTTGTTTTTAGGGCGAGGAACGCTGTATCCAGTAGCAATGGAAGGTGCTTTAAAGCTTAAAGAGATCTCTTATATACACGCAGAAGCTTATCCAGCAGGAGAGCTGAAACATGGTCCATTAGCGTTAGTTGATAAAGACATGCCGGTTGTTACGGTAGCTCCACGCAATGACATGTTGGATAAGCTCAAAGCTAACTTACAGGAAGTCAGTGCACGTGGGGGTGAGTTGTTTGTTTTTGCTGGTTGTACACAAAAAGTGCAACCGGGTGAAGGCATTCACGTATTAGGTATGCCTGATATGCCTGAAATACTTGAACCGATTGTTTATACGATCCCATTGCAGCTGCTGTCTTATCATGTGGCTGTTCTGAAAGGTACCGACGTTGATCAGCCTCGTAATTTGGCTAAATCAGTAACAGTGGAATAAATTTTAAGTATGCTCTTACATCACTTTCGATATGGAAAGTTGATGTAAGAGAAGTATTTTAAGAACAACCGACAACCTCGTTAGTGTTAAGTTATTACCTCAAGTGCATAGTCGAGCTCATTTAATAAGTCCTCAACAGATTCAGCGCCGACAGATAAACGTAATAAGTTTTCTGTAATACCCGCTGCCTCTTTGTCTTTTGCCGGCATTCCCCCATGAGACATTGAGAACGAATGGTTTATCATGCTTTCGACACCTCCCAAAGAGTCAGCCAAAACAAAGTAATGTAAACGTGCTATAAATCTTTTCGTTTCTTCTAGACCGCCTAACAAACGAATTGCTATTACAGCACCTCCACTTACCATTTGGCGGCGGCACAAGTTATGTTGAGGGTGGCTTTTCAAACCTGGATAGAAAACGGCTTCAATGCTTTTATGCTTCTCAAGATGGCATGCAATGACAAGTGCGTTATCACTTTGGCGCTGCATTCGTAGATCAAGTGTTTTTAATCCACGCAATGCTAGGTAGCTATCGAACGGGCCTTGAATGGCGCCCACCGCCATTGATACAAATTTCAATTGTGTAAACAATTCTTCATTAGAAGCAACTACAGCGCCACCAATTAAGTCGGAATGACCTCCGATATATTTGCTGGTTGAGTGCATGACTAAATCAATACCGTGCAGAAGTGGTTGTTGGTTCCACGGTGATGAGAAAGTGTTATCTACACAGCTCAGGATATTATATTTGTGTGCGATTTTTGCAATTGCTTCTAGATCAACCAACTTCAAGAGTGGGTTAGTGGGTGTTTCTATCCAGATTAATGCAGTGTTATCTTGAATACTCGCTTCTACGGCTTTTCTATCGTTAAGGTCAACGTAAGTGGTTGTAAAGCCGGATGTTTTAGAACGACAATCTTCTAATAAACGAAATGTACCGCCATATACACTATCAGTAACAATCACGTGAGCGTCTTTAGGCAATAGTTCCATTACTGTTGCTGTGGCGGCCATCCCTGAGGCACAAGCTACCGCTCCAACTCCGCCCTCCAATGATGCTAAACAGGTTTCTAATGCATGTCGTGTAGGGTTTTCGCCGCGGCTATAACTAAATTGAGCGGATGCATCTATGTTGGGTTTTACAAAGGAGCTAGCCGTAACAATGGGTGTAATAATAGCATTGTATGCAGGGTCTGTTTGCTCGCCTGCATGTATCACCTTAGTGGAAAACTGAGCTGTCTTTGAGGTCATATTCATTCTCGTGTATTACAGTAAAGTAAGTGTGATAAAAGGGAGGCATCCGACTTTTTATTCCAGTACGCGAGCTTCTTGTGGTAACGCAAACCAGCGTAATTTCTCGGCGGCTTCAGGAAGAGTCAGTTCGTACTGCAAGCCTTCTCTATTGTTTTTGCGAATCTCTTGTTCGGCTATGCTCATGTAATCTGACAAGTCCATATCAGAAGGGAGGCCGGTAGTATGATTTAGGTTATCGTTAATATAATTAAAATCTAAAGCAGCTAGGCTAGAGTGTTGAGTGCTTTTTATATCCTGGTATCGCCATACACCACTTGACTGATCAAAGTTGTAAAACGGCAAAAGCTTGCAGCCGTACTGCGCTATTAGCTCTATTGCGCGAACAATGTAATTAAAGCTTTCTTCACTAATAAAATAATTGAAATTTAGGCGAACCCAGCCCGGTCTCAAAATCATCTGACCCTCAAGGAGTTGTTCCTCGAGAGCCTTGCTATAGGCCATATCCATACCGAGTAAGCTGTGACCGTAAGGGCCTGCACAAGAGCAGCCTCCGCGAGCTTGAATACCGAAAAGGTCATTGAGCAAGGCAACTACAAATCCGTAGTGTAGGTCTTTATCATTGTGTTTTATTCGCAAAGATATAATCGATAACCGGGGAGCATTCAGGTTGCCAAGGATCTCTATATTGTCATAGGTCGACCAACGCGTTAGAGCGTGCTTTACGAACAATGCCTCCCGTCTTTCAATCTCTTGTGTGCCAACGGCTTGTTGTAACTTAAATACTAACCCTGCCCGAATAGACTCAATTATTGCTGGTGTACCGCCTTCTTCACGACGCTCAATGTTGGTTATATACCGGTGATCTTCTGGGGTAACATAGAGAACAGTGCCACCACCGGGAACAGCGGGTACTAGATTGTTGATGACTCGTTGGTTCACAACCAGAATTCCTGGTGTTCCAGGGCCTCCAATAAACTTGTGAGGCGAAATGAATACCGCATCTTTGCTGCTGTTGCTTAACGTGTTTTTGCTATCTCTCATGTCTATGCCTACGTAGGGCGCTGCCGCTGCATAGTCCCAAAAAGAGAGTGCATCGTATCTGTGCAGTAATTGTGCAACAGCTTCGATATCAGTTTTCAGCCCGGTTACATTGGAGGCAGCAGAAAAGCTGCCAATTTTCATGGGCCTGTTACTGTATCTTTTTAACTGGGCTTCAAGTGCAACTAAGTCCAAGAGGCCATCATGAGTTAATGGAATAACAACTAACTCTGCGATGCTTTCACGCCAGGGTAGCTCGTTGGAGTGGTGCTCATAGGGACCAATAAAGACAACAGGGCGCTCATCTTCGGGTATATGTTGCTGCAGCTTGTAGCGGTTATCTAAGTCATACGGAAGGCGAATATTCATCATGTCGATTAGCTTATTTATGGCGGCGGTAGCCCCCGAGCCACAAAAAATCACTTGATCTTCTTCTCTTGCATTAATAGCGCTACGGATTTCTTGACGGGCCTCTTCTCGAAAAGTACTGGTTTGAGCTCCTGTATAGGAAGTCTCCGTATGAGTGTTAGCATAGAACGGTAGAACCTGCTGACGGATATAATCTTCGATAAACCCCAAGGAGCGACCTGAGGCTGTGTAGTCGGCGTAAACAAGTGGTTGCTGGCCGAAGGAGGTATTTATGATGTTATTTTCACCAATAACAGACGCTCGAATTTTATCTATCAGTGTGTTCATATTTCTGTGCCTAGTATGCTTGAGGTGTAATTTTAGGCTAACTATTGATAAACAATGTCTCTAATTGAATTACAAGAATAGCTATTGTTGGTTTTAAGTTTCGTTATTATTATAAATATAGGAATAAAATTTCACTAAATGAATTAATATAAGGATTATGTATTATTTTTATTGAGTGGGTGTTGCATGATTAAGGCAAAGCTGGATAAACAAGACCGAGCGATTTTGGAGCTTCTGCAACGGGATGCTTCTCTTTCAATAGGAGATGTTGCGGAGCGAGTGGGGATTTCTAAATCTGCTTGCTGGCGAAGAATCCAGAAGCTTGAACAAGATAATGTTATTTGCGCCCGTGTGACTTTACTAAATCAAGAGCAGGTTAATCTGCCTCTCACTGTTTACATATCTATTCGCACCAACCAGCATAATGATCAGTGGGCTGAGCAGTTTAAGAAAGTAATAGAAGAAATCCCCTTGGTGCTAGAGGTGTATCGAATGAGTGGAGACTTGGACTACCTAATAAAAGCAGTGGTGACGGATATGCCAGGTTATGACCGACTCTATAAAAGCTTTATAAAAGCAGATTTATTTGATGTGAGTTCCAGCTTTGTTATGGAAACAATGAAGCAAACAACTCAGTTACCGTTAGAGTACATTAGTAACTAAGGTGAGTTAATTTAACAGCGCATTGCTGTCGCTTATATTTATTAGTAGGTATCACACAATGGGTGGCTTAGTAGCCAAAACTACTATGTTCTGAATTAGCTTATAAAAATGACATAACGTGTCAATATTTTCATAAAAAGGGAAGTATTTTCCACAAATTAGATTTTTACTGTTGAATTAGGCACATTGTCCCTCTTCATAGCGTTTACAATTTTATTTCATTGAGTAAAAACAGAATTAGGATTGGGTTAAGAAAATGAGACCAGAACTTTCGATATTCGATTCGTGTTGTAACATAAAGTCAATAAATTGGATAATTTAGGTTGTTGACCAGATATATAGTTGAGATTTTTTACCGAAGTTAAAAAAATCCTTTAGATTCAAAGGTTATTTTGTTTTCGTGCTACTTATTTAGTGATAAGTTGTACTTGAACACTTATTTAATAAAAACAAAGAAGAGAGCAATATATGAAATCATTGAAACTGATCGTTGGCGGTACTATCGCAGCAACAGCAGCTTTGAGTACTTTTGCTATGGCAGGTGAAACTGTCGATTCGATCAAGGCAAAAGGTTACGTACAATGTGGTGCCAATACTGCGTTGGCTGGTTTTTCAGCCCCAACTTCTGAAGGTAAGTGGGAAGGCTTAGACATAGATCTTTGTCATGCAGTAGCGGCTGCTATTTTAGGTGATGCTTCAAAAGCGCGCTTTACACCGTTGACTGCCGCTCAGCGCTTTACTGCTTTGCAGTCTAAAGAAGTTGACTTGCTAGCGCGTAATACAACCTGGACACTGTCACGAGATACTAAGGTTGGCCTTAACTTTGCCGGTGTTAACTACTACGACGGCCAAGGTTTCATGGTTGCAAAAGCATCTGGTATTACTAGCGCTACCGAATTAGATGGTGCAACTGTGTGTATCGAGCCCGGTACGACAACAGAACTAAACCTTGCAGATTACTTCCGTGCACAGGGCATGTCTTTTGAGCCAGTGGTTATCGAAAACGCTGTAGAAGCGGTACAAACATTCTTCTCTGGTCGTTGTGATGTTTATACAACGGATGCGTCAGGCTTAGCCTCTTACCGTCAAACAGCACCAAATCCTGATGATTTTATGGTTTTGCCTGAAATTATTTCTAAAGAACCTTTAGGCCCAGCGGTTCGTCATGGTGATGAGGAGTTTGCAGATATCGTACGCTGGACTCATATTGCAATGCTTGAAGCAGAAGAGAAAGGTATTACATCAGCTAACGTTGATACTTTCAAAAAAGATAGTAAAGACCCAGGTATTCAACGCTTGTTAGGTACAACAGGTGACATGGGTAAAGCACTAGGTGTTAGTGATGACTGGGCATATAACATCATTAAACAAGTGGGGAACTACGGTGAAAGCTTTGACCGTAATGTTAAAGCTAAATTGGGTCTTGAACGTGGATTGAATGCGTTGTGGACTGATGGTGGCTTGATGTATCCAGCACCTATTCGTTAAGACAGTTTGACTTGAGCCCCGATTATCGGGGCTTTTTTTAAGGGGTTTCTAAGATTGATGCATATGGATTAACCCCTTTTGCTTATTATCAATACGCGTTAATAGTTAATGTGCTTTATTGGGTAAGCATGCCGTTATGTGTTCATATAGCGGTGATGAAAATAAATATGCTCAGATAATAATTAAAGAGGCAGGCTAATGTCCGAACCAGTAAAGAGCCGTAAAAAGCTATCCAGTTTAATCTACAGTGAGAAGGCGCGAGGTGTTTTTGCTCAGATACTCGTCACTGGGGGTATTGCATTTATTGCTTGGTATCTTATTTCAAACACCTTCGAAAACTTAGCTAATCAAGGTATAGCTACGGGCTATAGCTTTTTATCGTTAGAGTCCTCCTTCGGTATCAGCGAGCATATGATTGAGTTCACGCCTGCTGATAGTTATGGCCGGGCCCTCATGGTTGGCTTGCTTAATACCATGAAAGTCTCCTTATTAGGCATCATATTTGCGTCATTGATCGGCTTTGTAGTGGGCGTTTCGCGGATGTCCAAGAACTGGATATTGAGTCGTATCGCTGCGGTATATATCAACCTGTTTCGTAACATCCCCGTATTATTGCAACTTATTTTTTGGTACACATTGATTAACAATGGCTTTCCTAGCCCTAAGCGAGCTTTGGAAGTTTTGCCAGATGTTTTTTTGAGTAACCGTGGTGTGTTATTCCCAGTTCCTGCTGATCACCCTGCCTACTTTTGGATGGGGGTTGTGTTTGTTATTGCATTGGCAGGCGTGTGGTTATTACGTCGCTGGGCATTAGCGCGTCAAGACAGAACGGGCCAGTCGTTTCCGTATGCATGGGCAGGATTGGCATTAGTCATAGTCAGTGTTTTTATCACCTATATTGTTTGTGGTGCTCCTACCGAAATGAGCACGCCTGTACTTAAAGGTTTTAACTTTAAAGGCGGTGCTAAGCTATCTCCCGAGTTCTTGTCTTTGCTGATTGGTTTATCTTTATATACATCAACCTATATCGCCGACATCGTTCGAAGTGGCTTACAGTCGGTGCCAAAAGGTCAAGAAGAGGCCTCTACGGATTTAGGTTTAAAACCAAGTCAAACGCTGGTGCATGTTGTATTACCTCAAGCATCACGAGTCATGATTCCTCCACTAACCAGTCAATATCTCAACTTAACCAAAAACAGCTCTTTGGCGGTAGCTGTGGGTTATCCTGATTTGGTGTCATTGTCGAATACCACAATGAATCAAACAGGGCAGGCGATCGAAGCAATCTCAATCTTCATGGGTGTATATCTCGGGCTTAGTCTCGCTATTTCTTTATTCATGAATTGGTATAACAAGAAGATGGCACTGGTGGAGCGATAGATATGAGTAATGTAGCTATAAAGCCGCCAAGTCAGGGTGGAATCGTCAATTGGATGAAGGAAAACTTGTTCAGTAATAAGCTGAATACGGTGATATCTATCATCTGTATCTATTTTATTGTTAAGTTTTTAGTCGGTGTGGTGGATTGGGGTATTTTAAATGCAGTATTTGCTGCGGATGCTTCCGCTTGTAAAGCGGCGTCTGATGGCGCGTGCTGGGGGATTATTTCAGAAAAGTACCGTTTTATAATTTTTGGTACATATCCTGCCGATGAGCAGTTGCGGCCGTTAATTGCGATGGTGTGGTTTGTTGGTTTGATTGTTTGCAGTTTACACCGATCGTTCTGGAAGCTGTGGTTAATTCCGCTATGGGTCGCCAGTTTGATTGGTTTAGGTGTCTTGATGTGGGGTGGTGTGCTGGGTTTAAGCTACGTAGAAAATACACAATGGGGTGGCCTGCCGTTAACGCTAATGCTATCTGTTGTTGGTACCGTTGCTGCTTTTCCTCTGGGTATTTTACTCGCCTTAGGGCGCCGTTCTGAGCTCCCTTTAATTCGTGTTTGGTGTGTTGCTTTTATTGAGTTGGTGCGTGGAGTTCCGCTGATAAGTGTGTTGTTCATGGCTTCGGTGATGTTCCCGTTATTCTTACCCGAAGGCGTTACTATCGATAAACTGCTCAGAGCGCAAATAGGTATCATTTTATTTACATCGGCGTACCTTGCTGAGGTCTTTCGAGGTGGTTTGCAGGCTGTGCCTAAAGGGCAGTACGAAGCCGCCGCCGCGATGGGGTTGACGTACTGGCAAACGATGCGCGTTGTGGTGATGCCACAAGCATTACGTATTGTCATTCCACCGACGGTAAATAGCTTTATTTCAATGTTTAAAGACACCTCATTGGTTTTAATCATTGGTTTATTTGATTTACTGGCCACGGCAAAAGTAGCGATTACAGACCCTGTATGGCGAGCCTTCTACATTGAAGTGTATATCTTTGTGGCGGCGATTTATTTTGTCTTTTGCTATTCGATGGCTTCATATGCGAATAACCTTGAAACAGAATTGCGTAAAGGCGAGCAGCATTAATAGCGCCTCTGTTTGATAACACCACAGAATTGAGTATAGGTATAATTTATGAGTTCAAATGGCCAAACATCTGCTGATGATATGCTGATTCATGTAAATAATTTGAATAAATGGTATGGCGACTTTCATGTATTGAAAGATATTAATTTACACGTTAAAAAAGGCGAAAAAATCATTATTTGCGGGCCTTCTGGCTCGGGCAAGTCAACTATGATTCGTTGTATGAATCGTCTGGAAAAATACCAGGCTGGTGAAATATTGATCGATGGTATTTTGCTGGATGACAATGTGAAAAATTTGGAAGCTGTACGCAAAGAAGTCGCGATGGTGTTTCAGCACTTTAATTTATTCCCGCATATGACAATCCTAGACAACTTGACGTTAGCGCCGCGTCTAGTAAATAAAATGCCTAGGAAAGACGCTGAAGATATGGCGATGAGTTATCTTGAGCGAGTTAAAATTCCTCAGCAGGCAAACAAGTTTCCAGGACAACTATCAGGCGGGCAACAACAGCGAGTGGCTATTGCTCGAGCACTGTGTTCCAACCCGCGAGTGATGTTGTTTGATGAGCCAACGTCTGCGCTCGATCCAGAAATGATCAAGGAAGTATTGGATGTAATGGTGGAGCTAGCTGAAGAAGGCACCACTATGATTTGTGTAACGCATGAAATGGGGTTTGCTAAGCAAGTAGCTGATCGAGTTATTTTTATGGATGAAGGCAGCATTATTGAAGAAAATACACCTCACGAGTTCTTTGATAACCCGCAAAATGAGCGTACACAATTGTTCCTAAGTCAAATTTTAGGGCACTAATACGAGTTGCTAAAGTACGTAAAGTCTTAGCTTTATCGGTATTTTTGTTCAAGTCTTCGTACAAGGATGTACGCTATTTCGATGTTTCTACCCACATAGTTAAATAATTATATCGAAGGAATACTCACCTACTGGGTGTTCTAGGAGTGTGCTGTTCATGATCGATTTTGATTCCTTTCCTCGCATGGTTATTAGCCATGGTCCAACACCACTTGAAGCCATGCCTCGGTTGTCGCAAGCCTTAGATTGTAACTTGTTTATTAAGCGAGATGATTGCACAGGGTTGGCGGGTGGCGGTAACAAAACGCGTAAGCTGGAGTATTTACTGGCTGCTGCGCATGAAGCTGGCGCTGATACCTTGGTCACTATTGGCGGATTGCAATCTAACCATGCCCGCCAGACTGCCGCTGCCGCTGCAAAGTTTGGTTTTGCCTGTGAATTGGTGCTTGAAGATGTAGAAGGGACGCCAAAGCAAGATTACTATAACAACGGAAATATCTTGTTGGATAAACTGTTTGGCGCAACTATTCACGCGGTAGCTGAAGGGGTGGATAGCGTTGCATTTGCCGATCAATTAATGGCTACATTGATTGACGCTGGGAAAAAGCCTTACCTTATACCGGTAGGTGGCTCTAATGAAGTAGGTAGTCTTGGCTATGTTCGCTGCGCAAATGAGATGTTGGCGCAAATAGTAGAGCAAGGTATTAGCGTGGACCAAATCGTTCTCGCATCGGGTAGTGCTGGAACGCAAGCAGGGTTGTTAGCGGGCCTCATCGCGGCGGGTGCTGGTATTCCCGTGCTAGGTATTGCGGTAAGCCGTGATACACAAGCGCAGCAAGAGTTGGTCCATACGTTGTTGGCAAAGACGCTCCAGCATATGGGGCTCGACCCTGAGCTAGCTAATGGACGTGTTGTAGCCGATGGAGGTTATTATGGTGAGGGTTACGGTATTACTACGCCTGCAACAATAGAGGCAGTGCAAATGTGTGCTCAGCTAGAAGGTATACTGCTTGATCCCGTGTATACAGGTAAAGGGATGGCAGGACTTATTGATAAATGCCGCACGGGTGTTTTATCAGCAAATAAAAATATTCTGTTCTTGCACACGGGTGGAAGTCAGGGGCTATTTGCCTATCGAGAAGTACTGTCATGAAAAGCTAAAAACTACCTTCGCTACAAATATTTTTAATATGAGAGCCCCCATGTATCTCGATAAAATTGCAACATCACTTATTACGGCAGGACGCTCAAAGAAATTTGGAAAGGGTTCAGTAAATACCATCATTCAACGAGCATCATCGTTAGTTTTTGATTCGGTCAAAGATAAAAAAATAGCCACAGCCAACCGTGCTAATGGTGAGCTTTTCTATGGCCGTCGTGGCACCCTGACTCATTTTTCACTTCAAGAAGCGATGGTTGAGCTCGAAGGAGGCGTTGGTTGTGCTCTGTACCCTTGCGGTGCTGCTGCGGTGTCTAATGCTATTCTTTCCTTCGTAGTGGCAGGAGATCATGTATTGATGACTGGTGGGGCTTATGAGCCCACGCAAGATTTTTGTAATATTATTTTGAATGATATGAATGTAAGCACCACATATTATGAGCCGACAATCGGTGCAGGTATTCGCCAGCTAGTACAGAAAAATACCAAGCTCTTATTTTTAGAATCGCCGAGCTCTATCACGATGGAAGTACCCGATATACCGGCTATGGTTAAAGCGGCTCGGGCTATTAATCCTGACATTATTGTTATGATAGATAATACATGGGCTGCAGGAGTGCTGTTCAAAGCGTTCGACCATGATATCGATATTTCGATTCAGGCTGGCACTAAATACATTGTTGGCCATTCTGATGCTATGTTGGGTACGGCGGTATCCAACGAACGCTGCTGGGATCGATTACGTGAGCGCTCATATCTCATGGGGCAGATGGTTGATGCCGATACCGCATATATGGCGGCTCGGGGCCTAAGAACAATGGGGATTAGGCTAAAACAGCATGAGATAAACAGTATCGCTGCTGCTACTTGGTTAAGTGAACGACCAGAAGTTGAACGTGTTAATCATCCAGCACTACCTAGCTGTAGAGGGCATGAGTTTTATACCCGTGATTTTAACGGCTGCAATGGGCTGTTCTCATTTATTTTGAAAAAACGCCTGGCTGACGATCAACTGGAGCAATACTTAGATAATTTTAAGCACTTCAGCATGGCTTACTCTTGGGGTGGCTTTGAATCTCTCATCCTTGCAAATCAACCTGAAGAAATTAATGCTATTCGTCCCTCTGGCGATGTTGATTTTGAGGGGACTTTAATTCGTGTTCATATTGGTTTGGAAAATGTAGATGAGCTAATAAAAGACCTAGAAGCAGGTTTTGAGCGAATAGCGTAGTTAAGCGGATTTATTATATTCACCTACGCTAACTCTAGAGTAGGATAGGTCTATCAATGAGTTAGGGGGGTGCATGATGAACGATACGGTTACTATTTTTGCAATTAACTTTATCGCAACTATTGGGATTTTATTTCTATTAGTTGTGGTTGTTTTATTGATTACGGGCTTCATTCTTTATCAAAATGACAAGAAACAAACCGCCCAAACAATTCGACGTAACTATCCATTAATTGGCCGTTTTCGTTATATATTTGAGCATCTTGGTGAGTTTTTTCGTCAATACTTTTTTGCTATGGACCGAGAGGAGTTGCCTTTCAACCGAGCACAGCGTAGTTGGGTATACCGCGCTTCAAAGAATATCGATAATACAATAGCCTTTGGATCGACACGAGACCTACGCCGTCCGGGCACTCACTACTTTCTTAATTGTCCTTTTCCTACATTATCTGAAGACTCAGCACCTTCACAACCCTCACGTATTGGGCCTTATTGTGAGCACCCTTACGATGCTCCATCGTTCTTTAATGTTTCGGGTATGAGTTATGGTGCTTTATCAAAGCCTGCTGTCCAAGCGCTTTCTCATGGCGCAGCTAAAGCAGGGTGCTGGATGAATACAGGTGAAGGTGGTTTATCTCCTTTTCATTTAGAGGGTGGCTGTGACCTTGTATACCAGATAGGAACGGCCAAATATGGAGTAAGAGATGCCGATGGGGAGCTTTCAGATGAGAAATTGAAAGAAAAAGCCTCGATTACTCAGGTTAAAATGTTTGAGATTAAACTCTCACAAGGTGCTAAACCCGGAAAAGGTGGAATATTACCTGCAGAGAAAGTAAGTAAAGCCATTGCTGATATAAGAGGAATCCCTGAAGGGCAAGCTTCTATCAGCCCTAACAGGCATTCTGATATAGCATCTATTGATGACCTTCTTGATGTAGTTGAACGTATCCGTAGGGTGACGGGTAAGCCGTGTGGGTTTAAATTGGTCTTAGGCACCACAGAATGGCTTGATCAGTTTTTTGAGACGGTTAATAAACGTGGTATTGAAAATGCTCCGGACTTTATTACTTTAGATAGCTCGGACGGTGGTACAGGCGCAGCGCCTATGCCTTTAATGGATAGCGTTGGTTTACCTGTGCGTGAAAGCTTGCCAGTTTTGGTGAACAAATTACACCAACATGAGTTGCGTGAGCGGATACGCGTGATTGTATCCGGTAAAATGATTAACCCAACAGATGTGGCTGCAGCCTTGTGTATTGGTGCGGATTTTGTCGTTAGTGCACGTGGCTTTATGTTTTCGTTGGGATGTATTCAAGCGCTGCAGTGTAATAAGAACACCTGCCCAACAGGTATCACAACGCACGACCCAGATTTGCAACAGGGCCTAGTGCCGGAAAGTAAGGCTGAGCGAGTGGCTCACTTTCATCACAATTTAGTGCATGAAGTAGAGATTATTGCTCACTCTTGTGGTGTTTCAGAACCACGCCAGTTAAAACGTCATCATGCTGCTATCGTGATGGATGGAGGTAACTCGGTACCTCTGAATATTATTTATCCAGAGCACTAACCAATAGAGAAGTCTAAAGTGAGTCGTACCAGGCTTCTCTATCTATCTCTTTTGCTAGGCCATTCATTTCTCGGCGTTCTTCAATAGCTCGTCTAGCTGTGAACAAGCGTTTGGTTGCTTGTTTTTTATTGGTTTGGTTTTTAGCATCTTGGTAGCCCATTAACGCATTCATGATTTCAAGCTGCACTTCGCTAAGAGAGTTCATGTTTTGCTTTAACATCATAATTAACCTTTTATCGTTGTCTGCCGTGCTGGTTGTGAGTTTAGGCGGACGACTTATTGATACAAAATTACTTCACCGAGTATAAAGCGCACCTAGTTAGGCCCGCTGTTTGTTAGGGGTAGAGTAGTTTCTTTAGGTTGCAGAAATGTTAAGGGGGAGTTTAGAGGCTATTATATTTCAGCATCAGGCCGTGCTAAGAGACGCTTATCATTTTGTCTTAAGCTACGTAAGCTGCGCTTAATTGTTTTCAAGTGATCCAGCAGAGCAGGGCCAAGACGCATCGCCACACCGACGGCTAATACATCAATGACAACAAGATGAAGGACGCGCGAGGACATGAGTGTGCTTAAGTCTTTATCTTCTTCTACATCAATATGAATGGCGATATCAGCTAAGTCAGCGAGTAGCGTATTGCCAGGGCATAAAGTGATCACTGTTGCACCGGTTTCTTTGACCAACTTCACCGTATGCAGTAAATCTTTGGTGCGGCCTGTTTGTGAGATCGCAACCACTACATCTCCTGCTGACATAGATACAGCAGAGATTGTTTGCATATGAGGATCAGAATAAGCGGCTGCTGAGATTTGCAAACGATAGAATTTATGCTGCGCGTCACTACATACCGCAGCGGATGCGCCAAACCCATAAAACTCAATGCGCTTAGCTTTGACTAATGCATCAATCGCACTTTCCAGCGTTTCAGCATCTAGCTGGTCACGCATATTGATCAAGTTGCCGATCATGGAGTCAAAAATCTTTTGCTTAAACTCTGAAACAGTATCTTTAGAATCTAATGCAAACTGCTCAAAATTAGGATTGCTTGCTAAGCCTTGGGCAAGTGTTAACTTGAAGTCTTGAAAGCCATCATAATGCAGTGCACGACAAAATCTCACGACGGTAGGTTCGCTGACATTCGCTTCAGAAGCGAGGTCGACGATTCGCATGTGGATAACTTCTTGTGGGTTAGCCAATACGAAATCAGCTACTTTCTGCTCTGACTTACGGAGCTTAGGGCGAGCGTCAGTGATTGATTTTAGTAAGTTTACTGCGTTCAAAAGTAATTCTCGTTAAGCGCTATTACGTAACGTATCAGTATATCAACGAAATATGAAAGCACATAATTTCATTAGGATTTATCGTAATAAAAGGTGAGCACAATTAATAGATAAGAATGCGAGGGCTCGATCGTGTTTGATACGTATTTTACGCTGTCTGGGTATTATCACGTACGTAATAAAAGAGCTGTTAGTGGGCGTTGCAGGGGCTTATAGTGCGTGATATGTTTAATGTAAATAACTGAAAATAATAAAGTAAGGAGCAGGCCTTTGAAACGTCGTCAATTTCTAAAAGGTGCCGGAGCAGCTACAGTAGCAACAGGCGCTATGATGTCTACCGCAGCACAAGCTGCACCAGAGTTTAAGTGGAAAATGGTAACCACCTGGCCTAAGAACTTTCCTGGTCTAGGTGTAGGTGCAAACAATTTAGCTAAGCTAATCACTGATATGACTGGCGGTCGAGTTCAAGTTAAAGTTTACGGTGCGAAAGAGCTAGTCGGAGCATTAGAAATTTTTGATGCGGTTTCGCGCGGAACGGCAGAAATGGGACACGGCGCTTCTTATTACTGGAAAGGTAAAAGCCGTGCAGCGCAATTCTTTGCAGCTGTACCGTTTGGTTTAACCGCTCAAGAGATGAATAGCTGGTTGTATCACGGCGGTGGTATGGAGCTTTGGGAGGAAGCGTATGCACCGTTTGGTCTTGTTCCTGGTGCTGCAGGAAACACCGGTGTACAGATGGGTGGTTGGTTCAATAAAGAGATCAACTCCGTAGGTGACCTTAAAGGCTTGAAAATGCGTATGCCTGGTTTAGGTGGCGAAGTATTGAAGCGTGCTGGTGGTACTCCAGTACTATTGCCGGGCGGTGAGATTTTCCCTGCACTGCAATCGGGTGCTATTGATGCAACTGAATGGGTAGGCCCTTATAACGATGCAGCATTTGGTTTGCATAAAGCGGCGAAATTCTACTATTACCCAGGATGGCATGAGCCAGGTACGACACTTGAGTGTTTCATGAATAAAGAAGCATTTGAGAAGTTGCCTGCTGATTTACAGGTTATCGTGCGAAATGCGATTCGCGTAGCTAACCAAGATATGCTTGCTGACTTCACAGCGAAAAACAACCGTTCACTAGAGCAGTTGGTTAACGAGCATAATGTTCAATTACGTAAATTCCCAGACGATGTATTGGCTACGTTGAAATCTCTGTCTGATGAAGTTATTGCTGAAGAAGCGGCGAATGATGAAATGACGAAGAAAGTATTTGATTCGTTCGTTAAATTCCGTGATCAAGCAACTAAATGGCATCAAGTATCTGAGCAGGCGTACCTTAACGCGCGTAACCCTGTTTAAACCTTTTATGGGTTAAAGAGCTTTTAGTTTAAAGCCGGCATTAGCCGGCTTTTTTATGTTTTAGTGTTAGCAATTAATGCTATTCGTTGTTTAGTTAGTGTTCTCATGAACGCTAATCGTATGCGATTTAGCTGTTTCCTGTGAGTAGTCTCGCTTCTAAGTGAGGCCTTCTATCGTTTGTTGCTCGTAATACACCCCTTGTTGAGTTTACCCATTGTTCTTGATTAGCCAGACGCAGATATCTTTGTGGTAAGGAAGGTGTTCTATTTTTTAAGTGTAGGCAGGGTCTCTTAATCGAAAAATAAATAGGTGTATATTGTTTGTCTAAGAAGAGTGGGGTTTCATCTTTCAGTGCTAGTTAGCTATAAAGTCTTTCTCTATTTTAGAACAAAAAAAGCCACCTAAAGAGGTGGCTTTTTCGTGCACTAATAATTAACCATAAACAGCGTGAGGTAACCATGTAGCGAGTGCTGGCCACGCAGCTAACAGGCCTAACATGGTGAGCTGAATGGCAATGAAGGGGATAACACCCCGATAAATTTGTCCTGTTGAAATGGACTCAGGGGCAACGCCTCGTAAGTAGAATAGGGCAAAGCCAAAGGGTGGTGTTAGGAAAGATGTTTGCAGGTTAAGTGCAATCATAATACCTAACCAGATAGGGTCTAGACCCATGGTCAGCAAGATGGGAGCGACAATAGGAACAACAACAAATGTTATCTCGATGAAGTCTAGGAAGAATCCTAGTAAGAACATCACCAACATAACCATCGCCAGAGCACCCCAAACGCCACCAGGAAGGTCGGTTAGAAAGTCCCGGACCATATCATCGCCACCAAAACCACGGAACACCAGTGAAAAGATGGATGCACCAACGAGAATGATGAATACCATCGAACTAACTTGAGTTGTCGAGCGCATTACGCTGGTCAGCGTTTTCATGTTGAAATTACGCTTAAAGATAGCCAACACCACCGCTCCTACAGCGCCCACAGCCGCCGCTTCTGTCGGTGTCGCTAACCCGCCTAGGATTGATCCTAATACAAGCCCAATAAGTAAAATTGGAGGTACTAGTGCACTGAGAACCTTACTCCAAAGGTTATCAACAGCATCGCGCTCTTCTTTTGGAATAGCAGGAACAGAAGAGGGAGAGGTAATGGCTTTTCCTACAATATAAAGTGTATATGCCAGCACCAGTAATAACCCAGGAATTAACGCCCCTAAGAAGAGATCACCAACAGTAACCGTTTCTGGAGAAAATAAACCTTGGTCGATTTGCGATTGTTGATAGGCGGAACTAATGACATCACCTAATAGAACAAGCACGATAGAAGGTGGGATTATTTGTCCCAATGTTCCTGATGCGCATATTACGCCACAAGCAACCTGAGGGTCGTAACCACGGCGTAACATGGTGGGCAGAGATAACAAACCCATTGTCACTACAGTCGCACCTACAATACCGGTACTGGCTGCCAGTAACATTCCTACGATGGTAACTGATATACCTAATCCGCCGTTCATGGAACCAAAGAGTATCGACATGGTATCGAGAAGGCCTTCGGCAATTTTGGATTTCTCCAGCATAACACCCATGAAAACAAACAGAGGGACAGCGATGAGTACTTCATTATTCATAATGCCGAATAATCGATTAGGGATCGCTTCAAGGAATACTGAGTCAAAGTGCCCGGTTAATGCGCCGATACCGGCAAAGAGAAGACCTGTTCCAGCAAGAGAAAAGGCAACAGAGTAACCCATTAATAGAACGAGAACAGCGCCTAAAAAGAGAAAGAGAGAAAGGTATTCCATCATACAGTGTGCTCCGAAACATCTTCTTCAAGGAGGTGCCCTTGGCCTGTTAGCACCAAGATGCAACGACAAAGTTCTGATATTCCTTGTAAGATAATTAAGACAGGCATAGCGACTAGGGCTGTCTTGAGAATATATCGAAAATCTAGACCACCAGACTCTTGAGAGCCCTCCAGTAGAGACCACGATGTAGCTACATACTCCCATGATATGTAGCCGATAAAACCAGCGACAGGAAATAAGAGCAGTAAAACACCTAAGATATTTATCCAGGCTTTGCCGCGCTCACTTAAAGGTCGATAGAAAATATCGACCCGGACATGGCCATCGTGTTTTAGTGTGTAAGCTGCACCCAGTAAAAAAACAAAGCTATGCATGTAAACGACAGATTCTTGTAAAGCAATGTTGCCCATGTTGAATACATAGCGCATAACAACGATTACAAAAGTGACAATGACCATGAATAAGGTCAGCCACGAGACTGTACGGCCAGTCCATTCACTGAGACCGTCGATTAAGCGGACTAACTGACTAAGAAATTTGCTTTGCATTATTCTTCTCTTATTAGCAAGGTAGGTTCAAAGTTGTATACTTTAAAAGTATAACAACAAAAAACGGGTATATTTATCCGTAATTCCACCGGTTTACTTACGTAATGGCTACAAAATCGTTTAAATCCCTTACAATAGCCACGTTACTTACCCAACCAGAGACCTGTATATGACTGACAAACTGCCCGTTGAGGCGCAATTACGCTCATTGGACCACAAAAAGTTGGCCGCTTACTGTGTTGCTTTAACAGAACGCCAATTTCCAAATTTTGTACTTTTCAATAAGCTAGTTAAGTTTGGCGATTTGAAACAATTGGAAACAGTATTAGACGGGGTGTGGCAGTCGTTGGTGCCAGGCGGCGCTAAAATGAACTTTGAGGTGCAGTTGGATAGAGTTGATTCCAATATGCCTGATCTAGATGAGCATGAAATGTATGGTGCGTCGCCAGCATTAGATGCCGTCGTTTCTTTGTATTCAACTCTTATTTGTATTTTAGAAGCGGATGTTGATGAAGCGATTGCTGTTGGAAATGTTTCCCGTGAGTGCGTGGCGATGTTTATCGAAGTGTCAGAAGGTGATAATCAGATGTCAGATGTAGAGATTATTCGCCTGATAAATAACCACGACCTGATGATTCAGGAAGATGAGTTTCAGGAAGAGGTGGTTGAGCGCTTAATGAACGTCAAACAGTTGGATAAAGTATTTATCAATGACCTGAGAGCATTAGCCAATAATCAAGGTGTAAGTAATATTGGAATAAGTGACGAAGACGCCTGATGCTGAAAATTGGATTAATACTACTGGTAGTCCCCTGCTTGTTATTGATGGGGGGCTATATGTATGAACAGTCTCTCGTCAGTAGCTGTTTGGATCAAGGAGGTTCATTTAATTATGAGCTTCTGACGTGCGATCAGGATAACAACAACCCCTTCATACCTTATATGGCAAGACACCCCCTATTTGTAAATGGCGGTATGCTGCTGTCTATAATTGGGTTACTTGCTTGCACTATTGGTTTGTATAAGCGCAGTTAATCGGAACTAGAAAGAACAGTTATGTTAAAAAAATCACTTTTGGCTATGTCATTGATACTGGTTTTCGCTGCGGTGTATGGCTGGCTTAATCGAGATAGTTGGCTGGCGAGCTTCAATCAAGAAAGAGTTGTTAAAACAACAGAGTTTAAACAAAAAGGTGCTTCTTTAGGGCAAGAAGTAGATCAGCAACAGTGTTTAGATACCGCCTTGCAACAATTTGACGGATGTCTTGGCTTTAGTTGTACGGTAAATCAAGGTGTGTTTTTGAAGGCTTGCTTGAGCCAAGCAGAGGCCACGCCAGATTTTTGTGATAGCGTACCTGAGTATCGAGAAAAGCCTACAGAAGATGATAAAGCATGGGCTAAATATTACTGCTGGAACAATAATATTAAAGGGGAAGGTTGTCGTTTTCTAATGAAACAGCAACAATATTTCTGTAGCCAAAAGTAGACATTTTTAGGTTATTTCAATCATTCTTATAATAACAGTCGGTTCTTACTTCAATAATTTGCATATATCGACTATTTTTAATGTCTGCTTAATACTAAATGCTGAGCAACAAGTAGTCGGTTGATAAATGATCGACCTAAATGACATAAAAACAATAATAACTTTGGGTACATATGGACTATCATAAGTTACTCTTTATCGGTCCAGTAGGGGCTGGTAAAACATCAGCTATTCGTGCCGTTTGTGATGACCACGATAATCTTGAAACAGAAGCGAAAGCATCTGATATGACAGGGTTACGCAAGGCGACCACAACCGTTGCGATGGACTATGGCTGTCTTACGCTGAACGATAATGAGAGTGTGCAGTTCTACGGCACTCCAGGACAATCCCGCTTTAAGTTTATGTGGGAATTACTTGCAAATAATTTAGCCGCTGACTGCGCTGGTATCGTATTTCTCGTCGACAATACGCGAAATTATCCAATGCGTGATCTTAAATATTACTCCCATGAATTTTCTGAACTTATTGCCCGTAAAAAAGTTATTTTGGGGGTGACACGATCAGATTTGCGCGATGACCCTACGGTTCTTGATTATCAAAAGGCACTTCAAGAATTAGGTATCGATGCGGCAGTTCGCTTTATTGATGCACGTAAGGCGAGCAGTGTTCTACCTTTAGTAAAAGAGTTGGTGGGGGAGTTGGTTAGCTTCGACAGTTGGTCGGATTTGACCAACCAAGCGCTGAGCAATGAAAAGGACATGGTGTTCGAAGAAGTCGTACCGGAGCAGGATGACGCCCATTTTGCTATTCAAGAGTACATTGGGGAAGAGGTCGTTATGAAAGACGCAATCATTGATGATGTAATGAACCTGAAGGGTGTCCGCGGGGCTGTATTGACGGATGATATGGGTGAGATAATTACTTCATCTATAGAATCGCCAGAAGTAAATGATTTTGTTGGCTTTGTTGCCGGTGTTGTAAAGGTATTTGAAGAAGCCTCTGGTTTAGGTTCTGTTCACAACATCTGTGTAAAGAGTAACACCGAAGATAATCTTTCTATTTTTGTTGGTGGTGATAAAGCCTTAGGAGTTCAGTCTTCTAATCGGGTATCTGTCAGAACGCTAAAACAGCAAGTTGATGACTTATTGCAGTGGAGCTAAATAGGAATGGATAAGATACTAAAAGGTTTTGAGCTTTTGGGCGGAATACATCATTGCTGTTTAATGCATAGCGATGAGATGAAGGCTTCGACATTTCCGGAGCTTTTAGAAGAAAATATGACAGGTGCTTGCCGTGTACTCTATCAGATGTTTATGGCAGTTGAGGGGATGGGCTGTACTCATCGCGAAATATTTATTGAGTTAGATGATAATTTATTAATTGGTTATTACATAACCGATGAAACGGTTTTGGCTATGTTGACAGAAAAAGAAGTCAATTTAGCACTGATAAACACGAGTGTGCGCTCATCCTTAGGGCGAATTAAAAAGCAGTTAGCTCCTCAAAGTGCCGAAGCTGTAGCTCCTCAAGGAGGACAGGCGCCCGCTCCTAACAGAGCAAACCAAGGAAGAATGGAAGTTGAACTGATGGGGTTAATGGGGAAACTTCAGGAAGGGTTAGCAGAATATATAGGCCCTGCTGCTGAGATAGTGTTTGATGATGCTTATGATCAATGGAAGACGACCCATGGGGTGAAGCGATCTAAAATTGCGGAGCTTATAAAGGTGCTTGCATCAGAAATTGAGGATAAAGCTGATAGAAGCCGATATCTTCAAGGTGCAGTTCACACTGTTCGCTCATTTAATGCGCAACTGGCAAGATAAAAGCTCCCGAAAAAGGTACAGGAGCGTAGAGGTTTTTGTGTAGTATTCCTCTTTTTATAAGGTCAGGATCACCTTGCCTTGAGTGTGACTAGAAGCAATATCTTGAAAAGCATCTGAGATGCTTTCAATGGGATAGGTCGAGCTGATGTTTAACGTTAGCTGATTGCAAGCACTGAGTTCAGCTAATGAATTTAGTTGTTCAGCATTTGGCTCAACGCGCAACGGTAATACGTTTACTCCCAGTTTTTCTCCCGCGGCTATCACTTCATCTTTTGTAACAGAGGGAAGTGTAACCATTGTGCCCGATGCTTTCAGGCATGAGAGCGCTTCGATAGCTGTTTGCCCGCCAACGCCATCAATAATAAGATCAATATCTTGTAAAGAACTCCCCACTTGTTGTTGGTTATAGTCGATGACTTGGTCGCACCCTAGCTGTGTCAAAAATAGCTGATTATTCTTTGATGCCGTACCGATAACAGTAGCGCCTTTCCATTTCGCAAGTTGAGTTGCCAAGTGTCCCACACCTCCTGCCGCAGCCAGAATAAGTACTTTTTGTTTTGGGTGGAGTTGTCCTTTATCAAAAAGTGCTTGCCATGCGGTAAGTCCTGCAAGCGAAAGTCCTGCAGATGCAGTTAGATCACACCCCTTTGGCAATAAACTGATTTGGTTAGCAGGCGCTGCTATTTCTTCAGCATAGCAGCCGGCAGCATTTGGAAATCTGATAAAGCCAAACACTTTATCCCCACGCTGAAAACCCGATACGTCCGCACCGCAAGCAATAATAGTCCCTGAAAACTCCCAGCCAGGTATAAAGGGAAGATCGCCTATAAATGGAGCAGCACCTCCGCCACTACAGGTTTTCCAGTCTATAGGGTTTACCCCCGCGGCATGCGTTTTTACCAGTACTTCATCCACTTTTAGTTGTGGCTTGGGAACTTCCTCAAATAGTAAGGCTTCTGGTCCACCGAAGGTGTGAATTCGGATCGCTTTCATGCGTGTACTCCTAGGCGGGCTTTTATTGTTAGCCAGGGTTATCGACTATTACCATAATATTAGAGGTTATCTTTGCAGCCTGCACAAAGCAATTCTGTTAGTCTTGTCTGTTTGAAAATCGGGTGTATAAGAGAGGAAGCGATGTACTTTTTGATTTTGCTTGAACAAATACTGTTTTGGGGTGGTCTTAGTGTTTTTCTGGTATCTCTGGCTATGTATGCCGGCAGGACAAAAGACTATAAATCTTTATTGATGTTCTGGCAGCCCACCATTGAGTTTAGCCCAAAAGAGTTCAAGATTAATCGCGCAGGTATGACGATGATGATTGTTGGTTTGGTTTTACGTCTTGCGGTTAATTTTATAGCATAAGAAAGGAGAGAAAATGCGAGGGAATCCAGTAAAAGGGGCGGGGTATTTGCTTAGAGGGTTCAGTATGTTACCTGAACCTGGTATTCGACGGTTTGTATTGATTCCTATGATGATCAATATATTTTTATTTTCTGGGGCTATCTGGTTACTGGTTAATGAATTTGAGGGCTGGGTGAATTATTGGCTGGGTCACCTGCCACAGTGGATGTCGTTTCTTGATTGGCTTTTGTGGCCGTTGTTTGCTGTATTAGTATTGGTTACTGTGTACTACGGGTTTTCAATGGTTGCTAACCTAATTGCTGCTCCTTTCAATGGTTTTTTATCTGAGAAAGTAGAGAGAATGCAAAATGGTGCGATCATGGAAGATGAGGGTTGGAAAGGTATGTTGGCGATGGTGCCGCGAGCGTTGCAGCGTGAACTGTCTAAACTGGCTTACTATTTACCGCGGTTGCTGTTATTACTTATTCTTAGTTTTATTCCTGTCGTGAATATTTTAGCGCCTTTTTTATGGTTTTTGTTCGGTGCTTGGATGATGGCTATACAATACTGTGATTATCCGATGGATAATAATAAAGTAAGTTTTAGGCAAATGAAGGTGATGTTAGCTAAGCGTCGATTAACATCTGTAAGTTTTGGAGCAATTGTCCAAGTTGGAATGATGATACCGCTCGTAAACCTGGTGGTGATGCCTGCTGCTGTGATAGGAGCGACATTATATTGGTGTGAAGAACACTGCGCTAACCAAGAAGCAAGCAGTTAGGTTGCCGCGTTTGCGCTATTCACTTTTTCCAGCATATCTAAAGGAAAATGGCAGCTGAACAAGCTGCCTTTACCAAACTGACTTTCAATGGTCAGTTGAGCGCCATGCCGATACAACGCATGTTTTACTATGGCTAACCCGAGCCCTGTGCCTCCGGTTGAGGAGGAACGTCCCTCATCTACGCGATAAAATCTTTCAGTGAGACGTGATAAGTGAATGGATTCAATACCAAGGCCATTATCCTGTACTGAGAAGTGCCCACCTTCTTGATTTACGGTCCACTTAATATCTATCTTTCCCTTCAATGGTGAGTATCTTACCGCATTAAATATTAAGTTTGAGAACACGCTGTGGAGCTCTTGGGCTTGGCCTAGTAAATCGTATTCTGAATCAATAGAAAGGCTGATGTTGTGCTCTTTACCCTGTGCGCGAGCCAAAACTAAGGCATCTTGTTGGATTGAAGAAAGCATTTCTTTTATGTAGACGGGACTCTCATCAAGAATATGTTGGCTCGCCTCTAAGCGAGAGAGGAAAAGTAAATCAGAAACTAAGCTTTCCATGCGGCTAGCTTGAGTTTGCATTTGGTTCATAGCTCTGGTTAGTGGTTTTGGTAGTTCTTGGTCGAGAAAGGTTTCTAAATAACCGCGAATAACAGTGAGCGGTGTTCGTAACTCATGGGAGGCATTGGCTACAAAATCTTGGCGAGTCTGCTCAAGTCGAACGAGCTGAGTAATATCTCGTGCCACCAACAGCCGGTCGCCGAAGCCGAACTCAGTAATTTGGTATTGTAAGACCGTGTCATTTAATACGGGGCTTGGTAGTTGCAACGGATCGTCATAATTACCTTTACGAAAGTAACGAATAAAGCGAGGGTCACGCAATAAATTGATGACAGGTTTGCCGCGGTCAGCTGATGCTTTAAGGCCTAATAGCCGGTCCGCTGAAAGGTTCCACCACTCAAGATTGTTGTGACTATCAATAATGACAAATGCATCTGCAAGCGCAGAAGATGATTGCTGGAAGCGAATAATGATGTCTTTTAGCTGCTTTGTTTTGGCTTGTTGGCGTTTTTGAATACGCGCTAAATCATCAAAGATTTCACCCCATGGCCCTTGAGCCTCAGGAGGTACTGTATCTGACTGGTGTAGCCAATTCCTCAATTTTTCGGTCTGGCGTATTTGCAAAATACACCAGACTGATAAGCCAAGTACCAGTCCCCAACTAAGGTATCCAAAAAAGAGTCCTAATACTGCAGATACGATTACAATAATTAGTAGATTGCCGAAGGATGCATGTGGAGAATTTTGCATAAAGTTAGTCGAACTCTATCGAATGAACAGCATATTAGGCTATTTTTATCGAGAAACGATAACCTGTTCCTCTGACAGTTTGTACTAAATAATCATGTTGGCTGCCTAATGCTTTACGCAAACGGCGAATATGTACATCGACTGTTCGTTCTTCAACATAAACGTTACCTCCCCATACCATATCTAATAATTGTCCACGTGAGTATGCACGGTCTTGGTGAGTCATAAAAAATTGCAATAAACGGAACTCAGTTGGACCAAGGTCAACGGGGCTTTCATTAGATGTAACGCGATGTGAAACTGGGTCAAGTGTTAACCCGTCGACAGATACAGGGTCTTCGATTCCTTTGGGAGTTGCACGCCTTAATACGGCTTTTAGGCGGGCAACTAATTCACGAGGAGAAAAGGGTTTAGTGATGTAATCATCTACACCTGCTTCTAGCCCCTTTATTTTATTTTCTTCCTCACCTTTGGCTGTCAGCATAATGATGGGAATATCAGAGGTTGTTTCATCTTTTCGCAAGCGCCTTGCTAGTTCAATACCGCTCATATTAGGCATCATCCAATCAAGCAATATCATGTCAGGCTGTTGATCAACAATCATGGCATGTGCTGTTTGCGCATTGTCTGCTTCACTGCAAGTATATCCTGCCATTTCTAGTGCTACGGCAATCATTTCACGAATGGGTGCTTCATCATCAACAATTAGAACTTGTTTACTGGTAGACATGTTAACCGTCCCTACGCATAAAATATGTCGGGAGTATTACACTGCTTTTATATGACATAAATGTTACATGTCGATATTAAAAGGCTATATAGTGCAGAAAAACACCTACAAAAATCGCTAATCCAGCATAATGGTTATTGAGAAAGGCTTTAAAACAGGCATCTCGGTCTCGGTTTTTAATTAAAAACTGCTGATAGACAAAGAGCATGGCTGCTATGGCTAAGCCTGCATAGAAGGGCCAGTTAAAGCTAAGTTGAAGCCCTATGATAAGAAAAATACTTATTGTAAGCAGCTGTAAAGCACCCACAATTATCTTGTCTTGATCTCCAAATAAAATTGCTGTCGACTTAACTCCGATCTTTAAATCATCATCGCGGTCGACCATGGCATACATTGTATCGTAAGCAACAGTCCATAATATCTTGGCCATGTAAATTAGCCATGCAATGGTAGGTATCGACTCGTTTACTGCGGTGAAAGCCATAGGAATTGCCCAGCCAAAGGCAGCACCTAGCGCTACTTGGGGCAAGTGAGTATGGCGCTTCATGAAGGGGTAAAGTGAGGCTAAAAATAGGCCTCCAAATGACATCAGAATAGTCATTTTATTAGTAAACAGTACAAGACCGAAGGCAAATAACATAAGTGCTGCAAAGAGAGTGAGTGCTTCCTTACTGCTAATGCGCCCAGTTGCAAGTGGCCGTTGTGATGTTCGCTTCACATGAGCATCTATTTTTCTATCAGCAAAGTCATTGATAACACATCCTGCTGAACGGGTGAGGAATACACCTAATACAAAAATAATGATTAACTTTGTATCCGGAATACCTTCAGAGGCTATCCATAATGCGCAAAGCGTTGGCCAAAGAAGCAGGTAGGTACCAATGGGCCGGTCAAACCTTGTTAGATCAATATAGATCGAAAAGCGATCTCGAAGGGATAAAGCAGAGTTTTGTGTGGTGTCTGACATCGGTTTGGTATCGGTAAATTGAGTTATGGAGTGTAGTGTACCTGCTCAAGTGCCGGGAGAAAAACTTCGCAAACCAAGAGAGGCTTTCCTGAGAGGAAGAACTTGGAACGGCGCGCCCATACGGTTTGTTGATTAGATAAGCGTAAGCGCGAAATCTGTAATGGGCCACGTCGCATTGTCGGGTCACTAAACAAGATACTTCCCAGTGAACGGTTTCCTACATGGCTGAGCTGGCGCTCACAACCTGTCATTGTTGATGCTGGAATGATTGAGCGTGCATAAACCCATATCTGATCATTGCCTAGCAAATGCACCTCACGAATGAGTGCTAGTTGGCGGATGGGGATGCCTAGTGTTAAGGCTTCAGAACGGGTAGGGCGGGCCCAGCCTTGGCGAACGACTTGTACTTGAAACTTGCCGTTGCTGGCATTGATTAAGTGTTGAGTTAACGATGCACGGTCGGTTAGCCAGCGTTGCCAGCACAGTGGAGCATGCAAACGTGTGACACGTCGCAAGCCGGTCCAGCGAACATCAAAGTTCATGGAGGTCAGAGCTGAGGGAATAGGCACAGTGTCTTCCTTATTTAGCCGGGCTACATTCTACCTTATCTGTCCACAAACAGTATATCTGGCTGGTTCATTGACGCTGTTTGGATTAGGATGCTGCTATGAAAAATAACACAAGTGTTGAATATAAACGTGAAGAGATTATCAGTATAAGCCGTGACTGGGTCGAGGCTATCGTGGTTGGCCTGAACTTATGCCCTTTTGCTTCGCCCGTAGTACGGCATGATACTCTGCGTTATGCGGTTTGTGAGGCGCAGACTGTCGAGGCACTTTCTAGCGATTTTCTGAAAGAGCTTAATTTAATTCAAGATACGGATGAGAAGGTTATTGCGACAACCTTGCTAATTATGCCGCAAGGGCTAACTGATTTTTATGACTATCTTGACCTGCTGGCCCAATTCGAGAAACTGTTAGATAAGGCCGGGTTATCAGGAGTGTTTCAACTAGCGAGTTTTCATCCAGCATACGTGTTTGCTGGAGTAGCTCCAGAAGACTTGAGCCATTGGACGAACCGGTCTCCGTTTCCAATGGTGCATATTATCCGCGAAGGTCAAATGAGTCGTGTACTGATGCATTATAAGAATCCGGAAGAGATTCCTGAGCGTAATATTAAGTTGCTACAAGATATGGGGCGTGAAGGCCTTATAAAGCGCTTTCCGCCCTTTGAAGATTTTATTGATTAAGCAGCTACTACACAGTTCCGTTGGCTATCTTTTGCTTTATAAAGTGCTTGGTCTGCATACTCAACAAGCTCATGAGGGCTGTTGCTGCTGGAAGGTATTAAAGTAGCTACGCCTTGGCTAACAGTAACAACTAATCCTGTTGATGAGCGATCGTGGGCAATGCCTAATAACATGATTTGGTCACGAATAGCTTGTGCTACACGTTTAGCACCATTTTTGTCTGTATCAGGTAAAAGAATAGCGAACTCTTCTCCGCCATAACGGCATACAGCATCGTGGGAGCGGTTAACCGTTGTTTGCATCACGCCAGCAATACGCCGTAAACAGCTGTCTCCGGCTAAGTGGCCATAACGATCATTAAATGCTTTGAAATGGTCAACATCTAGCATGATAAGAGAGATAGGTTGACGAGTACGAGCACTGCGGCGCCATTCCATTTCTAAGCTTTTTTCAAATTCACGTCTATTATTGACTCCGGTTAAGCCGTCAATACGAGCTGATCGTTCAAGAAAGTCGCGTGATCGTTTTAGTTCTAGCATCATGCTGATTCGGGCACGAAGGATACCCGCAGCGCGATCTTGTACGAGATAGTCCGAGGCTCCATGTGCATAGGCTTGGAGTTCTTGTTTATCATCATTTTCTGCGCCGACTATCGCAATAGGGACAAAGGCATTATTAATTTTTTGGATCAGGCGTTGGCAAAGCAACAGATTATTCAGCCAGTCGTCTGTCGCATGTATTAATACTAAATCAGGGGTTTGCTCGACTGAGTTTAATTGTTGTTTAAGGTCACTTAATGTGGCTGGAAGTAGAATATTATAGTCGCTGCGTAATGCATCAATCAGTTGCCATACCGGTGTTAGACCTTCGCTCGCAAAAACGGCAATCGTATGATGTTCTGAGTACTTACACATCTCTCGTGAATCGTATTCGACTTTGTTATCTTCTCCATCAAAAAAAGAACTAATCTCACTAACCGATGCAAGGCCAACTAATTTGCGATTATCCGGTGAAAGAATAACCGGCACACGTGAACCAGTATGACTTCTTTCCCAGTCTTCTTGCCAATCTTCTAGGATTTCTTCAGTATCCATATCAACTGATAGTTCTGTCGGTAATCCGGCGGCTTCTAAACAATCATAAATGACAGTTGGACTCGCAATATCCTGCCCTTCTACCCACATCGCTTTATAAAAAAGTTCTCTAAAAGTAATCGCTTTATGGGTATCGATTTGAGCGGCGGCGATAACACATAAAATAGCGAAGCGACTATCTGGGCGCTCTGGGGGTAAAGCAATGGGGATCTCACTCGCGTAGCTACGCACTGAAAAGACATCACTGGCAAGTTCGGCAAGCATATCGGGAGTATTCCCATACAAACCGATATCTTGAGCGTGTTCGACTAAGCGATAGTCGACTTTGTCGAGGAGGTTGAGTGCTTTCAGGCGTTCGTGCAAAGCGTAGCTATATGGACAGTTAAGATCGCCATAAACGATATATTGGTTTTTCGCTGCGTTAGACATGAGTAATACCACTTGTTCTTATAATAAGGTTAGCGGCTAGTCAGGGTAAAACTTTTGCGATATGTCGTTTTCGTTGTTTTGCTATAGGCCCAAAAACAGCCATAGAGGCTGTTTTAAGTATCACTTATATAAGATTACGCTTTTGGTTCTTCAGGCTCGCTGATTCCTGCTGTTTGCTTAATCTTTGAAAGTGGTTGGTGACGAACGTCGGTGCCACTCACAAGATAAATGAGGTGTTCAGCCATATTGCGAGAGTGATCGCCAATACGCTCTAAGCTGCGCAATACCCAAATGACATTCAAACAACTGGAGATTGCTCGTGAGTCTTCCATCATATACGTCATTAAAGAGCGCATTGCTGTACGATATTCTTGGTCAACGGCTTTATCCTGCTTAGCAACATGATAAGCAAGCTCTGTATCGTTACGTGCAAAGGCTGTTAATACATCTTTTACCATAGAGCGTACTAAGTTGCCTATATGACGTACTTCTTGATAACCACGCTGCGATTCACCATCTTCTACTAACTCGATAGCATGACGGCAAATGCGGCTGGCTTCATCACCCATCCGCTCAAGATCATTAACGGCTTTGGATATGGCAACGATTAAGCGTAGGTCACTTGCTGCAGGCTGACGTTTAGCGATGATGGTGGTACAGCGCTCATCGATCATCAGCTCCATATCATTGGTTTGTTTATCAACGCGACGTGAGCGCTCTGCTAATTCGGCATCGCCGGTTAATAGTGCTTCCACTGCATCGTGCACCTGGCGCTCGACTATGCCGCCCATAGTGAGAAGTTCGGTGCGGATTTGCTCGAGTTCATTATTGAACTGCTGAGAAATATGGGTCGAATAGGTATCTTTAGTGAGTTCCACGGTAACGGTACTCCGTCCTTATTAATGATTCACAAACGAAAAGTATATATGTTTTTTATTAACCGTAACGGCCAGTAATGTAGTCTTCGGTCTGCTTCTTTTCTGGGTTGGTAAAGAGAGTATCAGTCACGCCAAATTCAATAAGGTCACCCATATACATGAAAGCAGTATAGTCTGACACGCGCGCGGCCTGTTGCATGTTGTGTGTCACAATAACGATAGTGAAATCGTTTTTCAGTTCATGAATTAGTTCTTCAATTTTCAATGTGGAGATAGGGTCCAATGCTGATGCCGGCTCATCTAGAAGTAATACTTCTGGCTTTACGGCGATCGTTCGAGCAATAACCAAACGTTGTTGTTGTCCACCGGACATACCTAGCGCGCTTTCATGTAGACGGTCTTTAACTTCATCCCACAAAGCAGCAGATCTTAGTGCCCACTCTACTGTTTCGTCTATGTCACGTTTCTTTTTAATGCCTTGAATACGTAAGCCGTATGCAACGTTCTCATAAATCGATTTTGGGAATGGATTGGGTTTCTGGAAAACCATGCCAACACGGCGGCGTAAGTCAGCAACATCTACTGTGCGATCAAAGATGTTGTTGTCGTCAAGTAGAATCTGGCCCGTGATATTGCATCCATCTACCAAGTCATTCATACGGTTAAAGCAGCGTAACAACGTTGATTTACCACAACCGGAGGGTCCGATGAAAGCGGTGACACGCTTTTTGGGGATGTCCATGTTAATGCCATGGAGTGCTTCTTTATCGCCATAAGTTAAGCGTAGATCCCTTACCTTAAGCGTCGTTGTTTCGGTATCCAGATCTAAAGTTCTGGCTTCACGCTGCAACGATGAGATATCGATACCATGTGTTTTAGCGTTAGTTGTCATTTTCATTCTAACCTTCTCAAAGTTATTCGTTATACAGCGTTACATTTCTAGCGATTTATACTTTTCACGTAGGTGGTTACGAATTTGTACTGCTGAAATATTCAGTAGTGCAATAACCGCAACCAGAAGCAGAGCTGTTGCATAGACCAACGGGCGTGCTGCTTCTACATTTGGGCTTTGGAAACCAACATCATAGATATGGAAGCCCAAGTGCATAAATTTCTGATCCAAATGCAAGAACGGGTAGTTAGCATCAAGCGGTAGGCTCGGTGCCAATTTAACTACCCCGACTAACATCAGCGGAGCTACCTCTCCTGCGGCACGTGCAATAGCCAAGATAACGCCCGTCATCATGGCTGGGCTGGCCATAGGTAAGACAACTTTCCACAAGGTTTCTGCTTTGGTAGCGCCTAGTGCAAGTGAACCTTCACGTACTGCACGAGGGATTCGTGATAATCCCTCTTCTGTAGCAACAATAACAACCGGTACCGTCAATAGTGCTAGTGTGATTGATGCCCACATTAGACCGCCTGTACCAAAAGTGGGTGATGGTAATGCTTCTGGGTAAAACAATCTGTCGATGTTTCCTCCTAAGAAGTAAACAAAGAAGCCTAGCCCAAACACACCATAAACGATTGATGGAACGCCCGCCAAGTTGTTAACGGCGATGCGGATCAAACGAGTGGTAAAGCCTTGCTTTGCATATTCACGCAGATAAACCGCTGCAATAACACCAAACGGGGTGACCAGTATTGACATCAGAACGACCATCATCACGGTACCAAAGATAGCAGGGAATATACCGCCTTCTGTGTTGGCTTCACGAGGATCATCTGAGACGAACTCTTTGATTTTTTCTGCATAGTGAATTAGCTTAGCGCCGACAGACATATCATTCGGGCGAAATGCGCGAACAATTTTAGCGACAGCAATATCAATCTGTTGACCATCAGATACTTCGGCAATAATAGTATCTCGGTTGATCTCTGTATAAAGGTCAATCAAGCTTTGCTGTAGTCCTTCATAAGAAGTATTCAGCTCTTTCCTGCGTGCTTCGATTTCTGCATAAGGTGCCGGATCAGAAATCTCTTTTAACTCAAGCGCACGTTGCTTTAAACGCAGGCGCTCAAGCTCATAGTTGATGGAACCAATTTCATGTTTTTCAATCTGGTAAATATCTTTACGTATGATCAGAGCACGTTCAATACTGGCTTTAACGCTTTCCCATAATGCCACGTACTCAGGGGTCTTTTCATAACCATCATACTGGCCAACTAGTTTGTCGCCTTCCTTAAGCGCGCGCAGGTAACCATAAAAATTACCCCACTCACGACGCTCTGCGGTGAACAGCATTTCGGGGTTACTACGATCAGATAAGTTATCATCCAAGACCCAGGTAAAGTCGGTTCCGGTAACATCGCGGTTACCAATCTTCATTAGGTCGCGGCGCATCATCAGTGTTCCTTCAGGAACGATGACACCGGCATCACGTAGCTGTTCAGCAGGTACTTGTTCCGACTCTACAATCTCACCGATAACACGGCTTTTTTCGCCATTAAGAGAATAGGTTGCTTGCTGGATGTCTGCTGGCCAAAAGTGCCCAAGGCCACGTACAGCAATCAGGGAAAGCAGGCCTACGACCATAATCACACAGATGGCGACAGCCCCTGCATTTAGCCAGACCCATGGTGAACCGGATTTGGTCCATTCTGTAAAAGAGACTCTCATCGTCTTTAATCCTTAATCATCAATGGGTTACAGAGAACCGTATTTTTTACGTAAGTGTTGTCGTACCAACTCGGCCAATGTATTGACCACAAAGGTAAACATGAATAGAACAAAGGCCGCGAGGAACAAAATACGGTAATGAGTGCTACCCACTTCTGACTCCGGTACTTCTACTGCAATGTTGGCCGCTAAGGTGCGCATCCCTTCAAAGATATTCATATCCATAATGGGGGTGTTGCCGGTGGCCATTAATACGATCATGGTTTCACCAACTGCACGCCCCATACCTATCATCAAGGCGGAGAAGATCCCCGGACTAGCTGTTGGTAGCACAACGCGTGTGAGTGTTTGCCATGGTGTAGCTCCCAACGCCAATGAGCCGTAGCTCAAGTGCTTAGGTACCGCAAAGATAGCATCTTCAGTAATCGAGAATATGGTAGGAATGACAGCAAAGCCCATGGCAATACCAACAACGAGCGCGTTACGTTGATCGTATGAGATATCCAGCTCATTACTCATCCACAGGCGCATATCACCACCAAATAATAAGGTTTCGATACCATCTGATACAGATAAGCTGAACAGCGTAGCTAGAATAACGACAGGAAGAAGCAGCGCTGCATCCCAGCCCTCAGGAATCATGAAACGGTATTTGTTAGGCACTTGTGCCCAGGCAAAGCCAAATACAACTATCGCGATAGGCACGAAAAGAAGGGTGACAAAGATGCCTGCTAGCTGGTTCTCCATAAATGGCGCCAGCCATAACCCTGCAAGGAAACCGAGAATAACAGTAGGTA
This sequence comes from Neptunomonas sp., assembly GCF_016744175.1. Taxonomy (GTDB): domain Bacteria; phylum Pseudomonadota; class Gammaproteobacteria; order Pseudomonadales; family Balneatricaceae; genus Neptunomonas. Next base: position 12,514 of record NZ_JADGEV010000014.1, on the reverse strand, counting down.
ATGCTTCCATTAATTCGATGAAAGGTTTTACCTTACGACGCATCGCAGGAATCATGAAGTAAGCAGTGTAGATTGCACCACAAATGGCCAGTGGCGTACCTAATAACATGGCATAAAAAGCGGCTTTCAACGTACCGAAAGCTAATGGCATTAAGCTATATTTAGGTTCGAAGTCATTGTTGGCCGCAGATGACTGCCAGATATACTCTGGTTCTTCATAGCCTTCATACCAGACTTTATCCCACAACGCAGACCAAGAAACATCGGGGTGCTCATTATGAATTTCTAGTAAAGATAGTTGCCCATCTTTTTCGATAAACATGGCATTTGAGCGTGGAGCATAACTGATACTGTCTGCAGCACCTTCAATAACCGTTGCGGTGAGTGCGTTGCGTTCAGCTGTTGTATTGAACAAGCGCAGAGTTCCTAGCTCATCAATAGAGGCGAAACCTTTGCGGCGATGCTCGATGGTAAGGTCAACAATGGCTGCGTTGCCTCCACTAAATTCACGAATCTTAGTGAATTTCCAATCAGTATCTTCGTCTCGAATAAGAAACCATTGCGATACCTTTCCTAAATCATCGGCGATGAGTACAGCATTTCCACCTAGCAGCATTTGGAAGTTGGTGATGTTACCTTTACTGGCTTCAATCACTTGTGTTGTTTGTGGGCCATCTTCAGCTTTAAGGTCAACAACGGCAAGTGTGCT
>NZ_JADGEV010000014.1:0-11705 GCF_016744175.1 Neptunomonas sp. | reverse complement strand
CAGCATTTGGAAGTTGGTGATGTTACCTTTACTGGCTTCAATCACTTGTGTTGTTTGTGGGCCATCTTCAGCTTTAAGGTCAACAACGGCAAGTGTGCTTTTGCCTGCTACCAGTAACCAGCGTCTGTCTGGAAACAATAAGAGCTTTTGAGCTTTTAGGTTAAATTTAGGAAGTGCTTCAGACTCCGTTGTCGTCTCAATTTCACCTGTCATCATGTTTTCTTCGACAGATATTTTTGTTTGCGTCAGACCGGTTTCATCGCCACCGATTAAATTCCAATTCTCTTCAGTATGAGAGATACCTAACAGTTTAAGGGGGTTGTTGCCAATATGAATTGGAGCCTCGCCTAAAGGGTAAACTAAAGAGGGGGTAATAACGCGCTCTCCATCTGGATATGAAGAGGTATAGTTGTGTTGAATGACTAGTGCATCACCGTTGCTGAAACCGATAGCAAATTGTCGTAATGGGTCAGAGATAGTTGAAAGGCCAGTAATGCTGCTGTTAGCTGGGATATTAATAGTTTCTGATTTAATAACCGAGCCATTCAAGGTATTGAAGAAGACGACTTCCCCTTGATCAGTAACGCGTACGCCAATTTCAGCCTGCTCTTCCATGGATAAATACAAGGTGTTGCCACTGCCTGGAACGGGGTAGCTTTCTACGACCTGCTCGTTTTGCTGCCATGGTTGCACTTTGGCTGATTGAAATAACGGCATCACTTCATAAAGTAAGTAGAAGAAAATCAGAAGAATCGCAACAATGACACTAATGCCACCTACCGCAATACCACCTGACGCTAGCTTATCCTTAAGTGCACGAAACTTGCGCATTCTTAGCTGGGCAGGCGTGTTGAAGTCAATTTTAGGAGCTGATGTGTTTTCAATGCTCATGGGAAATGTAGTCCTGATGGATCCATGATGATAGTGGCTACAGGGTAAGCAAATTATGTGACAATAATGTTACAGAGTGTCATAAACGCAAAAAGGGAGTGTCCAAAGACACTCCCTATATAGCGGATCTAGTAGGCTGTTTTTTACAGTCCTAGATCAGCCATCTGTTTAGCAACAACTTTTGCTGGTAATGGGATGTAGCCATCTTTCACAACGACTTCCTGGCCTACTTTAGCCAGTACCATTTTCAGGAACTCAGACTCCATTGGAGGAAGAGCAGTGCCTGGTTTTTTGTTAACATAAACGTATAAGAAACGAGACAGTGGGTAAGCACCGCTGACTGCATTTTCTGGTGTCGCTTCTACAAACTTACCGCCTTCTTTCTTAGCCAATGGTAAAGCGCGAACAGATGAAGTTTTGTAACCGATACCTGAGTAACCGATGCTGTTCAGTGAAGTCGATACTGACTGTACAACAGAGGCTGAACCTGGTTGCTCGTTTACATTGTTTCTGAAGTCGCCTTTACACAATGCTTTCTTCTTGAAGTAGCCGTATGTGCCTGACACAGAATTACGTCCAAACAGCTGAATGCTTTTATTCGCTAGAGCGCCTTTAACACCTACTTGCCCCCATGTTTTTGCATCTTTAGCTGCGCCGCATTTACGGGTTGAAGAAAAAATGGCATCAACCTGTGGGATAGATAATCCTTTAACCGGGTTATCTTTATGTGTGAAAACTGCTAACGCATCAATAGCGACAGCAACAGGCGTTGGCTTGTAGCCGTATTTTTTCTCGAATGCTTCGATCTCTTTATCTTTCATTTTACGAGACATTGGGCCCATGTTAGAGGTGCCTTCTGTCAGTGCTGGTGGCGCAGTAGAAGAGCCAGCCGCTTGAATCTGAACGTTAACATTTGGGTATACACGCTTAAACTCTTCAGCCCACAAGGTCATTAAGTTAGCTAAAGTATCCGAACCCACACTAGATAGGTTGCCAGATACACCAGAAGCCTTTGTGTAAGTTGGTAAATCAGCATCCAACAAGTCTGTAGCATTAGCTGTTAGGCATGTTGCAGTCATTGCTACAGCCGCGAATAACTTCTTCATGGGTTTCATTTTTCAGCTCCAGAAAAACTATCGGTTTATTAAATAAGTTGGCCGTAATATAAATGCAGTTTGTGACAAGAGTATGACAACTCATGCTAGCCAACAGAAAAGCAGGCGAAAGTCATCGAATTACTAGGAGTGACGTTTCAGTATCTGCTAATATTGTGGGACTGTTTTTAGACTTAAGTCTAGCGTTTCGTGTCAGCTTCTTTTAGCCGTCAAACATAACAAAATATTGAACAAGAAAAATAATGAATACTGAAAAATCTGAGTTAACCCCCCGTGGTGAATTATCATTAAAAATCCCTGCAAGTCATGCATCAACTAATGTCTTTGGCGATGTGTATGGTGGCTGGGTGTCTTCACAGGCTGTCCTGGCTGCCGAAATGCGCGCTGGAGGAGAGACCGCGGGTCGTGTTGCTACCGTATCTATTGGTGGAATGGAATTTATGTCACCAGTACTCGTGGGTACCATACTGAGCTTTTATACGGATATTGTCGAAGCGGGCAATAGTTCTATACGGATGAAAGTTGAAGTTTGGGGCCGCTGTCCTGATGGACGAGCGCTGCGTAAGGTGACAGAAACTGAATGTGTACAAGTTGCTATTAATGATGATGGACACATTCGCTCTTACGAATAAGTATCTCAGTTTGCCCGTTTCCATATAAGCAACTGGTTATTTGCAGGCATTAGGCAGTCTTCTACTAGTGATAGTCCTTGTGCTTGGGCTAGGCTATCAACAGCATCAAAATCACGAATTCCACTAGAAGGGTCCCGTGCTTTTAGCCATTGATCAAATGTAGCATTACTTGCTGAAGTGTAGGTGTTTAGGTAACGAAATGGGCCATAAACAAATAAATAGCCGTTTTCGTTTATACGTGCGCCAGCGCCTTTAAAAAACTGCTTTACTTCTTCCCAGCTCATTATGTGCAGTGTGTTTGCTGTATATACCCCATCATATAAAGTGTTTGGCCAAGCTTGGCTAACGTTTAGTTCGATGGGTGATAAAACTCCACGGGCAGCATACTGTTCCATGTTGATTTTTAGAGCGTCTAGGTAGTGCTCTTGGTCAGAGGGTTGCCAAGCGATGTGTTGATGGTGGGTACTTAGAAATAACGCATGTTGGCCAGAACCACTACCGACTTCAAGAATTGTTTTGCTGCAAGCAAGGTAAGTAGACAACGTGTCCAGTATTGCTTGTTTGTTGCGCTCGCACGCTTCGCTGTAGTTGAGCATCTGAATTGTTCTTCTTTTTATTGTTAATGTAAGTGGTTGTTAACGACTAAGACAAAAGAATAATAAAACAGTTTCGTTCCAGCTAGTTGAATAACGGTTTATAGAATGCATTTATTTCGACCATATCTTTGTCATAGTCACCACATGTTGATATGAACTTTCCAATGCCACCTCGTTTGTTTTTATAATCGACAAAGGCTAACGCGAGGGGGACTTGAGCACCATGAGCTATATGATAAAAGCCACTTTTCCACTGTTTAACACGCGCTCTAGTCCCTTCAGGTGCCATCATAATACGCAGCTCAGGCAACTCTTTGAATTTCTCGATGGTTGCGTCAACCATGTTATTGGAATGTGAACGGTCGACAGGTATTCCGCCCATCCAGCGCATTAAGCTGCCAAATGGAAATTTAAATATGCTTTGTTTACCTACCCAGTGCAGCTGTGTGTCTAGAGAAAAAGCAATCATTAAACTTAAAGGCATATCCCAGTTAGAGGTATGTGGGGCCGCAATCAAGACACACTGTTTAGTTTCTTGTGGCATACTCCCTACGACTTTCCAGCCTAATAGTTTCAGCGTAATTCGTGAAAAGCCACGTAGCAATGGGCGAGCAATGGGGGCAGTGAACATCGTTTTTTTCAGCATATTGGCGACAGCCTCGGACATTTATTATTTTTATTTTAGATGAAGAGAAGTATAACGGCATTACTCAATGAGTGAGAGCCACTTAAAAATCAGATGATAGAATAAAGAGGATAATAATGGGCAGGATTTTAACACAGCTGAATAGGTTTTGGCTGGCAATTACTTTATTGATACTGTTAGCTATTACGCTTCTTTCTTTATGGCCTGCAGGCAGTTTGCCGAGTGTTCCGGGAACAGATAAAAGTCACCATTTCATTGCATATGCGGGGTTGATGTTTCCTGTTGCCTTACGCCGGCCAAAGTATTGGATACTGATTGGGATATTTTTCATTGGGTGGAGCGGTGCTATTGAGCTGATTCAACCTTATGTAAACCGTTATGGAGAGTGGTTGGACATGCTAGCCAATAGCGGTGGGTTATTATGTGGAGTGCTATTGGCTTATATAGCTAACTTTTTCTTCCTTGGAAAGTCAGCTACTTGAGCGGAGTCGGGTCTTTAAACCGGCTCCAGTTTAGCAAATCCTAATACTAGCCACTTCATCCCTACATTCTCAAAGTTGACCTGTATACGAGCTTTAGGGCCTGTTCCTTCGCAGTTCAGAACGATGCCTTCTCCGAAGCTTTGGTGGCGAACTTGTTGACCGATATAGAGCTTAGGAGTGTCATCATCCATTTGAACCGAGTGTGGACTAAATTTGCTATTGGATGAACTGTTATAGTCATTTCTTGATGTCATCGGGCGGCTAACACTCGCGTTTAAACGTACTTCTTCGATCAATTCAGAAGGAATTTCCTGAATAAAGCGGGAAGGGCGGTTAAACGTTTCTTGGCCGTGCATACGCCTTGATTCGGCGTAAGTTAAAAATAGCTTCTGCATGGCACGGGTAATCCCCACATAGCAAAGCCGGCGTTCTTCTTCCATGCGCCCCGGTTCTTCAGCTGACATCTTATGCGGAAATAAACCTTCTTCCACACCACCGAGAAAGACCATCGGGAACTCCAATCCTTTCGCCGAATGCAAGGTCATCAACTGAACACTGTCTTGATGGTCAGCTGCTTGAGCATCACCGGCATCGAGAGCTGCCTGGTCTAGAAACGCTGACAATTCGTTTACATTTTCTTCCTCGGGACTCGCAACCCATTGCCCACTAAATTGCTTGGCTGCGTTGATCAGCTCTTCGAGGTTTTCTAAACGAGATTGGGCTTTTTCACCTTTTTCTTTTTTATGGTGATCGATCAAACCACTGAGTTGGATCGCATGATCAGTTTGTTCATTCAGCTCTGTACCAGTAGTGTCGGTATCGATCTGGTTAATCAGGTCTAAAAAGAGTTGTAGTGCTGTTAGCGCACGGGAAGGAAGCTTTTTATATTCAACGACCTCATTAGCAGCACGCCACATTGATACGTTTTCTGTGCGGGCTTGCTCTCGGACTGTTTCGATTGTTCGAGTACCGATGCCGCGTGTCGGCACATTAATGATGCGTTCCATTGCTGTATCATCATCACGGTTGGATACGAGACGCAGGTACGCCAAAGCATTTTTAATTTCTAAACGGTCGTAGAAACGATGGCCACCGTAAATTTTATAGGGCATGCCGCTACGGATGAGCGCTTCTTCTAGTACTCGAGATTGGGCGTTTGAGCGATAAAGTATTGCTGCTTCTGAGCGTAAGTTGCCTTCGTCAACCCACTTTTGGATCTGGCCGACAATAAAGCGTGCTTCATCTTGTTCGTTAAAGGCTGCGTAAAGGCTAATTTTTTCTCCGTCTTTACCATCCGTCCACAACTCTTTTCCTAAACGCCCGCGATTGTTTTCGATAACGGCATTGGCTGCTTTGAGGATTGTTTGTGTAGAGCGATAATTTTGCTCCAAACGTATAGTGTCTGCTCCAGGGAAATGTTCTGGAAGGTTTTGTATATTCTCAATGCGAGCACCGCGCCATCCATAGATAGATTGGTCATCATCACCGACGGCCATGAGCTTGCGATCATTTCCACAGAGTAGTCTTAGCCATGCGTATTGAATGGCATTGGTATCTTGAAACTCATCAACGAGTAGATAACGAAAGCGCTGTTGGTAATGTTTTAATAATGACGGGTTATGGTCGCGTAGCAGCTCCAAGCAGCGTAATAATAGCTCGCCAAAATCAATCATTCCGCCTCGGTCACATGCTTCTTCATAGGCTTCATACATACGAATCATTGTGATGTCATGTGGGTCCGCTGTTCGTTCTAGATGTCGGCTGCGCAGCCCCTCATCCTTTTGTGCATTGATGAACCACTGGAACTGGCGTGCGGGCCAGCGAGTATCATCTAGTGACATTTCTTTGCATAGTCGCTTGATCAAACGCAGTTGATCTTCGCTGTCCATAATCTGGAAGTTTTCATTCAGGCCTGCATCGCGCCAGTGGGCTCGTAATAAGCGATGAGCCAAGCCGTGGAAAGTACCCACCCACATACCATTAGGGTTAACACCCAACAATGTTTCTATACGGCCACGCATCTCACGAGCCGCTTTGTTGGTAAAGGTAACTGCCATGATGGAGTAAGGCGACATGTTTTCCGTTTGCACGAGCCAAGCAATACGGTGAACCAGTACACGAGTTTTTCCTGAGCCTGCACCGGCTAGTATTAATAAGTTTTGTACAGGTGCGGTTACGGCGCTACGTTGTGCATCGTTTAAGCCATCAATTATTGCAGTTACGTCCATCGGTACAGGTGCTTTCTCTATGAGTTCAGTGGAAAAACTACCTAGTGTTTAGTTAGGCAGGCTCGAAGGGGTTGCGATGCGATTGAGTAGTATACGTTTAAGCTCATCAGGGTCTTTAATCACCATGTCGCCACTTTGACGGCCTGCCTGTTCAATGCCACATGCCGGAATAAGTCGTGATAGCCAGAAGCGCATGGCAGCGGTACGGGTGAGCTGAGGCCATGCTTTGTATTCATCCGGGGTGAATGGTCTTTCTGCATGATAGGCTTTTAACAGCGCCTGCTCACGTTTAGAGTCTATTTTCCCATCGGGCAAAGTGCACCAATCGTTAGCGACGATCGCCAAATCAAACAGCAAAAAAGCAGTGGCCGCGTTATAAACATCAAGAATAGCGGATACCTGATTACCTTCAAACAGCGCGTTATCATGGAACATATCACCATGGATAATGCCCATAGGGAGCCCCCAAGGTTGTTCGCGCAATTCATCAAATAAGCAGACTTCTTGAGCAAGCAGCTCTCCATCTTCTTTGCTTAAGTGGCGTTGAATATTTTGACTTTCACGTCGCCACCAAAAAACCCCACGATGCGCTTGTCGGCGCAAGTAGAAATTTTCAGCAGCGAGATGAAATTTGGCCAAATGAGTTCCGATTGATGCGCAGTGCTCAGGCGTCAAATCTTGTTGAGCTACATGCTCGCCGCTAAAGCGTGGCTGTATTAGTGCCGGGCGGTTATGTAACTTTTTGAGTGCAATGCCGTTGCCATCCTTAAAAGGGAATGGCACAGGTAATTGTCGTTCAGCCAACCAAGTTGTGAGTTCTACAAAGAAGGGCATATCGTCCATGCCAAACTCTTCAAACACTGTCAGCACATATTCAGTTTGCTGATGGTCTTTTTCGAGCGTCACGAAGTAATTGGTATTTTCAATACCGCCTTCAATGCCTTTGTAGGAAACTAACTGCCCTAAGTCATACTGAGCGAGTAAGTTTGTCATGTCGTCTTGCGAAAGTTGTGTATATACGGCCACGTGATTACCAGCGAAAAATAACCCACTTAGGGATCAGGAGTGATGATTCTTCAATACGGACCATAGATCCATGTCCTTCTGAAGGAACCAGATAATAGGGCTTACCAACGGATGGCACCACTTTAATTTCTCTTAGCTCACCATTGATACGATATTCGTAATAGGTGGTATCATCCTGATGATGAATAGTAATGTCTGGCTGACCCTCTTCAGGATCGCCAGGTACACCTGCGGCAAAAGCGGTAACTGACATAAAAAGTGCCAGTAATATCAGTAAATGTTTACTCATTCTTCCATACCCATTGGTTTGGTCGTGCCATTTTTACTATGATTGTGAGCCCGGACACTTGCTCTGTAAAGTCTCAGGGATAACTAACTGACGGATTGATAATGACCCAGCAACCAGCCCCCCTTATTTTAGTCGACGGTTCATCTTATTTATACCGTGCATTTTTTGCTTCTCAACAAGCGGATTTACGTACCAGCGATGGTACGCCCAGTGGCGCTATCCGTGTAGTTACATCGATGCTACGCAGCTTGATTAACCAACACCCTGAAAGCCGTGTCGCTGTTATTTTTGATGCTAAGGGAAAGACATTCCGTGATGAGATTTTTGCAGAGTATAAGTCGCATCGTCCTCCTATGCCGGATGATTTGCGCATACAGATAGAGCCAATACATAACATTATTCGTGCAATGGGGTTGCCTCTAATTGTTGAGGGAGGGGTGGAAGCAGATGACGTCATTGGCACTATGGCTTTGCAGGCGACTGAACAAGGCTGTGATATTTTGATTTCTACGGGCGATAAGGATATGGCTCAATTAGTGAATAAGCATGTCACCTTGATTAATACCATGACAAATACTGTAATGGATGAAAAAGGCGTTGAAGAGAAGTACGGCATTCCTCCTAATCTAATTATCGATTTTTTGGCATTAATGGGTGATAAAAGCGACAACATTCCCGGTGTGCCTGGTGTTGGAGAAAAAACGGCACTGGCATTATTACAAGGTATTGGGGGGATTTCAGAGCTATATCAACGTTTGGATGATATTGCTGAGTTAGGTTTTCGTGGCTCGAAAACGATGGCGAAAAAACTAGAAGAGAACCAAGGCGCCGCTGATCTATCGTATTTGCTAGCCACTATTAAAACGGATGTGCCGCTAGATTTTGAGCTTTCGGATATCAAGCACCCTAAACAGGATAAAGAGCAACTTCTGGAACTCTTCAATACCTATGAGTTTCGTAGTTGGGTAAAAGAGCTAGAAGAAGGCATTGAGGCGGCAGCAGTCGAAAAGGCCGCAGTAGCAGCAATGCCAGACATACCGAAAAACGTAAACTATCAGGTGATTACTGAGCAGGACGAACTAGATCGTTGGCTTGATAAGCTTAAATCTGCTGATCTTTTTGCCTTTGATACAGAAACGGACCGGTTAGATTATATGGAAGCGGAGCTCGTGGGTGTTTCTTTTTCAGTAGAGGCAGGAGAGGCTGCGTATGTTCCTTTAGCACATGATTATATGGGCGCACCGGGTCAGCTGGATCGAAACTCAGTTTTAGCGCAGCTAAAGCCGTTGTTAGAAAGTGATGCTCAGCAAAAAGTTGGTCAGCACATTAAGTTTGATATGAATGTGTTGGCTCGTTACGGCATTGAGTTGAAAGGCATTGCGTTTGATACGATGTTGGAATCCTATGTGTTGAACTCAGTGGCTACCCGCCATGATATGGATAGCCTTGCACAAAAGTATTTAGGTGTTAAAACGGTTACCTTTGAAGAAATTGCCGGGAAAGGTAAAAAGCAACTGACCTTTAATCAAGTAGATCTTGAACAGGCCGGTCCCTATGCGGCAGAAGACGCGGATATCACGTTGCGTTTACACCAAGCATTAAATGCTAAGTTATCCACAGAAGCATCGCTAAATCGTGTTTTTTCTGACATAGAGCGGCCGTTGATTTCGGTGCTATCTAAAATTGAGCGTCATGGCGCTAAAGTGGATGCAAACCTATTGGGCAAGCAGAGCCTAGAGATAGAGCAACGTCTTTCAGAGCTGCAGCGCTCGGTGCATGAGTTAGCGGGTGAAGAGTTTAATCTAGCTTCACCTAAACAGCTGCAAGTCATACTGTTTGAAAAAATGCAGTTACCTGTGCGTAAAAAAACACCTAAAGGCGTACCATCAACGGCCGAAGAAGTGCTACAAGAGCTGGCGTTGGAGTATGAATTACCGAAGTTGTTACTTGAGCATCGTAGTTTAAGCAAACTGAAGTCGACTTATACGGATAAGTTGCCCCTGATGATTAATAAGCGTACCGGGCGCATTCATACCTCGTACCATCAGGCAATAACCGCAACAGGACGACTTTCATCGACCGATCCAAATTTACAAAATATCCCAGTAAGGACCTTAGAAGGTCGTCGCATTCGTCATGCCTTTGTCGCGCCTGAAGGCTATAAACTAGTAGCTGTCGATTACTCTCAAATTGAGCTTCGTATTATGGCGCACTTGTCGGGAGATGAAGGCTTGCTAAATGCCTTCTCACAGGGCGAAGATATCCACAAAGCGACAGCAGCAGAAGTATTTAAAACAGAGCTTAGTCAGGTCACCGCTGACCAACGTCGTAGCGCAAAAGCGATAAACTTTGGTTTGATTTATGGAATGTCAGCTTTTGGTTTGGCAAAGCAGTTGGGTATTGGGCGTAATGATGCAAAAAAATACATAGAACACTATTTTGCTACTTATCCAGGCGTGCAAAATTATATGGAGGATATTCGCGACAAAGCCAAAACCCAAGGTTACGTAGAGACGGTATATGGACGTCGTTTATACCTGCCTGCAATCAATGCGAGTAATGCTATTCAGCGTCAAGCAGCAGAACGTACAGCGATAAACGCGCCTATGCAGGGGACTGCAGCAGACATTATTAAGCGAGCAATGATTAAAGTTGATCAGTGGCTACCTGAAAGTGGTTTTGACGCAAGTATGATTATGCAAGTACATGATGAGTTGGTGTTTGAGGTGAAAGCTGATCAGGTTGATGCGTTTAGTGTTCAGGTCTCTGAGCAAATGCAAGATGCAGCGGAACTTGATGTGCCATTAATTGTAGAAGCGGGAAGTGGCGAAAATTGGGAGCAAGCGCATTAATTTCAAAACAGTAAATTTTTTAAACAAAGTGGGAACTTAATCGATAACTCGGTGGTCAATAGTTATACACATCGTAAAAGTTCCCCTTTTCAGTATTCAGTACGGTAGTTAAGTACAAACAGTACCGATGTGTATACTTAAAGCAGGATGCATTACCCCAGATTTAGCCCTATCCCCCCTTCAGGGCTTTGTCTGGGGGTCTATTTACTTTCCTTAGCTTTCTTCTGGTTCTTCTTCGTATTCATCAAGACCTTGTGATAACCACTCATCCAAACGTGCGCTCAATGTATCAACACCAACGCGCTTTAAAGAAGAAAAAGACTGTACACTAACCTTATCGCCTAGGATTTGTGTCAGCTCTTTACGCAGAGTTAATACGATTGATTGGGCAGGGCCTCGTTTTAACTTATCTGCTTTAGTTAACAATACATGCAATGGAACGTGTGTTGATTTACACCACTCAATCATCATCAAATCAAATTCTTTCATGGGATGGCGAATATCCATCACTAGCACTACGCCTTTCAAGCTGTAACGCTGTTGTAAGTATTGATCGAGGTGCTTTTGCCAGTGCTCTTTCATGGCAACAGGCACTTTGGCGTACCCATAACCAGGCAAATCAACGAGACGTAAGCCTTCTATATTCAAGTCGAAAAAGTTGATAAGTTGGGTTCTTCCCGGTGTTTTAGATGTGCGGGCAAGTTTTCCGTTATTAGTAAGAGCATTTATAGCGCTGGACTTACCTGCGTTGGAACGTCCTGCAAACGCAACCTCTGCTCCGCTATCTTCTGGACACTGGCTCAATTTATCGGCACTGATCAAAAAACGAGCAGCGTTATAATGGATAGGATTCACGTTAGCAGTCATAGACTTTAGGTTACCTAAAGGGATTGGTTCTATATTAACCGTTCCAGTTTGTGTGGATATTAAGTTATAATGCCGCCAAAT
>NZ_JADGEV010000064.1 GCF_016744175.1 Neptunomonas sp. | reverse complement strand
TGTGCTTCTTTCGTCAGTGTTTTTGCATTGCTTTTGGTTATTGGGCAGCAATCCTTCGCATCTGATGCTGATCAAAGTGTGGGGGTGTTAAAGTCTCTGGTAGTTACCGCTGAGGAAGATGCTCTTCAAAAACTTTTCTTTTTAGGTTTGTATGCTTCAAAGCAGCAGAACTATAAGGCTTCTATCGCTATTTTTTCAGATATGTTAAAGCGAACGAGCAGCCCTAGAGTTAAGCTTGAATTGGCGAGATCTTTGTTTTTGGATCGTCAATTTCAAGCCTCAAAAAGTATTTATCAAGAAGTCCTTTCTGGGCAAGGTGTTCCTTGGTCGGTTAAACAAAATATACGCTTGTACCTTAATCAAATAGATAGCGACATTGGCTACGTGAAGTTTGGGATTTCATTTGTTAGTGATTCAAATCCGGAAAATTTCACCTCGAGTGAAGAAGTAAATATTTCTGGACGCACGTTAAAAGTGGTTCGCCCGTCTGGCGACCAAGAGGTAATGGGGGTGCGCTATAGTATGGATAGTGGGTTTCCTCTATCCGATGACTCACGCACACAAGCATATTTAAATGCCTCGTTTAGTGACTTTGAGGGTGGGAAGCTAGAGCGTTGGATAAGTGATATTGGGATTGTCTCATCGTTTGAGTCGCTTCCGCGAGTGAAAGTGAAAGCGGGTGTTGAGTACTCTGAACAAAATGGAAGAAAGCGATATGACTTTTCATACCTGAGCACTTTTTACACGCCCAATATTGCCGACCAGTTTAGGTATAATTATCAATTTCGAGCTGGTCGGTTAGTGATTCATGGGGCACCTCATCTTGATGCACATGTCTATAGAGCAACAGCAAATTTTACCAAATCATTGCAAAATGATTTTTTTGCAGATGGAAGTTTAGCATTTGAAAAATCCGTTGCCCGCGAAACACCGTATTCTTATCATGAAGGTACTTTAGCTCTTGGGCTTGATATGCCTATCAATGATTGGGGTGTCCGGTTGTCTAGTTCGGCTAGTTTGCGATTTTATGGGGATATCGATCCGTTCTTTGGTGAGCGGCGTCGTGATTTTAAAAAGAAGTTAGGTTTTGTTCTAAGTAATGAGAGAATTCATACATACGGTTATAAGCCAGAAATAGGGCTTACGTATGAAAAGAATAATTCATCGCTCGGGTATTTCGAGTATGACAAAATTAGCTTGGTTTTTAGTTTGGTGGAGGGTTATTAGCAATCGTTCTTTTGTTAACGAAGATGTAAGCTTCTATGGTAAGTGGTCACCCGTGAGCTAGTCTTGCTTTGTTATTTCTGCGTTTATTTGCTGCAATTTTTATTTTCTTTTTTTGTAGCAAAAAAATCATATTTTTCGTTATGTCTCGCTTGTAATTAATTGACTGAAATATAAGGGCTTTATATAGGCTGCATATATTTGGTGTTAAACCCTTTGTGGTTTGGGCTATTAGATGCATGTATTTCGGGGCTTGTCGCTGCTGTACCACACTTGCAAAAAGGGGGGGTAGTTTCTATAGTGTATGTTAGTGGGTAAATGTGGGTAAATGTGGTTTTTTATGAAAAGATTGGGTGGTTGAGCGATGTTTCGTGGCGTTAATCAAATAAATCTGGATGCGAAGGGCCGAATGGCCATTCCTGCCCGCTACCGAGAGATGATTTCGGTTCAGTGTGCAGGGCATTTGGTTTTGACGATTGATACTGAGGAGCGTTGTTTACTGTTGTATCCCATCGATGAGTGGGAAATTATCCAAGCAAAAATAGATGCGCTTCCAAGCCTAAATCCTGTTGCACGCCGTTTGCAGCGTTTATTGGTTGGGCATGCGTCAGATTTGGATATGGATAGTCATGGGCGTTTGTTAATACCCGCGTTGCTTCGTGATTATGCTGGATTAGATAAAAAGACCATCTTACTAGGTCAGGGGCGGAAGTTTGAAATTTGGGACGAGGCGAACTGGAATGCGACTCGTGACAGATACTTACAGGAAGTCGAAGCTGAGGCGTTGCCAGATGCTCTACTCAATTTGTCACTTTAATAATTTATGCAGGGTTTTTCTGTGAGTACTGAATCATTACACCATATTACTGTATTGCTTGATGAGGCTGTGGCCGCTTTGGTGCAAAATCCGGATGGTTTTTATGTTGATGGGACATTCGGGCGAGGTGGACATTCATCGCTTATTCTCAAACAGTTGGCGCCGACGGGTCGGTTAATGGCGATTGATAAAGATCTCGAAGCCATAGCGTGTGCTAATGAAAGGTTCGACGATGATTCTCGCTTTGATATTGCGCATGGATCTTTTTCAGAACTGCAGTCTTTTGTAGCGGACAGGGGTGTGTTTGGTGAGGTTGATGGGATCTTGTTGGATTTGGGCGTTAGTTCCCCACAGCTTGATGATCCTACTCGTGGCTTTAGTTTTCAAAATGATGGTCCGCTTGATATGCGAATGGATACAACGTCTGGAGAAAGTGTAGCTGAATGGATCATGAGAGCCTCTCAGGAAGAAATTGCGGATGTTATCTACACGTATGGTGAAGATAAGCATGGTCGACGAATGGCAAAAGCAGTACTGGAGGCGCGAGCAGAAGCACCTATTGAAACAACAGGACGGTTAGCAAAAATAATTTCTGATGCAAACCCGTCGTGGGAGAAAGGTAAGCATCCAGCTACTCGGGCTTTTCAGGCTTTTCGGATACACATAAATAAAGAATTAGAAGATTTAGAAAAGTGTTTAGATCAATCACTTGAATCATTAAAAGTGGGTGGTCGATTAGTGATTATAAGCTTTCACTCGTTAGAAGATCGAATCGTGAAGCGCTTTATTCGTAAACACGTTAAGGGAGATGATCATTTGCCTCTGAGCATCCCTATTACCAACGATATGTTGAATCAAAGGCTTAAAGCTGTTGGCAAAATGGTTAAAGCCAGCGCGACTGAGGTGGATGAAAATCCGCGTTCACGTAGTGCTGTTATGCGTATAGCTACAAAAATTGCTTGATAGAAGACACTACTAAACATAAGGCAATAAGAAGGTATATATTTTGTTTTCTTTACCAGTATGGTCGATTAAAAACAAAGAGGTCACAGCATTACCTATTCTTAGCATAGAGGCTGTGGCTCGTCCCGTTTTTATTGTTGCTGTATTGGTTGTCTTAATTGTGTTCAGTTCATTGGCTGTTACTTATGCCGCTTTCCAGTATCGACTTTTATTTAATAAGCAACAGGTCTTTGTGCAACAGTGGGATGAGTTTCAGGTTGAGTGGGGGCAGTTGCTTCTTGAGCAAAGCACCTTGGGAACTAACAACCGAGTAGAGCAGGTTGCACGAAAGCAGTTGAAAATGATGACGCCTCAGCCTGATATGATTGAGATTGTTCAATATGAGCGATAATACTGGCTCTTCAGTCGTTGCATCTGCAGGGCGGAGTTGGCGCTTAGTTTTAGTTTTTGTGTTGTTAGTGGCGGTTTCTGGGGGAATCGTTACAAAGCTAGTGTCCCTTTATACATTGGATCAGGACTTTTTGCAGCGACAAGGTGATGCACGTAGTTTACGAACAACATTGGTTCCGGCGCATCGCGGTATTATTACGGATAGGAATGGAGAGCCTTTAGCTGTTAGTGCTCCCGTAGCAACCATCTGGGCTGACCCTAGTAAAACAGATAAGCACCATCAAGGGTTGAAACGCCTCGCTTTTTTATTAGACTCAAAACGTAGTGACCTCGTTGCGAAGCTTGAAAAAAATAGCAAACGCCAGTTTATCTATCTTAAGCGCCAAGTTGCACCTGAGCTGGCCGAGCAAATAGATTCTTTAAAGATTCCGGGTGTTCACGTTGATGTGGACTATAAACGTTATTACCCTGCCGGTGAGGTGTCGACGCACTTAGTTGGTTTTACTGGAATAGAAGGTAATGGCCAAGAAGGAATGGAGTTGGCTTATGATGAATGGTTAAGCGGCGAGTCTGGACGAAAGCTGGTTATGCAAGATCGACTAGGAAGAACGATTAAGCATATTAAATCTATAGAGCAGGCCAAACCCGGAAAAAACATACAGCTGAGTATTGATTTGCGTCTTCAGTACATGGCATATCGCGAGTTAAAAGCAGCGGTGCAGGCTCATAAAGCGGATTCTGCATCTGCGGTGGTATTGGATGCCAAAACAGGTGAGGTACTGGTGATGGTAAACCAGCCTTCATATAATCCTAATGACCGTAGCCGCATGGATGTTAAAGGCTTGCGAAATCGTGCTGTTACCGACCTTTTTGAGCCTGGTTCTACGATGAAACCGTTGACTGTCGCAGCAGCATTAATGAGTGGTAAGTATACGGCGCAATCCATAGTGGATACGACGCCAGGCTATATTAAGATTCGTCGAAGCACTATTCGTGATCACCGTAACTACGGGAAGCTAAATCTAACGTCGATTATAACCAAATCAAGTAATGTTGGTGTCACTAAGCTTGCGCTTAGCTTACATGAAGATGCAGTTCGAAATTTATTTCATAATGTGGGTTTAGGGCAGTCATCTGGAACAGGGTTTCCAGGAGAAAGAAATGGTAGTTTGCCATATTATCCTGCAAAACGTGTCGTGGAGCGCGCGACCATGTCTTATGGCTATGGGCTTTCGGTAACGCCATTGCAGCTGGCTCAAGCGTATCTTCCTTTAGCGAATGATGGGGTTGCCTTGCCAGCAAGTTTGATCAAGCAGGATGAAGTGCCCAAAGGAAATAGGGTTATGCCAGCGGTGATAGCAAATAGCGTGCTAGGTATGATGGAAACAGTAACGCAGAGTGGTGGCACTGGGCGGCGTGCGGCAGTACATGGTTACCGAGTAGGGGGTAAAACAGGTACCGCACATAAAGCCAGTAAAGGTGGGTACTCAGACGATAAATATATAGCAGTTTTTTCTGGGATTATCCCTGTTTCAGACCCGCGCATGATTGTCGTAGTTATGGTTAATAACCCTAAGGGCCAAGAATACTATGGCGGAGAGGTGGCTGCGCCTGTTTTTTCCCGTGTGGCGAGTAATGCTTTGCGCTTATTAAATGTCGCACCGGATCAGTGGCCTGATAAGCCAAAACAAACAGTGGTGATGAAATGATGGAATTCAAACCCACAGCGTTGCATGCACTCTCGATTGTAAGTAAAGAACATGAAAGTGCAGACCTCATTGTAATGGGCCTTTGCTCAGACAGTCGCCATGTTCAGCCGGGGGACTTGTTCATTGCGCGAGACGGTGTTAATCATCAAGGCATCGATTTTATAGAGCAGGCTGCCAGTCAAGGAGCCGTCGTGGCTGTTGTTGATCACGCGGTTACACAGAGTTGTGATCTAGCTGTTTTCTCTATTCCTGTGTTCCGTATAGATGATCTTAAGAATAAAGTGGGCGTATTGGCCGCACAGATGTTGGATAACCCAAGCCATAAAATGATCCTTGTTGGCATTACTGGGACAAACGGTAAAACATCTTGCGCACATTACATAGCCCAGGCGTTGGCAGCGTTAGGGCAAAAGGCTGCATTGATAGGTACGGTAGGTAACGGTTTTCCTGAGGCATTAAAAGAAGCAACGCACACGACACCTGATTCGATAAAACTACAGCAGTTATTGGCTGATTTTTATGTGCAGGGTGCGGATGCGGTTGTTATGGAAGTTAGTTCACATGCTTTAGACCAGGGGCGGATCTCTGGTGTGGAGTTTGATGCGGTGGCGTTAACGAATTTAAGCCGTGATCATCTGGACTACCACGGTTCTATGCAGGCTTATGCTGATGCTAAATCACAGCTTTTTTTATCGAAAAGTCATGATGCAAATAACGAAGTTGTATTGCCACGTATTGTTCTAAATGCTGATGATGAGTTTGGCTGCCAGCTTGCAAAGGCACTGGAACAAAATCAACAGTCTTTTTCTCGTTATAGTGTTCACTCAACAAAGTCTACCGATGTATCAGTTAAACATTCAGAACTTAGTCCTGAAGGTGTTGTTTTAGATATTGCACTACCCAGCGGAGATATCCACTTTAAAGCAGCTGTGGTGGGTGATTTTAATATCGCTAACTTACTACTCGTTGTGTCTGTACTGGTGCAACTAGGGCAAAGTAATACAAAAATTGAAACCGCTATGGCGCAAGTTTCTGCTGTGCCTGGTCGCATGGAATGCCTAATGGTTGAGGGGTTTCCTACGGCGGTTATTGATTATGCGCATACGCCGGATGCTTTGGAGAAAGCATTACTCGCCGCACGCAAGCACTGTAAGCAGGAATTGTGGGTGGTTTTTGGTTGTGGGGGGGATAGAGATACGGGTAAGCGTGCAGAAATGGCCGCGATAGCTGAGAAGTTCGCAGATAAAATAATAGTTACCAGTGATAACCCTCGCACAGAGTCTGCAGATGAGATTATTAAGATGATTATGCGAGGGTTTTCTTGCTCGAAAAACGTCATTCAAGTTGTTGAAAGACAAGATGCTATCGCCAAGGCCGTTAAGTTAGCCGGCTCAGATGATTTAGTATTAATCGCTGGTAAAGGGCACGAGGATTATCAAGAGATAATGGGTATTAAATATCCTTTTAGTGATAAAAAAGTTCTAGAAAGTTTGATGGGAGGTTTTGCTAATGATGCATAAAGGCTTCCGATTGAGTGGTTTGCTTTCAGCAATATCAGGGCAGTTGGTAGGCCAGGATGTTACTTTTTCTCGTGTTAATACAGATACTCGATCAATTCAGCCAGGTGACTTGTTTGTAGCGCTTAAAGGTGAGCGTTTTGATGCACATGAGTTTGCTGGTCAGGCGATAGCCGCAGGTGCTGTTGCTCTTGTTGTTGATACAAAGCTTGCGTTAGATGTTCCGCAAATAGTTGTCTGTGACACGCGTGTCGCTTTAGGTAAAATTGCAGAATATAATCGCGCTTTTTTTCAAGGTGTTTTATTCGCTATTACAGGAAGCAGTGGAAAAACGACAGTTAAAGAAATGTTGGCTGAAATATTGGCAGGTGCAGGTCAGGTTTTAGCAACAAAAGGGAACTTGAATAACGATATTGGTGTGCCTCTGACATTGCTACGGATAGCGCCTAATGACGAGTATGCTGTCATAGAAATGGGGGCTAGTGGCCCTGATGAAATAGCGTATTCAGCAAAATTGTCACATCCTAGTATTGCTTTAGTTAACAATGCTATGGGAGCGCACCTAGAGGGTTTTGGGTCGCTTCAAGGTGTTGTTAATGCCAAAGGTGAAATATATGACGGCTTAGGTCCCGAAGGTATAGCTGTCGTCAATATGGATGATCCGCATGCACATCAATGGATTAAGCGTATTGATAACAAGCCGTTACTAACGTTTGGCATGGATTCCAACGCTGATATTTATGCAAATAATGTTCAGATTTTAGATGACGGTTGTTACAGTTTTGTTGTCAAGCATGACGAAATATCTGAAAAAGTGCAGTTAAAAGTAATGGGTCGCCATAATGTCATGAATGCATTAGCGGCGGTTGCTTTAACATTAGCCGCCGGTTTGCCGCTGTCGCTAGCAGTTGCGGGGTTAGGGCGCTTTCGGGCAGTAAAAGGCAGAATGTGCAGTGTGTCAGGGCTTAACGGTGCTCGAATAATTGATGATAGTTATAATGCGAATCCTGGTTCAGTAAAAGCAGCAATACAAGCATTAGCAGAGTTGAAGGGTGAGCGAGTTTTAGTACTAGGCGATATGGGTGAGTTGGGTTTAGATGCAAAAGAAATGCACCGTGATATTGGGCGGTTTGCTGCAGAACACAACATCGATGAATTGATAGCGGTCGGCCCTTTGAGCAAAATGGCGGTGGAAGGGTTTCAGTCGTCAATTGGCTTACTACCACGGCAGTTAGCCAAGCACTTTATAGATCAAAAAAGTTTAATGGATGAGGTTGTTCCTAGATTGCATAAAAGTATGGTTGTTTTAGTTAAAGGATCTCGCAGTGCCGGGATGGATAAAGTCGTGACCCGATTAACGGAAAAGGTATAAAACATGTTGTTAATTCTGGCTGACTACCTATCAGAGCATTTCTCAGCAATAGCTGTATTTAAATATTTAACGTTGCGAGGGATTTTAGGCGTATTGACTGCGTTGGCTATTTCTTTGTTTATTGGTCCAAAGCTGATTCGTTACTTGAAAGATAAGCAGATTGGCCAATCGGTGCGTAATGATGGGCCTCAATCTCATTTGAGTAAAGCGGGTACGCCTACTATGGGCGGGGCCTTAATCCTACTTTCCATTGCAGTTAGCACGTTGTTATGGGCTGATTTGTCAAACCGTTATGTTTGGATTGTATTGATCGTTACCTTGATTTTTGGTGCTGTGGGTTGGGTTGATGATTGGCGTAAAGTAGTTGAAAAGAATTCTCGTGGGCTGCCGGCACGATGGAAATATTTATGGCAGTCAGTAGGCGGTCTGGGTGCTGCATTAGTTTTGTATTTCACCGCACAAAGCCCCGCAGAGACTCAGCTGATTGTTCCGGTTTTTAAAGATATTGTGATTGATATGGGTGTCTTTTTTATTGTCTTCACTTATTTCGTGATTGTGGGAACGTCTAATGCGGTTAACTTAACGGATGGCTTAGATGGTTTGGCAATTATGCCAACGGTTATGGTTGCAGGAGCACTCGCTGTTTTTGCTTACCTTAGTGGGCATATTCGCTTCGCTGATTATTTACATATTCCTTACATTGCCGGTTCCGGTGAATTAATCGTCTTCTGTGGTGCCATCGTTGGAGCAGGTTTAGGCTTTTTATGGTTTAACACATATCCAGCGCAAGTGTTTATGGGTGATGTAGGTGCATTGGCCTTAGGAGCTGCGTTAGGTACTGTTGCTGTTGTCGTTAGGCAAGAGCTAGTGCTGGTAATTATGGGTGGCGTTTTTGTTATGGAAACTGTGTCCGTTATTTTACAAGTGGCTTCTTATAAGTTGACAGGGCGGCGCATCTTTAGAATGGCCCCTATTCATCATCACTTTGAGCTAAAGGGGTGGCCAGAGCCTCGGGTTATTGTTCGGTTTTGGATTATTACTGTGATTTTAGTGCTCGTTGGGCTTGCTACATTGAAAGTACGTTAAGGCGCATTGGGCGCTGGGTTCGTACGGATACAACATATTGTTAAGAATGGGGAAGCAGGAAATAAGATGTCATTAATTACATCAGACCAGTTAAAAGTTGTCATCGGTTTAGGACAGACTGGGCTTTCCTGTGCACGTTTCCTAGCTAGAAAAGGTTTTCGTTTTGCACTTGTTGATACACGAGATAACCCACCACATTTAGAGAAAATCAAAGCTGAATTTCCTGATGTTGAGATGTATTTAGGCGAGTTGGATTCTGCTTACCTTATGCAGGCAAGTGAGCTTGTTCTAAGTCCTGGAGTGTCTCAACAATTACCTGCGATAAAAGAAGCGGTAGCAAATGGCGTTTCTCTTATTGGGGATATTGATCTGTTTTGCCGTGAAGTGAGTGCTCCTATTGTTGCTATTACTGGGTCAAATGCTAAAAGCACTGTTACTACGCTTGTTGGCGAGATGGCTAAGGCCGCGGGTATTGACGTCGGTGTTGGTGGTAATTTAGGTTTGCCTGTTTTAGATATGTTAGCGACAGGCGAACAGTCTCTGTATGTATTAGAGCTTTCCAGCTTTCAGTTGGAAACAGTGCATGATTTGCGGGCTCATGTGGCTACCGTGTTGAATGTTAGTCCGGATCATTTGGACCGCTACGATGGTATGCAAGGTTATTACCAAGCAAAACATAGAATTTTTCGCGGTTGTTTATCAGCGGTTGAAAACCGCGATGATTCATTAACACATCCGCTACTTCCAAAAAATGTTGAATTAATTGGGTATCGCCTCGGTAAGCCGGATTTGAAAATTTTTGGTTTACTTGAAGACTCAGGCGTTGAATGGCTATCTATTGGCCATGAAAAACTGTTACCAGTCAACAAAATAAAAATGCCGGGCCGTCATAATATTGCAAATGCATTAGCTGCATTAGCCTTGGGTCGTGCTGTTAATATTCCTATGGACGCTATGTTAAATGCATTGCAGAGCTTCGGCGGACTTGAGCATCGTTGCCAGTGGGTTTCTCACAAACGTGGGCTTGATTTTTACAATGACTCTAAAGGCACTAATGTTGGCGCTACGGTTGCGGCATTAGATGGTTTAGGTGCTAACTTATCTATTGGACAACGTATTGTCTTAATTGCGGGAGGCGATGCTAAAGGCGCAAGCTTTGATGACTTAGCGCATCCAGTGAGCCAGTTTGTACGCTCAGTTGTTCTTATTGGGCAGGATGCAGAAAAAATTAGCCGAGCGCTAGATGATATAGATTCGTCTATCCAAATGACACTTTCTGAAGCGGTTCTGCGTGCTATCGAAGTGGCGCATCCTGGCGATATTGTATTGCTGTCTCCTGCTTGTGCAAGTATTGATATGTTTAAAAATTACACTGAGCGTGGTGATCAATTTGTAGCGCTGGTGGATGCTTTATGAATCCCGTCAATACATTACGCCAACCTGCATGGTTGTCATTCCCGCAGAATGGAGTGGCTCCTTTTGATCCATGGTTATTAGGTACTGCTGTTACGCTTGTGTTAACAGGCTTTGTGATGATTACTTCAGCTTCTATGGATGTAGCGGCTGAAAGGTTTGGCGGTCCATTTTTCTTCTCTCAAAGGCATGGTTTTTTTATCATTTTAGCCGCTGTAGTTTCTATCATTGCTGTTCGAATACCCATCAAGTATTGGGAAAAGTACGGCCCAGTGTTACTAGGTATTGGCTTTGTTTTGCTGTTGCTAGTGTTGATTCCGGGAATAGGCCGTGAAGTGAATGGTAGTCAGCGTTGGATTAGCCTGGGACCTTTGAACTTACAGGCATCGGAAATAGCCAAGTTCTGTATGGTTATTTATGTGGCTGGGTATCTAGTGAGACGGTTGTCAGAAGTTAGAAGCAGTTGGGGCGGTGTGGTTAAACCAGTATTGCCATTGGCTTTTTTTGTTTTTTTATTATTAGGAGAGCCAGATTACGGCGCTGCAGTTGTCTTAATGGGGACTGTCATGGGGATGATATTCCTCGGAGGGATGCGCTTTACACAGTTTATTATGGTGCTGTCATGTGCTGTTGGTCTTATTATGGTGATGGCTGTTGCGCAGCCGTATCGTATGGCTAGGCTTAAATCATTTCAAGACCCTTGGGCTGACCCTTTTGGTAGTGGTTATCAATTATCACAAGCGCAGATTGCTTTTGGTCGTGGCGAATGGTTTGGCACTGGTTTAGGAAATAGTGTCCAAAAATTATTTTACTTACCCGAAGCGCATACTGATTTTGTGTATTCCGTATTAGCAGAGGAGTTTGGTTTAATTGGCGCTCTGCTGGTTGTAGTGCTGTATGGCATTATGATTTGTCGTATTTTTTTGATTGGTCGACAAGCCGAAAAACAAAAACAGTTTTTTATGGGTTATGTGGCGTATGGTTTTGGGTTAGTTTTTGCAGCTCAAGCATTAATTAATATCGGTGTTAATGTCGGTGCTCTACCAACCAAAGGATTAACACTACCGCTGTTAAGTTATGGGGGAAGTAGTTTGTTGGTTTGTGCTGTGATGATTGCTATCGTCATACGAATTGACTTTGAGCTAAAGCGCTTGAGGGTATCAGGAACAATTGATGTTACTAACCCCGTTATTGTTAAAAGATCGAAAAAAGAATCCGATAAGAATTCAGTTGATAAGGTTCCTTCTGATAGACAAATAAAGGAGGACTCTGAGCATGAATAAAACGATACTTGTCATGGCTGGTGGAACTGGGGGGCATGTTTTTCCAGCGCTGGCAACGGCACAATGTTTACAGATAAAAGGCGTTTCGGTTCACTGGATGGGTACAGAGAAAGGTATCGAGTCACGCATTGTTCCTAATGCACAGATTCCTTTGCACACCATAGATGTGCAAGGGTTGCGAGGCAAAGGGCGATTGAGTCTGCTATTAGCACCTTTTAAATTAATTAAGGCGGTTTGGCAGGCTATCAAGATTATGCGGTCTGTTAGTCCAGATGTTGTATTGGGCATGGGAGGGTTTGCTTCCGGCCCCGGAGCAGTCGCTGCTCGCGTATTAAGAATTCCTTTAGTCATTCATGAGCAAAATGCAACAGCGGGTTTGACCAATCGTATTTCTGCAAAGTTGGCTCAACGTATTTTGGTTGCTTTTCCTAGTGCTTTTAGCAGTGATATCCGAGTAGAGCAAACAGGCAATCCAGTACGCGGTGCAATCTTGGATTTGCCATCGCCGCAGGAACGTTATAAGCAGCGTGAGGGTGCTATCAATGTACTAATAGTAGGTGGGAGCCTTGGAGCAAAATCTATAAATGATCTCGTGCCTGAGGCGTTTGCTGCGCTAAGTTTGGAGAGTAGGCCCAACGTATGGCATCAAACAGGTAAGCAACATTTAGAAGCGACACAGGAAAAATACAAAGCACTGGATGTTTCGGCCCGAGTCGATGATTTTATAGAAAAAATGGATGAAGCCTATGGGTGGGCTGATTTAGTCATTTGTCGGTCAGGAGCGCTAACGGTGAGTGAGCTGGCTATAGCTGGTGTGCCTGCGTTGTTAATTCCTTTTCCATTTGCGGTAGATGACCATCAAACAGCGAATGCCCGTTACCTTGAAGAAGCGGGTGCTGCATGGGTCATTCAGCAATCTGATTTGAAGAAAGATGATCTTGTTGAAATTTTACATAACAAGGTAGACCGGGGCGCGTTATTAGAGATGGCACTCAAGGCCCGAAGCGTTGCTAAGCCTAATGCAAGTATAGATGTCGCTGGAATTTGTCTGGAGAGTATGAAATGAGCTCAGTATCACAAGCCCCAACTGTTTATGAAGTCCCTGAAATGCGGCGTATTCGTACAATTCATTTTGTTGGTATTGGTGGCGTTGGTATGTGTGGGATTGCAGAAGTTTTATGTAATCAAGGGTATCAAATTTCAGGGTCTGATATTCGTGCTTCGATAACAACAGATAGATTAGTAGCAATGGGTGCCACTATCCATATTGGGCATGCTCCTGAGAATATCCAAGGTGTCGATGTTGTGGTTATCTCTAGCGCTGTTACTGATACTAATCCAGAAGTTAAGGCCGCTCGAGAAAATCGTATTCCTGTCGTGCGACGTGCTGAAATGTTGGCGGAATTGATGCGCTATAGACATGGAGTCGCTGTGGCGGGAACGCATGGGAAAACTACCACAACGAGTTTGCTTGCATCCGTATTCGCCGAGGGTGACTTAGACCCTACTTTTGTTATTGGAGGTCGGCTTAATAGTGCAGGGACTAATGCACGAATGGGTGCTAGTCGATATTTAATTGCTGAAGCCGATGAAAGTGACGCATCGTTCCTGCATTTGCAGCCAATGGTATCGATTATTACCAACATAGATGCTGACCATATGGATACCTATGGTGGGGATTTTAATGTACTTAAACGGACCTTTGTAGAGTTTTTGCACAACCTGCCGTTTTACGGCTTGGCAGTTTTATGTACTGATGATGAGGTTGTGCGGGAAATTTTGCCAGAAATTAGTCGCCCTGTAGTGACTTATGGTTTGAATGAGACAGCTGATTACCGGGCAGTGAATATAACGCAATCTGGTATGCATACTCATTTTACGGTCAAGCGCCCTGAAGGACACGATGATCTTGACATTACACTGAATATGCCTGGTGTGCATAACGTACTGAATGCATTAGCTACAATTGCTGTTGCAACAGACGAAGGGATTGATGGTCAAGCAATTGCCACGGCACTTAAGCAGTTTTCGGGTGTCGGACGTCGTTTCCAAGTGTTGGATGAAATTGCGGTTCATGGCGGTTCAGTGATGTTGGTAGATGATTACGGGCATCATCCCCGCGAAGTTGAAGCAACAATAAAAGCTGTGAAGGCCGGTTGGCCTGATCGACGCTTAGTCATGATTAATCAGCCTCATCGTTATACGCGAACTCGTGATTTATATGAAGACTTTGTTCAGGTGCTATCTGAAGTAGATGTGTTGATGTTGATGGAAGTCTATGCGGCGGGTGAGGAGCTTATTGCAGGGGCTGACAGTCGAAGTTTATGCCGTAGTATCAGGCAGCGGGGTAATATCGATCCCGTGTATGTGAAAACGGCAGAAGAAGTGCCGGAGCTTTTGAAAAACATTTTGCGTCCAGGTGACTTACTACTAACTCAGGGTGCTGGAAACATAACGGCTTTGGCGCATCAGATTTCTGGGCTTGATTTGTCGGGGGATCAATAAATGGCGTACCGCATTGATGATAAGCAAGCGCAAACATTTGGGCGAGTCGCGGTTATTTATGGTGGGAATTCGGCGGAACGTCCGGTTTCGTTAAATAGCGGTCAAGCTGTTTTTAAAGCTTTAAAGTCAGCGGGAGTTGATGCATTTTTACTTGATCTATATGGGCCGGCGGGTGAGTTAAACCCTGTTGAGCAACTTCAACAGGAGAAAATTGACTCTGCCTTTGTGATATTGCATGGCCGTATTGGTGAAGACGGTGTTATCCAAGGTTTATTGGAAATGATGCAAATTCCTTATACAGGGAGCCGAGTAGCGGCTTCTGCACTTGGAATGGATAAGCTAAGAAGTAAGCAGTTATTTGTTGGCGCAGGGTTGCCCACACCACCCTTCAGTGTATTGCGTACAGAGAATGATTTATTAACATGTGCTGCGGAACTGGGGTTCCCTTTGATGATCAAACCAGCACATGAAGGCTCAAGCATTGGCATGCATAAGGTAAATGATGTATCAGAGTTAAGCGCTGCTTGGGAGGATGCATGCCTTTATGATCAATGTGTTATTGCTGAAAAATGGATCACGGGGGCAGAGTTTACAGTCACTATTTTAAACAATGAGGCTTTACCTGCGATACGTTTGGAAACACCTCATGATTTTTATGATTATGATGCGAAGTACGCAGCAGATGATACTCGTTATTTGTTTGATGACACGTTGAGTCCACAAAAAGAAGATGAGCTTTTACGGTTATCAGAACAGGCGTTTATCGCTATCGGTTGTAAAAGCTGGGGGCGAGTTGATGTTATGCAGAATAAGGAGGGCGAGTTCTACTTATTAGAGGTAAACACGACGCCTGGTATGACAGATCATAGTTTGGTGCCTATGGCGGCTAAACAAGCGGGTATCAGTTTTGAACAGCTTGTTGTTGAAATTTTGATTGAGGCTAGCTGATATGTCTGCTGGTCTACAGAAACTTAGAGTATTTGATCAGTCATCATTGCCTGCCCAAGCGGCAAGTGACAATGTAGCGCTTGATCAAACGCCTGAGTCCGCTCTTGCTCGAGAGGTAGATTGGTACTGGCGACCACTTCTGGTATTAACGGTCTTTTTGATTTTCGGTGGTTTGTTGTTTAGCGGTTATATGCAAGTGATGGCATGGCTAGATAAACCTATCACTCAAGTTAGAGTAGTGGGTGAAACCAAGTATCTGAATAAACGTGTACTTGCTGAAAAATTAGCGATTGGTATCAATGCACCATTAATGAATGTGGATATATCATCGCTGCGACAAATAACACTTGATGAACCTTGGGTACACGGTGTGCAAATAAAACGAGATTGGCCACCTGCTGTTGAAGTAACCATTGACGAGCAAATTCCAGTGGCTCGTTGGGGGAAAAAGGGCTTGTTAAATCATCAGGGTGATATTTTTTGGCCAAAGACCCCAGAAGAATATTCAAGCTTGCCCGTGTTAAATGGGCCAGCAACTGAAACGCAAAATTTGATGGCACAATACCATGATTTCAGCCGCCTATTTCAAGGTGTGAATGTTAAAATGGTAGGGCTTTCAATGGAGGCTCGTGGTGCATGGTCATTAGAGTTGGATAATGGAATTGCAGTTGTTGTTGGAAGAGAGCAGCTACGAGAAAGATTACAGCGTTTTTTACATGTTTATCAAAAAGAGTTAGCCCCACGTGCTGCTCAAATTGAGAAAGTAGATATTCGCTATACCAATGGTGTTGCTGTGAAGTGGCGTAAGCTTGAAGAACAAGTTAAGGCGGGTTAGATAAGAATGTCAGATGCTAGCATGATCGTCGCACTGGATATCGGCACCTCTAAAGTAGTGTGCTTGGTAGCCGAAGTTATGCCAGATGGCCATATCGAGGTTGTCGGCATTGGTTCGCA
>NZ_JADGEV010000096.1 GCF_016744175.1 Neptunomonas sp. | reverse complement strand
AAATTAATGCACTAAAAATACAAAACCCCAAGATAAAATCTCAGGGTTTTAGAAGAAAATAACTATTGCTGCTAAGGAAGGCATCACTTAGGCATTTAGAACATCTAGATTAACCAGCAATACCTACAAAGCTATAAGCACTTTTCTTAGCTTTATCACCTGTCATATTCTTATCATCAAGCGATTGGTCACGTACAGAAGAACCTGCTTTCTCTTGACGAGTTTTAGATTTTTGTTCGTCTGAAGTCTGCTTGTTGTATGAATGAAAGCCTTTAACGCTCATGTCTGTACCCTCTATATAGTGTGTTACTAATCATCTCTTGAGTATTAATATACCGACTCTTGCTTAGAAGTAAATGGAATTAAATTTCATACAATTATAACCATAAAGAATAAGTAGTAAAAATAAGACTCTACAAAGAAAAAATGACCGACAAGCGGCCAAATTATTTTTATGATGATTTAAGGAGACTATAACGTCTTTAGACAACTGCTTTTGATAACAACCTATAGCTTGATGGTCTCAAACACATGCTCACCAGCCCAATCAACCAGATCGTCTGCGCAATGTGTGATCACAGCTATGCTCGCCTTATCAGGAGATAAATAGGTTTCACGTACCCGCACAAGATCATCTAATGAAATATTCAATACCCTTTCTCGAAAACCTTCTCTTTGCTCAAGTGTGCGGCCATACAGAGCGTTGTGAAAAACTTGCTTGGCATCACTCGCGGGAGAAACAGGCTTATCCATGTAACTAATCATGGCAAAAACGGCACTATCTAGATGTTGCTGAGTAAATTGACAGTTTTGCAACCACGCAGTCGCTTCACCAAAATCTTCCAACGTACCAATGGATCTTGGATCTCTATAAGAGCACATCCGAAAAGCACCTATATTGGAGTCCTGACTACAGCCACTGCCATATGCTCCACCACGCTCCCGCACGATGGGATGCAAATATTCATGACGAACCAGTTCTCCTAGCACGTGCAAGGCTGCTGAATCGGAATGATTAATAGCGACTGTCGGGTAAGCAATCGAACAAAAATTAACTTGAGTGTCGGTTGTCCAAACCTCTCTTATTTGGCGCGATACAGGCTCCAGTGTAAATGGCTGAAATGCAGCCTCCTGAGTATGCATGTTTTTCCATCTTTCCAGCAACGTATGACGTTCGCATTCTAAACCAGCATTGTCACCCACCAGCATAAACTGCTTAGGGGCTGCAGCTAAGCGCTGATGAATACGTTCAAACTTAGCCGCCATAGATGCAACAAGACTCTCACTACAAGCGCTACGTATACTATTATCGAAAGCACGTAGTGATTTAATACCACGTAACCCACTTAATCGCTGCACCAACGATGCCGCTGGACTAAAGCCGCTAGAAGCTGTGCGTTTAGCCAGTATATGGCCGTTATCAGCTACGTAGTTATCAGCAGACAAGCGCTGTTGAGCTATGAGGTTTTTTATTCGCGGCAATTCATCGAACCGAGCCATTGTCAGAGTGTTATAGAGCATATCGGTCATCGCTTGATGATTTGCCGATAGACCTCGCGTGGCTAGTGTGAAATACCCTTTGGTGTGCTGCACATCGAGGAGCGAGCCACGCACATTACTATTGGCGTGAACACCTTCTGAATACTGAGATCGCCACATTTGTGTTTGCTGATAGTCCTTTTCCCCACAACCAAGCTCGGTTAAACAGGCCGTATAAAAAGGCAGTGCCTGTAGTAACTCTTCTTCCAAATAAGGCATTTCAATGACTAACTGTTGATGCAAAAGACCATTAGTCCCTTGTTCAAAACAAGTTATAGGCATGGAAGGGTTCGTCGTAAAACGCTTACCTTTAGCGGCTTTCAAACCAACAGGGATTTCTTGCACTGTAAGCTTTGGCAAAATATCGGGGCTTTCTTCCTTATTCTGTCTCTCCTCAAGTGCAGACTCTTGCTCAAGCAGTTGCTGTCGATGTTGATCACTCATTTGAGACAACATCTGCGTTAGCTTTTCCTTATCATCACTCTGTCGACGTGACTTAAGTGTTGCGTCAGGCAGCAAAGAAAGACGAACCCTGTGTGTATTTTCAAGCACCCGCTCCCGTACCAATGTCTTAATATATTCGGGGTCATTGATAGCAATTCTAAGTTCGCGCATCACCGGCTCAAGGTCTAACGAAGCTGACAGAGCATCTTCATCAGCATTTACTTGTAATGCAGCAGGTAAGGCGGAAAGGATAACCTGTAAGCCGTATGGGTAAGCATCATCGCTTATATCTCGATGATCAAGCTCCAATTGGTGAAGCACGGCATCCAAACGAACCTTCTCAACGCCATTTGTCGCTATCTCATCCAACGTTGCCAACACCAAAGACTCGAACGCATCCGCTTCTTGTGGGTCGCTTCCCTGAATACCACAGACTAGGCTCAGTTCGGCATTGCTATCTTCCAAACCACATAGGTGCGAAGGGCCATGCCCAAGCACCGTTGATTCCAATGCGTGCATCAAAGGCGATGCACTGTCTTGAAAGAGCAATCGGCTTAAGAGGTGAGCCTCAAGCCATTGCTTTAAGTCGGTACTCTTGCCTACCAACCAAGCCAATAGATGGTGTGTTTGCTCTGACAACTGCTCACTATCAGCGTCTCTATCAACATCTTCATCTACAGCATCCGTACAGACAAATTCTTGTACCTTTAACGGTGCTGAAAAGCGTTCTTCAAATAACGGAGTATCGACTAGGCTTTGTTGATCAAATCGAGACAATGCCTGCTTATCAATGCGTTCTTGCAGCTCATCAACAGGGAGGTCACCATAGGTCATAAATACCGCATTGCTTGGGTGATAATGCTCGCGATAGAACCCTAAGAACTCTTCATAACTCAGATCAGGAATCTCAGCAGGGTCGCCGCCACTCACAAAACGATAGGGTGTCGTAGGAAATAGATACTTACAAAGAATGTCCCAATGAGTAGACGAAGATGCATTAAAAGCACCTTTCATCTCATTATAAACAACACCACGGTGCTCTAAACATCCGTCATCATTAATCGTTAAGCGATGACCCTCTTGTGCAAAATCCAGTGGGTTTAACGTGGCAAAGAAAACTGCATCGAGATAAACATCGAGTAAATT
>NZ_JADGEV010000013.1:16983-95868 GCF_016744175.1 Neptunomonas sp. | reverse complement strand
GGGCGCCTTTGTTGTGCATCTTAGCGTACTTACTATCACCAAGAGCTTTAGTTATATATTTAACCAACTTAGATTTAGCTTATTACCTCAACCAAACCTGATTCCATTATCCAACAAAGAAAGCATGCTTTTACTTCTTACGCCCTTTTTTAATCTCTTTAACATGCTTTTGAAAACGAACTTTCTTTCTTTGCTGCCTAGGAGTGAGTTTATTACGCTTTCCTGCAAAGGGGTTCTCACCTGTTTTAAACTCAAATCTAACTGGTGTCCCATGTATCTTCAGTACCTTTATAAACTTATTTTTAAGATACCGCTTATACGATTCAGGCAAATGCTCTGTACGATTACCGTGAACAACAATAATTGGTGGGTTTGAGCCACCTTGATGTGCATAACGTAACTTAATACGACGCCCAGCCACTTGTGGAGGCTGATGATCTGCAACAATATCCTCGAGCAACAGCGTTAAGCGATGCGTTGCCCATTTAGCCATAGCACTCTCATACGCTTCATTAATTGAAGCATACATTTCGCCGACACCACTACCATATAATGCCGAAATAAAATGAAAACGAGCAAATTCAGCAAAACCCAGTCGGCGATGTATTTGCTCCTTTATGTCCTTCTTCTCTTCATCGGTCATACCGTCCCATTTATTGAGAGCTATCACCAGAGCACGCCCAGTCTCCAAAACGAAACCAAGCATGTGTAAATCTTGATCACTAAGACCTTGACGCGCATCAATCACTAAAACAACAACATTAGCATTTTTTATAGCCTGAAGAGTTTTAATGATAGAAAATTTTTCTACCACTTCTTTAATATTCTTCCTACGCCTAACACCCGCCGTATCAATCAAGGTATAAGGCTGACCATCACGCTCATAAGGTATATAAATACTGTCTCGCGTTGTACCTGCTTCATCAAAAACTATAACGCGATCTTCACCCAACAAGCGGTTTACCAATGTAGATTTTCCTACATTAGGCCTACCAACAATCGCTATACGCACACTGTCGTCACGACCGTCAAACGGCATATCTATATCTTCAAAGCCTGATAAGCATTCCTCAGTAAGTATTGTCACCCCGCGGTTATGCGCCGCCGCAATAGGAATAGGATCTCCCATTCCTACAGTATGAAAATCAGACATCGCAACATCAGGATCAAGCCCATCTGTTTTATTAACGACCAGATAAACCTTCTTTTCTGTTCTTCGCAAATGTTCTGCAATCATTGAGTCTGCTGGCATCAAGCCCGCTCGAGCATCAACCATAAAGAAAACAACATCAGCCTCTTCAATTGCCTGCAAAGATTGACGTGCCATTTCATGGTCTATACCTTGCTCGTCTCCGGTAATACCTCCGGTATCAATAACAATGTATGCCTGCTCACCGATCTGCCCCTCACCGTATTTGCGATCACGAGTAACACCTGGCATATCCGCCACGAGTGCATCCCGACTTTTAGTCATGCGGTTAAATAAAGTAGACTTTCCAACGTTGGGACGACCAACCAGTGCAATAACAGGTAGCATTAAGTATTACCAAAAAATTAAATATCAGCTGCTCTGAAGCCCAAAACAGCTGTTTAAATTAAAACGGCTGATCAATTCAATGTCAGCGCTAATAAACGACCCGCATCTGTAAGAACATAAAGCGTGCTTCCTTTCACCTTCATATCACCCACTAATCGAGACCCTGCATCATAACGTGCAACAAAGTGCCCATCAATTTGAGAAATAAAATGAATATACCCCTCAACATCACCTACGACCACAGCATTACCAATAACAGCTGGCGCAGTAATTTGACGATTTTCTAGCTGGTCCTGCTTCCAAACACTCGCCGCACTACGCGCATCAAGTGCTTGGACGTGATCACCCGATTCACTTACATAGATATTACCAAACCCTGCAGCAAGACTATGGTAGCTCGACATTTTTTTAGCCCACAATGTCTGAGCATTAAAAGGGTTTATAGCAACTACATTTCCCTGAAAGCCTGGAATATAAACAACATTTTCAAACAATAATGGTCGTCCATCAACATCCGTCATTCTCTCTAATTCAGAACGCCCTTGCGCTAAAGAAACATTTTGCTCCCACAACACCGCACCTGTTTCATTATCCAACGCAATAAACTTACCATTATCAAGACCCGCCAATGTAACATCTGCAGCAACCAAGGGAGAGCTAGTTCCTCGCAATGTTAGACGCGGCACTATACTGTCATAAACCCAGCGCTCAGCACCTGTTAAAGCATCAAGCGCAATAACTTTGCCACTAATCAGCTGCACTACAACTAGTTGTTTATTCAACTGAGGCTCAGCAACAACTTCAGAAGAAACCTGCTTTCTCCAAATCTCCTGACCTGTTTTTGCATCTAAACAAATAACTTCTGCAGACTCTGTAACCACAACCAGCTTATTTGCACCAGCACCGATACCCGCCAGTAAAGTAACATCTAATTCGACAACCCACTGACGAGCCCCCGTATCCACATTAAAGGAGGAAATATCACCATTAATAGAGGACGCATAAATATAGTCACCACTAATGGCCGGAACTATTTGATGAAACTTATCTCCTAAGTCTCCTCCTATATCTGCTGACCACTGCACTATTACTTTCTTTTCAGCAGTAAAATCAACTAACTTATTGGGTTCAATTTCATCCGAACCACCCCAAAGACCACAACCCGATAATAAAATAGATACCAATACTATAGATGCCGCCTGACGAAACATATTTTACCCCTCTTCCGATAAAGCCAGGTCTTCAAGCTTGATAGTCAGTAATGGGTTACTTCCTTCATTTACTGACACTTTAAGTGCCTGCTGATAGGCAGCTCGAGCACCTATACGCTCTCCGCTTGAAAGCAATAGATCTCCCTTTAACTCATAAACACTTCCGCCAAACTCCTGAGCATCCAGACCCTGAATAACATCTAGCCCTTTAGCAAATTCACCCATAGCTTGATAAACACGCGCTTTACGCAAAAGTGTAATGTTGCGCATTTCTATGGCTGGCTGATGCGCCAACACCCAATCAAGTTCAGCTAACGCCTCTGTATAATTCTCTTCAGCAACGGCCACTTTAGCAACCAACAGTGCGGCAAATCTTGCATACTCGGTTTTTTCATAATCCGACTTTAACTTCTGAGCAAGATGCTTACTTGTAGCAATTTGCCCAGCATCATCAGACGAAACAGCCCCAGAAACTGCATCAAGAAGGTTTTGATATGTAATTGACGCATTTTCAGCATCGGTCAGCTGCTTTTGCTGCCATGTTTTCCAAGCAAAAACTGCACTCAACGCTATAGCAATCATAAAAAGAAGCGACTTGCCATTTTCTTTCCACCAACCTTTTAGTGCTTCTACTTGCTCTTCTTCTGTTCGCATTTCAGACACAATAACTCTCCGATAAAATAATCAAGGTCTTAGCTTTTCTTAATAACTTCCCATTGCTGAGCCACTACAACCGGCAACTCTTCTAATGGGATTTGCTCACTAGAGTCAGCCCCAGTCCATAACACTCCAACCAAGCCTGCATCACTTTTTTGTATTAACAAAATTAAGCGAGCGCCAGTTTGCCTAGCTTTGTTATTAATATTCTTTAAACCAGCACAATGAGTCCTTATACGTAAACCAGGAATTGCATCACGTAACGCTTCACTAAATTGGACTACATCTCCTTGAACTTCTCTAGACTGTGCTGCGACATATAGGTCAAATGAGTTCTTTTCTGAATCAGGTACTGCTCCCAGTGTTTCCAACAGCAGAACTAAACGTTCTATTCCCATTGCGAAACCAACACCTGGAGTTGCCTTACCCCCCAACTGCTGCACCAAGCCATCATAACGCCCCCCAGCACAAACCGTTCCTTGGGCACCTAATTTGTCAGTTACCCACTCAAATACAGTTTTGCAATAGTAATCCAAGCCACGAACAAGACGCGTATTTATTTCATAATGAATACCCGCGTCATCAAGCAACCCGGTAAGACGCGAAAAATGCTCCTTAGAATCATCATCAAGATATTCGGACAAAATAGGGGCATCAGCTAAGATCGCCTGAGTTGATTCGCTTTTGCTATCAAGAACTCGTAGCGGATTGCTTTTTAATCGACGCTGACTATCTTCATCTAACTGATCAAAGTACTGCGTTAAGTAATCAACTAAGTCCTGCTTATACTTCTGCCGACTATCAGTACTCCCTAAAGAATTTAGCTGCAAAGAAACCGCATCTAAAATCCCAAGCTTCTTCCATAATCGAGCACTAAGCATAATAACTTCAGCGTCAATATCCGCCGAAGACATACCAAATGTTTCAACGCCTATTTGATGAAATTGACGATAACGACCCTTCTGAGGTTTTTCATAACGAAACATTGGCCCTTGATACCACAAACGCTGAGTTTGATTAAACAACAAACCATGCTCTTCACCTGCACGTACGCAGCCAGCGGTACCTTCTGGTCGCAAGGTCAAGCTTTCACCGTTGCGGTCTTCAAAAGTGTACATCTCTTTTTCAACAATATCGGTTACCTCGCCGATAGAGCGCTTAAAAAGATCTGTTTGCTCCACAATAGGCATACGAATCTCATCATACCCATAACTAGATAAAACACTTTTAACCTGTCGCTCCAAATACTGCCAAGCAGGCGTCGCACTCGGAAGAATGTCATTCATCCCACGGATGGCTTTTACTTTTGCCAAACTATGTACTCTCTTTCTTAAAGCTTTAATTTAATGGAAGTGTAAATTTCGCTACATTTTTATTACTAAAGGGCTTCAAGTCTATTACAGCACCTTTATAAGTCACTTGATTAATAGCAGAGACCCGGCCAATCAAAACTCTCAAAGGCTCTTCACCCGACAGGTTCAAAGTTTGCCCAGCTTTTCGAAGACTACTAAACAACGTTTTACCACTCCCGTCTTTGACAGTAAGCCAACAATCGTCAACAAAAGATATCTGCAGAGGATCCTCAGCTAAAAGCGGAGCTACTACTTTCTCCTCAACCTCCACTTCAAGAGAAGGAGAAATAGCTACTGGGATTTCATTTGACACCGAAGTTTTCAAATCAACTTCTTCTTGGAGCTTTGCAATATCAGCTTCAGATAAGTATGTCGGCTCATCATTACTTTTCACTTCTGCTACTAATTCATTAACAACATTTTCAGAATCTACAGAGTCATCTAATACCGGCAGCTTTAGCGTTGTGTCATTCGGTGCATCTGCTATCGGAGAGATTGCAGGCATCAACCCATCAACAGGCGCCAAGCTATACTGTGTTTTCCACCACCACCCAATAGCTGCAACAACTATTAGCAAAAAAAGCCAACTCGACCAGCGCATTACTGGATCACCCAACTTAACTTGCTGCTGAACTTTTGATACAGAACGAATTGGCTCTCGACTAGCAACAACTCCATTCGATTGATCAAGCATTTCGATTAAAGGCGCACCATCGACCCCTACGATTTTTGCATATGATCTAATATAGCCCCGCGCAAACACGAGACTAGGAAGCTTTTCATATGCACTATCTTCTATCCACTGTATATACCGAACAGGCAGATGGAGCTCATCTGCTATTGCTTGCTGAGTATAACTTTGTGATTCTCGTGCTATAAGCAAACGCTTACCAGGAAGCTGAATACCATTTTCTACTATACTTTCATCTGGAACACTGCTCACCTAGCTGACTCCTTATATTTTTTATATTCGTCAGATTCAGGATAAAGATTCTTTAACAAAAGAGTATAAGTTGTCGCTAAGGATACTTTATTATTCTCTCTCGCTAATCGAATACCGACCCATAAACTTCTTGCAGAATGATTTACTCTTTTTGCGTTAATAAGCCTAGTAAACTGCGAGAAATACTCTTCTGCTTTAAGTACATTTTGGCTCATTAAGTAAAGATCTGCCAACTCAACCAGCGCCAATGGGCGAACACCACCTGTTTTTAAGGACCGATCAAAGGAGTGAATCGCAACATCATAACGCCCAAGCTGTTGGTAACAACGCCCTAAATTTTCAAATGTTTGCGCCCTATTATTATAAAATGGGTCTTCTGTTGCTTTAGCAAGCTCTACACACGCTTCAGAAAACCGCTCTTCTGAAAACAAAAACGCCCCATAATTATTATGCAACATAGCACTATCTGGAGCTAAAGAAATTGCTTTTTTGTAGTATTGCTCAGCGAGGGCAATTTCATCTTCCCTCTGAAAAATCAAAGCCAGTGCATTGTACGCAGGCGCAAAATCTGGATTAATTTCTAATGCTTTTTGAACAGCAGACTTTGCATTAACTGAATCACCAGATTGAAGATACTGCAAACCCAGCGTGGTATATGACTGCATTGCCGCTTCGGACGACACACTATTCTTGTTTATAGCTACAGACTCGGACTGAAGTCCCGCACACCCAGATAGCAGTACTACCAAAAGCACAGCCACCAACACACGAGTTTTATTCACGTACGGTAACTCCCTTACATCATCGCCACTAATTAACTAAACAGTACTATCTTGAACAATTGGAATATATTTTTGACTACGGCGAGTACGATCCTCTACTTGCCCCACCAATTGCCCACATGCCGCATCAATTTCAGCACCACGCGTACGCCGAACTGTCGTCATGATACCTGCTTTTAGCATTACTTGTTTAAATGCTGCAATAGCATCTTCTGAAGGGCGGTCATAACCTGAATTAGGGAACGGATTAAAAGGTATCAAGTTCAACTTACAAGGCAAACGCTTAAGCAAACGCCCCAACTCTCGTGCCTGAGAAGGCTGATCATTTACGCCCGCCATCAATGTATACTCTACGGTAATAACTCGCCTGTCATTAAGTCTCTCTAGATAACGATTACAAGCGGCTATCAGCTCTTCAATTGGGTAACGCTTATTAATAGGTACCAGTTGATTTCTTAACTCATCATTTGGCGCATGTAATGATATTGCCAAAGAAACATCCGTCTCTTCTATTAACTTATCAATGCCCGGCACCACACCCGCCGTACTTAACGTAACGCGGCGCTTAGAAAGCCCGTAAGCATTATCTTCCATCATTAGCTTTATAGCACTGACAACATTGTCAAAGTTCATCAATGGCTCACCCATCCCCATAAAGACAACGTTAGTCACACGTCGAGGCTGAGCAGGATCCATAGGACCAAAAGACTTAATAGCAATACGTACTTGCCCAATAATTTCCGATGCAGTTAGGTTTCGATTAAACCCCTGCTTACCCGTTGAGCAAAAGCTACAATCGAGAGCACAGCCAACCTGTGATGAGATACATAACGTTGCTCTATCCCCTTCAGGAATCAAGACACTTTCAACGCACGAACCACCATCAACACGAATAACCCACTTGCGCGTGCCATCCTTAGATACATCATGCATAACAACTTCAGGTTCACGAATTTCAGCAACCTGATTCAGTTTCACGCGTAACGATTTACTGATATTTGTCATATCATCAAAAGTTTCAGCGCCAAGCTGATGCATCCATTTTAGTACCTGAGTTGCACGAAAGCGTTTTTCACCCAGTTCAGCGAAGAAAGCTTCCAGCTTTTCAGGAGACATCCCTAATAGATTAGTTTTGGGAATGGACTCAGTCATTATTACACCTATAAATTTAAGTACATGCAGAAGAGAGCTCTCCCCTGCATGCTAGCAATAATTACTTACCGAAGAAGTAAGCAATTTCGCGTGCTGCAGAAGCAGCAGAGTCAGAACCGTGTACAGCATTCGCGTCGATAGACTCAGCGAAATCAGCACGAATTGTTCCTGCAGCCGCTTCTTTAGGATTAGTCGCACCCATCAGATCACGATTTGTCAAAATTGCATTTTCACCTTCAAGCGCCTGAACAACAACAGGACCAGAAATCATGAAGCTAACCAAGTCACCAAAGAAAGGACGCTCTTTATGCTCAGCATAAAAACCTTCTGCTTCTTCTTTACTTAGTTGCTTAAGCTGCATTTCTACAATTTTAAGACCTGCATTTTCAAAACGAGATTCAATTTGACCAATAACATTTTTAGCCACGGCATCAGGCTTGATAATTGATAGTGTGCGTTCGATAGCCATTTGTACTTTCCCCTAAGGATATTTCTGAAAAACGCGACATTATACGCGAAGCTGATCACATGCCACAACAGACTACAAAAGAAACAGCCCGGTATAAACCGGGCTGTTTTATAATTAGTCCTGCTCTTCTATCCAGGCCATCTGTATCGCTTCAAGAATTTTCTCCCCACAGCGATCAGGATCATCATCAAATTCATCAAGATCCATTACTTTTTGGTAAAGGTCCGGAAAGCTTATTTTCAACGGATCCACATCTGAATGCTTCTCTACCAACTCAATTGCAATGTCGAGTACATCAACCCACTTAAGACTCATACACCCTCTCTTTAATGACGCTCTGACACCTGGTTAATCGTATAACGAGGTATCTCTACCACTAAATCTTTATCCCCGACACTTGACTGACAACTCAAGCGCGATTCCGGCTCTAACCCCCAAGCCTTATCAAGCATGTCGTCTTCAAGCTCATCAGACTCTTC
The DNA here is from genome assembly GCF_016744175.1 of Neptunomonas sp. Lineage (GTDB taxonomy): Bacteria > Pseudomonadota > Gammaproteobacteria > Pseudomonadales > Balneatricaceae > Neptunomonas. The sequence continues at coordinate 87,286 of NZ_JADGEV010000013.1, read as the reverse complement.
AAGCGAATCAAAACCTTCTCTAATCAAGACATGACATGTCGTGCAAGCACAAGACTTTTCGCACGCATGCTCAATCTCAATGCCATTAGCCAATGCCGCATCACAAACGGTCACGCCTGACTCTACATCAATTACTTTACCATCGGGACACAAATCTTCATGGGGTAGAAAAATTATTTGCGGCACTTATGTAATCTCCTCAATTTCCTGAATACTATGCCCCTGCAACGCACGCTGAATATTTAAATCCATTCTGCGTGATGCAAACTCATCACTCGCTTTAGCTAAATGCTCAACACCCAACTCAATCTCGCGCGCATTCGAACCGTTACGAACACCTTTTAACACAAGAATTTCAGTCTCTAAGCTACTACGTTCGCCTTCGGTCAATAAAGCCTGCCCATCAGTTAGCATCGCTTGCTCAAGCGCACCTATTAATCTATCAGCATCCACTTTCTGCTCGCGCAACAAACGTTTTTGCTTATCTTCTTCAGCCGATGAATAAGATGCCTTCAACATCTCAGCAATCTGCGTATCACTGAGTCCATATGAAGGCTTAACTTGAATACTACTTTCAACACCGGTGGACAGCTCTTTTGCCTCAACACTCAACAGACCGTCTGCATCTACCTGGAAAGTCACTCTAATTTTAGCGGCACCGGCTACCATAGAAGGTATCCCTTGCAATACAAAACGCGCTAATGAGCGACAATCTTCAACTAATTCGCGCTCACCCTGCAAGATATGCACAGCCATTGCTGTCTGACCATCTTGGTAGGTTGTAAATTCTTGTGCTCTCGCTACCGGAATCGCTGTATTTCTGTGAATTACTTTCTCAACCAGCCCACCCATGGTTTCTAAACCAAGAGAAAGCGGTATAACATCCAGCAATAGCATTTCTGAGTCAGGCTTATTTCCTGCTAAAACATCAGCCTGAATAGCTGCACCGATAGCAACCACTCTATCAGGGTCGATATCAACATGTAGTGGGCGCCCAAACAGTGAAGCTACACGCTCACGCACTAAAGGCACACGGGTTGAGCCACCCACCATGACAATGTCATTCACATCATCTAAAGCAATACCCGCATCTCTTACTACACGCTTACAGGCGCGCACTGTTTTATCAACCAGCTTGGAAACCAGCTCTTCAAACTGCGACCTAGACACAGTCACTGAAACTTCTTTTCCAGCAAGCTGCAAATTAACCCAAGCCTGATCACTTGACGTAAGCTGTTCTTTAGCTTCACGCGCCTGCTCCATGAGCTGACGAGAAAGACTAGCCGTCATGGTCATTGTCACATCTGCTTGAATCGCCAACCACTCAGCTAGAGCTCTATCCAAATCGTCGCCGCCCAAGGCACTATCGCCTCCAGTAGCCAGCACCTCGAAAACACCTTTATTCAAGCGAAGAACTGAGACATCAAAGGTTCCACCACCTAAATCATAAACAAGAATGACACCTTCATCTTTTTGATCAAGGCCGTAAGCAACAGCAGCAGCTGTTGGCTCGCTTAGCAAGCGCAGCACTTTAATATTTGCCAAAATTGCCGCATCTTTTGTCGCCTGGCGCTGAGCATCATCAAAATAAGCTGGCACAGTAATAACAGCACCCACCAATTCGCCCTGAAGCGTATCTTCTGCACGCTTAACCAATACACGTAGAATATCGGCTGATACCTCAACCGGGCTTTTAGATCCTGCCACCGTTTTAATAAACGGCATGCCGCCTTGATCTTCCTCAAACTCGTAAGGAAGCACTTCACCAAAAGCAGCCACATCTTTAATTCCACGCCCCATCAAACGCTTTACAGACACTATTGTGTTGTAGGCGTCAGAAGATGCAAACTCTCTTGCACTAGAACCAACAATCGCGTCACCAGACTCCACATAACGAACAACAGAAGGTAATAGATGCCTACCATCATGATCAGGTAGTGTAGTAGATTCGCCACTACGCACAGAAGCGACTAATGAATTGGTCGTGCCTAGATCTATACCTACAGCCAATCGGTGCTGATGCGGTAGAGAACTCTGACCAGGTTCGGCTATTTGTAGTAATGCCATAATTTATTTATTCACCTGTTAATCAAGCTCACTTTCGACCAGCTCGATCTCTTTCTGAAGCTTAACCATAAACTGCATTTTACGAATAACAGCCGCTGCTCTGTCAAGCGACTCTACATCCCCTAAAGCATAATATTCAGCAAATAACTTCTGATAAGTAGCCAACTGCTGAACAACTTTATCTAAAAACTGATCGAGAGCTTCTTCTGGCGAGGGTAGAGCTTTAATATCTTCAAGATCCTCCCTAAGCGCCATCTGCTCAAACAAAAAAGCAGGCTCCAGCTGAACAGAAGCCTCACTGATTGTATCAATGCCATGTAAATTCAACAGGTATTGAGCCCGACCCAAAGGAGATTTTAATGTAGTGACCGCCTCATTAAGGTATGCCGTATATTGCACCGACAACCTTTTTTCACGATCAGATAGATGAGCAAAACGATCTGGATGTAGCGTTTTTTGCAGCTCATGATATCGTGCCGCAAGTGATTTAAGATCAATATCATAGCTCTCGGGCAAGCCCAAAAAAGCAAAATAATTTTGTTGAATATCCATGCTATTTACAATGCAGACATTTAAACGTTAAAACTCTCACCACAGCCACATTCACTGCGCACATTAGGGTTATTAAACGCGAACCCTTCGTTAAGCCCTTCTTTAACAAAATCGAGCTCTGTCCCATCAAGATAAGCTAAACTTTTTGGGTCAATCACAACATTTACACCAGCATCCATTGTAAAAACTTGATCATCAGAGTCCTGCTGATCAACAAATTCAAGCACATAAGCCATGCCGGAGCATCCTGATGTTCTCACACCAACACGAATACCAAAACCGCCACCACGTTTTTCTAGGTAGCCAGCAACATGTTTAATTGCCGCCGCTGTCATTGTAATTGCCATAATACCTTCCCACTGGCTATACCCATGTATAACCAGTTAATTCAACAGAGCCTTTAAGCAGACTGTTTTTTCTTATAGTCCTCAACTGCCGCTTTAATGGCATCTTCCGCCAAAACCGAACAGTGAATTTTCACAGGAGGCAGCGCTAACTGATCTGCAATCTGCGTATTCTTAAGTTCAGCAGCTTGCTCGAGCGTCATCCCTTTAACCCACTCAGTCACAAGCGAACTAGAAGCAATTGCAGAGCCACAACCATAAGTCTTAAATTTGGCATCTTCAATGATACCTTCATCACTAACCTTGATTTGTAAACGCATCACATCACCACAAGCCGGTGCACCCACCATACCTGTACCCACATGACTATCACTATCGTCCATTTTACCCACGTTACGCGGATTCTCGTAATGTTCGAGCACTTCTTCACTATAAGCCATATCAACCTCCAATTAGCGCAACAATTCTTAGTGGTGAACCCACTCAACTTTACTTAAGTCCACACCATCTTTAAACATATCCCACAGGGGAGATAACTCACGAAGCTTACCTACTGCGGTTTTGAGCTGCCCAATTGCATGATCGATCTCTTCATTGGTTGTAAAACGACCAAATGAGAAACGAATAGAACTGTGCGCCAACTCATCACTCAAACCCAGCGCACGCAATACGTACGAAGGCTCAAGACTCGCCGATGTACAAGCAGATCCTGAGGAGACCGCTAAATCTTTTAGCGACATCAACAGAGACTCACCCTCAACAAAGGCAAAACTAATATTTAGGTTAGCAGGAACACGCTGAGAAAAAGATCCATTAATATGAACCTCCTCCATATCTTTTAAACCTTCCCACAAACGGTTACGCAGCGCCAACATATGAGAGTTATCAGCAGCCAATTCATCCTTAGCTAAACGAAACGCCTCTCCCATCCCTACAATCTGATGCGTTGGCAACGTACCTGAACGCATACCACGCTCATGACCACCGCCATGCATAATTGCTTCTAGGCGAATACGCGGTTTACGGCGCACATAAAGTGCGCCAATACCTTTAGGCCCGTAAATTTTATGCGCACTGAAAGACATAAGATCAACTTTCAGTTTTGTCAGGTCAATTTCTACTTTACCCGCACTCTGAGCAGCATCAACATGAAATATTATCCCTTTTTCACGTGTGATTTCACCAATAGCCGCAATATCAGTAATGGTGCCGATTTCATTATTAACATGCATCAAAGACACCAATATCGTGTCTTCACGAATGGCACCAGCTACTGTTTCAGGATGTATTAGACCATCAGAATCAGGATCAAGATAGGTAACTTCAAACCCTTCTCTTTCAAGCTGACGACAAGTATCCAGCACAGCTTTGTGTTCAATTCTTGATGTAATTATGTGCTTGCCTTTCTTATGATAGAAATGCGCAACACCTTTAATAGCCAAATTGTCTGACTCAGTCGCACCAGACGTCCACACAATCTCACGAGGGTCAGCACTCAATAAGTCAGCAACTTGCTTACGCGCTGTTTCTACTGCGTCCTCTGCCTTCCACCCAAATAGATGCGAACGAGAAGCAGGGTTACCAAAATTACCGTCCAAGGTGAGGCATGCAACCATTTTCTCTGCCACTCGAGGATCAACAGGTGTCGTTGCCGAATAATCAAAATAGATAGGTAACTTCATTCTTTAGCTCCAACGCATTTTAAACAGAGGCTTCATCAGCCAGTAAAGAGTCAGTAGCAGTCAGAAAAACCTGACCACTGTGGCGACGATCTTGCCTATCAGCCACATCTTTTACATCTTTTCTTACCACCAGATCCGCCAATGAAATACCATTGAGGAAAGAGTGAATCTGGTTACTTAAATCACACCACAAATGATGAGTCAGGCAGGTTTCGCCGTTTTGGCAGTCGCCTTGACGCCCACATCCAGTCGCTTCGACAGATTCATTAACAGCATCAACCACCTGCGCAACACTTATTGACTGCTTTTCATGGTTTAGCTGATAACCTCCTCCCGGACCTCTTACACTCTTAACCAAGCTGTTTCTACGTAGCTTTGCAAAGAGCTGCTCTAAATAAGACAATGAAATACCCTGCCTCTCAGAGATATCCGCCAAACTAATGGGCCCTTGCCCTTCATGCAGCGCCAAATCGAGCATAGCGGTAACAGCATATCGCCCTTTTGTTGTTAGTCGCATAAACAACCGCCCTTCATTCTTAATCTTAGGTAGCAGTATGTTTTAACCTACAAAATTAGTCAAGTATTAGTCCGAGTATTTAAGTAGGTTATTAACAATTCCGGCGCTATAATTTACCACTTTTAATGAACAATGTCCGTAACGATAAAGCCCCAGACAAGCGCCATATCAATTAAGATCATTTTTTTTCTGAATATGAGTTAGCATGCCACGCAGAACATTGACCTCAACCTTATCTGGCACAGCTCTTTGAAATAAGCGCCTTAAGCGCGGCATCAAATGTCGAGGACTTTCAGGATCAAGGAAATCAATATCAACTAGCACTTTCTCCAAATGATCAAACATCAACTCAAGCTCACGATGTTCTGCAAGCTCAACATCCCATTCAGTACCCCATTTCGGGGCCTGCAATTGCCCTTGCGATTCTTTAAGCTGCACCATACGTAATTCATAGGCGATAACCTGCACTGCGGCAGCAAGATTCAAAGAACTAAAACCTTCTACGGAGGGAATATGTACATGAAGGTGACAAAGCTGCAGCTCTTCATTTGTCAGACCGCGATCCTCACGACCAAAAACAATGGCCATTTTCTGCTCCTCCTTCAACGAAGCAGCAACGCCTGCCAACTCATGGGGATCCATCACTGGCCAAGGAATATTTCTACCTCGAGCACTCGCCCCAACCACCACATGAGCATCTGCAATCGCCTCCTCCAAAGAGCCAACCACCGAAGCAGTCTTGAGAATATCTGACGCACCCGCTGCGCGCGCGTCTGCATCTCCAGAAGGAAAAACACGCGGAACAACAAGGGAAAGATCAGCGAGCCCCATATTTTTCATAGCACGAGCCACACCCCCTATATTTCCAGGATGCGTTGTATTTACGAGAACAATACGAATATTTTCTAATTTCATAACCAACTTCACATAAAAATCGACCAATAGTTTAACAGAATGCCTCTCAGGTGTTCTGTCCGAGCGCTACCTTTTGTATAATCATGCTTTGCTACCCAAACTGAGCACCAATACTAATGCAACCCATGCTAAATATTGCCCTTCGAGCTGCACGCATCGCTGGCGAACAGATTGCTCGCTCTGCTGAGCGAATTGACCTGATAAAATCAGAACAATCCAGCATCAGCGACTTTCTAAACGAGACCGCTACCAAAGCCGAGCAAACGATCGCTTATTCTATTCAAAAAGCTTACCCAAGCCACGCGATAGTTGGTGAATTTTCCGGCGTACATAAAGCGCTAGAAGAAAATACTGATGTCACTTGGCATGTAAATCCGATTGATAGCATTTCCAACTTCACCAATGGATTGCCTGTATTTGCTATTTGCATGTCTGCAGAACTTAAAGGCCGCACAGAGCACGCCATTATTCTCAACCCAATCACAGGTGAAGAATTTACAGCGAGCCGAGGCAACGGAGCTCATTTAAATGGCAAGCGCCTTCGCGTCAGTAATAAGCGCACATTAGAGCAGACTATTATCGGCTCAAGCTTCCTTAATAGCGCTTCAGAAAAAGCTCAATTCGACACATTCAAACAAATCATGTGCCAACTTCAAAGTGCAGACGCAATTCTTCATAACAACGGGTCTGCTGCATTGAACATGGCATACATGGCAGCAGGACGCTTAGATGGTTTTATTCAAATAAAACTAGACCAAAGCTCATTAACCTCCGGTGCACTCCTCATTCAAGAAGCTGGAGGCTTGCTAGGTGATTTTAAAGGCGGTAACGACTTCCGCCAAAATGGCAATACAGTATCTGCAAACCCTAAACTATTCAAAGCACTATTAAAGGCTATCCGCCCGGCAATAGAAGCATAAGCTTAGCTTTAGAAATAAAAAAACCGGCGAGAGCCGGTTTTTTTATGCTTACTTCCTTTTAAACCGCAAAAGGATCACGCAAGACAATCGTTTCGATACGATCCGGGCCTGTCGAAATAATATCTACAGGTGTTCCCAGCAACTCTTCTAAACGAGCGATGTAGTTCTTTGCAGCAGCAGGCAATTCAGCCAAAGTCTGAGCACCTACCGTCGAATCGGTCCAGCCTTGTAACTCTTCATAAATTGGCTCCACTGCATCATAGTCTTCACTACCTGTCAGCGTCTCAACCAAATTACCTTCAGAGTCACGGTAACCAACACAAACCTTAATCACCTCAAGTCCATCCAGAACATCCAACTTAGTCAGACAGATACCAGATACTGAGTTAACCTGAATTGCGTGCTTAAGCGCAACAGCATCAAACCAACCACAACGACGCTCGCGGCCTGTAGTAGCACCAAACTCGTGACCCCTTTCACCCAAATACTGACCGACTTCACAGCCAAGTTCAGTAGGGAAAGGCCCACTACCCACTCTTGTAGTATAAGCTTTGGTGATACCTAGAATATAATCCAGATACAGAGGACCAAACCCAGAACCTGTGGAGGCACCACCGGCAGTCGTGTTAGACGAGGTTACAAATGGATAGGTACCATGATCAATATCTAACAATGATCCCTGCGCACCTTCAAACATGATGTTTTCATCATTCTTACGCATCTTATGAAGTATTGCCGTGACATCTGCCACCATAGGACGCAACTGCTCAGCCATCTCAAGCGCTTCTACTAGCATACTATCAACATCAACTTCGTCAGCCTGATAGTAATTCTTCAGAACAAAGTTATGATACTTCATCACTTCGCGAAGCTTAGTTTCAAAGCGCTCAGCATTCATTAGATCAGATAGACGCAAACCTCGGCGCGCCACCTTATCTTCATATGCAGGCCCAATACCTCGACCCGTAGTACCTATTTTAGCTTCACCTCGAGCCGCTTCACGCGCCTGATCAAGTGCCACATGGTATGGCAAAATCAACGGACAAGCAGGACTCAACCTTAAACGTTCACGCACCGGCACGCCGGCCTCTTCAAGGCCGCGCATCTCTTTTAATAAAGCCTCAGGAGACAGCACTACACCATTACCGATTAAGCAGAGAACTTTTTCACGTAAAATACCTGACGGTATTAAATGCAAAACTGTTTTCTTACCATCTATAACCAATGTATGCCCAGCATTATGACCACCCTGAAAACGAGCGACTGCTGATACCTGCTCAGTTAGCAAATCGACAATTTTACCCTTGCCTTCATCGCCCCACTGAGTGCCTAAAACAACTACGTTCTTACCCATTGTTGTCTCTAAGTTTATTTACGTTAATCGTATGTGATTACAGAGCCGCTAAAGCCCATTCTTCACCCTGCTTAACCAATTTCTGGCTAAAAACTGCATCAACCGCCGTATCTTCAGGCAACTGCTGCACAACTCTAATTCCCTGAGATCGTAATTCGGAAATTTTTTGCATCAAACGAGCGTCACCACCCTCTGGCGCTAGAACACCTCTTACAATATTTTCATCCACACCCACAGCAAGATCTGCCAGTGTTTTCAAGTCTGCACTAAAACCCGTAGCCGGACGTGCTCGACCAAAATCCTTACCAATTGCATCATAGCGACCACCTTTGGCTATCGCTTGACCAAAAACAGGTGTTAATGCAGAAAACACAACACCAGTATGATAATTATATCCACGCAACTCACCTAGATCGAAATACAAATCTACTGCTGGATAACGCTGCTGAATAATACTAGAAAGACGCTCTAAATATGCAACCGCCTCTAAAATTGAAGTATGAATATCTGCAAATAAATCTTTGGATTTTGCTAACACTTCTAAGCCGCCATTCAACTTAGGCAACTCTGCCAACATAGCTATATAGCTTGCATCAATATCAAGTGACTCTAAAAATTCCGATAGCTCTGGTAACGCCTTACGTTGTAGTAACTCCATATACCGAGCAACAACTAAACTATCTAGACCAGCTTCAACAACCAACCCTTGAAAAATACCTACATGCCCAAGATCCAGCGTTAACTCATCCTGCAATCCCGAAGCATATAGCGTCTCAAGCATTAAAGAAATCACTTCTATATCACTTTCAATCCCTGCATGTCCGTATAACTCAGCCCCGACCTGCAAAGGATTACGCGACGCTAACATATTGGCAGAATGTGTATGCAATACAGAACCACAATAACAAAGTCGATTAGCGCCTTGCACATGCATTCGATGTGCATCAATCCTGGCAACCTGAGGCGTAATATCCGCTCGAATACCCAATGTCTGGCCGGTCAATTGATCAACCAGCTTAAAAGTATTTAACTCAAGATCTTTACCAGCGCCCGCAAGCAATGAATCAAAATGCTCCATTAAAGGCGGCATTACTAAGTCGTAGCCCCAGTTATCATAAAGATCAAGCAACTTGCGACGCAAAACTTCAACCTGACGCGCATTTGGCGGCAGCATTTCTTTAACGCCATCAGGAAGCAACCAGCGATCAGCCAATGCCATGTCAAACTCCAAACCTATTATCAATGAATCAGATAAAGACCAAGCACGCCAGCAAGCATACTAAGTAAACCAATAATTCGCAGTCTGCTGTTATCTATATTAGCCAGCTGCTCAACCATTCCCCGCCAACGATGCGGATACAAAAAAGGCACAATACCTTCCAGAATCATCACCAGACAAAAAGCTATTGCTATTTCATACCAAAACTCTGATGACATTCACTACCAGCCGCACTTTGCATAAAAAAACCGGGACTAGGCCCGGTTTTGACGATTTTAACATGGAATCACTAACAAAGTGCAGCCGATTCCTACTTTCTATTACGACTTTATACTATTTTTTAGCACCAGTTGAATTAGACAAGTATCGGAAGAACTCACTATCAGGCTTAAGCAACATTATATCACCGTTACCAGAGAAGGCTCCCTCATATGCTTTCAAACTACGCGTAAAGGAGTAGAACTCTGAATCTTTACTGTACGCATTTGCGTAAATAGAAGCAGCTAGAGCATCTCCTTCACCTCGCAACCCCTCTGATTCTCGATAAGCTTCAGCCACTAACACTGTCTTCTGACGATCTGCATCAGCTCGAATACCTTCAGCTAACTCGAAACCACGCGAACGCAATTCGCGCGCTTCACGCTCACGCTCTGTACGCATTCGCTCATAAACAGAGTTTGAAACTTCTGGTGGCAGCTCAACACGCTTCACACGCACATCTATGATGCTAACACCCAACTCTTTAGAAGCCACTTCATTCAAGCGTCGAATAACTTCTGCCATTACTTCGTCACGCTCTCCCGAAACCACTTCGTTAAGGGTACGCGCACCAAACTGATTACGAAGCTCGTTCTCAACACGAGCAGAAAGTAGATCAGCAGCCCTAAATTCATCACCAGACGTTGCCGTATAGTATGTTTCAACACTGTTGATTTTCCATTTCAGAAAGGCATCTACAATCAGACGTTTTTTCTCGATAGTCAAGAACGCCTGCGGACGGCTATCCAATGTTAGAACACGCCCATCGAACTTACGAATTGTGTTAACAAATGGAATCTTGAAGCTAAGTCCTGGCTTAATATCAGGCTCAACAATTTCACCGAACTGCAACTTCACGGCACGCTCGGTTTCCTTAATAATATAAACCGATTTTGAAGCAACCAGTATAATAATACCCGCTAGGATAGTTGAAATTAGCGCTTTACTACTCATTGTCTACCCTCCCTACGCGTTGTGGCCTGACCTTTTCTGATTTGGTCCACTACCTGATTGGTCACATTTCTTAAAGACTGATCATCTAAACGCACACTACCTGATGTAGTAGCAGACTGGCGATTGCTATTGTTTTGAATAAGCTTATCAACAGGCAAGTACATCATATTATTGCCGCCCTCAACATCAATCAACACCTTAGCGTTTTTAGCCAGTACTTCTTGCATCGTATCAAGATAGAGACGTTCGCGCGTAACTTCTGGCGCTTTTTCATACTCGGTTAACAGCGCGGTAAAACGCTTCGACTCACCTTCTGCCTTAGAAACCACCTGCTCACGATAAGCACTTGCTTCTTCTAGCATACGCTGCGCTTTACCGCGCGCTTCAGGAACAACACCGTTAGCATAAGATTGCGCTTCGTTTTTAACACGCTGCTCATCTTCACGCGCCTTGATTACATCATCAAATGCATCCTGAACCTGACTAGGCGCCTGTGCATTTTTGATATTCACCTGAGTAATTGAAATACCCGTGTTGTAATCAGACATATAACGCTGCAAACGCTCTTTAACTTGAATAGCCAGTGTTTCACGGCCTTCAGTTAAAATTGAATGCATTTCAGATGACCCAACCACGTGACGCAAAGCAGACTCAGCAGCATTTGAAAGGCTGCCATCAGGATCACGCACGCTTAACTCATACGCCTTAGGATCAGCAACTACATACTGGGCTGTCATAGCAACATCTACGATGTTTTCATCTTCCGTCAACATCAACGCCTGATGATCATGGCTGCGCACCCTCGTGGTATTGACGATACTTACTTCATCAATAAGCGGTGGATTCCATGCCAAACCAGGAGTAACCGTGTCACTGTATTTACCCAAAGTAAGCACTACACCACGCTCTTGCTGATCGACGGTATAAAAACCCATACCGACCCATGCAAGTGCTGCGACACCAAGCACAACAAAGATAAAAGCGTTATTACTGCCAGCAGGAGAACTATCACCGCCACCACCACCGCGTTTTTTGCCAGACCCACCAAAAAGATCATTCAGTCGATCTTGCAATTTACGTAGCGCCTCATCCAAATCTGGTGGGCCTTGATCATTACCACGATTGCCCTTGTCGTCGCGCTTATCACCGCCACCCCAAGGATCCTGGCCATTACCATTGCCGCCAGGCTCGTTCCAAGCCATATAGTTCTCCATTAAAAATCTAAAATTTAATAAAACCCGTGAAGATGATGTTAATAGACCTCTTCTACACGATATTGTTCAGTTGCCATACCGAGGCGACTTAGCATTTGCAATAAGTCTTTGCGCTGCAAACGAATCTCCAGCTGCATATCCCCGTGCTCATCAATAACTTCATTCAAGACAGCACTCTGAGCATAAAGATTTGCTCGTAACTGCCCATCTTTTGGCTTTAAGCTAATTGTATCGTGAAATACATCATCAGACAGCCGTTCATTAATCGCACTTAACAATAATTCAATACCATCACCGGACACTGCCGATAACCAAACGCGCACAGGCTCGCCATCACTATTTCGATCAATTCGTGCTTTCTGACCCGGCATCAAATCGATTTTATTGTAAACCTGAAGCAATGGAACATCATCAGCCCCAATCTCTTTTAAGACACGCTCAACTTCGTCCATATGCCCTTGCCGCTCATCGTCACATGCATCAATAACATGCAACAACAATGTCGCATCTGTTGTTTCTTGAAGCGTGGCACGAAAAGATTCAACCAATTTGTGCGGCAGATGGCGAATAAACCCAACCGTGTCAGCAAGAATTGCTGGACCAACATCATCCAATTCAATTTTACGCAGTGTCGGATCAAGCGTGGCAAACAACTGATTAGCAACATACACTTCTGCATCCGTCATTTTATTAAATAACGATGATTTACCTGCATTGGTGTAGCCCACTAACGAAATAGTCGGCACCTCAGCGCGCTGCCTTGAACGACGCCCTTGCTCTCGCTGTTTTTGAACTTTTTCCAGGCGAGCAAGAATAGTTTGAATACGCGCTCTTAATAATCGCCTATCTGTCTCAAGCTGACTCTCACCAGGACCACGCAGACCTATACCACCTTTTTGTCTCTCAAGGTGAGTCCAGCCTCGCACCAAACGAGTAGACATATGCTCCAATTGAGCAAGCTCTACTTGCAACTTACCCTCATGGGTTCTGGCACGTTGTGCAAAAATGTCCAATATAAGTCCAGTACGGTCTAATACTCGGCACTGAATTACACGCTCAATATTTCTTTCCTGAGCGGGAGACAAAGCATGATTAAAAATAACCAATTCAGCTTCATGCAGCTGGGTAAGCTGTTTTAGTTCTTCAAGTTTTCCAGTACCTATAAAGAACTTTGCAGTAGGCCTTTGACGGCTACCTGTCAGTATTTCAACAGGATCAGCTCCGGCAGACAGTGCGAGCTCTTCGAGCTCGCGCGGGGATTCTTGGATAGCCTTAGCAGACATATCCATATGAACGAGTATGGCTTTTTCGCCTGACTCAGGACGCTCAAAAAACAATCAGTTTATACCTCAGTCAGGTTGAACTTCATCAGGCTGTGGCAGTTTCACCGGGCGTGATGGGACAACCGTAGAAATGGCGTGTTTATACACCATTTGGCTTACCGTATTTTTAAGCAAAATAACAAATTGATCAAAAGATTCAATTTGTCCTTGCAGCTTAATACCGTTTACCAAGAAAATTGAAACGGGAACACGTTCCTTGCGTAGAACGTTCAGATAAGGGTCTTGTAAAGATTGCCCTTTTGACATTGGAAACTCCTTCCTGATGAATATTTCATTATTATGTTAGGCCATTTATCTAAAAATGATAACAAAGCCTTTTTTGTGCACAGCACCAAAACCGTATAACTACAGCATTATATAATGGCTGAATCAAATAATTTCAAGCTGTGATTGAGAATATCTTTATCTTCGCTCTTCAGCCAGTGTAAATTTTCCCAGCTTCTTAGCCATGTTATCTGCCTTTTCGCCAATTGGCGCGTCGCTATAATACCCTTTTCGATCATTGTGTCATGATCATACTCGCCATCAAGGTACGACCACACCTGACGGTAGCCAACACAGCGTACAGATGGCATTTGCGCATGAAGGTCACCGCGCTGATACAATACGTTTACTTCTTCAACAAAACCTTCCTTCAGCATTAATTTATAACGCAGCGCAATTCGTTCATGTAAAGTTTTACGCTCCTCAGGCATAACTGCTATATTCTGCACTTCATATGGAAAACGCTGCCTTTCTTGCTCAGCCCATAACTGCGTCAAGGTTCGTCCGGTCAACTGATATACCTCTAGAGCTCGCTGCAACCGCTGAGAATCATTTGGCGCTAAACGCTTGGCAGATTCTGGATCAATTTTGGATAACTGCTCATGCAATGCAGGCCAACCTTCACGCTCACCTTTCTCCAACAACTGCTGGCGTATATGCGGATCAGCTTCAGGCAAAGAGGCCAGCCCTTTCAAAAGAGCGTTGTAATACATCATGGTACCGCCTACCAACAACGGAATACGACCCTTCGCCGTAATTGCCGCCATTTCACGCAACGCATCTGCTCTGAACTCTGCTGCCGAGTAACTTTGTGCCGGATCTATAATATCGACTAAACGATGAGGGTATTGTTTCAACATCTTCGCATCGGGTTTCGCCGTACCAATATCCATACCCTTATAGACCAATGCAGAGTCGACACTAATAATATCGCAAGGAAGCTCTTCAGTAAGGCGCATAGCTAGATCCGTCTTTCCTGCAGCCGTAGGCCCCATCAAAAAAATTGCTGGAGGCAATTTATTAGTAACCATTACTGCCCCCTCATAAACAATTTGTCTAGTTCGGACAGACTCAACTGAGTCCACGTTGGGCGACCGTGATTGCATTGCCCACTGCGCTCTGTTGCTTCCATATCTCGTAGTAGGCTATTCATTTCAGGAATAGTCAGCTGACGGTTAGCACGAACAGCTCCATGACAAGCCATCGTGCCTAATAACTCATTCATATGCTCTTCTAAACGTCGACTGCTACCAAACATCATCATGTCAGATAATACATCACGTAGTAACTGCTCTACGTTGGCCTTAGCCAAAGTGACAGGCACCTGTCGAATTACCACTGTCTCTTCGCCCATACGTGCGAGTTCAAACCCTAGCTTTTCAAACAGTTCATTAAACTCTTCCGATGCATCTGCCTCACGAACACTCAGCGCCACACTGACAGGCACTAGTAATGGCTGGCTTCTCACGCCCTCTGCTTCACAAGCTAGCTTTAAGCGTTCATAGACAATACGCTCGTGGGCTGCATGCATATCCACTAGCACCAAGCCTTCTTTATTTTGAGACAGAACGTAAATTCCATGCAGTTGCGCTACGGCATATCCCAGCGGCGGAATCTCAGCCATTTCATCAGATTCAAACGGCATCACTGACGGACTCGTAGAAAAACCACCTGATGAAGGTTGTGAAAAAGTACGATTCTGATGCAGCTGCCCGTAAGAGGCTACTTGCTCATTCACACCGGATATCTCACGCGGCTGGTGCAGCGGCATATATTGCTGATCAAATTTTTGTTCAGCTGTTGCTTCTACTGCTGTTAATTCCTGTAGAGCAGGCACACTGGAAGCATCAGGGCGAATTTCGCCAATCACTCGATGGATGGACCTAAATATAAAATCATGGACCAGCCTGCCTTCACGAAAACGAACTTCGTGCTTAGTCGGATGTACATTCACATCAACCAAGGCGGGATCCAGCTCCAAATAAAGAACATAAGCGGGGTGGCGGCCATGAAAAAGTACATCAGCATAGGCTTGTCGAACCGCATGTGTGACTAATTTGTCTCTAATCATCCGCCCATTGACAAAAAAGTACTGCAAATCAGCCTGACTACGAGAAAATGTCGGCAGTCCGATCCAGCCTCGAAGGCTTAAGCCAGAAGCTTCCGCGTTCATATCAACGTGCAACGACTGATCAACAAATGCAGGCCCACAAACCGAAGCAACACGGCGTTCTTGCTCTGCTTTAACACTGGCAGGCTTTAACTGGTGGATAACGCGGCCATTGTGTTTCAATTGAAAAGCAACATCAAAACGGCTCAACGCCAAACGCTTCACCACTTCTTCGAGGTGTTTAAACTCTGTGTTTTCCGTTTTTAAAAATTTACGGCGCGCCGGTGTATTAAAGAACAGATCGCGCATTTCAACCGTAGTACCCTGCGGGTGCGCTGCGGGCGACAACTGCGCCGACATATCTCGCCCTTCAGTCTGCACCTGCCAAGCATATTCACTATCAATCCGACGTGAGGTTAACGTCAAACGAGACACCGAACTAATACTCGCCAGCGCCTCTCCACGAAAGCCCAGGCTGGCCACCGCTTCTAAATCTTCAAGTTCATAAATTTTAGAGGTTGCATGACGACTTAATGCCAATGGAAGATCATCTTTTTCAATGCCATCACCGTCATCACGGATACGAATCAATTTTATACCCGCTTGCTCTACATCCACTTCCAAGCGAGTAGCACCAGCATCCAAACTGTTTTCCAGTAACTCTTTAACAACAGAAGCAGGCCGCTCAACCACTTCACCGGCCGCAATTTGGTTCGCTAGGCGAGGAGACAATAAATGAATTTGTGACATGAAAACTCTAAATAATAGTCGAATTGAAACTCGAAAAGATTAACTGGTGGGAATACGCAAAACCTGACCAATACGAATTTTATCACCTTTGATATCATTGGTTTTACGTAACACGTTCAATTTAACACCATGGCGCGATGCAATCACCGATAGTGTATCACCACTAACTACCTGATAACGACGCTGCCCTGACTGTTTATAGCCATCATTTTTTTTATAAGCAATATAAGTGTAAGCAGGGGGTTTATTCCAAAAGTGGGACTTAATCCCTGCATAAATCGCTTTGGCCATTTTGCGCTGGTAAGCTTTTGTTTTAAGCAGACGAGCTTCTTCTGGATTTGAAATAAAACCTGTTTCTACCAAAATTGATGGTATATCAGGAGATTTCAGCACCATAAAACCAGCACTTTCTACCCGAGATTTATGCATTTTAGCAAATTTATCAACGTTACGATGAATCTTGCTAGCGATTTGCAAGCTATCAGATCGACTCGCCGTCATCGACATATCTAATAAAACACCCGCCAACACATCATCTTTATCTTCAAGGCTGACACTACCAACGCCCCCAATCAAATCGGCACTGTTCTCTTTGCGTGCGAGCCAACGACCCACTTCACTGGTCGCGCCTCTACTAGACAACACCCATACTGAAGCGCCGCGTGCTCTAGAATCTTTAAAGGCATCAGCATGAATAGAAACAAATAAGTCAGCATTTTTGGTACGCGCCTTTTTAGTACGACCACGCAAACTAATGTAATAATCGCCCGAACGAATCAACTCTGCTTTAAATCCTTTTTCTTTATCAATCAGTCGCTTAACTTCTTTAGATATACCCAAAACCACATCTTTTTCACGTACACGGCCAGCACCAATTGCTCCAGGATCTTCACCACCGTGTCCTGCATCTATCGCAATGACGATATCACGCAACTTACCCTTTTGGTCACGTGGAGTAGCGGTCTTAACCACTGTTTCTTTTTCAGTATTAAATAGATCTAGTACTAAACGATGCCCATACTGGTCGTTCGGTTTTAAGTCAAAACTTCTAGGACGAATACTTTTATTGAGATCCAAAACCACACGTAAGTTCTTACCCTTCGTGCTGGTGCGAACCTGCTTGATAGGGCTTCCTTTAAGGTTGAGCTTAGACAGGCGGGTTTTAACAGCGGCGTTGTTAATGTCTAGCACCAAGCGATCTGGCTTGTTTAACGTGAAAATTTTATGCGTCACTGGCCCACTTAAATCGAAGACCAAACGAGTGTTATCTGGCGCCAGCCACATGCGAACATTTTTGATATCGGCGGCATAGGCCATGCCCACCGTCAGTACGCAACTTAGCAGTATTGAAGTGCGTACTATGTTTTTAATCAAAAAAATCATCATGTCAGGTTAGTCGACGCTCTGTGTAATTAGTTCAGTGATTAGTTTAACGCTTGATTATCAAGCTGTTGAGATAAGTTATCGGCTGCAGCCTTACCTTTTTGAGTTTTAGCTTTCCAGCTAATAGAACGCCCCTCTCCAGAGACATCTAAAAACACCTCCAAATCAGCTTCTGGCAGTAAGCCTTGGCCTTTATCCGGCCATTCAATCAAGCATAACGAAGTATCTGTAAAGTAGTCCCGAATACCCATATATTCCAGCTCTTCAGGATCAATCAAACGATACAAATCAAAGTGATAAATAGTGCCGCAATCCTGCTCATAAGGCTCAACAAGCGTATAGGTCGGGCTTTTAACCGTACCTTGGTGGCCGGCAGCACGAATAACCCCACGACTTAATGTTGTTTTTCCCATGCCTAGATCACCGACAAGATTGATCACACCCTGGTGTTGCATTGCGAGTAATAACTCAGCACCAAACTGCTCCATCGCAGCTTCATCTTTTGCAAAAATTTTTTGTTGCATTTAATCTACATTTTTCCGTTTAAAATCAATCTAACATAAGGGAAAAGGTCTGTTGCTTTCAAGCCCCGCTCTCCACTTGTCTGCACGCATAAATCTGCAGCAGCAGAATGAGCATATACGCCAACTCTAGCGGCATCAACCGGACTTAGCTTTTGAGCTAATAATCCGCCAATAATACCCGACAATACATCTCCCATTCCTCCCGATGCCATTCCGGGGTTTCCAGCACTGCACAAATGCATCACATCACCATCGGTGATTAATGAACCTGCACCTTTTAGCACAACAGTACCGCCCGCTGCTGTTTGTAGCTCCATGGCACTACTAATACGGTCTTTTTGTAACAATGAAACTTCAGACTCAAGCAATCGAGCAGCTTCGCCAGGGTGGGGTGTTAAAATCCAATTTTTCCTCGATAGCTGGTTAAATCTGTCTTTCTTTAACAAAATATTTAAACCATCCGCATCAATAACAGCGGGTAAGTTTGTTTTCCAAACTACTTGAAGCATTTGCTCTGCCCACGCTTGCTGCCCAATCCCAGGGCCAAATACAATGACATCAGCCTGTTCAAGCAAAGGCAACAACTCAACCCCTGACTCAACAGCACGCACCATGATTTCAGGGCATCGGCATAATGCTGCAGTTAGATGCTCACCCCTTGTGGCTAACGTGACTTTTCCTGCACCGCTGTACAATGCAGCTTCTGCTGCCATGATAGCCGCACCTCCCATACCTTGATCACCGCCAATAACGAGCACGTGACCACACATGCCTTTATGAGCCAACCTTGATCGCGCAGGCAAACACTCAGCTATATCATCAGCCCCCACGCGAAAAGCGCTGACAGAAACCTGCTCATACACTGACTCAGGTATATGCAAACCATCAAACGATAACACGCCTACATGCTCAACCGCCTGATGCATGAAAAGCCCTAGTTTTAAGCCAATAAAAGTAACGGTGACATCCGCTTTAACAGCACACCCTAAAACCTGCCCGGTATCTGCGCAAAGTCCTGAAGGTATATCCACAGCAATGACAGGCGATACATGGCGGTTTATTTTATTAATAGCTAGATGAAATACCCCTCGCACATGACCAACCAAGCCGGTTCCAAGCAGCGCATCAACGATTACATCGCCTTCAAATGGTTGATCATCTTTAAATACATCAAATTTAACACCCTCACTGCTCGCCCATAACCATGCTTCTCTGGCCTCTCCTCTAAGCTCGCAGGCAAAATCATCCCCTCCAACGTAGAACGCCTGCACTGAAAAGCCTTTCTGGCGCGCCAAAGCCGCTACGACAAAGCCATCTCCACCGTTATTTCCTCCCCCGCATAGCACCGTAAGGCTTTTAATATCTGGCCAGCATTTTTGAATTTCAAAAAAAACTGCACGCCCGGCACGCTTCATTAACGTAAAGCCTGGTATACCTCCTTCGTCAATAGCTGTTTTATCCAGTAAACGAGTTTGCTCAGCTGTGTATAATGTACTGGGTAGCTCTTTCATAACCTTACGCTTCCAAACACTTGGTGACTCATTTCATTATAGTTGAAGCAACAGTTTAACAGGCAAGTATTGATCGTGACCGATTCTATTTCATCAACACCTATTCAGCCGGTAGCGCCAGATTACCAAAACATTCCTCATGAAAAACTGGCTGAGTTAGCAACACAAATCCACCTTTGGGCCGCAGATGCAGGCTTTCAAGAATGTGGCATTGTTGACCCCGACCTTAAAGAAGATGCCGACAAACTACACGAATGGTTAGGAAAACAGTATCACGGAGAGATGAGCTACCTTGCTGCAAATACCGATAAACGCCGTGATCCATATTTACTTGTCCCTGGAAGCTGTCGCATTATTAGCGTACGCATGGACTATACCCCACCCGCTTTTTCTTCACTAAAAGTACTCAAATCCCCTGAAAAAGCATATATCGCACGCTATACGCTAGGCAGGGACTATCACAAAATGATGCGTAAACGCCTAACACAACTTGGAAAACGAATTGAAGACACCATAGGCAAAATGGGTTACCGAGCCTTTGTCGACAGTGCCCCTATAATGGAGCGCCCTATTGCACAGCAAGCAGGTATTGGCTGGACAGGAAAACATACTCTCATTTTGAATAGACATGCTGGCTCGTGGTTTTTTCTTGGCGAGCTATTTATCGACTTACCACTTCCAACGGACACCCCTATAGAAAAACAACACTGTGGTTCTTGTACTGCTTGTTTGGATATATGTCCGACTAACGCTTTTATTGGCCCATATAAACTGAACGCCACCCGATGTATTTCCTATCTAACAATCGAGAAAAAAGGCGCTATTCCTGAAGAACTACGGCCACTAATGGGCAACCGTATTTTTGGATGCGACGACTGCCAGCTAGTCTGCCCATGGAATCGTTTTGCCAAACATACTGCAGAGCCAGACTTTCTTCCACGTCATCAACTGGATGATGCTTCCTTGGTTGATCTGTTCAATTGGGATGAGGCTGTCTTTTTAAAGCGCACTGAAGGCTCTGCCATTCGTCGCACAGGTTACGACGGATGGTTACGTAATATTGCGGTTGCATTAGGCAATAGCGGAGGAGGAGAGGGTATAATCAAAGCCTTACAAGCCAAACGACCACACTGCTCGCCAATGGTAACAGAACACATTGACTGGGCTATCAAGCGATTATCAGAAGGGACCACCCTACTATCACCGATTCAACTCAAATAGCTTTAAGATGTAAGGCGTGCATACAACTGCGGTAGCTTAGCAGGCAGTTCTGCTGCCCTTCTAATTAGCGTGTAATGACCGCGACCAAACAGGTAAGGCAAATAATCTTCAGCCTCTTCATCTATGGTTATACAGAAAGGGATAAGACCGGCCTTACGCGCTTCAATAATTGCCATACGTGTATCTTCAATACCATAGCGTCCTTCATAATAGTCCAGATCATTCGGCTTGCCGTCAGTCAAAATCAATAGAAGTTTCTGCTTTTGTGGTTGAAGATTCAGCAACTCTGTTGAACGACGTATTGCCGCCCCCATACGCGTATAATAACCGGGTTTAATGGCTTCAATTTGTTGGCGGGCCTGTTTACCATAAGCTTGATTGAAACCTTTAAGCATATGAAAACGAATATGGTTACGATAACGAGAAGAAAAACCGCAGATTGAAAACTGATCACCTGTTTGTTGCAAGGCCTCACTAAATAGATACAAGCTATCTCGGATAATATCGATAACCCTTCCCTGATCTCCCACCCAAGCATCAGTGGACAGCGACAAATCTGCTAATAATAGGCAGGCCAGATCTCTATCCTTTTTCTCTAACGCCGAATATAAACGGGGCTCTTCTACTTGCTGCCCTGCAGCACGCTGACCGCGAAATTTAAGGTAAGCCTCAAGATCTAGCTCACTACCTTCTTCTTGATGCTTGACCCAAGTAGACTGAGGCCGGAGCGCCAAAAATTGACGACGCAATCGCCGTGCTGCAGGCCTAAGCCTTTCTGGCAATTCACCCTCATCCGTTACTCCTGCCTGGATAGTCAAAAGGCTACAATGGTCTTTTACTAATACTTGCTTTCTGTAATCCCACTCAGGCAACAAATGCCCCTCACTTATAATAACCTCCTCCTCTTCAGCGGAGGGCAAGTCCAAGTCAAATCGAACACGTTTTGCGGTGGTATCATTATCACGAGTAATGGTGAGTTCATCCATCTCGTTCGCATTATTTTCGGCGTCCTGCAAATCATCGTCTTCATCTTCAGAACGATCCAAATTTGCCATTTCGGCCACACTAAACAAGCTAGTCTCATGACGTAACGTAAGCAAACCGCCTTTATTATTGTCAGATTTCTTGCGCTTAGCCTTTCGCTTGCGCTGCTGCTCAGACTGCTTCGTCTCCCCCTGTGAGGAGGGCTCTTGTTGACTTGCCGATTGGCACACGTCAGTGGCAACAGCACTTTGAGGAGGTGCCGGGTGCAACCACAACAACACCGGCAAAGGGTCTAATGGACACTCGCTCAACTCCTCAACTGATCCAGGTGAGTACAATGCCTGCTGAATATCTCGCTCTTGCGCACCTTCTTGAGCATTCAACTTTTTCGCATCAGGGCGCAAGTCGATAGCCGCCGTCACTAAGCGATGATAGCGGTCAACAAGGCCTGGGTAGCGCTGCAGAATAAACAGAACTTGCTGCTGGCTTCTAGCGATCCAATTAAGCTCATCAAAAGCGGGAGCTGTGGCCATCGCGGCCAACCAATAATAAAGTTCACGATTGAGGCCCGCTTCAGGGAATAAGTTGATTCGATCTGGAAGATGTAGCGTCTCGGCACTACGCCACGCGAGTGAAATGCGCTTACCGCTGCCAGCAACACGTTGCAACCAATGTCGTCTAAGTGAAGACTCTGTCTGAACAGAAGCACGAATGCTCAACCCACCATCGCCACCCAGGGTACGAAAAAAAATAGAAAGTGGCTTGCGAACGCTATCAAGCGTAACGGCTTCATGTTCCCAAGCAGGATCAGCCATTCGCCTAATCAGCCGATCCCAATACTTACCTACTTGCTCTTCCATCGGACGACCTCAATTCATTGCATTCACAGCGCAACATGATAAACAGCTATAAAAAGTTGCTGCCAATTAATTAGCTACCAGCAAACATTTAGAAGTTAGCTTTTACAACTTCCATCAATGCGGTAATTGTATCTTCATCATCCGTTAGCGATTCAACCAAACCTGCTCTGCACGCTTCAACAGGATCAAATCCTGCTTTCATTAAAGTCGCTGCATATACTAGAAGACGCGTACTTGCGCCCTCTTCTAAGTCCATATCTTTTAAACCACGCAAACCAATCGCTAAATTTATAAGCCGTTGCGCATTTGCCGAATCCAATCCCGTTTCTGCTTCAATAACACGTTTCTCTTCTTCGGGCTTCAAATAGTTAAAGCTCATCGAAATAAAACGTTGTCGTGTACTGGGCTTAAGACCCTTCATTAGGTTTTGATAACCTGGGTTATAAGAAACCACAAGCATAAAATTCTTAGGTGCATGCAGCAGTTCATTCGTACGATCTATCGGTAAAATACGACGATCATCCGTCAACGGATGAATAACCACAGTGGTATCTTTACGTGCTTCCACTACTTCATCTAAATAACAGATTCCACCTTCACGAACAGCTCGAGTCAATGGGCCATCATGCCACTGAGTCATACCATCGCCTATCAGGTAACGGCCGACTAAGTCAGAAGCAGTCAAATCATCATGACAAGAAACCGTGTGCAATGGCAGGTTTAAGCGCTCAGCCATATGACTAATAAAACGTGTTTTACCACACCCTGTCGGCCCTTTTATTAATACCGGCAACTGGTTTTCATAAGCATGCGTGAATAATTCAACTTCGTTATTCTGAGGAAGATAAAAAGGAGCATTACTGGCAGAGAGATCCAGCTCAACTGGGCTAGCAGTGTGCATAAGGGACTCCATGAAAAGAAAAAAGAAAAGCGCCCTGCCCAGAAAAGGACAGAGCGCGAGAGAGCTTACACTCTAGATGTTTATTAAGCGTTTTCTTTAGTGTTAGCTTTTGCTAACACTTTTGCAGCGTCGCGTGCAGCGTCAGCATCTGTTCCGATGAAGAAACTCCATATATAGACACCTAAACCGCCTAGGAAGAATACTCCGGCAACCTCACGCATCCAAAAGAAAACAGCCATTTTGTCTTGAACGAGCATGAATGGCATTGGTGTTTCGGTATAACGTTGCAGCCAAACCTGAACAACACCAGCAGCCGTCAAGAACAAGGTGATGAACACCATAGACACAGTCATCAACCAAAAGCCCCACATCTCAGCGACCTGAGCCTTGTTGCTATTAGCAATACGACCACGCATCAGCGGCATTGAATAAGAGATGATGCACATAACAACCATCGCATAAGCCCCATAGAAAGCCATGTGACCATGAGCTGCTGTCAACTGAGTACCATGCGTATAGTAGTTAATCGGTGCCAGCGTATGCAGAAAGCCCCACACGCCTGCTCCTAGAAATGCCATAACACCTGTACCCATCGCCCAAAGCACTGCAGCCTTGTTAGGATGCTCACGACGGCGCTTATTGACCATATTGAAAGCAAACAGCGTCATCATAAAGAATGGAATAGGTTCCATCGCAGAGAATACAGAACCCAACCACTGCCAGTATTCAGGTGCACCAATCCAGAAGTAATGGTGTCCTGTACCGAGAATACCGGTAATCAGTGCCATCGCAACAATCATGTACAACCATTTTTCGATAACTTCACGGTCAACACCGGTGACTTTGATCAACACAAATGCTAACAACGAACCTAGAATTAGCTCCCAAACACCTTCTACCCATAGATGGACAACCCACCACCAGTAGAACTTGTCACGAACCAAGTTTTCTGGGTTATAGAAAGAGAACAAGAACATTACTGCCAAACCAATTAAACCGATCATCAGGATAGTGCTGATAACCGTTTTACGGCCACGTAGTACAGTCATACCTACGTTGAACACAAAACCCAGCGCCACAATTACGATGCCGATTTTAGTGATCAAGGGTTGCTCAAGAAACTCACGGCCCATGGTGGGCAAAATATCATTCCCTGTCATCTCAGCTAAACGTGCATAAGGCACCAATAAATAACCAAGAATAGTTAATGCGCCGGCAACCAAAAAGACCCAGAAAAGCACGATGGCTAATTTAGGGCTCCACAGCTCGGTTTCTGATTCCTCTGGAATCATGAAATAAGCGGCACCCATAAAGCCAAACAGCAGCCAAACGATAAGCAAGTTGGTATGTACCATACGTGCAACGTTGAACGGGATAGCAGGAAACAAAAAGTCTCCGATAACGTATTGTAAACCCATAATCAGACCGAACAGGATCTGACCGACAAAGAGCCCCAGCGCAGCGATAAAATATAATCGTGCGACTTTTTGAGATTCATACTTCATATTGATGCTCCTTTGCCTCAACCCTGAATATTAGGTGGCCAGTTACTGGTGTTAATCTCTGAAGTCCATTTCAAGAATTCAGCCACCGCTTCCAACTCTTCATCAGATAGATTGAACTGCGGCATACTACGACGCCCTTCAATACCTTCAGCCGGACGGTATTTGATGAAAGCGATAATCGCTTCTTTACTACCACCAAATCGCGTATATACATTGCCTAGTTCTGGCGCGAAGTAAGCACCCTCACCCAGCAAAGAATGACAACCGACACAGTTATTTTCTTCCCAGACTTTTTTGCCTAGGACGACCTGCTCGGTGATGTTTTCACGGTGATCCCTTTCGGGAAGCACCTTTTCAGTATGATAAGTTAGGCCAAGAAACACTAGAATGAAGAATAAACTTCCTCCATAGAAAATATTTCTTGCCATAGCTTTGGTGAACGTTTCATTCATAAAAAGCTCCGTAACCCAGCGAAGGGACCAGATTGCATAGTTAAAATTCAGGTAGCGCTATTATGAAATATTTGTGCACAGTATAAAATTGATCGATATCAACTACATTAAAATATATTAAAAATACATTTTAATACACAAGGCAATAACCCCATGAATCCAATGGTTAATCGTACGTTTCACCTATAAGAGCAACTTAATTAAGCCTGTGCTCTTAGCCGTTTTAATAAATGCTAATGTCGCAGGAGATGCCCTCTTTTCACTATGAATAGCCAAGCCTATCTGCCGGTATACGGGCGGATCAAGAGGCTTCATAACATATTTCTTTTCACTCATTTGTTGTCCATCCACAGGTAAAGCAAGTTCTGCCAACAGAGACACGCCTTCTCCTCTAGCCACCAACGCTAGAGTACTCATCACTTGAGCACTACGAAAGCGCACATTGGGGGTTAAATGTGACGCGTGAAATAAAGACGCTACAATTTGCGCAGAACCAGCCTCAGTCATAATAAATGGATCACTACATAGCTCGTTTAGACGAACACTGTTTTGTGTCACTAACTGATGGCTTGATGGCAACAATGCAATTATTTGATCGGTAGTAAGTAGATACGTTTCGAAACGCTCTTCAGGCAACACAACAAAACCCACATCAATACGCCTATCCAGAATCCATTGCTTCACATCCTGATCAGGCCCTTCATCGATATGAATTTCAATATTTGGGTATTGTCGGCGATATTCACTGAGTAGTGTAGGCAGCAACCTTAAAGAAGAACTAGGTCCAAAAGAACCTATACGTAATGTTCCCGCATTCAAACCATTCGCATCGGCAGCTTCTTGGCGAATTGTTTCGCAAAGCCCAATCATTTCACGTGCTCGAAGTAATAAGCGACTACCTATTTCGGTGACCTCTGCATCTGCTTTTAAACGTATAAAGAGCTGAACGTTTAGCTCTTTTTCAAGCGAGCGGATCGCGTGCGATACAGCTGACTGGCTTATCCCAAGGTAAAGCGCTGCCGCCGTAAAACTGCGCAGATCAGCAACCATCACAAAAACTTCGAGCTGGCCATTAGTCATGAGTATTTACTCATTTTACTATGAATTAACATGAGGTAGATCATATAGCTTATTTCATCTCGGAGCTCTTTTCCATGACAACACCTTCCCCAGCAATGCTAACAACACCCTCATTAATAAGAATTTACTTAAAGCTAACAACTGTGGCCTTTGTCTGGGGAGGAACATTTATTGCTGGGCATTCATTAATGGAAACACTACCGCCCATTACAGCAGCGACTGCAAGATTCATTGTTGCCGCAGTCCTACTCATCGCCTGGGTTTACAAAACAGAAGGAGGCCTTCCCAGGTTAACGACACAACAATTATTGGTTACTTTCTTTCTTGGCGCTAGTGGCGTGTTTTTATATAACGTGTTCTTTTTTGAAGCCCTATCATCTTTGCCCGCAGGGCGAACAGCATTGCTTGTTTCGCTCAATCCGATTATTACCGCTTTAGTGCTTGGTCTGCTATTTGGTGAACGATTAGGAGTGATCCGTTGGCTAGGAATCATACTGGCTTTCGTTGGAGCAGCCATTATTATCACTCGTGGCAACTTACTAGCCGCAGCACACGACTTATCTAATGTCTTTGGCCAAGGAGAAATATATATGATGTGTGCTGTTATCAGCTGGGCGACTTATACCATCATTGGTCGTTATGCTCTCAAAGGTCTCAGTCCACTTGCAGCAACTACTTATGCAACGTTATGGGGATTGTTTCTGCTAATGGGCACAACACTACTCTTCCCACCGGAACCCGACTTCAATCAACTGTCTTTGTTATCTATCGGATCAGTGATTTATTTGGGAGCATTTGGCACTGTTATTTGTTTTGTCTGGTATTACCAAGGAATTAAAGCAATTGGCCCTTCGAGAACGGCGATATTTACCAACTTAGTCCCTGTTTTTGGTGTATTGCTAGCCATGTTGTTATTAGGAGAACCAATACTGATATCCATGTTACTGGGGGGCGTACTGGTTATTTTAGGTGTAACAATGACAAATCACTCAAACGCATATTCGCCAAAATAACCAAAAACCATGTAACTAAAAACCTAATAACCACTCATATCTTACTGTCTTTTTTCGGCGACATAAACCATACTTGCTTAAGGTGGAATTGACTTACGAACTTTTGTGGATATGCAACAAATGTTAATCGAGAACATTAAGGAAAAAAGCCAGAGCAATCCGGTACATGCTATTGTGTTAGCCCTTATTTTCTTATTAACCGTCACACTTTTTGCAATGATTGCAGTGATTTTTCATAGTACAAATCAGGCCAATGATGAGGCTCGCTCACACTCCATATCATCAGCCAACAACATTTTGAAAGAAAAACTACTTCAATTAGAATCTAATGTCTCTGATTATTCTTATTGGGATGATTTGATTCAGAACACCTATTACCGCCATGATCAGAAATGGATAGATAATAAGCTGGGTAAGTACTTACTTAACAATTTCAACATCAGTAATGTTATCGTTTTAGACGGTAAAAACAAACCGATCGTAGCTATAAGCAACGGAGTCACAGTCGATAAAAATTTTTACCATACCTTTGTAAGTGATCTAAAAGAGCTCGCCGAAAAAGCACGTGAACCATCCCCAACCCGACAAGGCACCTCTCGCATATCAATTTTTAATAATACGCCCATATTATTAGCCGCTTCCGTTCTAACACCTGAAGATGGAAGCCAACTTCCCAGCCCAGCTCCCGTACTAATTTATGGCAAACAACTAAATAATAGCTTCCTTTCCAAATTATCAAAGCAATTTCAATTAGATGAGCTTCAATTTACTCAAACTGGAAAAGCTGATAGCTCACAGGCTTTTATAGATATCAAGAATAGAAAAAATCAATCTATAGGAAAGCTTACTTGGTCTCCAAAAAAACCCGGTGATCAGGTACTAACAAAAACAAAAAGACCCATGATATTTCTTTTATTAGGCTGTACCCTTGTACTTTTCATCATCATCAGATCAACCAACATAATCACCAAACGTCTTGCAAATGCTAAGGAAAGTATCGAATTTCTATCAACAGCGATTGACCAAAGCCAAAGTATAGTGCTTATTTTTGATCATGAAGGCACTATAAAATACACCAATTTACAAGCAGACAATTTTTTTAATATATCATTCCAAGACAAAAACATTGCAAACCTTATTCCAACTTTATTTAATGATAAGTTTTATCGCATCATTAATAACCACATCATAAATAAAAATTTATGGCAGGGTGATTTTGAATATAAATCATCTGATAGCCATAGTATTTGAATGCATGCAAACCTTTCACCGGTCGTTGAAACAAACGTATCAACTCACATCATTTGTGTGCTGGAAGATATATCAAAATTGAAAACTGCTTTTGATGACATGGCACACCTTGCCAGTCATGACGTACTCACAGAATTAATTAACAGACGGCTATTTAACGATCTATTAGAGCAAGCTATAACATCTTCAGAAAAAGATAATGAATCTTACGCACTGTTATATGTAGATCTAGACGGGTTTAAGCAGGTGAATGACAGCATGGGGCACTTAATAGGCGATGAGCTACTCATCAATGTCGCTTTACACTTAAAAGCAACCACACGTGAAGATGATACTGTAGCGCGTATTGGTGGTGATGAATTTGCAGTACTCTTAAAAAATATTAGCAGTCGCTCAGACATAGAGGCCATACTTGAAAAAATACTACGCTCGTTAAGTAACACCATGACACTATCAGGAAACAGCGTACAAATTAGTGCTAGTATTGGCGTAGCCATGATTCCAAACGATGGTACAGATATAGACACATTGATATCTAATGCGGACTTAGCACTTTATGAAAGCAAGGCGGTTGGACGAAACACCTTCCGGTTTTATAAGGATATTGTCAATGTTCATACACCAGAGCAAACCAGCGTTACTCTCTAAAACCCCTTCAAATGCAGTTTCAAAATCATCTATAACAATAACAACGAGATAAGAAATACGACGACAGGTGAATAAAGCATCAAGCCCCGCTTGACTACGTGCTTAACACCGGCCAACTCCATGAATCCTGCAACAATCAACAAGCCCTTTACTGCTGAGATAATCAACACGATCATGATGATTTCTGAACTAGGCTGCACCTCGCCCAGCATAAACATGGTTAACGTTAGGGAAATTAAAATCAGCCAAATAGTAATAGGATGTTTCATCAATGAATCACATAAATCAGCGGGAAAAGAATAACCCAGACAAGGTCAACCATATGCCAGTAGCAAGCTCCACTTTCTAATCCGCTCATCTGCGCTGGAAGATAACTACCACGCCACAACCTAACGGACATAAAGCCCAATATCACGATCCCCAATACAACATGAAGTAAGTGAAACCCCGTTAGCAGAAAGTAGCCTGTGTAGAAGTGATTACTATCAAGATCAAACCCCTGTCGTACTAGTTGTTGGTATTCCCATATCTTTACCACAATATAAATAGAGCCTACAGGAATACTGACCAGCAACCAGCCAAATGCACCGGACTTGTTCTGACGCACCATATGAACAGCCTGAGCCACACAAGCACTTGAGGTCAGCAATGCTAATGTATTAATTAAACCCGCTTGCGGGTGCAATGTTTGCTGCCCGGCTAGAAAAGTCATTGAGTCGCTGCTACGCAAATAACTGAATAACAAAAACAACAGAGCAAAGACGGAAAGCTCGGCGATAATAAAAATCCACATTGCCAAGTCACCTGGTAATGCAGGGGAGGGATACGTTTTACATGAGTCCATATTTAAACAAGAAAAGGAACAGCAGCCTACAGGCACTGTTCCTTCTCAACTCGCACGAGCCAATACTTGGCTGATTAATAACGAAAATGTCTATTGCTTGGTAGCATTAAACTCGGCTTCTGCATTACCAAAACCTAATTTATATCCCAGTGATACATGATGAAAACGAGCATTTGAATAGTCATCATGAATCGCAAAGCCAATATTATACAAGCTTTCTTCAGCCATACTAATATCGCCTTCTTTATCAGATTTTAATTTACGTTTCATAATAACAACCCATGAACCGCCATTAAGCGAAGCATCAAACTCAGCACCCTGCCCACCAGCCATTTTCCTATCAGCCAGTAGAACACCATCCTCAACCACATTTTCCCCAGCTTTTAAGCGAATAATGTCCATAAAATGACCTTCACTCATTTCGGCAGCCAGCTCTTCATCTGATTTAAGCTTATCCCATCCACCTCTTGGTTTACCACGGCGCCCTTTCACTTCTAGCTTGGTACGTGACTCTTTAATATATTTAGTCACCCCACCCGCTAAATCTAAACGCTCACCTAAACCACTGGCCGTTAACACATCTTGCGCAGGTGTATCAGGCATTGACCGAGCATCATGATGGCACGAACCCCAGCAACCCGCTTGGCCTGCATACTCAACATCATCTGTTGCAAACATCAGCGCCAATTTCATTGAGTTCTTAGGATCCATTTTTCCACCTTCTACAGAAGGCATTGGTACATGTTCTGCATCCTGCCAACTGAAGCGCATGTATAAAAACTCATTATCGTAAGTTGACTCTACGGTTACCGGAATACTACCGCGCTTACCAGGAATAGGAGCTGACTCAGCGACTTCTCCGCTAACAATTCTAGCTCCCATATCTGCTGTTTCTTTGTCATGGCAAGTAACACAGCGCTCACCGCCTTTTAAAAATGGACGAGCTCCGCCATGGTCACGACCATTCATTACCCACTCAATTGACGCTTCACCGGGGTAAAATAACGTAACATCTCGGCTAGAAGCCTTACTCCAATCTACATTAATCGAGCTAGCACTCTGTGTTGTTGCACTATCACCCGACGTGTTATTAGACTGACTAGCCAACGCCGATGCGACGGCGGCTTCAATACGTTTTTTCTCAGCAGCTTTAGCTTCAATTTTTACTAAACTTGCTGCAGCGGCTTCTTCAGCCTCTTTTGCTTCAACCTTGGCTAATCCGTCAATATACATTTGAGGAACTTCACGAATAAAATCTGGATTAGGCGCTTCTAACGCTTCCAAATCCTCATCACTTAGAAGGTGTCGTACACTGTTGTGAGCAATACCTTTGTGGCAATCAATACACGTTTGCCCGCTTTCAAAAGCATTCAAATGCTGCTTACGTGCACGAGGGCGCTGAAATTCAGGATTCATAGATTCAAAATCGTGGCAATTTCGACATTCCCGCGAATCTGTATCTTTCATTTGATTCCAGACATTCGTTGCGAGCCTTAACCTATGCTCTTCAAATTTTTCAGGGGTATTAATAGTACCCAGTGCTTTATGTAATAATTCATTCGATGCTTGTACTTTACGAACCACCTTATGTATCCACGGGCGTGGAACATGGCAGTCCGGACAACCTGCCCTGACCCCGGTACGGTTCGAATAATGAATACTCGGTAAGTATTCTTGATAAACGTTATCTTCCATTTCATGACAACTAATACAGAACTCGGTTGTATTCGTTGCTTCCATTGCGGTATTAAAACCGCCCCAAAAAATGATACCCACGACAAAAAACACAATGGCACTAGCTATAGATGTGCCTAGTATTAACCGGCGTGACATAAAACCTGTTTTAATTTCCATAGGGGTGACCATATGTGTGATGCGAAGGGATCAGGAAAATCTGCTTTAAACTTATTAACTCCGTACAAACGAGAACAGGCATAGCGAACTATGCCTGTTACACGTACAGCAGTATTAAGTTTTGTGGTTTACACGGTTAAAGACGTTAAATTTACCAGTCGGTGTTGTTAGACCTTTAATACGTGCTTTCTCTTCAAGAGTTTTAGCATCGTAAACTACGATCTCACCTGTTGGGTTTTTAGCATCTTTACGGTTCCATACAGAAACCCAAACCTCAGTACCATCTTTGTTAAATTCCATGTGAAGCGCAGCTTTACCTTCTTCTTCGGTTACACGGATTGTTTTAACAATTTCACGAGTGTCTTTATCAAATACTTGAACACTCTGCTGAATTTCTGGTTCTGGGTGTTTCAACTGATCTGCCCAAACATACTGAGATGTTTCATGCGTACGAATAAAGACACCAGCACCATCTGTTTCAACTTCATAACAAAGTTTCCAAGCTTGATCTGGGTGACCCATAGGGTCATTACCCCAAACAGAAACAGAACCTTCACCTAAGTGAGTTGTGCCACCGACAGGACCACACTCTTTGTCAATCCAGTTAGCGCCAGGCCCAGGATGCGGCAATTTAGCAACATCAATCATCTTCTCGAGCTTACGTTCTTTGGTATCAACAACAACCATTTTGTTTGATGCATTTGCTGCGATCTGGAAGTAACGACCAGTAGGGTCAAAGAAACCATCATGCAAGAACTTAGCAGAATTAATTTGCTCTATACGCAAATTATCTAAGTCAGTGTAATCAACCTGCCACATCTGGCCAAGTTCTTTAACAGCAACAAGGAATGTAGGTTCGTTAGGTGTAGTGTAAATTGCTGCGACACGCGCCTCATTTACATACTCACCATCTACATTGATACCACGTGAAGAAACAACTTTTAGTGGGTCAAGTGTTTCAGCATCCATGATGACGAAATGCGGCGGCCAGTAACCACCTGCGATAACGTACTTACCATCACCTGACACAGCGATATCACGTGCGTCATATGCCATCTTAGTTTCTGCAACTAGCATTTTGTCCGGTGTTTGCCACAAGTCAATCTTGTTAACCTTGCCATCACGTCCAATCGTATACCAGAAACGACCTACAGCATCTTTAGGATGCTCCGTTTTATGATGCTCCGTGCCTTTGATAACATGTACTGCGTAACCTGTATCAAGGTGAGCAACTATTTCTTTAGTATCGCCATCAATAATCGCAGCGGTTCCTGCATCACGCTCAATAACTACAAAGAAGTTTTCCCAGTTACGACCATGCATCGGTTTGGTAGGATAATCTTTAGGTGAAACGAATTCTTTAGTGTGCTTTTTCATCATTGCCAGAGACATTTCTGGCGGCACTGGTGGTTCCATCTGAATGTAAGTAGCTAGCGTAGATATTTCCTTCTTAGAGAAAATATCATCAAAGTTATTCATACCGCCTTCTGTACCGTAAGCGATAATTTGTTCAAGGCGCTTTTGACCTAATTCTAACGTCTCTTTAGGCTCTAGGTTTTTACCTGTAGCACCTTTACGTAAAACACCATGACAGCCAGCGCAGCGCTGAAAGTACATTGTTTTTGCTTGTTCAAAGTCAGCTTCACTTAAGGATGGTGTTGCTGGCTGAGCTGCTGCAGCATTAGCCCACCCAACTGCTAACGTTAATGAAGTAGCGGTCAACCATAAGGCAGGTCGCTTAACAAGATTTTGCTTCTTCATTCTCTAATTCTCCTCTTCCGCTTTTGCGGAGATTATTGTTCTTATGTTCATCCCCTGAACGTATAAAACCAACAAGAGTTGAACAGACTGGTACATGTTAAATAACCCAAGGCAACATGCACTTGAT
This sequence comes from Neptunomonas sp., assembly GCF_016744175.1. Lineage (GTDB taxonomy): Bacteria > Pseudomonadota > Gammaproteobacteria > Pseudomonadales > Balneatricaceae > Neptunomonas. Next base: position 52,904 of record NZ_JADGEV010000013.1, on the reverse strand, counting down.
AAAGGTCAACTTTAAGTTATTTTATTGACTCAATCAGATTAAAAACTTACGTTTACTTATGACATGGTAAATAAAGATAATCGGAGCGGGTTATGAAGACATATCAAACCTTAATGGCAGGAGCCATTTCATTGCTAATCACGTTTAGCGTACAAGCCGATATCGTCGAGGTAAGCATCTATAAATTCGAGTTTATTCCCAAGATAATATCCATAAAAAGTGGCGATACTATCGTATGGGTCAATAAGGAAAAACGTCAATACCATAATGTTTGGTTTGAACAGTTTGATGCGAAACAACCCGATTACTTATTCCCAGGTGACCGTTATGAAAGGACCTTCAATCAATCAGGCGAATTCCCTTATCGCTGCGGCCCTCATCCAGAGATGAAGGCCACCGTCATTGTTGAATAGAGCTCATCTATTAATGGCTCGTTCCTTCTTCATAGCGGGTTTTATTCCAGACATTATACTTTCCTGATGGTTTTACCATCGGGATACGTTTCACCTCTTCCAAGGTTTGAGCATCATAAACAATCACCGCTCCATCCATATCCCAGATGCTAAGAAGCGCATAGCGACCATCTTTTGTAAACTCAACATGTGCGGCGACTTTACCTACTGCCGGGCGCAAAGTTTTAACAATTTCCAATGTCTGTTTATCAATTATATGCACAGCCTCTTTTTCAGGGCCAAAAAAGACATCCACCCACGCATAGGGGCTATTTTTATGACTTCGCATAAAAAAACCAGGACCTTCAGTTGGAATATTTTTAATCGTTTCCCAACTGTCCATATCAATAATACTGACTTCACTGGTGCTTAAGTTAGGCGTTGCTAAAACTCTACGGCCGTTATAAGCCCAACTAATACCTGACCCAAGGTGCGGCATACCTGCAAGATCTAAGGTTGCCTTACGCTCACCGCTATCTAAAGAAATCACTTGCCCCTGAGCTGAACGCTTTTTCCCTTCTTGTTTTGGTCTTGTAGTTCCCATCACTAAGTCATAATCAGGATCAAACAAAAAATCATCAAGATAATCGCTTATAGTTATGCGTCTTGCAGGTAGCGTCGCGCGCGTTGCGGCAGAATCTACAGGTTGTTTAATGTCAGCATAAGAAAACTCCCAAATTTCTGAAAGATCTTTAAGCGCAGCTACAAAACTGCTTCTAGATGGCGCATTATAAACGGCACTAACTCGAGAACTTGCTCCTGCTTCATTCTCAACATCAATTCGCTCTATCGGCGTCAAATCCCGAGCATCAAGCAGCACCATACTATGCGGTAAGTAATTGCCCGCAAGTACATACTGACCATCACTTGAAACCGCGATATTGCGAGTATTTAAACCAACTCTAATCTCTGCGGTAACTTTTAAGTTATAAATATCAAATTTACTCACCCAACCATCACGAGAAGCAAAATATACATAACGCCCATCTGGTGAGAATTTTGGCCCCCCATGTAAAGCAAAACGCGTTTTAAAGCGATGAATAGGTTCAAAAGTGTCACCATTAAGTAGCGTCGCATGGTGGTCACCAATTTCTACCACGATAAAAAGATTCATAGGATCAGCTACAAATTTCATTTCATCAGGTAACGAACCAAAAGGGTAACTCACCACTTGGCTTGCTTTAATATCAGCATCATCCCAACGTGGCACCTGAGCAGGCTTAGAATAAATAAAGTCTGTAATTGCTGCTATTTGTTCTGTACTCAAGCGTTCCCCAAACCCTTCCATTTGAGAAGCAGCTCGACCATTCGTAATGACTTCGATGGCCTGCTTCTGACGTAAACGTTTAAGATTTTGCGGAAAAAGCGCTGGGCCAATACCACCCAAACGTTCAGCATGATGACATGCAGCGCATTGTTCCTGATACAAGCTTTTAGCGGCCTCAGGAGTAACCATTGCATTTACGGTTGTCGCTAAAAGCGAGCCAGCAATAACCAGCCCCCATCCAGTTTTAAGCGCCAACCTCATGCCATGCTCTCCACATTGATCCTCTCAGCAAATTGGCTGGAGTCCACACCAATTTCTTCATCTGTCAGGTAACAAGCTGGATCTTCCGCCCAAGGATCATCGTGCAGTTTCCATGCTCTTACACGGGTATTACCACCACAGATACTCTTATGCTCGCAAGCACCACACCGGCCTTTTAAAGGGCGAGGTTGCATACGGAATTCTTTTAAAAGCTGATCATCCGAGTGAGCCCATATCTCAGAAAAAGGTTTTTCACGGACATTTCCAAGAGAATGTTCCCACCAAAAAGTATCAGGATGAACATTACCTAAATTATCAATATTCGATATATAACGGCCTGACTGGTTTCCACCCCAAGCAATTAACTGCTCACGCAACCCTTCTGCACGCTCAGGAAAATGCTTTTGCGCCCATTGGTATAGGTAAACACCATCCGCATCATTATTACCCGTAACAATGTCACGCAGAAAACCATTTTTATGATCCAACACAGCCTGCTCAATTAGCATATCCACTGCTTCACGAGTCGTGCGGTGGAAAGCATCTTCTCCGCGGTTTTTATTGCCACGCCCTGCATAGTTCAGATGAGATAAGTAAAACTTGTCAACGCCCAGATCTTCACTCAACTTCACTAAATCTTGTAATTCATGCGAATTTCCAGCAGTGATAGTAAAACGAAGCCCTACTTTGATTCCTGCAGCCATACATAACTTAACAGCATGTAAAGACGCATCAAAAGCGCCGTCTTTACGACGAAAAGCATCGTGAGTTTCTTTCAAACCATCTAGGCTAATACCCACATAGTCATAACCCGCTTCTGCTATCTCATCGATGTTCGATTCATTTATTAAAGTACCGTTAGTCGACAACCCCGTGTAGATTCCCAATGCTTTTGCCGCTTTACCAATTTGATGAATGTCCGGGCGCATAAGCGGCTCACCACCCGACAGAATCAACGCGGGTACTTTAAACTGCTTTAAATCATTCAATACTGTTAACGCTTCTTCGGTGTTTAGCTCACCCTTGAAATTTGTATCAGCAGAAATCGAATAGCAGTGCTTACAAAGCAAATTACAACGCCGGATAAGATTCCAAATAACGACAGGACCTGGTGGTGTACCCGGCTTGCGCTGACTGCCGGGCTCTAGTAACTCTCTTACAAACTGACTTAAGCGGAACATTGCAACTCCTTAATTTTTCTCTACAGGCAAAGGCACGAACTTGGGCTTGAGCCGCATTCCGGTCTTCTTAAGAATTTTGCTACTATAAAGGCGATCAGCCTGACGGCAATGATCACCCAATAGCTCATGAATGCATGCGATTTGTTGCTCGACGTCTTGCTCGGTTTTCCCATGCACCATCGCAAACAAACGGTAAGGCCATAATGGCAAGTGCCGTGGACGCAAATAACAATGACTAACGAATGCTAGCGCACCTACCTTTTCCCCTAATGCAGAGGCATGAGCATCATCCACATCCCAAACCGTCATCGCATTATGCGTATAACCCAAACGGTAGTGATTGGGAACTAAACCAATACGGCGGATCACACCCTTTTCCAGTAGCAACGACATATCCGCTAATACCTGCTCTTCACTGCAACCTAAAGTCGCTGCAATTTGCGCATAAGGTTTTGCCACCAAAGGTAAACCACTTTGTGTCTCTATTACCAATCGGCGTTGTAATTCAGTCAACTCAATCTGACTCATGTTTAACCCTCAAACCTCAAATCTAAGATTGATGTAGAACTCTTCTTCTTTAGGAAAAGCATACACTTTTAGACCTGTCGCACCTTCTAGGTCTGTAATAGTCCTTGCAGCCTGCTCTGCCACCTCGCAAGCAATCACGAACCACATATTTAAGCGATGATTACGTGCATAATTATGAGCAACTTCACTAAAGCCGTTAACAATTCCTGTCACTTCTTCAAAACGGTTTTCAGGCACCTCTATCGCGGCCAATACAAACAGCCCACCAAATACTTCAACATCATACAACGGGCCAAAACGCGTCAGTGTTCCGTCAGCAAGCAATGACTCTATACGTGTAATTACTTTATCTTCCGTACAACCAAACTGTTCAGCAAGCTGTAAAAAAGGTTGTGAAGTTAACGGAAAACCGCCTTGGTACTGATTGATTAGCGCTCGATCAAAATCATCCATTAAGAGCCATCTCACTTACGCCACAGGTAACATTATGGCGACTATAAACAGGCCCCATTGGAGCCTTGTCAGTATGCAGGTATCGCCCTCCACGCTGCTTATAACAGTATTCACTAAATAACAGTTCATGCTGAATATGCTGCAATGAAAAACGCTCGAGTATTTGCTGTAACTGTTCCCGTACTTGTATTTCGTCACGCCCATGAATCATAGTAAATAAATTATATGGCCAGTCCGGCAGCCTACGTGGGCGCTCATAACAAAGGGTGACACACTCTTCAGCAGCAAGTTTCTCAGCCTGTTGCTTCAGCGAACAATCTGGAAGATTCCACACCACCATAGCATTAGCTTTAAAACCCAAAGGGCGGTGACGGATAATCAACCCACTACGACGCACCTGATTATCCTGCTGTAAAAAAGCTAACCTTTCAGCCAGCAGCTCTTCACTACATCCAAGCTCTTTAGCCAATGCCTCATAAGGGTGTGCACATAAAGGCAAGCCTTCTTGTAACTGGTGCAATAACGCTAAATCAATAACACTTAACGAAGGCGCGAGTGCTTTCATAATGCAAACCCCAAATTAAGATGGAACGGCTGCAGCATCGGCAAATTCAAGGGTGTATAACCAGTTCGCTGCGCTATATCTCCTAACACATGATCAATTTCTGCATCATCACGCCCCGTAACAACAAACCAAATATTATAGCGATGAGTACGTTTATAATTATGATTTACTTGCTGATACTCACTCACCTGTTGTGCCACTTCATCACAGCAGTTATCCGGCACAGCCAATGCAGCTAATGTACTGGCACCCACTTTGCGGTGATTAAGAACGCCGCCAACCCGACTAAGTACACCTTGTTCTTTCCACTGTTCAAGCTGCACCAAAACGGCAGCCTCTGTCATGCCACAAGCTTCAGCCATATCGGCATATGGCGTGGTACTAGCTGGCAATTTTTGCTGAAACTGATTTAACAATAAGCGTTGCTTTGCAGTTAGTTCCATCACGTCCTCCGTTCGCCCTACAGACCGATCATATGTGCTCGTGCAGTCATGAAAATACCACTAGGGCTAGGCAAAGATAGTTGTGTTTTTAATTGGAAGCTCTCTGTGTCGTATTGGTTAATTTGATGTTTATCACGAACCGATACCCAGACACTCTCACCTCGCGGAGAGAACTCCATATGCAACACACCCAAGCCAGGCTGCAAATGCTCCAGCGGCTCGAGTGTTTCAGAATCAAATACTTGTATATGACTGTTATCTGGATGTGCGAAGTTCACCCATATTTGCCGCCCGTCTGGGCGAGCCATAACAAATACAGGCTGCCCCAAAACAGGAATTCGCCCTACTTCTTGCCAGGTGCGCGTATCCAGAATTAACACTTCATGACGCCCCACCGCGGGAATAAAGGCTCTGCCAGAAGCGATAGCCCACCCTTCAAGGTGAGGCATTTTATATACAGGTAGCTTTTCTTCTCCACGCCCATAGTTTGGCAGAACGCGCTTCACACCCTTTTCCAGATGCCATAAATCCAACTGCGCCATACCATCTTCACCAAACAACCCTGCCATATAATAACGGCCATTCGGTGTAATCAGCGCATCATAAGGATTGCGACCGATATCTTCGAAGCGGGTAATTTCGAAAGGAGATTTACTGAAATCGGCAATCCAAATTTCATTTTTATCCCACAAACTAAATACAAACCGTTGTCCTGGGGCATCGACTAATCCAACTGTTTTTGAGCCGCACGGAATATCAGCTACTTGAGTCAAATCAGCACTGCTGAATACTTTTACTCCGCCTGGTTTATAATTCGAAACAGCCACCAGTGATCCATCCTGACTAATAGCTCCGCCGATACTATTACCTCCCTGAATAACACGATGTGTTATTTTCTGTTCAAGGATATCAATTCGGGTCAAACCGCCGTCACGACCAAAAACAAATGCAAACCTAGCATCACGAGAAAACACTATAGATGCATGTGACAAATCCCCCAAGCCGGGAACCTCTGCAATGATTTTTTCTTGACTTGTATCAATTATTGCAACTTTCCCATCTGCCCGCGCAATCGCTACCGCTAAGTCCCCGGTTCCCCGTAAAGACAATGCTGGCGCAGCGTTAAATTGAAGTTCATTAGATAGGGGGGCACAGGCGCTTAATGTTGACGCTCCAACCAATACACCTAAACTGCTTAGTACTGTTCTACGCTTCACTACATACTTCCTTTTCTTAGGCGCTCAACCAACCAATGAATATCACTATCACTGAGTAAAGGCCCCCAAGGAGGCATAGCCAACCCTGGCAAGCCCTGCTTTATTGCCTGAAACAGAGCATCATCGCTACGTTCTTTTAGATCACCCGGTAGTAAAGAAGAACCCAAACCACCTTGCAGTGTCATTCCATGGCATGAACCACAGTCATGCTTGAGAAGATGCTCAAGCTCCTGCTGGCGAGCTGATAACGAATCGGCAGATACAGGCAAGACTAGAAATATCGAGGCCGCAAGAATTAACCAACTAAAACCAACCTTCATTAAACATACCTAATCACAAATTACTTTCCAGATACTAAACCTATAATATTTCGATTCCTTGACTTTTAACAATTTTTCCATCGAAAGAGAAGGGGATACTGATCACCATCAAACGATCTGGATTTATTAGCGGAAAAGGAATAAAAGTGCCTACATCAATATTACAAAGCACTCAGAAGCAAACAAACCGCAAAGTTTTTTTGGTGGGAGCAGGCCCTGGCAATCCAGACCTTCTTACCGTCAAAGCACTTCGCCTCATCCAGAGTGCTGATTGCGTTATTTATGATCGACTTGTGTCTGCTGAAATCATGTCACATGTACCTAAGGACGCGCTTTGCTTATTTGTCGGCAAAGAAGCTGGGTTTCATAGCCTGCCTCAAGATGAAATAAATGACTTAATCGTTAAACAGTACCACTTAGGAAAAAGCATCATTCGCTTGAAAGGCGGAGATCCGTATACCTTTGGAAGAGGAGGAGAAGAAGCTGAAATTCTTTGTGAAGCGAACATTCCATTTGAAGTAGTACCCGGCATCACTGCAGCGGCAGGCTGCTCGGCAGCCGTTGGCATACCATTAACGCACCGCAACCATGCTCAATCAGTACGGTACATTACGGGGCATCTTAAAAAAGGAAAACTAGATTTAGACTGGCCATCCTTTTCATCGCCAAACCAAACCCTTGTTTTTTATATGGGATTAGGAGCACTAGAGACTATTACTCAACAGCTATTAAACCATGGCTGCCCTTCTACTCTCGAAGTTGCTCTGATAGAAAGAGGCACAACACCACAACAACGATTACTGACAGGAAACTTAAGTAACATTGCTAAACGTTGTTTAGATAGAAAAATGAAATCCCCCTGCCTTATCATTATCGGCTCCGTTGTTTCACTCTCCAATATTCTGGGACAGCTCCCAAACGAAGCAGAAAAATTTTCTATCGATAGCGAAGTAAACATCAAACAAGCCATGTGAAAAAATTATCGTAATTGTTAATAATCCTTTATGCTTAAACCTAATATCAAATTACTGTGATGACACGCAATAATTAACTGCCAATTAGGTTTATGTTCTTATGACATCTAAGCCAGCATTTGAACAAAGTTGGGCTATAGCAAGCAAGCATGTACTTTTTTCTGCTCACGAAGCAGATATAAGCACACAACTATCTGAGCATTCACGCGTCATATCACTTAAAAATGATGAGTATCTTTTTATGCAGGGAGATGCAGCTCACAATTTTTACCTAGTGCTAGAGGGCAAGATAAAATTATTTAGACTCTCTATAGATGGCAATGAGAAAATTATCGAGGTTGTCCAACCCCAGCAAACATTTGCTGAAGCCGTTATGTTTATGGAAGGCAGTAGTTACCCTGTCAGCGCACAGGCCATTGGCTGTACACAAGTGCTTTCCATAAATAACCAAGCTTATATGGACAGCATTGCTATGAATCCTGACTGCTGTAAGCGCCTTTTGGCAAAAATGGCCGAAAAACTACATGTATGGTTGAATGAAATTGAAACCCTAACCATACAAAACGCACGCCATCGTTTAATTCGCTTTTTATTAGCTCATATACCTGATTTATCCGTACAAAGCGCTACCATAAAGCTCCCTATGGCCAAGCGTTTAATAGCCTCTCGCCTAGCAATGCAACCTGAGACATTCTCACGCATCATGCATGAGTTAAAAGATAAAGAGATCATCACTGTTAAAGGTTTAACCGTGCACGTTTTAGATGTCCAGTGTTTAAAGAATCATAATTAAACACTGAATGCAGACTCTTTAAAGCACCCAACCCTAATCTACTGCAAAAAATGGTCAAGTTATTCCCTAAAAAAGTTAGCTCGATAATGTTGTAGCTCTGCAATAGAATCACGAATATCATCCATGGCCAAATGCGACCCTTGTTTTTTGAAATTGCTTAATAGTTCTGGCTTCCAGCGACGCGCTAACTCTTTTATAGTGCTGACATCTAGATTACGATAGTGAAAATAATTTTCCAGCTCAGGCATATAGCGATGTAAAAAGCGACGATCTTGTCCAATACTATTCCCGCAAATCGGAGATGCACCTTTATCTACATACTCCGCAATAAAAGCGATAGTTTGTTGCTCGGCTTCTCGCTCAGTAACATTGCTTTCATGTACCCGTTGAGTTAGCCCAGATTTACCATGCTGCTTAACACACCACTCATTCATATTATCCATAACCATTTCTGGTTGATGAATAACCAATGAAGGACCTTCAGCTAAAACATTAAGATTAGCATCCGTCACAATCGTTGCTATCTCGATAATATAATCAGTATCGGGATCTAAACCGGTCATTTCCAGATCGATCCAGATGAGATTATCTTTACGCGACATATATATTCCTCTTAATTAAATTGATAGCACTCTATAATGATTCACAATTCAGAATACCTTACCACGAAGCACGACATGTCGGTGAGATGACCAGGTAGTTATTTTTAATGGCAAAACGTAAAGTTAATCGCCGTCAGGCATGGCGTATAGAAAAAGTACAACAAGAGCGTGCTGATCGTGCGGCACGCAAAGACAACAAAGTGGAGAAGCAACTCGAAGGGGGAGATCTGGGGCCAGAAGAGCAAGGCCTTATCATTTCTCACTTTGGTAAGCAGGTTGATGTAGAAGCCCTCGACGGCGTAAAAGCCGGCCAGATCTTTCGCTGCCACCTGCGAACTCATCTAGGGCAACTCGTCACAGGAGATAAAGTCGTCTGGCGCGCAGGCCTTGAGCATGGTGTTGTTGTAGCCGCTCTTCCCCGCATTAGCGAACTAATTCGCCCAACTAACCATGGCGAACTAAAGCCTGTTGCGGCTAATATTGACCGACTCATCATCACCTTTGCTGTAGAACCAACACCCTTCGCTAACTTGATCGACCGTTACTTAGTTGCTGCTGAGCTAAGTGATATAGAACCTGTTTTACTATTGAATAAAGCTGATTTGATCACTGAAGAGAATCAGCAGGAAATGGAAGACCTTTTAGCTAGGTATCGCAAAATTGGCTACCGAGTGCTGATGGCTTCTACAACACTAGAACAAGGACTCGATCCCTTACTGGCTGAACTGGACGGGAAAATTAGCGTTTTTGTGGGTCAATCAGGTGTCGGCAAGTCATCTTTAATTAATGTATTGCTGCCAGGTGTCGACATAAAGGTAGGTGAACTTTCGGAACTATCTCGAAAAGGAAAGCACACAACGACAACAGCGCGCTTATTTCATTTCCCTAAAGGAGGCGATCTTATCGACTCGCCAGGAATAAGAGAGTTTGCTCTTTGGCACATTAAACCAGATAAGCTACTTGATGGCTTTGTTGAGTTTCGCCCTTTTATAGGCCATTGCAAGTTCAGAGACTGCAAACATGACCAAGAGCCTGGATGCGCTATACTGGGTGCTATCGAGAACGGTGACGTCAGCGCTAGCCGTATGGAAAGTTATCAACGTATTTTAGGGTCGCTGCTGGAACAGGGATAAATCAGCCCCATTCAGCATCGCTTTTTTAGGCAATAACAAAGAGAGTTATGATGGAAGAGCAGGCACAGATTCAGGAAACGGAAGAAGAGAGTGAAATCCTCTATGGTGTCGATGCTTGGGTCGATTACCTTAAAGATAAACCCTTTCCTGTTCGTGCCAGCAGCCTAAAACGCTTGAAAATATTGCTTGGTAAAGATTCCACCATGATCAGCCACCTAACAGCATTGGTTCGATCTGATCCAGTTCTGTGTTTACATGTTGTAAGAGCTGCTGAAAAGGTACATGCGGCAAAAGGTTCACACGTCACCAGTATTGAACATGCGGTATCATCCCTAGGCATAGACCCTCTAACGCAGTTAGCAAAATCACTACAACCCGTGAAGCTCAACCCCTCTAGCGTGCAACAAAAGCAATACCTACGTACGGTTGCTAATAGTCATCATGCAGCGGTGCAGGCGCGCACATGGCAACAAATGAAACGACTCCCATTTACCGAAGAGGTCTACTTAGCGTCCTTATTTTATAGTATCGGCTTATGGGCTCTATGGTTAAATGCACCTCTACACATGCATCAGGTGCGTATAAAAATATGGGAAGAAGATATTGACCCAACACTCGCTGAACACGATATTCTTGGCTGCACCATGCAACAGATATCCATGGGACTATCTGAACAATGGGGTTTCTCCGAGCTAACTTTACAAGCGCAAGACCCCGATACATCTCCCTCTAAAGGACTGTTAGCCAAATTACACCAACGTGCCTTATCTGACCCACGCTTAAGCGAAGAAGAACTACGTGAACTCAACCACCTAACACAAGAACGCCATTTCCCAATAAAGCTAGCCAATTGGCTTTCCTTGATTGTTAGCCGGGGCTGGCGAACAACCCGCAATATAAAAACAACTGATATTATCAGTGATTATTTAAATTTAGATACGGACTCAACACTAGCACTTTTACATACGTTATGTGCGGATGCATCACGAGAGTATCATGCACCAGGAACACTCGCTCCAGCCGCTGAAATGCTTATGATTTCATCGTCATATCCAAATAACTATAAGCTGGGCAAACGCGAATTAGAGCTCCTCACAACCAAGTACCCTACGCCAGAAAAACCAAAGCCTAAGCAGAAAAAGGTACCCGTTAAAATAAAGCCTGCAGCACAGGTGCAAACCAACGTACCTGAAAAACTGGTAGATGAAGAAATCTACAAACAAATTGTCGAACGCTTTTTGAAAGACTATCACTTGTACACTAAACCAGCGCATATCCTGCAAGGACTGATGCAGGGATTGATTCAGGGCTTAGGCTTAAAACGTATTGCATTAAACTTAGTCAATACAAAAAGTCATAAGATGAGAGCCGCACAAGTAGTCGGTATAGAAAAAGAGCACCCTTTTGCCAGTTACGAAATTGATTTACAAATCCCAAGCATATTTAAAAAGCTCTGCGACAAACCTGCTTGCATCTGGATTACCAAAGAGAATAAACATCAATATATTAAGCTAATGCCGGATGCTTATAGTGCTCAGCTACCCGAAAACGACAGCCTAATGATGTCAATTTTCAAAGGAAAAGTACCCGTCGCTGTTATCTATGCTGATTCAGGAGATGCGGGCTTACCTTTTACAGAATTCCACCACCAGCGCTTTAGATATCTCTGCACGGCAGCAACGTTAGCACTAAAACGCATGTAAAAAACAATTTTTCAGATTGAGCCATCACGCACAAATCGTTATGATCGATTTCCGGCATTCATGTGAGAGACAACTATGCTTCTCCCTCTGGTTATTAACCCAGCCCAGCTTTCTTCTGTTATTGGCAAAGAAGACCTGATTGTTCTTGATCTTTCTTCGCACGATAACTACTCACTACAACATATCCAAGGGGCTATCTGGGTAGATGCGAATCGCTTATTGCGTGGCACAGCTCCCGTGGCCAACAAACTACCGAGCGATCAACAGCTCTCAGAATTATTTTCGGACATTGGCATTACACACAGAAGTCATGTCGTCGTATACGATGATCAAAATGGCCCTTTAGCAGGACGCTTTATCTGGAGCATGCATTGTGTCGGGCTAACAAACACTTCCTTTCTTAATGGGCACCTGTCTGCATGGACTACTGCGGGCTATGCCACAGAACAAACAAACAACCCAGCGATACCCTCCTCACTAACAGTATCAGCCTCTAGCGAGCTAATAGCAGATAAAGAGTATTTATTAACACATATAAAAACCTCTGATATTTCTATTTGGGATGCAAGGTCTCATGCAGAATATACCGGTGAGCGTATTGTTAATGCCGCTAAAGGGGGGCATATTCCTGGCGCACAGTGGCTCGAATGGACCGATACCTTAATCCAACAAGAACCACCTGTACTAGCTTCACCTGAGACATTAATGAAGATGATTATGAGTGCTGGCATTGATCCTGAAAAAACAGTCATCACTCACTGCCAAACTCATCGCAGGTCAGGCCTCACCTATATTGCAGCACTCCACGCAGGGCTGAAGAAAATCAAATGCTATGACGGCTCCTGGTTCGAATGGGGAAATGCAGAAGATACACCCGTCGAAATATAAACATATTCTATCGTTATTTTTTGGAGTTTTTGGTGAAGCAGCAACTTTTTATTCTCTTTCAACACGTCGTTCCACAACATTTACTATCTCGTTTGGCGGGTCGCGTTGCTGACTGTACAAACCCTTGGGTTAAAAACCGATTCATAAGTTGGTTTGCGAAAAAATACCGTATCAATATGGCAGAGGCCTTAATTGAAGAGCCAACAGCCTACCCCTCTTTTAATGCTTTTTTCACGCGTGAGCTAAAGCCTGGCAGCCGAGAGATAAACCAAGAAGCTACTGCTATTGTATCACCAGCAGATGGAGCTATTAGCCAGATGGGTGCCATTGAACACGGAAGGATTTTCCAAGCAAAAGGTAGAGGCTATGGCTTAACCACACTGCTTGGCGGGTACGAAGAACTCGCAACCCCCTTTAAAAATGGTTATTTTGCCACCATATACTTATCACCGAGAGACTATCATCGTGTACATATGCCCTTCAAAGGCACGCTACGCGAAACAATTTATGTACCTGGTGACTTGTTTTCGGTTAACCAGACAACAGCAGAAAATGTAGACCAGCTGTTCGCTCGTAATGAGCGGCTAGTCGCGATATTTGATACAGAAGCCGGTCCCATGGCGATGATATTAGTTGGCGCCATGATTGTTGCCGGTATTGAAACCGTATGGGGTGGGCAAGTAGCGCCGATGTTACGACAAACAGTGCGAACCCCCTATTCTCCTGAACCTAAAGCACCTATCACACTAGAAAAAGGTGATGAGATGGGACGCTTTAAGCTAGGTTCAACTGTGGTTTTATTATTTGGCCCTAATGCTATTGAGTGGATAGACACATTGAAAGCCGAATCAGCTGTAAACCTTGGCGAAAAAATAGCTACTCACCAATAGCGCACCCGATTACACAGGATAGACACAATGAGCCAATGGCAAACACTATTGCATACATATCAAGTCACCCTTTCTGAGCAAGGCGACGAGGTAATCACGGTTGCAGATCATGATAGCCAAACATGTATAGTCCCACTTGTTCATGACAAAGCAATTAGCGTTTTAGGCCCTGAAGCAGAAAAATTTCTCCAAGGCCAACTCACCTGCGACATGAGTGATGTTAGCGATTTAGGAAGCCGTTTGGGTGCCCACTGTAATATCAAAGGAGGCATGTTAGCGCTGTATCGTGTAATTTCAACTGAAGGCGGTTTCTGGCTGCGAACTCATCAAGATATGCTAGAAGGTGGACTAAAAAACCTTAAAAAGTACATCATGTTCTCTAAAGCAGAAGCAGAAGATCAAAGCGAGAACATCATTGGGTTCGGACTTATAGGACCCGGCGCCGGCACGTTAGTTGAAAAGCTTTTTGATAAACTTCCTTCTGAAACCGATAAAGCCATTCACGCCGGTAATATGATAGCTATTAAGGTTCCTGGCGACCGTTACGAACTTTGGCTACCGGCAGACGAAGCCGAAGCAGTATTAGCACAGCTCACACGCCTCGCTCCTCTAGGCACAACTCAAGAGTGGATTCTTGCAGAAATACAGGCGGGTATTCCTGACTTGCGTAGCGCTACGCTAGAAACGTTCATCCCACAAATGACAAACCTTCAAGCACTTAAAGGAGTCAGCTTCACCAAGGGCTGCTACACCGGCCAAGAGATAGTGACACGCCTACAGCATCGTGGGAAATTGACCAAACCTATGTACCTCGCGCAGGTAAAAACAGCTGAGCTACCCAACGCAGGTGACCAATTACATAGCATTAATAAAAACAATGTAGGGCAGGTTGTACTTGCAAGTTGGTCTGATGAGGGTGAAGCAACGTTATTAGCCGTGATAAATAAGACACAAGCTGACGAGCACGCTATTCATCTAACTGATACGTTAGGCCCTGAATTACAACTACTGTCTCTGCCTTACGAGCTAGATCCTGAGCTATTTGAATCGAAAAGATAATTAGCGTAACCGGTGTGTGAGCCCCACCACCGGTAATTGCCCAAAAAAAACTTAGCGATGAAAACTAAACCGCTTTATTTTGACAAAAGCGCACCCAATCGGTTTTAACAACCGCACCAATGTCTGTGAGCAAATTCATTAGTCCAAGGTGTGCTCGATCAAAACACAGTTGCTCATGATAAAAACCATTCAAAAGCTTAACTAGTTTACGACTATCTTCAGATGGCTTTCCAGGACAGGCTTGTTTCAAACTAAAGTCAAACTCATCTCCAACATAAGCTTCGCAAAGCCACCGTCCGAAGGGTTCAATGGAAGGTAATACATCGCTTTCAAACTGCTCCAAAGTCATCTCATCTGATATCACTTTGAGCGACTGATAGACTATGAGTAGTTGTTCAGTATTTCGCCCATTATGAAAGGTTTCTACTAAGGCCGGAATTAAGTTTACAAAGGCCGCTATAAAATCTTTGTCTAAACTGCGCACGCATCCAAAATCCAGAGCGCCTAGATTTTCGTCTTTCAAGATAAGAAAATTTCCGGGGTGAAGGTCAGCATTAATTCGTTTCAAGTCGAAAACACAATACCAAAAATAATCAAATAATTGTTGCCCCACTCGATTTCTTTGTTGCTGTGAAGGGCTAGTGGCGAGCCACTCAGTTACGTGCAAACCTTCTAACATTTCTAGGGTCAAGACTCTTTTGCTAGATAGCTCATCCACAACACTAGGGATGGTCACTCCGGCTAACACAACATTACCTTTAAACCATTTAATGTTATCCGCTTCTACATGATAATTAACTTCTTCTCTTAACCGATCTTGCATTTCGTCCATCATTATCGATAGAACATTTCTTTGAGGCAACAAGTCACTGGTTCTTGAAAGTGCAGAAAAGAGTGTCTCTATTATTTTCAGGTCGCTTTCTATAGTAGAAGCAATACCAGGGTATTGAATTTTTACCGCCACATCAGCACCATCATAAGTGGTAGCACGATGAACCTGCCCAATACTCGCTGCAGCGAATGCATGACTATCAAACTGATGAAAAAGATCATTGGGTGACTTACCCAGCTCCTGGACTAATTGTTTTCTAACCAAAGCACGATTAATTGGAGGCACCTGATAACACGCCTCTTTTAGCTTTTCTCGAATAGGAGTAGGAAGAATGTTTGCCTCCATACTCAATATCTGTGAGACTTTTAGTGCCGTCCCACGAAGTTGAGTTAGTACTGAAAAAACTAAATCACCAACTTGTTCTTCATGAAGGAGCTTAGAGGCTTGCTTGTTTTCGGGTTTTATAAGCATTGATCTAGCTTTGTAACCCGCATGTTTCATACCGACTCTTGCTGCGGTCATGCCAGTCAACGCACTTCTCTTTAACTTGGAAACGGGAATATCTGATTCAGTAGGCATTTTATGTCCCTATCGTGAAAATGATTTTGCGAGAATCATTTTGTTGAGAAAATCGCTTCCCATAAACTTAAACAAATGAGCTTTTACGAAGAAGCCTACCAAATCAGTCATTTTGCTCACTATACCGGTTTTAAGGATTTCTATACCCAGAGATAAAGACATGTCCACCAACTGAGTGGTATTACTAAACTCATCAGAATCATCCTTAACCCAATAGAGTAATATCGCGAGAATAAAGTCATTTGTAAGCTTTGCGGTATAAGCAGTAAATGAGGATTTTTCAATCTCTCCCGACTTCTCTGCTTCGGTAAGCATATCGTGGATCAAGCCAACAAATTCTTTTCTAACTGGAGTCACATCTTCAAATAATACACTGGGGGACTGCATAATCATTTGGAGACTATCAGCCACAAACTCTCGATCAGGGAGAAGATTCTCAAGATAAATATCAATTAGAAGCTGAATTTTTTCCTGCAGCGAATAACGCTCTAAATCGGACTCTTGGGTAAAGCTCTCTACCGCTTCTTCTGCCCGCAAACCATAGTAACCAAAAATGAGCTTATCTTTACTAGAGAAATATTTATAGATAGTTGCATCGCCGATACCTACTTCTCGTGCAATTTGCTTCATAGTGGTCGAATCAAACCCTTTTTCGGAAAACATTTCGACCGCGGTATGAATAATTAGACGACGGATTTCTTCTTGCTTTTCCTTAGACACTCTAGCCATATAAATACTCACTATCTAAAAAATTAAGTAAATCACTATTTATATGATAGCCCATATCAATAAAGCATCCAAGTAGATCTTTTTACTCGTCGTATACCCACTATGACCTAAAATGCAAAAACGGCCATAAAGGCCGTTTTATTTGAGAATCAAACCATCGTCAGCATTAGGCTAACTGGTTTTTCAACACTTACCCCTTACCTGCTATTTACTAATATCAGGCAAAGCCCAATTTATCTGGCCTCTGCCTTCCTTCAACAAATAAGTATTCGCTTGACTGAAATGACAACAACCAAAAAAACCACGATAAGCCGCTAACGGCGATGGGTGAGGCGCTTCCAAAACCAAATGACGTGTACCGTCAATTACTGTGCCTTTTTTCTGTGCATAACTGCCCCAAAGTAAAAAAACAACGTGATCACACTCTCTATTCACCACATCAATTACTTTATCTGTAAACTGCTCCCAGCCTTTTCCTTGGTGCGAGGCGGGGCATGAATCGTTGACTGTCAGCACCGCGTTAAGCAACAGCACACCTTGCTTTGCCCAGCTTTCTAGATACCCGTGATTAGCACGAGGGATAGCCAAATCGCTCTCTAGCTCCTTGTAAATATTAAGCAACGAAGGCGGGATTTTAACACCTGGTTTAACTGAAAAGCTGAGGCCATGAGCCTGCCCTTGTTGATGATATGGATCCTGGCCAATGATTACGACTTTGACTTTATTCAGCGGTGTAGCTTGTAAGGCGTGTAACCAATGCTCTTCTGGTGGAAAAATTACATTGTGCGGCTTTTCTAGCTGCAAAAACTTTTGCAGTTCTTGCATATACAAAGCGTCAAACTCATCAGCTAAATACGGTCGCCAACTAGTAGGTATTTCTAACACGATGCTCACTTATTTATGGCTATTATTGTCGACATCAGAACCCAATAGCACTTCATGCGTTAATACAGAACGATGCCAGACCGAATAATATCGTAATTTGCCCGGCGCATGCGCAATGACACCTGAAATCACTATAACTACTATAAACACTAACCGGTCCATCTCTGGAAAGAAGGTCGCAGCCAAACCTAATAATGCGATTTTTAATAAGATCACTTGCCCACGCAACTGCAACAGGCAGATAGTATCTTGATAAATCTCTTTAAACATCATCAAGAAGCCACTGACTAATGTTACTAGCAAGTATCCATACCATTCAGACTCAGGCAAAGAAAACAGGTAGGCTCCCGACAGGCCACAAATACCCACTAAGTGCAGACACCTCAACCCAATACTTAGCCAACGCTTGACAGGGATAGTTCGCTGTTGAGTGAAAAAGCTATGCATTAGAATTTTCCGAATAAAGGAAAAGAAGAAAATCATTTTTATAAATAGCATACATAAAAAAAACTGCCGAAGCAGTTTTTTTCAATTTACTAATGCCTAAGCACGCGGACGCATAGCTGGGAAGAAAATAACATCGCGGATAGACGGCGAGTCAGTAAATAGCATCACCAAACGGTCAATACCAATACCTTCACCGGCTGTTGGTGGCAAGCCATACTCTAGCGCGTTGATGTAGTCTGCATCGTAATGCATGGCTTCATCATCGCCCGCTTCCATCTCTGCTACCTGCGCTTTAAAACGTTCAGCCTGGTCTTCAGAGTCATTCAACTCCGAGAAACCATTAGCTAGCTCACGGCCAGCTACGAAGAACTCAAAACGGTCAGTCACGAATGGGTTATTGTCACTACGCCGCGCCAACGGAGAAACTTCTGTTGGGTATTCAGTGATAAACGTTGGCTGCTGCAACAAGTGCTCAACTGTTTTCTCAAAGATTTCAATTTGAACTTTACCTAAACCCCAACCGTCTTTTACATCTATATCTAGACGCTGTGCAATCTGACGCGCTGCATGGTCATCTGCCAATGCTTCAGCTGTGATATCTGGGTTGTATTGTAAAATTGAATCAAAAACGCTCAAACGAGTAAACGGTTTTGATAAATCATACTCGAAAGTTTCAAGTACTTCGCCGTCATCATTGCGCACTGTATTGACAATGGTCGTAGTACCCAACACATCTTGAGCGACTTGGCGCAGCATATTTTCTGTCAAATCCATTAGATCTTTATAATCAGAATAAGCCTGATAAAACTCAATCATGGTGAATTCAGGATTATGGCGCGTTGAAAGACCTTCGTTACGAAAGCTACGATTAATTTCGAAAACACTCTCAAAACCACCCACAACCAAGCGCTTTAAATAAAGCTCAGGGGCAATACGCAGATACATATCACGATCCAGCGCATTATGATGTGTTACAAACGGGCGTGCCGTCGCGCCACCAGGAATAACCTGTAGCATAGGTGTTTCGACTTCGATAAAGCGACGCTCAGTCAGGAATTTACGAATACCTGACACAATTTTAGAACGTGCTTCGAAAACTTTACGAGATTGCTCATTGGTTATCAGGTCGACATAACGCTGACGATAACGCATCTCAGTATCCTGTAACCCTTTGTGCTTATCAGGTAATGGACGCAGATTTTTTGTGAGTAGTTGATACTCGCCCAAGTCCACGTATAAGTCACCCTTGCCTGACTTATGAAGAACACCGGTTACACCAATGATATCACCTAGGTCCAAACTTTTGGCAAACGGGCGTGCGTCTTTATTCACGTAAAACTGAATACGCCCACTCACATCCTGAATAACACCAAACGCCCCGCGGTTAAGCACAACACGCCCCGCAATACTGACGGTATGGCCTGCAGCTTCTAACTCTTCTTTCGTCTGTTCGCCGTATTGCTCTTGCAGGTCTTGTGCATAGCTGTCTCGACGAAAGCTATTAGGAAAAGCATTTCCCGCTTCACGTAAAGCATTCAATTTTTCCCGACGCTCTGCAACCAGTCGGTTTTCATCTTGTTTCTGATCTTGCTTCTGATTGTTGTCAGACATGGGTGTGGTGAACCTTTAAGTTAATAGTTTTTACAAACCAGCTTTCAAGCTAGCTTCAATAAATAGATCGAGATCGCCGTCCAGCACTTTGTCACAGTTGGAGGACTGCACATTGGTACGTAGATCTTTAATACGCTGATCATCCAGAACATAAGAGCGAATCTGACTTCCCCAGCCGATATCAGCTTTGGAGTCTTCTAACTCTTGTGCAGCCTCGCTACGCTTGAGCATTTCCATCTCGTATAATTTAGCCCGTAGCTGCTTCATACAAGTGTCTTTGTTCTGATGCTGTGACCGCTGGCTTTGACTCTGCACCACAATCCCAGAAGGTCCATGAGTAATACGTACGGCAGACTCGGTACGGTTAACATGCTGACCACCCGCGCCAGAGGCTCGATAAACATCAACGCGTAAATCTGCCGGGTTAATATCTACTTCAATATTATCGTCAATCTCAGGCGAGACAAATACCGAGCAAAACGATGTATGGCGACGACCACCCGAATCAAAGGGTGATTTACGCACTAAGCGATGCACACCGGTTTCTGTACGCAACCAACCAAAGGCATACTCACCTTCAAAGCGAATAGTTGCCGATTTAATACCCGCAACATCACCATCAGAGGCTTCAACCAGCTCTGTTTTAAAGCCCTTATCTTCACCCCAACGCAGGTACATTCGCAGCACCATATTGGCCCAATCCTGCGCTTCCGTACCACCAGAACCTGACTGGATGTCCAAAAAGGCATTATTTGGGTCAACTTCACCAGAAAACATGCGGCGAAATTCAAGCGTTTCAAGTTTAGCCATCAAACCGCTGACTTCAGCAATGACTTCTTCAACTGTTTCTTCGTCATCTTCGTCAACAGCCATATCCAACAATTCGCGAGTATCAGTCGCGCCATGCTTTAGCGTATCCAATGTACTGACGATAGCATCTAATGCCGAACGCTCTTTACCTAGTTTTTGAGCATTCTCAGGATCATTCCAGACCGCAGGATCTTCAAGCTCACGTTCTACTTCTTCCAGGCGCTCTTTCGTGCCTGGATAATCCAGATAGCTATAAAGCGATGCCGTTCGCTCACCGATATCCTTCAAGTCATTTATGATCGGATTGACTTCCATCGTTAATGCCCAACACTCGCAAATTCAAAAGGGAAAGTATTTTAACCGATACGCGCTCGGCTTTAAATCTTTGTAACAGTTATATGTTAATTGTATTTTTTTGCAGTGCACAATTCGACTTTTAAACCGATATATACCAAAATAATTTCATGAAAAAATTTCTTACCCAACACAACTACATCTCTTTCCTTGTTCTTACTGTCATGCTCGCCCTGTTTGTATCAATGTTATATACACCAGCATGGGCTTTCACCGCTAATACAGGCCAACAAGATATAGACCTTACTGACTCGATATTTGGTTATTTATCACTCTTTATTTTTTTTGTAGGGTATTTATTTGTGCTAGGCGAAGAGTTTACGCGCTTGCGTAAATCTAAACCTATTATTATTGCTGCGGGGCTTATATGGCTAGTTGTCGGCATTGGTTATGCTGTGCATGGAGATACTGAAACAGCAGGCATTGCCGTTCGACACAACATCCTTGAATATGCCGAACTGTTTTTGTTCTTACTCGCCGCGATGACCTTTATCAATATGATGGAGGAACGCAATGTTTTTGCCGCTTTGCGAAGCTGGTTAGTCCTCAAGAATTTCTCTATTTTACAAATCTATTGGATTACTGGCACGCTCGCTTTTTTCATATCACCTCTCGCCGACAACTTATCCACTGCACTATTAATGGGTGCTGTCGTCATGGCGGTGGGTAACAATTACACTAAATTTGTTACTGTTGGGTGCATCAACATTGTTGTCGCCGCCAATGCGGGCGGAGCCTTTAGCCCTTTTGGTGATATCACTACTCTCATGGTGTGGCAAAAAGGCACCGTACAATTCCAAGAATTTTTTAACTTGTTTATCCCCTCGCTAGTTAATTGGCTTGTCCCTGCATTCATCATGTCTTTTGTCGTTGAGAAAGCACCACCCACCCTTCATAAAGAACATCAACAGAATATGAAAAAAGGCGGGAGCACTGTCATTACTCTGTTTCTTATGACCATTGCCGTTTCTGTTAGTGCGCACAGCATCTTAAACCTACCACCTGTCCTAGGCATGATGACGGGATTAGGCGTACTGAAGCTTTATGGCTATTACTTATGCCAGCACGAATCATCCGTGATTGATCACGGGCATATACATCACCACCACAAAGACAATATTCAAGATATGCGTAACGTTGGCGGTGATCATACAGATGTAATCAGACGCTTTGATATCTTCAATGTTGTAGAGCGAGCTTCATGGGATACACTGATGTTTTTCTATGGCGTGGTCCTATGTGTTGGCGGACTCTCAACATTAGGCTATCTCGCATTACTGTCTGACGCGCTTTATGGCTCATTAGGTACAACATGGGCTAATTCCTTGATCGGTGTTCTCTCCGCCGTCATAGATAACATCCCTGTTATGTTCGCGGTGCTTACCATGAATCCTGTTATGAATACGAATGAGTGGCTATTAGTCACCCTTACCGCAGGCGTAGGTGGATCTTTACTCTCTGTGGGCTCTGCTGCGGGTATTGCACTGATGGGACAAGCCCAAGGTACCTATACTTTTCTGAGCCACTTAAAGTGGAGCTGGGCCATTGCTTTAGGTTATGTATTGAGCAT
The DNA here is from genome assembly GCF_016744175.1 of Neptunomonas sp. Taxonomy (GTDB): domain Bacteria; phylum Pseudomonadota; class Gammaproteobacteria; order Pseudomonadales; family Balneatricaceae; genus Neptunomonas. Next base: position 30,358 of record NZ_JADGEV010000013.1, on the reverse strand, counting down.
TTTTACTCACTTATGGATTAACGGAGTTTAATTTTGAACGACGCTTCTATTTATCAAAACAACACCGTTAAAGTGTGGGATATATCTATCCGATTAATGCACTGGTCACTGGTCGCAGGTATTGGGTTTTTATGGTTTTCAGGTGAAGAAGGCGGCACTATCATGAAATGGCATATCTATACTGGATATTACATGCTTGGGTTAGTTACATACCGGTTCTTATGGGGTTTCATGGGTAGTCGTTATGCGCGTTTTTCAAATTTTTTGTACAGCCCAAAAAACACTTTTACATATGCACAAAAACTTTTAAACAAACAGAGTAAAGCTTATATCGGGCACAACCCTCTCGGTGGCTGGATGGTGCTGACACTACTTTTATTAGTGCTTATCCAAGCAATATCTGGACTTTTCACGAGTGATGACATATTTACAGAAGGTCCTCTTTATATCCTCGTAAGCAGTAAAACTGGTGACCTACTTACGTCCATCCATCACTTGAACTTTAACTTTCTTTTAGCGGCCATTGCATTACACCTAACCGCAGTCGCCTACCATAGCCTCATTAAGAAAGAGCCTTTAATAAAGGGGATGATCAGTGGTGATAAAACCATCAACACTCCTCTTAATACCTTACCCAAGACTAATTATTTACTGATGTGCGTAATAGGAGGAATTTCTGCCACGGGGGTTTACTGGCTTGTTAACCTTGCTTAAAAAAGAGGCTCAAGTAGTGTGCATTTTTTGTAACTCTAACCAAATTTCTTCACACAGACTTTCACGATAAACTGACTGCTTAAAGACAGAGTACTCAGACAAATATATGTCCAACAAACGACGATTGCTTTCTGCGACACACGCTCTAACATTTGCCAAACGGTCTGCAGATTTCACAAGCAAGGCAAGCGTTTCTTCGCCATTCACATGAGCCATTTTTTCATATGTTTTAGCTTTACGCTCTTTCCTTGTTTTACCAGGCTCATCCGTCACTATCGCTACGCATTTCGACACAAAAACACCAAACTCTGTAGAAATCTCATCGATGGTCACGTCTGTATCTTCAACGACATCATGTAAGTAAGCGATAACTTCAGCCGCTGCACCATAGGGCTTTACCAGTGATGCAACAGCATCAAGGTGTACAGAATACGGTAACTCACCATACAATTGCTTACCATGTGCCTTTACGGCAAATTCACGTGCCTTTTCTACACTGCCATTACCCACCATAAGAATGCTTCCATAAAGCTAATTATGATTATGAATGTAATCGTACACGATATCATTTCGATGTGATCTCATCGACTTTTCACAGATCAAACAGTGGTTTTAATTGTACTAACCATTCAGCAATACGCTCATCTGATTCTGCCATCTGACAATCATCATCCAGTGCTAAACCCACAAAAAACTCTCCATCTTCAGTCAACGCCTTAGATGCTTCAAACTCATAACCAGCAACAGGCCATTTCCCGTGCACTACCGCTTCAGCCGTTTCTAGCAATTCATGGAGTAATCCCATTGCATCCAAAAACCATTCGCCGTATCCGATTTGATCACCCAAGCCAAACAAGGCACATGGCTTTCCTCTTAGGTCCAGATGAGAAAACTCATTCCAGATATCTTGCCAATCTTCCTGCAGTTCACCAAAGTCCCATGTAGGGATGCCAAAAATACAAATATCGTAATCTGCAATACCCTCCAAACCTAAATCAACAATGTTATGTAATACAGCTTGCGACCCTAGCTGCTCAACTATTAGCTCAGCAGCACGTTCGGTATTGCCTGTTGTCGATCCATAAATAACGCCGACCTGCTTACTCATAACTACCTCATATTCAACACAGGTGCCTATTATAATGGTGATAACAGTTTTATATAGGTATTAAAAAAGCAGCCAAAGCTGCTTTTATCTATAAAACTAAAAAACTATTCTGAAGCAAAAGCATTAAATGCGTCTTTAGTGATCTTTTCTATTTCATCACGTGCATCATGCAGTGACTTCAGGTTCTCATCACTGGCTCCTTTTAACGTATCTTCTAATTCCTGCGCGTAAGATTGTTGTAACTCCAACAAATCATTAGCTGATTTACATTGTTGAAGTTGTTTAGTTTGCGCAAGCGTGGCGTTGATGCAGGATTTAGTACACTCCATTTGCTGACGAGTAAGGTCTTCGAGCATACGTGTTTGAATATTGACTAACTCTTTAAAAGGCTCAATAGATTCACTCACTTTTTTTGTCATATCTTGAAACATTGGCATGTCCTTCAGTAAACCGCACGACATTAATAACTGCGCATAGGATATACTTACATTCTAGAAGGCTTTCGGCAACTTTGTTAGGTCCAATTATTGAGATTTCATAGCCATTCAGGAAGGGTTTATGCGCCTGTTACATACCATGTTACGTGTCACTGATTTAAACAAATCAATCGACTTCTATACAAACACACTCGAAATGAAACTATTACGTCAAAAAGACTACCCACAGGGGCGCTTCACTCTGGCCTTTCTTGGCTATGGCGACGAGTCTGAACATACCGCTCTTGAGTTAACTCATAACTGGGATACCGCCCAGTACGAGTTAGGTAATGCTTATGGGCATATCGCTATTGAAGTAGACGATGTTTATCAAGCATGCGATGCAATTAAAGCAAGAGGTGGCGAAGTTGTACGTGAAGCAGGGCCTATGAAAGATACGACTTCCGATACTATTCTAGCCTTTGTAAAAGACCCCGATGGCTACATGATTGAACTTCTCAGCGCAGAACGTTCAGACTAGAATCGATTAGTACTCCAGAAAATTAACCGATATCAAGATTTGAGCGGTTTTTTGCTGCAGCACAGCATACGATCCGTTAAAATACAAACATTAGGAAGTTCTAATTAATTATCAATCTTATTCTAAGTGCTTAGGGTTGGCAATTTCAAATAGCGACTGGGCATCTGTATAATGGTGCCACTTTTAATCCCATAAAACCGTTGGGGCATGACCAGATATGAGCAAGAAAACGTTATTGGCCGCTGCAGGCCTTATCTTGGGGCTGCAATCCATGAGTGTTATGGCAGCCAGTATTTCAGCTGCTACTGAGGCTATTCAAAAGCAGGATTATGCAACTGCAATGGATAATCTTAAGGACTTAGCAAAAGAAGGAAACGCTGATGCTACCAACCTCATGGGTCAACTCTATGAAAATGGGTGGGGTGTTAATCAAGACATCAAAAAAGCGCAATCGCTTTATGACCAAGGCGCGCGTAAAGGAAACATCAATAGCGTTAATAGCCTTAGAAAGCTAAAAAATAAAGAATACAAAGTCGAACTCGATGCGCTATTACCCAAAGCAAAAGCAGGTGATGCTTCTGCTCAAAACCGCGCCGGCGAAATGTATGAATTTGGCTATGGAGCAGACCGTAATGGCCGCTTAGCTTTTGAGTTATACCAAAAAGCGGCTGATCAAGGCTTAGTGGCGGCTCAGCATAACGTAGGCAGAAGCTATAACTTCGGTACGGGTGTTGAACAAAACTTTAAAGAAGCAGAGCTTTGGTACCGTAAAGCCGCTAAGCAAGGCTATACCAATTCTATGTTTTTCTTAGGCACTTTGTATTCAAATGGGTACGGGCAAGACAACAGCCATCCAGCTGACGTCATTGCTTATGCATGGATGCACAATGCAGCAGCTCTAGGTAACGGCACAGCATCTTCTATTGAGAGCCGCTTACTCATGAAACTTCAAGAAAATCAGATGGACGAAGCAAAAACACTCGCTTCTGATTATGAAGAAGACTATGTAAAACCTTTCAAGAACTAATCAGTTTAAACGCTGCTTTATAGTCTGACGTTAAAGCGTCAGACTATTCTTGTTTTTTAGTGCTCATAGTATTCACTTAACGAATTCGTCAACGAGTGGTATATTAACCAGCCCTTTTAGCCCCAGTATATACTTGGCTTTCTCCATATGCCCTCTGGTACACGCCCCATTGTTACAACGCCCATATTCACAGCGCGTTACTTTATCCCTCTGAGCATAGTAACTTTACTCTGTATCACAGCCTTTTTTTGGATAGCCAAAATAGAGTCTTGGCATGAAGCACGCTTATTGATGCTGGGGACAGCCTTAGGCTTAGCGTTATATCACGCAGCATTTGGCTTCACCACTGCATGGCGCACTTTTGTCACTCATGGGCAAGGCAAAGGCCTCAGAGCACAAATGCTGATGCTGTCGGTTGCTGTTTGCTTGTTTTTTCCTGCACTAGCAGCAGGGGACTTATTGGGCACAAATATTTCAGGTTTTGTTCGCCCATTAGGTTGGTCAATTGTTATTGGTGCTTTTATTTTTGGCATTGGCATGCAACTAGGTAATGGATGCGCTTCGGGTAACCTTTATCATGCTGGAGGTGGGCAGCTCCGAGCTATTCCAAGCATGCTTGGATTCACGGTCGGTGCTCTCTGGGCTACAAAAGACTATGAATGGTGGACAACGCTTCCCCAGTTAGCTCCATACTCATTTATTGAAGCGTTTGGTTTAGTGCCCGCACTTATCATTCACTTATCAGTTTTTGCATTTATTACGTGGATAACATTGAGAATCGAAAAACGCCGAAATGGCTCCATTGATAAAGATACTCACGACACTTCTCTTCCCTTACATCGCCAATTATTATTAGGCCCTTGGCCCTTTATTTGGGGTGCAGTAGCATTAGCCGTACTAAATTTCATGACACTCGCCATGATTGGTCGCCCTTGGGCAGTTGCCCTTGCCTACCCGCTTTGGGGAGCAAAAGCAGCAGAATGGTTAAATATTGATTTAGAATTAGATTTTTGGACATACTGGATGCAACCAGGGCGCGAATCCGCATTAATGGAACCACTCACGTCTGACGCTGGAACTCTAATGAATGTAGGCATTATTATGGGTGCGCTACTAGCGGCCTCTCTCGCTGGCAAGCTTACGATACAATGGCGTATGCCTTGGCCACATTGGATTGCGGCCGTTATTGGCGGCCTGATGCTGGGGTACGGAGCCACTATTGCTTTCGGTTGTAATATCGGCGCCTATTTTAGTGGTATAGCATCAGGCAGTCTGCATGGTTGGTTGTGGCTAGTTGCTGCCTTTCTCGGCAGTATGATCGGCACCTTAATTCGACCACTGTTTAAATTAAGCAACCTAACTGCAACCAACACTCGTTGCTAAACTATTTCAAAACAAGGATAACCATGCCAAAAGTTTACGATCAAACACAAGTACTACAAGCATCACTTTTGCGCAGACTTGCGGCCTTGGTTTATGACATTTTAATCGTCATCGCCATTTTATTTGTGCTGAGTGGCATAGGTGTTGCCATAAATGATGGAGAGCCTGTTTCAGGCCCCCTGTATAAATCACTTCTTTTGGTCGCTATGTTCCTATTTTTTGGGTACTTCTGGACACGTTCAGGACAAACGGTGGGTATGATGGCATGGAGGATCAGGGTTCAAACAGCTGAAGGCTACAGTCTCAGCTGGGTACATTCATTGATCCGCTTTTTTATGGCAGGAATTTCTATTACCTGTCTTGGCTTAGGTTATTTATGGGTGCTCTTTTCAGACCAAAAACTCACGTGGCACGATCAGGTTTCGGGTACACGTGTTGTACAATTACCACCCAAAAAGAAAGATAAGAAAACGAGCTAACCAGCCCTACGTAATAAAAATAGCCCAACAACAAAACAAATAATAATTGGAATAACGGTTGCCAACAGTGGTGTAAAACCAACTATCGTGCTGGCAGGACCTAACAGGTCCTGAGAAAATTTAAAAATTAGTCCAACAATAACACCAGCAATAATTCGTTGGCCAACAGTCACGCTTCTCAATGGCCCAAATATAAAAGAAATAGCCACTAAAACCAGCGCGAAAATTCCCGCAGGCTGTAAACTCTTAGTCCAAAAAGCCAGTAAATATTGGTTATAGTCCAAACCTTGGTCACGTAAATAGCTTGAATAAGACCACAAACCAGTAATCGACAGGTCCATAGGGTCTACTACTATCACCGATAACAATGTCGGCGTTAAACCCGATTCCCAGCGTTCTTGCTCTACTTGTTTGGTCTTTGTATGGTCATCTGAAAAAATAGTACTCACGACATTGCTCAACTGCCAAGCACCTTCACTGTACACACCACTTACTGCAAAACTAGAGACCAGCATCTGGCGTTGATCGTTAAACGTGTAGCGAGTCACTCCATGTATCTTCCCGCCAGGGTCGACCGCATTTATATGAATGAACTGACCACCTTCACGGTGCCATACGCCATGCTTAGACTGTAACGCCTCGCCTGCCGACTGAGCTAAGGCACGCGAGCTTTGTGCTTTTTGTTCAGTAACAGGTACGACGTATTCACCAAGAACTAAAGCTAGCGCCGCTAGTAACATAGTAGGTTTTAATACACTCAACACAATACGTTGTATTGAAATACCCGCGGCACGCATCACAGTTAATTCACTATTACTTGCCAATACTCCCAAACCAACCATACATCCAATTAAACTGGACAAAGGTAAAAACTCATATAAACGACTAGGTACTCTGAGTATTAAATAACTCAGTACATCTGCAAAACGGTAACGCTCATTAATATCACCGGCTTGTTCCACAAATTCGAAAATCAAATCCAGCCCGACAATAATCAACAACACTACAAAAACAGCACTGAGCACTTGATAAGCGATATAACGATCCAAACATTTCATCAAGCCTTACCTCGCTTAGGAATGGACGGTATTAAACTGAAAATGCGCTCCCAGACCCCAGATGCAAATATCAAACTCATGGCCAGTAAAAAGAAACCTGCATGAATCATCCATAATAAACTGACCGATGCTTCTCCGTCGTCAATCATCCCTTTTGCGCTCGTTAACAGTGTCAAATACAACATGTAAAGCAAGATCGATGGGATCAATTTGGCATAACGCCCCTGCCGAGGATTGGTCTTACTCATGGGAACGGCTATGAGTGTAATAATCAACGCCAAGAGCGGCGTTGAGAAGCGCCAGTGAAGTTCGGCTTGATAATAAGTGCCTGAACGCCCCATTAGTTCGCTGACTGTCATGGCTTCAATCTCAGGCCCACGAAGGTTATCGCCAGGACGAGGCATCAAAAAACCATATTCGGCATATTTAACTTCTTGATAATTAGCCTGGCCAGGAACACCGGCATAACGGTATCCATTTTTCAGTACAACAAAGCGGTCACCCGTTTTGGGGTTCGTGACTACTTGTTTGCCTGACTCCGCAAGTACGACCCGTAACTGCCCTGTCTTACTATCTCGTTCGGACACAAAAATAAAATCGAGTTCCTTCCCTCCTTCTTTTACGCCATTTATATAGGTAGTACGCCGGCCATCTTTACCTAAACTCTGGAATCGACCGGGGCTCAAGCTATCCAGCTCACTTTTCGCACTTTGCTTTTCATAAATAATCTCAATCTGTTGCCAGCAAAGGGGTGAAATATATAAACTCAATAAAGCGACGACCAAGGCCACACCAACCGCTGGCCCCAACGCAAATGCAGCAAGCCTGTGGCCACTCACACCGCTAGAATTCAAGACCACCATTTCACTTTCAAGATACATGCGCCCATAAGCAAGCAGCACACCCAGAAATAAACCTAGAGGAAGGATCAATACCAACATACCCGGTATACGATACATAATTGCCTGAAAAACAAACTCTGGGGACAATTCACCTGCAGCCACATAAGACAAATATCTAACAAAACGACCGCTAACAATCAACATAGTCAGCACAGCACTAACAGCCAGTGCACTCATCATAATCTGACGAGACAAGTAGCGAAAAATAATCAAAGTAAACCAACCTGTAAGCTAAAGGGTTTATGTATATCAACGAAATGGTTTATAGTGCCAAACAATTATAGATGCTGGAAATAACCGGCATTATCTATCAAACCAGCATTAATGTCTTGTTTGGAGCCATCATGGATTTTGAAATTGTAAACGGTGCGGTTGCATCTCTGGAAACTGAATGTCTGGTAATTGGAATTGAAGATGGAGCGACACTCAGCCCATCAGCCCTGGCCATAGACCAAGCCTCACAAGGCTACCTCAGCGGTCTCATCAGTAGTGGTGATATCAAGGGAAAAACTGCTGAATCATTACTGTTACAGAAAATTAACGGCGTTGCGGCCAAACGCATTTTGTTAATTGGCTTGGGCAAAGCTGAGGAGCGCCATGACCGTAACTATAAAAAGGTCGTAACTACACTTAGCTCCACGATCAAGTCTGTCAGTTTAAAAGAAGTTACCGTCGCATTTGATGGGCTTGCTTCAAAAACAGCCGATACCTATCGCCAAGTTCGCCATTTAACCGAATGGGTTACCGCAGACCTTTACCAGTACGATAATACCAAAAGCAAAAAAGCAGAGCCTTATGCCATCAAAAAACTCTGCATCCACCTGCCTGATGCACAGACAGAAGAAGGCGAAGGCGCACTGGTTGATGGAACGGCCATCGCGAACGGTATGAATGTAGCCCGTGATCTAGGTAACCTACCAGGTAATATTTGCACGCCAAATTACCTTGCTGAACAAGCCAAAGAACTAGCCAACGAGTATGACTCCGTAACGTGTGAAATCCTCGACGAAGACACCATGGAGCACCTTGGAATGGGCTCTTTGCTATCAGTAGGACGCGGTAGTGAGCAGCCATCACGCTTGATTGTTATGAAATATAACGGAGGCGAAGACGATGCCCAGCCACATGTCATCGTTGGTAAAGGTGTAACGTTTGATACTGGCGGTATATCTCTTAAGCCCGGCGCTAAAATGGACGAGATGAAATTTGATATGTGTGGGTCAGCGTCCGTCATGGGCACCATGCATGCTATTGCTGAAATGGACCTGCCTATCAATGTCGTTGGCGTTATTGCTGCCGCCGAAAATATGCCAGGAAGTAAAGCAACTAAGCCAGGCGACATTGTTACAACACTTTCTGGTCAAACTGTCGAAATTCTTAATACAGATGCAGAGGGCCGCTTAGTGTTATGCGATGCTCTTACATATGTTGAGCGTTTTAATCCAAAAACAGTGGTCGACATAGCAACTTTGACGGGAGCCGTTATCGTTGCACTGGGTAACAGTGTTTGTGGTCTGTTGACCAACGACGAAGAACTCGCTAGCGAATTAAGCAGCGCAGGTGACTACGCGAATGACCGCGCATGGCGCTTACCGTTATGGGACGACTATCAGGAGCTGCTCGATAGCAACTTTGCTGATATCGCCAATATTGGTGGGCCCGCAGCAGGGACGATTACAGCTGCCTGCTTCTTATCTCGCTTTACCAAATCCTACCGCTGGGCGCATCTGGATATTGCAGGCACTGCTTGGAACAGTGCAGGTAAAGCAAAAGGGGCTACAGGCCGTTGTGTCCCTTTATTGAGCCAGTACTTGCTAAATCAAGCAGCCAATGAGATGACAGACGACTCATAATGTCTCAAGCCGACTTTTACATTCTGCCTAGTGCAGATGAAGACAGCCGCTACCAATTTTTAGGAAAATTGGCGACTCGCGCAATTAGCGCGGGTCACTGGCTGTATATTCACACGGATTCTGAACATATGGCCGAGCGGATCAGTGAACGTCTGTGGCAGTCTTCACCTGAAAGCTTTTTGGCCAATAGCCTGCCCACAGAAGAATTACATGCCCCTATTTTAATCGGATGGCAACTCGAACATATTCCAAAAACGCCCGATATGTTGGTAAATTTATCGGCTATATTCCCCACTCAAACAGCACAGTTTAGTCGTGTAGCGGAAATTGTCATTCAGTCCGATGAGATACTCGGGCTAACACGTGCACGCTTTAAAGATTACCAAACTGCTGGAATCCAGCCTCGCATGCACGATATGCGTAAACGATCCTCTTAAACGCCTTCATTGATACCGTCTCTACAGGTATAATTCTCTGTTTTACTGGTTACAATTGTATCTTTTTCACCGCACGCACTCCTAAAGAACGTTCGGTATGCCGCCAGTCCTTAATTTAAGCCGCTTTACACAAGCAGCCTTACACAAACAGTGCCAAGAGACGCAGACCACGATGGATAAGACCTACCAGCCACACGAGATTGAAAAATCCTGGTACAAAACCTGGGAAGACAACGGATACTTCGCCCCCTCTGGCGAAGGCGAGTCATATAGCATCATGATTCCACCGCCGAATGTCACCGGCAGCCTGCACATGGGCCATGCATTCCAGCACACCATCATGGATGCACTCACTCGCTACCATCGTATGAAAGGCAAAAACACCTTATGGCAAGTAGGTACCGACCACGCCGGTATCGCAACCCAAATGGTAGTAGAGCGCAAGCTTGCGGCAGAAGAGCAAAAAACGCGTCACGATTTAGGCCGAGAAGCCTTCATCGAAAAGATTTGGGAATGGAAAGAAGAGTCTGGCGATACCATAACACGCCAAATGCGCCGTCTAGGCGACTCAGTTGACTGGCCAACCGAACGCTTCACTATGGATGCAGGTTTTTACAGTGCCGTTCAAGAAGCCTTTATCAGCATGTACGACGATAAGTTAATTTATCGTGGTAAGCGCTTGGTAAACTGGGACCCTAAACTACATACAGCTATATCTGATCTTGAAGTAGAGAACCGCGAAGTCCAAGGCAAGATGTGGTACCTACGCTACCCTCTAGCTGATGGCGCAACAACAGCAGAAGGCAAAAACTATTTAGTCGTGGGTACAACACGCCCTGAGACTATGCTCGGTGATACGGCTGTAGCCGTAAACCCAGAAGATGAGCGCTTTCAAAGCATCGTTGGCAAATTCATTGAACTACCTCTTGTGGGTCGTCGTATTCCTATTATCAGCGACGAATACGCTGATATGGAGAAAGGTACGGGTTGTGTGAAAATCACACCTGCACATGATTTTAACGATAATGAAGTAGGTAAACGCTGCAAGCTGCCGATGGTCAACATCTTCACACTTAACGGGGATATCCGCGACGAAGCACAAACGTTTACTTCTGATGGCCGTGAGAGCAACGACTTCGACAAAACTTTACCCGCGAAATATCGTGGTATGGAACGCTTTGCTGCACGTAAAGCGATTGTGGCAGATTTTGAGGCCCTTGAGTTACTCGTAAAGGTTGAAGAAAACGCCATGACCGTTCCTTACGGTGACCGTGGTGGTGTTGTCATTGAGCCGATGCTAACAGACCAATGGTTTGCTGATGCTAAAACATTAGCCAAACCTGCCATTGAAGCAGTTGAGAATGGCGACATTAAATTTGTCCCTAAACAGTACGAAAATATGTACTTCGCTTGGATGAACGACATTCAGGACTGGTGTATCTCTCGTCAGCTCTGGTGGGGTCACCGTATCCCCGCGTTTTACGATAACCAAGGCAATGTTTACGTCGCTAAAGATGCCGACGCAGCACGAGCGAAGTATGGTTTAGATCTTGAGACAGAACTACGCCAAGACAACGATGTATTGGATACCTGGTTTAGCTCAGGCTTATGGACATTCGCTACACTTGGCTGGCCCGAAAACACTGAGCGCCTGAAAACGTTCCACTCGACAGATGTACTCGTCACAGGCTTTGATATCATCTTCTTTTGGGTTGCCCGTATGATGATGATGACGATGCACCTCGTTAAAGATGATGACGGCAAGCCACAAATACCGTTCAAAACCGTTTATGTTACTGGACTTATCCGTGACGAGAATGGCGATAAAATGTCTAAATCTAAGGGCAACGTCCTTGATCCGTTAGATATGATCGACGGTATAGAACTCAAAGACTTACTCGAAAAACGTACCGGTAACATGATGCAGCCGCAACTGGCTGAAAAGATTGGCAAACGTACTGAGAAGCAATTCCCAGAAGGCATTGCCGCCCATGGCACCGATGCATTGCGCTTTACACTGGCAGCATTGGCTTCTACTGGCCGTGATATCAACTGGGATGTGAAACGCTTAGAAGGTTACCGTAACTTTTGTAATAAAATCTGGAACGCCGCACGCTACGTTCAAATGAATACTGAAGGCGAAGATTGCGGCCAGATCCTAGTGGATGGCAAAGCGGGCGATGTAGAATTGTCATTGGCCGATCGCTGGATCGCTAGCCGCTTGCAGCAAGTGGAAGCTGACGTAAGCAAGCACTTTGAAGAATACCGCTTCGACCTAGCGTCACAAACCCTATACGACTTTATCTGGAACGAGTACTGCGGTTGGTACCTAGAACTATCCAAACCTGTACTGTGGGACGAAAACGCGTCTGCAAGCGCCAAGCGCGGTACACGTCGTACATTGGTACGGGCACTCGAAGTAATCCTACGACTGACTCATCCGATCATGCCGTACATCACCGAAGAAATCTGGCAGTCCATCAAAACTGAAGCGGGTGTTGAAGGCGACACCATCATGCTACAGGGCTTCCCTATTGCCAATGAAGCTAAAATCGATACGGCAGCAGAAGCCGATATCGAATGGCTGAAAGGTGTTATTGCAGGTGTCCGTAATATCCGTGGTGAAATGGGCATATCTCCTGCTAAAGAGCTAGATATCCTGCTACAAAATGGTAACGCTGAAGACAAGACTCGCTTGGATGCAAACCAAAACTTTCTATCAAAACTTGCCTCTCTTGCTTCTATCACCTGGCTCAACCCAGGCGACGAAGCGCCGATGTCAGCAACGCAGTTAGTGGGCGATATGCAGGTCTTGGTGCCCATGGCAGGCTTAATCGACAAAGATGCAGAACTAGGACGTCTCAAAAAAGAGATGGATAAACTTCAGAAAGAAATTAGCCGCGTAGAAGGCAAACTAGGAAACGAGAAATTCGTATCCAACGCTCCTGATGCTGTTATCGCTAAAGAGAAAGAAAAACTCGATACTGCCAAGTCAGCTCAAAGCCAGCTGACAGAACAATATGGGAAAATCGAAGCGCTATAACATCTGCCACTCATTAATAACCCCGACAACGGTCGGGGTTATTAATATATAAGCCTACATACTGCAATTTTAGACAACGCAGCAACAAATATTTAAATAATGTCACTCGTTAATATTTTTTCTTATATTATAAAGACACTTTATAATATAAGAAAAAACATTATTTAATTGAAATAATTCATGCCATACAATTATCTTATTATTTAGCTTCACCTTTTACTTAAGATTGTTTCGCTACTATTAATTTTTTACATACCCTATTTGCTATGGACTAACTTAACAGAAGCTAAGTAATATCTTTCGGCCAATGATACAAAAAAATAAGATTCAACTCTCAGTGATAAAATAAAAAGGTTCCATAAATAGTCCAAAACATATGTATGCCAAGGTTAACAAGCAAGTAATGACTCTAAT
>NZ_JADGEV010000013.1:0-16883 GCF_016744175.1 Neptunomonas sp. | reverse complement strand
AAAAAATAAGATTCAACTCTCAGTGATAAAATAAAAAGGTTCCATAAATAGTCCAAAACATATGTATGCCAAGGTTAACAAGCAAGTAATGACTCTAATCGAAGAGACGGCAACTTCAGAAATGACCGTTGTCAATTTATGGTTACCTGCTGCAGTTGTTAACCGTTTTTCCTTAACGCCACCTATTTTGTCTCTCTTTAATAATTATGCCTCATTTTCATCTATTGCTTGGCAACCCCAATCAGTTATAAACCCTCCTATTAGAACTTTCACTTTACCTACCGGCGTTCTTGTTTACGCTCTTTGTCTGATTTTATGTTGTGTATCTAAGCTTAGATTGTCTCTCGCTGCCGCATATTTTATGAGCTGGTTTATTATAAGAATTCACTATTGGTAAAACTATAAAAACCTAAACAGATTATAATGTGAGCTTTCATCATTTGCGCCAGATGTTGAGTTAGCCTATATAGGCAGCGAACAACAACTTACTGCAAGAGGTATAGCACCTATAGCCGTCAGGGCCTTAGCTTACATTCCCCTTAAAAAGCATCACGACAATACATTTTCATCATTTAATTTAACAGCTAAAAGCACAAACAAACTAAGCTCACGTGTGCCTTTTTAATATCACTATTAATTTATTTCCTTGCACACCTGATTCTACCAAGATCAGCAATCGTAAATATATTTAAAAATATATCATGATAATATTTTTTTATCTTTTTGGTAATGAATAGTACTTTCTAAAAAAGAGGCCTAACTCCACAAAGCCAGAAAGTAACCATTCACATTACATGGGTATAATAGCTATCACATGACTTATTTAAAGACTTAAAGGAAAAATGTCTTAATATAGTAACGATACACGATATAATCAGCAGGATTAGATTTATCGCCAGCTCGCATAATTGGAATAACTTGAGATGTCTGCAACCAAAACTAATTTCCGGTCGCTGAAAGCAACGCTAATTTTTCCATATGTCTTTCTGATCGTTCTTCTTACGATCACTATCGGTCTGCTCTCCTACTGGGCAGGCAGCAATACCGTCTCACGTCTTTCAGAACGTCTTTCATTAGAAATGGTAGAACGTATAGGTCAAGCAGTAGATCATCATATGTATGGCTCTAGTGCTGTTTTAGAAGCAGCTTTCCCAGTAGGCCTAACCGCTTCAGATGATATTAGCACTGAGCTGGATGCTATGCGCACTCGCTTTTGGACTGCCACTACGTTACATACGGACCCTAACGATTACGTCTATTACGGCAACCTTGCGGGTCAATCTTTTGGCCTTAGACAACTCAATGATGCAGAAGCAGAGATACGTATTAAAACAGACCCGAGTAAACCTCGCCGCTACCTGCGTCTAAACAGTATTAACGGAAAAACCAAGCAGGTTTCAACAGAGACTAATATTTTTGATCCTCGTACACGCCCTTGGTTTAGCTCACAGAAAAAAAATGCAACGCAACATATGTGGACATCCGTTTACGTAGATTTTTCTACTGAAGATTTAGTGGTAACGCGTGCCCGCCAAGTACTTTCCCATATGGGGAATTTCACCGGTGTAGTCGCTACAGATGTTTCGTTATTAAAACTCAATCAATTTATTTCAAATATTGAAGTTAGCGATCGTGGACTAGCATTCTTAGTAGAGAGTAACGGGGATCTTTTAGCGGCGTCTAATATTCCTAATGTTCAAATAAAAAGCAACGGAAAGATGGCTCGCATGGATGTAGATGATTCCGGTGATGCCCTTATTAAATCAACTTATCAGGTTCTTCTTCCAGAAATTGCTAAAAACAAAAACCGCTCATCCACAGGCACACTAACTTTTACAGATACATACGGTGAGAAAATAAATGTCGCCTACAAACACATAACTGATAATGCAGGCTTAGACTGGATTGCCGTAATAGCTGTACCCAATGCTGATATTCTGACAGGCGTAACACAACAAGTTTACATGGTGTTGATATTAGGTGTTGTCGCTGTGGTGTTCGCCATTTTACTAGGCTTAATGATTTTGATGAGGTTTACCCGAGATTTAACATCGCTGGCTCATGCCGTTATTGAAAATGGAGAACCAGAGCTGTCAAACATCACATTACAACGTACAGATGAAATAGGGGTATTAGCACGCTCCTTAATGGAGATGCGACGCGATTTACTGACTGACTCACAGGAACTGCAAACCGTGCCGCTCTTGAATTATTTTTCTCTCAATTACTAAAACCAGGCTCACAAGCCTCTGCCCCCTCTTTTGCATTACTCTTTATTGATTTAGATAATTTCAAGCAGCTTAATGACCAATTTGGTCATGATAAAGGCGATGAGGCATTAATTGAGGTAGCACAACGTTTTGAAGCCTTAATGAGGCCACAAGACCTTCTGGCACGCATAGGAGGAGACGAATTTGTCGTTGTTCTATCTGATCATATTAGCTTGCCGTCAACCGAAACCATTAAAAACCGCTTTGAAACGGCTCTTATCCAACCTTTAGAGTGTTTATTGCCCGATAGCACACTTCGCCTACACCCATCCATTGGCATTGCCGTATACCCAGAAGAAGGAAGCGACCTCAAGTCGCTACTAAAAGCCGCTGATATGAGAATGTATCAAGCTAAAAATGACCGATAGCAGCACGCACGAGGCCTATTAAGGATAACAAAATCAGTAAGCCTATAACGGCACGCTTCAGACGCTTCTCCGATACAAGCACGAATAACTTCCCACCGAAATGAACCCCTATAGTCATAGGGACTATCATCAGGGCACTCATGACTACTAACGATTGAGTAAACAATCCATGGCCCGATGCACTCAATATGAAAACAATATCTGTTCCAAAAAAGAACAATACCAAGGTGGCACGCAAAGATGCCATACTTAGATTCATCGCAGTAAGAAAAGTAGCGACGGGCAAGCCTCCCACTGCAGCGGCACCATTGCAAACCCCAGATAATAAACCCAGAGAAAGGTATGTCGTAGGCCCACGCCGACCACGGTATTGCCAGCCACTAGCTAATAATCCGCTTAAGACTAGTATCATTAACGACAACAATAAGCGTATGGTGTCAGCAGGCAATATTACTAATACATAAACACCTAACGGCGTAGCAATTGTGGCTCCAATCATAAGGTAAGTTAAGATTTTTCGCTCGGCATCACGCCATGTGGTAATGGCCATATGAATACTGGCAACTATCTCCAGTATTGCCAGCATAGGCACAACAATTGTAGGGTCAAGAAATAGCGTAGAAGATGCAACCACCAACGCAGAAAAACCAAACCCAATGCACCCACGCACTACGCCAGCAATAGCTATTATTACTGTAAGTAAAAGCCATTCTATTGGCGTCATACAGCTACTCCATATCTCAGAAAGTATGCATCTACTCTTCTGTTATTATTGTTATTTTCAAGCCAGTGTTAACAATATAAAGGAGAGGAGTAAGTACCAGCTAACATCAGGATATAGAACCACACACTCTGATTATAAATGCCTTCATAAGTGCATCTGAGATAATCGTTAAACCATAGGGGCCTTTAGCATGTTGAAAATATCTTCAATCAGCTTTTCAACAGCAGCAACATCATCGCTAGTACGCAAATAGGTGCGCAGACCTATCATTTGTACTTGGATATACTTGGCTAATGCCTGTGGATCAGCATTAGCAAAAAGCTCACCCTGCTCATGCGCTTCTTGAAGTACACGAGCGAAACTTTGTTCACCTTTTTTCATAAGTAGTTGGCTTTCCTGTAGCAGCTCCGGGCTGCTATCAGTTAGCTCAGCTACTGCCTTTACCAATAAACACATATCACTTGGTGCAACACTACGATTACTAACGACTACGCAATAAATAAACGCTTGTAACCCCGCTAAAGGAGAGCCTTGTTGCTGAATTTTCTCTTGAAGTAATGCATACGTGTTGGCTGAGTAACATCTGAGGGCTTCTTTAAACAAGCCCTCCTTACTACCAAAAGCACTATAAATACTACCAGGGCGCATATCTACAGCCTGCTGAAGGTCGCGCGTAGATGTGCCATTAAAGCCTTTTTCCCAGAAAAGCAGCATCGCTTTATTTATTACATCAGCACGATCGTATTTAGCAATATTTGCCATTATAAGTTCCAATTTGAGCAATTGTTCAATTTTAACTTGAACAGTCGATCAAAATCAAATAACCTTAAATTATTGAACAAACGATCAAAATAGGAACCCCCAATGAACAACCTTACCGTCCATACTCGCGAAACTGCTCCTGAACAAAGCAAGACTCTTCTAGACAACTCCATTAAAGCCTTTGGTTCTATTCCAAGCCTACATGGCGTTATGGCCGAGTCACCTGAAGCGCTTGAAGCATACCAACTTCTTCATAAACTTTTCCAAGCAACCTCTTTAAATGCAGAAGAATTGACCGTTGTATGGCAGACAATCAATGTTGAACACGGCTGCCACTACTGTGTTCCAGCGCATGCCGCTATTGCCAAAATGATGAAAGTGGACGATGCCCTAACTGATGCGTTACGCAACCGCGCTCCGATGCCGACACCTAAACTACAAGCATTGCACGACACCACGTTACTCATCGTCCGCAACCGAGGTTTAATCTCAGAAGCTGAGGTACAAAACTTCTACGATGCAGGCTATACCCAAAAGCAGTTATTAGAAATAGTATTAGGTTTAGCCCAAAAAATCATGAGCAACTACATTAATCACCTAGCTGACACACCTCTTGATGAGCGCTTCGCTGCTTTTATATAGTTTTTAAAGTATGAACCCAGCAAGCTATAAAAACCGGCCGCTACTGCCGGTTTTTTATTAGTGTCAATGTGCAAAGCGATTTCTAAATTCACGTGGTGTTAGCCCCATCGTTTTAATAAAAACTTTACGAAATGCGCTAACGTCTTCATAGCCCACCTTTGTTGCGATAAGCTCTATACTATCGTAGCTGCTTTCAATTAAGTCACATGCTTTTTGTATACGTAGCTGCTGTAAGTACTGGCTAGGCTTCAACTCGGTTGCTTTAACAAAACGCCGTAAAAAAGTACGCTCCCCTAAGCAACTTAATACCGCTAATTCACTCATTGAAATATTTCTAGCAAAATTAACCTGCAAATAATGCTGCACATTGAGTACGACTTGATCTCCATGGTTTAGTGCTGGCACAAAACTACGATAGTAGCGTTGTTCTCGTGAACCTGTGTCAACAATCAAATACTTCCCTAATAATCGCATGATCCGTGGCTGAGTAAACTGAGCCACTAGCTCCAGACCTAAATCTAACCACGCCATAAGGCCTCCCGCAGTAATAAGGTCAGTATCGTTTATCAAAATCTTATTACTATCCAAATCTACTGCGGGGTAAGTCTTATTAAAGCGCTCAGTTAACCCCCAATGTGTTGTCGCCGGCCGCTGGTCTAGCAGCCCACAAGAAGCCAAAATAAAAGCCCCGGCGCATACTGAGCAAAGTATCACCCCTTGCGCACGCTGCTGTAGTAACCATTGCTTCAGTGTTTGAGCGGGGTTGATGTAGTACTCACCTTCCAAAGAAGGAGGAAGAATCACTGCCTGAAATGGATTACTCGATTGCTCCTCCTTCACTGAAAGCTCTTTAGTTAAAAACATTGAGATCTGTTCAACATTGTATATGTCTATATCAAAAACAATATCTAGTTGTTGCTGAGCACAGATACGATTTGCCGCAATAAACACCTCTCTAAGACCTTGCACAGCAGACTGCAGCGCACCTGGGTAATCAATAATTCCTATATGAATTCGGCCCATTGTCAGTTTTAACCTTTTATATGCCTGTTATGACTCCAGTATATCGACCTACTTTTTAAGATAATAGTCACAACATCTCAAAACAAACGACACAATAAAACAGGAAAAGCACTTATGTCCCATACAGCACTATTATTAATCGACTTTCAAAACGACTACTTTTCAGAAGGGAAATGGCCACTCAGTGGTGCTGAAAAAGCAGTAGAGCAAGGCGCGAAACTACTGACAGAATTTCGTAACCAAGACTTGCCTATCGTGCATGTTCGCCATGAATTTTTAACAGCTGATGCGCCATTTTTTTTAGAAGGATCAGAGGGTGCTAACATTCATCACTCCGTAATCCCATCAGAAAATGAGGCGGTTATTCTCAAGCACAAACCTAATAGCTTTCGTGATACAGAGCTTCAAGAGGTGCTTAAAAAACTGAATGTAAAAAAACTGATTGTTGTTGGTGCAATGAGCCATATGTGTATCGACGCAGGCGTTCGCGCTGCCGTAGATTTAGGCTATGAGGTATCAGTGGCACATGATGCTTGTGCTACACGTGATCTAGAATTTAATGGAACAACAGTACCTGCTGCCCATGTACATGCAGCGTTTATGGCGGCTCTCAGCTCGTCATATGCCAGCATCAACAGCACTGAAGAATTATTAAAGAATATTACATAAACGCGAGCAATGTTAACGAGTATCCTTATCCCACTGTAGTACCTCACTGCAGATTAAAATCACATGGCTGTATGCTTCAGCCATGTGATTTTCTTACACTAGCGCCCCGTTTTTCCTTCGGCTAATGCTTTCACTCTAACCAATTGATAAGGGCCTACACCGTCATCAACTCCTTGATTTAGCGCTGCACTACGATTGAGTTGATTAACCGTTGCATATATATACCCATCAGGACCAAACGATAAGCCATCCGGCCATGATTGAGCTTTATCTAGCGATGCTAAAAGCTGATAACCTTTAGGTGTTGTTACCCCAATGGCATTGCTCTCAATATCTGTAATATAGACATTTTGTGCACCATCAACGCTGATCCCATCTGAATAAGGTTTAGGCCCATACTTTTCAATACTACTCTCAACGGTTTGGCTATCTCCATCAAAACTTAATGCTGGCACTCTATATATACTTTTCCCGTGCAAAGCACCAAAGTATACCCAAGTGTAGCTAGGGTCGATGGTTATGGGGTTAAGTGCAAAACCATTAGGAAAATCAGGCATCATCGAAGGATGATTCTCAGCAAGACGTTTAGCCTTTCCAGAAACAAGGTCAACCACGATAAAAGCAGGTATAGGTGCGCTTTTTAAGTCACCTTGCGTCATGTCCGCAATAATAATGCGGTTTCGTTTTTGATCTAACGCAAAATCTTGAAGGAAGCTTGTCGGTAATAAAACGGACTCTGGCAGGACTATCTTTTTAGCTTGCTTATCATGCTTCGTATCCCACCCCGTTAATACTCTTTTACCTAAATCGAGAATCCATGCAATACCATTGTCATCCGTTCTTATCGCGATAACTGCTTGAGCCTCTGAACCTTTTCCCATTGAAAATGATTCATTGGGGTAAGGAACCAAGGTGCCAATAGCATTCAACTCTACAACTTTAAGTGCAGGATGATCCAGCGGGTGAATACTCAGTAATATACGCCCCTCTGGCGTAATCGATGGGTTACCCGGACGCTGATCAAACTCAGCAATAACCTCAACCTGTGGAACCTCGGCAAATATAGAATTTGAAAAGCTAACAACGAGAGCAACACTTGCTGCTAGTAAAGCACGTTTGTACATTGTAATAATCCTACTTTCATTGAAAGAGGTACATTGTTACTCAATATTTACTCGCCAAAAACAGCATAATAAAATAATTAGTTTCAAATTATTTTTGAATATCATAATTATTAAACAACTGTTAATGAAGCCTGATAATCTCAACTAAAACCTTATTTAGCCCCAACTTAACTGCATTTTCGGCATTTCTTAACGGCTTATCTATTCATCATCCATAAAGCCTAATAGTGCCTCTATAAACGCTGCGGTACTTTGTCACTTATACAGACTTGTTTCGGGCATATATCTCTTGCTACATTCTATTCATACAAACGTTCGTAACAAGAGTACTTATAAAATCGAACCACACGTTCTTTACGCCCTCACGGAGGATGCGATGGCCTTTAAAAAACGCTTTTGGATAGCACTTACATCTTTAATTGTCCTACCTGCTATCGTTTTAATCGCAGGTATTTATCAGTTTAATTTCACTAACAACGATATTTATATTGAGTTAGCCGATGGTGAAGTAGTGGAATACGATCAATTAATGCGCGAAGCAGAAGAAATGGGATACTCGAAAGTCATGCTATCGTTGTTCAGCATCCGTACTTTAGAAGACTTTACTCTCTTTCTACCTCGGAAAACGGACACACTTACACCTGTCCTGCTAACAGATATAAAGAAACAAGAAATGCAACGCTGGGCTACCGGTAAATACTCAATGGATGAAAAGAGCGGCAATATCGACCTTAACTATGACACTATCCAAACCATCAATGTAGGCATTGAAGATAACAAAAGAGTATTTACCGCCCCCTTTAGTGTTTCAAGCCAGACGTCAAATCCACTTTTCTATCTTGGGCTCTTCATACATGATACCCAGGAGCACACGATCAAACATGTCGATAGTGTTTTCATTGATGAAAGCATCAATATTCTTACCATTGAACCCGGTCATCAAAAGAAGTTTGTAAGCATCACATTCAATAGGGGAGATGATAGTAAAGAAACTGAAAGCTCACAGTCTATGACGATCGAAAAACAGTATCAGATCGCCATCAATCCAACGCGCTTTACAAAATAATGACTCTAGTCACAATATAACTAAACGAGAGGCATACCCATTAATATGACTTTCTCTTCATGATGGTTGTAGCGCGTTAGTAATTTTTGCAAAGAAACTGGGGCTTGCTCTACTAACCTGAACCCTTGTTTTTGATAGAAAGCTTCAAGGTATAAATAAGGGAAGCAATAACAACCTTCTATATCGCCTGACAGCTTGAGTGCATGTAACAATTGACTACCGATACCTTGCTGACGCAAACACTCTTCTATCCATACTCCGCGCAATATACTTAACCCTGCGTTATGGCAAAACCTTGCGGCACCTATAATTTGTGCATCGCTATCAACCACAACCCAAACTCGATCAGTGCTTTTTACTTTCCCCTTGTAGTTGTTTCGTTTATAAAACTGAGATAACTCTTGTTGTTGAGCTTGCTTATATAATTGAATTTCATAATCCATAGCAAATACCCTGCAAGACCATTCTTATAAGCTCTCTAGTATACCCGCAGGGTCACCTCTTCTATTTTATAAAAAGAGCATCACTATAAGTTAGTGCTTGTTCTTAAAACAAAAAAACCCGCAAGAGCGGGTTTTTTTCGAATATGAAAACTACTTCTTAGGCTGATCATTACTCATCAAATGACGAATTTTTATGAAGCCCCATACCATCGCCGCTATCATTCCTGCAACGCCGACCAAGCTAGGCCAAAGAGTTTCAAATACATAGGGATCAATACCGAACATAACCATCACCTCATAGAGAATTCTTTATCTTTGGAGACAGATTACACGGCTACACATTAGAAAAAATTGATATAGCTCAACCTTTATTATCAATTCCATGAATATCGATGCAAATATTTGATATCTATCAATTTTTTCACTTCGCCTCTTTTGATAGATGGTCCAAACACTGATTTAGATCAATATTTTAAATATACCTTCTAACCTCGCCATGCATATTCAGCGCTGACCTTAGTCCCGTCATAACTATATTCCAAAGACTGGCATAATTCTTTTACTAACATAATACCTCTGCCGGACAGGCCTGGATTCTCGTAATTGGGTCCTGATATTTTTTCTAGCCAGTGGGCATGATCAAATCCAACGCCACTATCATTCACTGTGATTTTCAACATGCTTTCTTGCTGTAACTTAACAATAGACATAGCAATACTCACATAATGATCATTATCCAGATGAAGTAAGCCCTCCTCACGCTGGGCAAAGTACTCTGAAAAACCTTCAGCGGACGACTTCAAAGAAGAAGGGAGCTTTAACACTCCATGGTCAAGCGCATTCACGAAAAGCTCCGTTAAAATAGTGAAAACATCTTGCCACTGTTCACTTGGTCCTTCCACTTCTTGGAGTTGACTTATCGCAATAGCAACAGGATTAACCACCTTTAGGTTTCCTCCTTGCAAACGAATGCTCCACGTCCAACCTGCGCTGTCTTCTTCGGATGTATCAACCTGACTTACCAGTGGAAGCACTGCTTCTTGCTCTAAAGGAAAGCTAATCTTGCCAGGTATTTCGATAAGCGAGATATCATCATCTTGCTCGTAATCTCTTAAAAATGAGTCTACAGAGCGCATAATTCTACCGATTATATTACCTTCACGTGAACCAAGTTTTACTGCCCACAACAACCGTTGTTCACCAAAGTACTCATCATCATTGCTACGTGCTTCAAGCACGCCATCACTCATTAAAAGAATTTTTTCGTCTGGCTCTACCTGAATAAGCCTAATGTTCAAATCAGGTAATTGAGGAACTATCCCCAAAGGAGGGTCCCCAGACTCTATCCGCAGCCGCACCTCACCATCAGAAGACAGCACAAAAATATCCGGCATACCCCCATTCCAAATTTTGCACTGACCGTTTGGAGAAAGAGTCACCATATCTGCTGCTAAAAACAAACCAGTTGGAAGAATAGAATGAAGCTTTCGGTTTATTTGTGTCAATATCTGTTCTGCTTCATACCCTTTACTTGTCATTGCTCTAAAAGTTTCAGCTAAAGGGAGTGCTCCAACTACCGACGTTAATCCATGCCCCGTGAAGTCGCCCAACAAAATATTAATATCACCATTGGGTCGGCGCGCCGTTATTTGCACATCGCCACTGAAGGTAGATGCAGCTCTTTTATGTATCTTAATTTGATCAAACGTTACATTGCCCTTATCCACAGCGTTACTGAAAATTTCTTCAGCAACATTATGTTCATGGCGCCTTATGGATTCTAAGCGTTGTACGTTTTGGTAAAGATCCCTAATACGTTGGATAGCCGTGATTTTTGCTTGCAGAACTTCACACGAAAAAGGTCTATGAATAAAATCATCTCCCCCCGTTTCTATACTGCGACGAATAACCTCGTTATCACCTACACCGCTAATCATAATGACAGGCACAAAAGTATCGCCGGCGGCTTGTTTAATTAAACGTGTTGCCTCGATGCCATCCATATTTGGCATTTCAATATCCATCAATACCAATGATGGAAGGTTCTGCTGGAACATTTCTACCGCTTCCAACCCATCGGTTGCCTGAACTACATCCAGACCAATACTTGTCAGCATTTCCTGCAAGATTTGGCGGTTTGTTGCTTTATCGTCAACAACCAATACTTTATCCATGGAACAGCAACCTAGGTAGGTTAATTTTCAATCGTTACAAAGCGGTCAAAATTGGCAATTTTCAATATTTTTTCAACGGCAGGGTTCGGCTTAGAAATAATGACACTGCCGCCCTGCTTTTCTGCATGCTCCTTGAGCAGCAGCACCATTCCCAAAGCAGAACTATCCATATAGGTTGCTTGACTCAAATCTAAAGAATAGATAACACCGGGGCTCGTCACCGCTCGGTAACTATCTCTGAAAGATTGATGTAAGCCATAATCAAATCGATCCGTGATATTGATCATGACACGCTTTTTATCATTGGATACTGTACTGCTGATTGGCATAGTTATTTCTCGTATTCAAAACAACATTAATATTCTTCACTACGTCACCGGAAAAACCATTTAACGATCATGCTTTAGAAAACTTCAGCGCCACCTGCTTTCATACCTGTTTGTGTCACAGAGCGGTTAACAGTATTCGATTGTTTTTGACGTAATGTACGACAACCGTCTAACAGGGTATTTAACTGCACTCCTGCTTGTTTATCGTTCTGGAATTTCACTTGATTTAGCTGCTTAGCTATTTGACTCAATACTTGAGAATTTTGGCTTATGCTAGCTAGCGCTTGTGATGAGATATCTTCAAATTGCAAAGACCTAACTGCATCATTAATTGCACTATCTAATTGCTCACCCAGCTCAGAAATCATTTCTGTTTGCTCTGTTACAGCATTGTAGATTCCTGCAACGCTCGCCAATTGGTTACCAACCTTTTCTTTCGTTTCAAGTGTTTCCGATATATCAGTTGAGGCAATCTTATCAACCGTTGTGTGTAAAGTCGTAATGGTTTCTTTCGCTCGCGTTATGCGCTCACGAATTTGATGGTTTAGATTCGCTGAACTAATTGATAAGGAACGAACTTCATCAGCGACAACAGCAAAGCCACGCCCCGCATCTCCTGCGCGCGCGGCCTCTATACTTGCATTTAATGCTAATAAGTTAGTTTGAGAAGCTAAGCCTTCTACATTCTCAATTAATGTAAATATGCTATCGAGCTGCTCTACCATATCATCTATATGATGGACCGTTTCTAAACTATTGCGGCTCATTGTCATCATCATATCGACAAATTGATCGAGAATGCTGCCAGTTTCAAATAAGAACAACGTCATATTAAACTGACCATCATCACCCTGCTTTTCGTTCTTATCAGTCTTGTTTATAAGTTCATGTGTTAACTCTCGCTGCTGGCTTGAAATAGTATGTATGCTT
This sequence comes from Neptunomonas sp., assembly GCF_016744175.1. GTDB lineage: Bacteria > Pseudomonadota > Gammaproteobacteria > Pseudomonadales > Balneatricaceae > Neptunomonas. Next base: position 4,359 of record NZ_JADGEV010000013.1, on the reverse strand, counting down.
TGAAAACTATCTCCTACTACCTGTACAGCTTCTTTAATGATTCCATCAACTCGTGAGGCTTCTTGTTGAATAGCTGATACTTCATGGTTTATGACTTGCTCTATTTGATCAAAAACTGGATACAGCAACGCCTTGTCTTCTGCCCTTGCCTTCTCATTACTCGTATAGCCAGCATTCACTGCATTTTTTCTTGTTAAAAGATAACCAACCCATAGAGTGCCAAGAAATAAACCTACTTCAGCCCCCCAGCGCATAGAGGTGCTCCCTATCCCCTCAGCAACGACCAGCAGTAACAATGATAAAGCTAAAATAACTAATCCAATATTCTTGTTCATTATCTTGCCTACTTTTCAGATATCGGTATTTTCATGATGCTTTTAGGTAATGTACTAATGCCTGTGAAATTCTATTCAATGGTAAAACCTCTGATACGGCCCCCAACTTAACAGCAGAACCGGGCATTCCCCAGATCAAGCTACTCTCTTCGTCTTGAGCAATCGTATGAGCACCAGCATTCCTTAGTCGCAACATTCCATTAGCGCCATCACTGCCCATTCCGGTTAACAGTACAGCGATTACACACTCCGCTTTTGTCGATATTAACGAATCAAACAATACATCGACTGCAGGCTTATGCCGGTTTACGAAATCACTATCTTCTATTCGACAAATTAAGGAGGCCCCTTCACGCTCAACTTTAAGATGGCGTCCCCCCTGCGCAAAATAAGCAACCCCTGCCTCAAGCCTCAACCCATCTGTGGCTTCCACTACGGAGATTTCACTCGTCTTATCAATACGGTTTGCTAAACGGGCACTAAAAGAAGGCGATATATGTTGGGCTATTACAATCGGAGGCATATTAACCGGTAGCACAGAAAGAATTTCCTGTAATGCTTCTGTCCCTCCGGTCGAAGCTCCCATAGCAATAACGCACTGTTTAGATGCATTATCTACTCTCAGTGTTTTTTGTTCTGATAACGCTATTGGTTGCTGCGAAGGACGCAAACTCAGGGCTATTTTATTCTTTAAGCTAGCGGCTGCTTTTAACTTCTCTTTTAATTCTTCTGCAAAATCTTCCATTGCCATGCCTTTCGCTCCCATGAGCGGCTTAGGCATGTAATCAACAGCACCAATTGATAACGCTTGTAGTGTTTCATCCGTTCCTTTAGCCGTGAAGGTTGACAGCATAATGACTGGCAACGGATGCAACCTCATTAAATTACGTAAAAAAGTTATGCCATCCATCTTTGGCATTTCAATATCAAGTGTCAGCACGTCTGGTTTTAACGCTTTGATCATCTCCCGCGCTTCATAAGGATCATTAGCCGTACCAACAACATCAAAAGCGCTATCATTTGATAACACTTCGCTTATTACATGGCAGATGAGAGCCGAATCATCAATAATCAACACTTTAACGCAGCTCATATTTTTATCCCTCCGTGGTCAAAATAATTCAACGTCACCCCCGACAGGCTTTGCAGCTAACTGTTCTTTAAGTTTACTCTCTACAGCCAATAGTTTTTTGTTATGTAACGTTGCCAATTTTTTTACAAGTAAACGCCCTTGCTGAGGTAAATACACAACATTTCGGGGATGAGGGCCTCCAGCATCAACCGACGCGATATCAAATCCTTCATCAATAAGATATTGGGTAACAAACTTAACATTTTGCTCTCCAATATCGCTCATACCTTGAACCATCCGTCCACCGCCCGTAATTTTTATTTCCAAGCGTTCTTTTACACCGCCAAATTTCATTATGGTATTAATCAACATCTCCATAGCATTCGCACCATAACGCGCAGAGTCGGACCAATCAGATGACTTATTACTCATAGAGGAAGGCAATATGAAATGATTCATACCTCCAATACCTGTCACTGGATCTCTAATACATGCAGCAACACATGAACCAAGAATCGTGGTAATGGCTTCGTTATTACGCGTAACATAGTACTCGCCAGGTTTAACTTTTACGGCAAAGCAATTTCGTTGCTGGAGCCAATATCGGTTAAAATGCTCAAAGCCAGACAAAGCAGGAAATGGGCTTTCATTCATAGACCTGAGATCACTGGCATTCATATCAGTAAACCTTCTGATAGATAGTATTGCCAATCAAAGTAAACCTATCCGTTAAGCGAAAAGGTGACTCAGAATGCCCCACAAAAAGATAACCACCTGGCGCTAGCAAATCTGCCATTCGATTAAGAAGTTCAGTCTGAGTTTCTTTATCAAAATAGATCATTACGTTTCGACAAAAAATCACATCCAAAGGCCCTTTCATCGGCCATGTATGCATAAGATTTAGCTCTTTAAACGTCACCATATCTCGAAGCTGATCTGAGATTTTTACCATGCCGGTAAACTGACCCCGCCCTTTTCTAAAAAAGCGAGTTTTAAACACTTGCGACATGGCATCTATACGGTCGGTGCCATACATGCCTGCTTGAGCAATATTTAATACATCTGAATCGATATCTGTCGCGAGTATTTTTATATCCCATTCACGCAAGTTAATATCCGACATGTTGAAAGTCATCGCTAAACTATAAGGCTCTTCTCCCATAGAGCAGCCTGCTGACCACACTCTAATTCGCCGAGATCCATTAGCACCTACATTAGGAACAACAATATTTTTTAAAAACTCAAAGTGATGACTTTCCCTGAAAAAAGCAGTCAGGTTTGTTGTCAGCGCATTTACAAAAAGCGAAAACTCTTCTGCATGTTTTTCTAGATACGAGAAGTAGGCATTAAACCCACTGAGTGATAAAGCCCTAATGCGCCTAACGAGACGGTTATACACCATATCCTTTTTGTAATCAGATAAGGAAATTCCTGAATGAACATAAAGTTTACTTCGTATAATTTCAAAATCTTCATCGGTAAAAACAAATTCTCGCGCCGATAATTCATTAGCATCAACTACCGCCATTTTTTCAATGCCCTTACGAATCATCGATGCACTTTCATCCACCTTAAAACTCTTCCCACTCAGTATCATCGGGTGTTTCTTTCATCAAAATAGGCTCACTTTTATATGAACCTATTACCGGTACATCGATAGCCTTATCTGCCTCTAAATGCTTTGTTTTCCAACGCTGATTCTTGATGTTAATCTCGGGCAAATGTGTAACTTTTGATGAAGTCACGTTAGCGACTTTGAATACGTTAACGAGATGCTGTAGCTGCTGGGCCTGCTCATCCATCGACTCTGAAGCCGCTGCTACTTGTTCGACCAGTGCCGCATTTTGCTGCGTCCCCTCATCCATTGTAGTGACAGCTACATTCACTTGTTCGATGCCATTTGCCTGCTCTCGGCTGGCTTGTGCTATTTGGTGAATAATCGAAGACACTTTCGAAACACCCTGCATAATTTCAGCTAAAGCTCGTCCAGACTCATCAACATAGTGTCCACCTTCTTCTACCTTTTCTACGCTATCGCTAATCAAGAGCTTAATTTCTTTCGCAGCACTCGCACTGCGCTGAGCCAGATTACGCACCTCTGCAGCGACAACAGCAAAGCCTCGACCCTGTTCACCCGCTCTAGCCGCTTCTACTGCCGCATTAAGTGCGAGTAAGTTTGTTTGGAAAGCAATTTCATCAATAACACCGATAATTTCTGCAATTTTTTTAGAGCTCTTACTAATATCGCCCATTGAATTGACCACTTTTTCAGAAATTACACTCCCATCATCGGCAAGGGTTTTTGCTTGCTCTGCTAATCGACTCGCTTCTTGGGCGTTAATAGCGTTCTGCTTCACGGTCCCTGTCATCTGCTCCATACTCGCTGCCGTTTCCTGCAAGCTGGTCGCCTGGCTTTCAGTACGCTGGCTTAACGTTGCATTACCATGCGCAATTTCAGAGGCACCCGTTGTAATATTAGCGCCCGCTGAACGAATCTCACTGACCATATCTTGCAGTTTATTCATCGAGGTATTCAGTGCTTCATTTAACTCTGCATACTCTCCCGAGAAATTACCTTCCATATTTTGCGTTAAATCACCTTCTGCCAAAGCCATCAATACACGTTTAGCTTCTCTCACCGGCTCAACAACAGCATCCAGCATATCATTAACGCCAGTCGCTACATTTTTCATAAACCCTTCGTAGGCCGCATCATCTAATCGCTGGCTCAAATTCCCACTTGAAGCATCTTGAATCAGTCTTTCAATTGCTTCTTCCGCTTTTAGCTGGTCCGTTAGATCTTTCCACTCAATCACTGTGCCCAAACGCTCTTTATCAGGAGAATATACTGGGTTCGCCAATAAAATAAACGTTCGTCCACCTACACTGATGCGGCTTTCAAATGATTCTTTTAATGCTTCTAATAACCGCTGTTGGTGATCAGGATTTGCG
>NZ_JADGEV010000063.1:11122-18114 GCF_016744175.1 Neptunomonas sp. | reverse complement strand
AGCGGGGATCCATTTTGGGTTCCTGGATTATTGAAATACATGGAAGACCCAGAAGTATCTAGGGTGGCTGGCGAAGCATTTTGTATGATTACGGGTATCGATCTGGCTTATCAGGACTTAGATGTAAACAAGCCTGAAGGTTTTAGTTCGGGCCCAACGGAGGACCCAGCAGACGAGAATGTAACGTTGGATGAGGATATGGACCTTCCTTGGCCCAATCGCACCTTGTTGTTGCAATGGTGGCAGAGTAATAATTCTAATTTCCGATCCGGAGTACGTTATTTGTGTGGTAAGCCATTATCTGAGCAGCAGTGCAGAGATGTACTCCGCCAAGGCTTTCAGCGACAACGTACAGCAGCAGCTATGGAGTTAGCTCTTCTTGGGCTACCATTCATAGAGACTCGTGCTCCAGGAAGGCGACAGGTGAAACTCTTATAAGATACACCTTGTGAAAGTGGGGATTTAGTTATGTTTGTAGACTATCTGGACATTTTCTTTGTAGTGCTTGGAAGTATCTTTGGGGGATTGTCGATGATTTCTTATGTTAAGCATCATAGCAGCTTCACATTACAAGCAAAAATATGGCTTAGAATAGCGTTTGTATTCGCTGTTGTTGGACTTTTTCTTCTTTTCAGTAATCGCATTTGATAGTGGTTATTAGTCCAGTTTAATGTGTGATGCGCTCGCATCTGTTTGTAAATAGAATGCTTTCTGATAGTATGAAAAATGATCAGCTATATAGATATAGGCCTTTCCAAAGATTCATATCTTTTTGGATGAAGAGCAAAGGACAGTGTTATGGCATCTGAGTTAAAGGATAAATACATTGGTCGTTATCGCATTGATGAGTTGCTTGGATCTGGGGCTATGGCTCACGTCTATAAAGCATTTGATAGCGAGATAAATCGTACCGTTGCTATTAAAGTACTTAAAAAAAATAATTGTCATGACGAAGAGTATTTTAACCGTTTTCTTAGTGAAGCTAAGGCAGCGGGTTTTCTATCCCACCCCAATATAGTCACAATCTTTGATGTCGGCCGATACGAAGAAACGCCTTATATCGTTATGGAGTTAATAGAAGGGCTTACTCTTGGTGAAAAACTCGAAAGTGGTGAGTTGTTCGATATTAAGTATTCTTTAAAAATCATGTTACAACTCGCCGAAGCCCTCGATTATGCCCACAATAACGGAATCGTTCATAGAGATGTAAAGCCTGAAAACGTATTGTTTATGCCCGATGGGGAGACGGTTAAGTTAGCCGATTTTGGTATCGCTCATCGAGATGATACAGATAGTAGTGAGAAAACAAAGGTAGGTACTTTGCTTGGCACTCCCCGCTATATGTCGCCCGAACAAGCTTTAGGTGAAGCGATAGATGGCCGTTCAGATTTGTTTTCTTTAGGTGTGGTTTTTTATGAAATGCTTACGGGGGAAAAAGCGTTTAAATCTCAGTCTGTTATCACTCTAATGGTTCAAATATCTCAAGAACAACCTGAATTAATGGGTCATCTCTCAAAAGATATCCCCAGTGGTGTACAGCATATATTAAATCGTTTATTAGAAAAAAAACCTAACGACCGTCCTTCTAGTGGTGCAGAACTAGCGAGCACAATGCGGTGGGAGTTAGACGCCTTAAATGAAGAAAAACACAAATACATGCCTCTCTATATTAAATGGACTCTTATCATGGGCTCTGTCGTTGCCATGGTATTGGGGATATGTATGTTTGTTGTGCTGCGTATTCAATCAGAAGCGTTAACTGAGCATGCCGTGGACTCAGGTATGTCACTGGCCCAATTTATAGCCACCGAGAGCTCTATACCCGTATTAGGTGAAGATTGGATCTCTCTTGAATCTCTTGTGAAGGATACGAGTGACCGAAAGACGTTTGAATATCTTATTGTGCAAGATCATAGCGGCATAGTGCGTGGGGCGATGGATACAAGTCTTTTAGGGAAACCTTTACCTGTTGCTGAAAACAGCCAAATGATTCAGCAGCAAGGAGGAACACGTGTGACAAGCCTTGCACTAGAGGGCGGCCAGAGAGTATTTAATTTTGATACTCCTATTCTGTTTCGTGATACCGAGGTTGGCCGGATTCAATTGGGATTATTGCAGGATAATTTAGATAGAATTAAGCAAGTGGCAACGGGGTTGTTGTTAGCAGTAGGAGCAGTAACGTTACTGTCGGTAGTTGTCGTGCTCTTTATTTTTGGACGCCTTATTGCGCAGCAGCTAAAGACTTTACGAAGGGCAATGGTAGATTTCACGGCTGGAGGGTTAGACCGGCGTATTTCAAATCAGCGCAATGATGAAATCGGTGATTTATTTCGATTGTTTAATGATATGGCCGATAAAGTGCAGAATAAATTAAAGCCAATCAATGAAGATGACTTGCCCACCGTTAAACATGTTGAAACGGAAGTTAAACCGGACGTTGAGTATGCAAGTCAGGGGGATGTTCAGCCCTTATCAGAGCAGGATGCAAGTGTTGATGATAATGATAAAACAAGGATTGCAAAGGGGTAATGACTTGCTTTTAAAAGTGCTGGGCTGTGTTGTTGCGACATTGTTGCTTGCGGGCTGCTCAGCTTTTTCGCCTAGATTAACACCGGGGTATGTTACTCAAGACGATAATTTTCAAGTTATACGTAGTTTCCCCGGGGATACTTACAAAACGCTCGCCAAGCGAATATACGGAACTTCAGTCGAGGCTGATAGGCTTAGTACGATCAACCCCGAGCTTGATCCCGCTGGTGGAACATTGATAGCTGCACCTAGACGTGTGCTGAATCCTTTAGGTGTTTATCCTAATGGTTATCGTACAATGCCCATTCTTTGTTATCACCGATTTACCGCTGCTAATAAAAGCCGAAGTAAACTTGAGCTCACTCAACATAAGGTAAGGCAGCAGCTGCAGTATATAGCTGACCAAGGGTATCATGTTATACGTATGTCAGATGTTGAAGACTACTTACAGGGGCGAAAAGAAATACCTCGGCGCTCAGTAGTGATTACGATTGATGATGGTTATCGCTCAACCTATGATGTTTTATTTCCTCTCCTTCAAGAGTACGAGTTTCCAGCGACGATATTTGTTTACACCGATTTTATAGGAGCTCCCGCAGCTCTGACGTGGAAGCAGATGAAAATAATGCGTGATAGTGGCCTAGTAGATATTCAGTCTCATAGTAAAAGCCATGCGTCCTTAGTTGAGCTTACTAATTCTGGCCCTGGATATCTAAAGCGATTAGAGAGCGAAGTTCGCACGCCACGTAAAGCACTGGAAAAACGTTTGGGACACCCTGTAGATATTTTTTCATATCCGTACGGCGATACTAATAAGAAAGCTGTAAAAGCACTGAAGAAACAAGGAATTCGCATGGCAGTAACCGTCAATAGAGGCGGTAACCCTTCCTTTGCTAATCCTTACCTATTACGTCGAACAATGGTTTATGGGGATGATACCTTGGCTTCATTTAAGCGTAAGCTTCAGGTTTTTCGCCGGGAGAGCTTTGAGTGAAGAAGCTGGGACAAAAAGGTGTACTGCTCTCTGTTTTAATGCTGTCGGCATGCGGTAGCAATCCTTCGTCGTGGACAAGCTATACAGCTAAGCAAGATGAACTTGCTAAGTTTAAAGAATATCACTTTGCATCATCAAAGAAGCTGAAAAACAACGGTCAGTTGCACCAGGCTCTACTGCATTGGCGTATTATTGCCAGTTTAGATCCGTATGATTTACAGGCAAAGAAGGAAATCGACCATCTAGAACAACAGATTGATAAAAAAACATCTGTTTTGATTCAGCAGGTGCGAAAGAATTTAAAGGCAAAGAAGTTAACCTCAGCACGAAAATCGTTATTGAGAGTATTGTCCTTAAACCCTGAACATACAGAAGCTTTAGCGATGCTTCGTCAGTTTACTGGGGCAACAAAATTATCGAAAGGTATAAAACATAGAAAGGTTGTTACCCTACCGGCAGTAAGTAAAAAGAGGGCTTTGAACAAAGATAGAAAAGTAACGCAAAAAAGTAAGTCTACTCCTAAAAAGATAAGTGCCAGTTCGAGACTTGTAGCTCCTAAGCAGAAAAAAAATGATGATATAAGGATAGATCAATTTCAACGGTTATATGAGAAGCGTCAGTATCAAGCGCTCTTGAACAAAGCCGAAAAAATAGAGACTGATCAAGCTTTACCACAATTACTACTGGGGTGGTTGTCAGAAGCAAATATTGTGCTGGCTCAGTCCCTTAGAAAACAAGGGCGGTTGCATGCTGCAAGATCTCATATCAAGAGAGCACTTCAGTACCCTGATCCCAATGGGCGAGTGCTGGTGCTCTTTCACAGAGTGAATGATGAACTTGCTCGTAAACTTTTTGCATCTGGCCGAGAGCTACTCTACTCAGATATAGATCAAGCAATTGCTTTGTGGGAAGAAGCATTGAAGTATGATGAAGAGTTTTCAGAAGTGAAATACGAACTAGAGAAAGCCTACCGTATTCAAAAAAACTTAGTATCTATTAAAAAAGCAAATTAACTGCTAATGAGCTATTCATTATTTAGCTTGGATAACTTTGCTTTTAATTCTTGAGCCTGAGCCATGTAGGCCTTAGCTGCATTGTGATTTGGGTCTATTTCCAGCACGCGTTTCCATAGAGTGATGGCTTTATTTAATTCCTGTTTACGATATGCAATTGACGCTTTTCGGTGGTATTGGTCTGTTAGTTTTTGCTGTAAAGGGCGGTAGATTGATTTAGCGGCTTGGTTATTTGGATTTAAGGCCAAACTGCGCTGTAGAGAGGGGATAGATTGCTCTTGTTGGCCGTGCTTGATTTGAAGTTTTGCTGACTTTAAATAGTACTTTGAAGCTAACTTGGGGTTTTTACTTTCGAGCGCACGAGCTCCACGGACATAAATTTCGCTTGAGTTACTTTCGATTTCAGGTGTAATTAGATTTTTCATGTACAGCTGTTCTAGGTTCTCTGTTGCAGAAGCATAATCACGTTTCTCTAATGCAGCGTACATGAGTTCCAAGTAATCAGGCGGTGATGCTTTACTCGGTTCAATCGGCAGAGTGGGTTGAGCTTTAATAACTTTGCTTACCTTTGCTACTTCTGGAGTAGTTTCAAGCACTTTTGGTTGCTGTGGTTTTTGCGCAATACTTGTAATTTCATTTGCGGTTTTCGGTACTGCTTTTTTAGGTGGAGGCGATGTTTTTTTTTCTGACTTCGTTGAGGGCTTCTTGGATGCTTTGTATTTGAGTGCTTTTGACGTGCTAGGTATACGAATAGTATGGCCAGCATCGATCATCGAAGGAACTGTAATATTATTGTATTTGGCTAGTGCATAAAAAAGATAGAGATTGCCAAGATAGTCTCTGGATAGAGTTGATAGGCTCTCACCTTTTTTTAATGTAACGTTAAAGTGCTTTTGTGGGAAGTAAGTTGTTACCGGAGTATCAATTTGACGGATTATTTCTTTGGCTTTCGTGCTTTTAGGCTTCTCATTTAAGTACGAAACCAATTCAACTCTGGCTTTCTCAGGTTGGCCGGATTCTAATAAATTGACGGCGAGCGTAAAGCGTTTTGAGGGCTTTAATTCTGGCTGGGGCAAATAGTTTATTTCAGGTTTTTGTGATATGTCTTCATCGGCTTTCGATACCGTGTTTGTGACTTGGCAAGCGCTAAGAGAAAGACAAAATAGTATAATTAAAGAAGTGGTTGTTAGAGACTTTTGCATTGTTGAACGTTGTGGTGATTTACCAGTAGTGTCGCTCATCTTTATGGCCATCCCATTTTGCTATTATCCCTCAGCTTAAGGCTTGCTGCGCTTGGGTATAGGGGACTTTACGAGAAAGTGTATTTGTTTAGAACTTTCCATTTATAGCGTATAGCTAAATCCGACCCAGTCGTATATTTAAGCCCTACTTAGAAACTACTATAGCAGACTCGTTAATTCAACTCCCAAATGTAACAATCCCTCAACAGGTATAATGTGTTAACAAAATGTTTTTAGTTTTAATGTATTATATCGATTGTTGGGCCAGTATATTTCGTATAGCGCTTGCATTTTATCGACGTATTATTTGAGGGTGTTATGAATGAAAATGTCTGTCACTATTCTTCTGGATATTGCTTTAATCAACTGTAATAATTACCTTTAAATGATGTAGTTATCTTTTTAATGCTTCAGCAGTAGAGTTTTCTTTATAATTCTCAATTGTTGCTTGCAGTGGAGGTTAGATGGGGCAACCAAGAATAGTAGATGTAGACTACTACGTTTTGATTGAAGAGATGAAACGTGCGAGTGATACTCGATGTTTAATCGAGAAAAAAGACAAAGAGCGCTGGAAAAATTACATTGCAGAAAACGAGATCAGGGAAGCATCATTAGAGGCTTTTGGTAAAGTGAAGTTCTCCCAAGGGAAAGTCAAACTCGTTGCCATTTCGTCTGGCTCTTCCTGGGATGGCTGTTATGCCTACTCAACAGATGATGAGGTTGCATTAAAATATGTTTGCGAAGGATAGTTGTTAGCGGTTTTCCACGGCGGTTGTCATTCTCAAACGCTCTAAATTTATATCTATGTGTATTTTCTTATTAAGCGGGGTGGGAGTAATGCTTTGCCATACTGAATTATCGAGATCTCTATAAGCTGCCAAAATACCAATAAAGCGTGTATCTAATGTTAACTTCTTTGTATCTAAAGTAATGTTTTGGCTAGGAGAAACCTCAATTTCTTGTTGATCAATTAGATCGCTTCCTAGTGTTTCTTGGCTGTTTTCATATAGTTTAAAGAAGGGTGCGTTGGTAAAAGAATTATCTGATTTAAGATGGAATATATACAAAACAATAGGAGAGGGCCTACCGTTTATATCAGGGTTTAGATCTTGGCTAGTGTGAACCTGAATCAATAATTTCCCTGGTTTGTCTTCAAATATTTTACCTGCACAGCCTGTTATTACAGAGATTACTAAAAGTAACATTACAGTTTTA
>NZ_JADGEV010000063.1:0-11022 GCF_016744175.1 Neptunomonas sp. | reverse complement strand
CAGTTTTATATTTCATGGTATTCCCTCGTTAAATTACTCCGTGATACATATACGCTTATAGTGTTCTTAGGATATTACACCCGGATTAGAAAAGTTAAAACCACGAAGCTTGTTTGATTAGTGCATAAGTGCATTGATTAGTAAAAATACTTTTTAAGTTTTAAAAATCAAACTGGTTTTTAAAGTTTAATCTTTATGCTAGGATTTTATGAAGATTTTTGATTATGGGCCGAAAGCTAAAGGTTCCTTTGCAAGTCTTGGGTCTCTTTATAGCTCGATTTTATAACAGGATGTAATAGTTAGAGGAGCTCAGAATACGATGCTCGTAACGCTAACAATAACGAGTTATCAATATCAGGCCTTGGGTGCTGATGCACAGCATTGCTTTGATGAGAAGGGAGGTGCTTTTGGGCGAGCTTCCTCTAATGACTGGGTACTTCCTGATCCCGAAAGAATAATTTCCAGCAAGCATGGTGTGGTCTCCTTTCAAGATGGGTGTTTTTATGTGACAGACACCAGCACAAATGGAATTTTTGTAAGTGGCCAATCCTCTGCGATTGGAAATGGTAATTCTGTTGGACTATCTGATGGTACTACGTTTCGTTTTGGGGATTATGATATATCGGTATCATTTTCTAGCAACGGTAAGCCAGTTGATAGCTCAGGATATGAATCTTCAAATGATGAAATGGAATCCGAAGAACTTATTATAAATGCGCCGACTTTCGATCCTTTAAAAGACAATTCACCTAATGGCACCGCACCACATTCAGATCATGATGTTGGTGATTTTAATGACCGCTTTATTTCTGAAAGCTCTGATCAAGATGCAAAACTAGACCATTCATCGGCCTTAAATGATATTTTTCAAGCACCTGAGATTTTAGAAGATCAACATAAACCAATACTTGATGAACCCGTAGAGTTTTCTTCTGAAAAAGAGCAGATTCCAGAGAATTGGGATAGCTCTTTCTCTATCGAAGAACCCTCCGAATTTTTAAAGCCAGAGAGTTCTAGTCATAATCTAGATCCTTTTCACGTTGAGGACTTTCCTTCCTCCCCTGACATTGACAACTCACTAGTTGCTAAAAAACAACTAACCCTCGATGATCAGCCGACTCCGACTCCGACTCCGACTCCGACTCCGACTCCGACTCCGACTCCGACTCCGACTCCGACTCCGACTCCGACTCCGACTCCAAGCAAGGGACGGGATGACTTTTTTGAACTGTTTATAAATGCGGCAGGTATGGAAACAGAGCATTTTGCATACTTGGATAAGAAGCAGGCAATGTCTGATTTTGGGCGACTATTTCGCGAGATGCTACAAGGGATTATTGAATTGCAGCATGCTCGAACGAACCTGAAAAATGAGTTCAGGATGTCTTTGACAATGTTACGACCTATCGAAAATAATCCCCTTAAATTTTCACCTAATGTGGATGAAGCATTAAGAATGCTCTTTCTCAATAAAGGGGGCGGTTACTTAAGTTCTAATGATGCAATTGAAGAAAGTGTTGAGGAAATACGTAGCCATCAAATAGCGATGATTACCGGTATGCAGGCTGCATTTTCTGCTTTGATGTTGCGTTTAGACCCTGCTCACTTTGTCAAAGAGGATAAGGAATCGAATGTACTCCAAGCGGCATTGAATTCTATGAATAAGAAATCAAACGCTTGGGACAATTATATTAAGTTTTACAAGAATAATGTTACTGAATCGGAGAGTGCTTTTCAGGTGCTGTTTGGAGAAGCATTTTCGCGTGCTTATGAAGATCAAGTACAGCGTTTGACCGTTACTGAGAAATAAGACCTGCTTACGGTTAGGTCTGCAGTTTTAAAATGAAATTACAGTTTACATCGCAACGAGTTAAGCATGCTGTTTTGATATCGTAGGTGATGCTTGATTTTCGATAGGGAGTATTGGATGTCACAAAGTGCCCGAGTCATTTGGTCTGAAGGAATGTTTCTTCGGCCCCATCATTACCAGCAATATACCCGATTTGTTGAAAATCTGATTGAGGAGCGCTGTACTCACTTACGGCCTTTTTCGTGGGGCGTTGTTGATTTCCAGATTGACCAGAAGCTCTTAGGCTTAGGCAAAGTTTCTATAAGTCAGGCTAGGGGGGTGTTTCAGGATGGTACGCCCTTTAGTATTCCTAGCAATGATGAGCCTCCTTTGGCGATAGATATTCCTGAAGATATAAAGGATTGTGTTGTCTATTTATGTATTCCGTTGCAGCGCTCAGGTACTGCAGATATCGATAATGAATCGGATCCTGATAGTCTGGCGAGATACTCGCCTATAGAAATAGAGACGCAAGATAATTGCTCAATAGGCGGGAGCATGGCAGCCATTCGGGTTGGTAAGTTACGTATGCGCCTCATGTTAGAGAAGCATCACCGAGATGAATATGCTTGTTTGGGTATAGGCAGAATAGTCGAAGTTAGGGCTGATAAAAGCTTATTAATGGATGAAAACTTTCTGTTGCCCTCTTTGGATTGTCGAGCATCTCCTGGGCTTGTCAGCTTTATGAAAGAGTTAACCGGTTTGCTGAAGCATAGAGCAGATGCGCTAGCGGGTAGGATAGTTGTTTCTGGCCGTGGAGGGGCAGCAGAGATTGCTGACTTCTTACTGCTTCAGGCAGTTAATCGATATTCTCCATTGATTACTCATCTTGCATCACTTCGCGGTTACCACCCAGAATCGTTTTATCAGTTTGCTGTTTCGATGGCTGGAGAAATGGCTACTTTTACAGCTACAAACAAAATTGCACCAGAGTTTGATATTTACCAACATGACAACCTTCAAAAAACATTTGCACCGGTTTTTGAATCTCTGCGTCAATCTCTTAGCATGGTTTTAGAGCAAACGGCTGTTTCTATTCCTCTACAGGAACGTAAATATGGTATTCGTGTTGCAATTGTGAGTGATGAGTCACTTCTTCAGCAAGCTAGCTTTGTTCTTGCGGTTTCTTCTGACACTCCTGCTGAAGATGTTCGCCAGAGGTTTCCTGCACAAGTAAAAATTGGCCCGACTGAGCAAATACGACAGCTGGTAAATGTCCAACTACCTGGCATCAGAATTAGGCCCATGCCTGTTGCCCCGCGTCAAATTCCTTACCATACCGGTTACGTGTATTTTGAGTTGGAGAAAAGCGGTGATTTATGGGGGCAGTTAAATGTATCGGGTGGTGTCGCGATTCATATAGGAGGTGAGTTCCCTAACCTTAAGCTTGAGTTATGGGCGATAAGGCAATAATAGGAGTTAAATGACATGAGTGCTGATGATCCATTCTCTAATGACCACAGTGATCGAACCATTATTCGGCCTATGCCCGGAGGAAAGGCCGCTTCTTTTTCTGGTCAGATTGATCGAAATGTTTCTGGAGAACGGAAGCAAACTCCTTCATATGAGGCTCCTGCTCAGTCGTACTCCCCTCCTCAAGGAAACCGTGGTATTTCGCCTTTACCTCTCCCTAAGGGCTCTGGTCTAAATCTTCTTGTTGATAATGCTTATTCATTATTGATGCTAGCTTCTCAGCTTCGAAATAGTGCTATGCAGAGTGATATAACGTCTTTAAGAAACAGTGTCATTCATCAAATTAGGTTGTTTGAAGATACCACGAGGTCTAATGGGCTTGATCAGGATGAGACACTGACTGCGCGGTATATGCTTTGTACCTTTCTTGATGAGAGTGTTTTAAAGACCCCATGGGGGAGCGATAGTGACTGGGCTTCCCAAACATTACTTAGCACCTTTCATAATGAGACGTGGGGTGGGGAGAAATTCTTTCTTGTACTAGATAATTTGAAAAAAAATCCTGCAAAAAATCTTGAAATTCTTGAGCTGATTTATATCTGTTTGTCGTTTGGTTTTGAGGGTAAGTATGGTGTTTCTGATAGAGGGCTCACTCAATTAGTCGCTATTCAAGATGACCTTTTTAAGTTGATTTCTTTACAGCGGGGCGACTTTGAAAGGGAGCTGTCTCCACATTGGCGCGGTGTGCCTGACACGCGAAATGCTCTAATTAAATATGTCCCGCTTTGGGTAGTTGTTGCTCTATCTGGGATGTTACTGCTGCTCGTGTATAGCGGGTTTCGATTGATCGTAGGAGCGACTACTGAGCCTGTTATTGAAGAGCTAAACCAGATAAAACAAGAGCAAACTATAGAGCTAAGGAAGTAATGATCCGGTAGTAATTTTCTAAAGCCAACGAGGAAGGGAAAGCTATGAGACGATTATTTGGTTTTTTAAGGAACCGCTGGCTTATTTCTTTGCTCGGGCTTTTGGCTATCAGTATTTTAATCTGGATAGTAGGCCCATTGATTGCGATAGATGGCTGGGTTCCCTTAAAAGATGAACTGGTGCGCTTGATTGCTATATTACTTGTGTTGCTTTTGTGGGGAGGCAACAAGCTTCGTATTCAAATAAAGATGAATAAAGCTAACTCAGAGCTCGCCAAAGGGTTTGATCAGCCAATTGTTGAGGATGACTCTGTTCTTAGTCAGTCTGCTGAAGAAGTAGCGTTACTAAAAGAACGATTTGAAGAAGCGCTTCAGGTCATGAAAAAATCCTCTGGGAAGAAAAATGTTGCAGGAATATATGACCTTCCTTGGTACATCATTATTGGTCCCCCAGGCAGTGGTAAAACCACGGCATTACTGAATTCGGGCCTTCGTTTTCCTCTTGAAGACAAGTTTGGTAAAGAGTCACTTAGAGGTGTAGGTGGGACAAGGAATTGCGATTGGTGGTTTACTGAGGATGCTGTTTTGCTGGATACAGCAGGTAGGTATACAACTCAGGATAGCCATAAGCAAGCAGACAGTGCCGCGTGGGAGGGATTTCTAGATCTATTAAAGAAATATCGCCGTCGCCGTCCGATTAACGGAGCTATGATTGCAATTAGTTTATCTGATCTACTGATGCAGAATGAATCCGAACGGATGCAACAAATAAAGGCTATTAAGCTCCGACTGCAAGAATTAAATAGCCGCTTAGGCGTTCGCTTTCCGGTTTATGTATTGTTGACTAAGTGTGACCTTATTGCTGGTTTTATGGAATTCTTCGATGATCTGGGACAAGAGGAAAGACGCCAAGTTTTGGGTATGAGCTTTCCTTATGAGCCTAAAGGCGGTAATGCATCACCTGCCAGTCTTTTTATGAATGAGTTTGATGCGCTTATTGAGAGGCTTAATAAGCGTTTGTTATGGAGGATGCAGCAAGAGAGAGACCCTCAGAGACGAGCTGTTCTGTTTTCTTTCCCGCAACAAGTAGCGTCATTAAGAGAGTTGTTGAATGGCTTTCTGGGCGATTTGTTTTCAGAAAATCGTTATGACGAGCCTATGCTATTACGAGGCTTTTATTTAACAAGTGGAACCCAAGAAGGCTCACCTATTGATAGAGTTGTTGGCGCTTTATCAAATACTTTTGGTTTAAATCAGCAAATGATCAGGCCGCACGAGGGACAAGGACGTAGCTATTTTGTTAATAGGTTGATGAACGATGTGATTTTCAATGAGGCTGGCTTAGTAGGTTCTAATCAGCGACTTGAAATACGACGTCAATGGGTGCAGAGAGCATCTTATGGTGGTGTTGTTGGTCTCACGGCACTGGCTATTGTGGTGTGGATGACTAGCTTGACACGGAATGAAGTATATATTTATCGTTTTAAAGCTGCTCTTGAAGAATATAAAAGCTCGTACCAAACTAACCCACGTAACGTTTCAACTTTTGATCGGGTGTTGAATCGCCTTAATGGGGTTCGTGAGTTAACGCAGGTTTATAGTACTTTTGATGATGGTGTTCCTATATTGATGCGTATGGGGTTATACCAAGGAAATACACTGACAGGTGCTGCAAGGGAGATATATCAAGGGGAGCTTAATACGTTAATGTTACCTGCGGTTAAGCACCGTCTTGAAGAACATCTAGTCAGCGAAAGAACCGGGCCTGATCTTAAATATGAGGCTTTAAAAGCCTATTTAATGTTAGGAGATAAGGCGAGACGGGACTCGACGTTTATAAAGCTTTGGATGACATTAGACTGGCAAGCCCTGTATCCGAATAATCCAGAAACTCAGGGGCAATTTCAGGCCCACACTTCAGAAATGTTGGATCTTGGGTTTATTTCAACCGAACTAAACCCAGATATCATAGCTAGTTCTAGGCTTTCACTAAAGTCAGTACAGTTGTCAGAATTGCTTTATGGAAGAATGAAGCGTGATTACGCTGCATTTGATGAAAACCCGTTTCGTTTGATTGATGCTATGGGGCCTATAGGCCGTAAGGTTTTTCATCGAGAAAGTGGAGCAGATTTGGATGATGGGATATCTAGTCTATTTACCTATGAGGGTTACCATAACTATTTTAAAGACAAAATTAGTACAATTTCAGAAGTATCAAGCGAAGAAAATTGGGTGTTAGATCCTAATAAGCCTGAGTTATCAGATCCTGAGGTTGAACAGCTGCAAAGCGAACTAGAAGCACTTTATTTTTCTGACTATAACCACTCTTGGGACCAATTATTGGGAGATGTCAGTGTGCTTCCTTTTAAAAGCTTAAGTCAAGCAGCAGATGTACTAGACACGCTCGCTTCACCTAACTCCCCTATGCGTAATTTATTACAGGCGGTTGTAAAGAACACGCAGCTATTCAATGAAGGGTTAATAGATAAAGCTGTCGGCAAGGTCACTGGAGGGGGTGCTCAAGGGCGGTTATCTCGGCTTTTATTACCGGGTATAAGTGGCGTTGCTTCTTCTGAATTAAGCCATCCCGAGAAACAAGTGGATGAGCACTTTAAACAGATAAATACATTATTAAAGAAATCTGAAAATGGTATGGCACCTATTGATCCATTGTTCGAGCTGTTGTCGCAACTATATGGGCAGTTTGGATCCATGACAATGGGCATAGACTCGGGCTCCTTAAGTGCAGTGACGGGTGGGGGCTCGAGTGACCTATTGATTAGAATGCAGTCAGAAACTACGCGGCAGCCTGAACCGGTGAAAAGGTGGTTACAACAGGTGCTCATTAATAGCCGAAAAGTGACAATGGCTGATGCACGTTCTCAAATTAATGCTATCTGGCAAGCCGAAGTTCTTCCGTTGTGTAAAAAGGCGGTTCAAAACCGGTATCCATTTTATAGGAAAAGCGCTAGGGATATAACGCTACTTGATTTTGGTAAGTTGTTTGGCCCTGGTGGCTTGATTGACTCTTTTTTCGAAGACAATATCAAGCCTTTTGTAAAGGTGTCGGGTGGTCGGTGGCAGTGGAAACCTGTTGCAAATAGCAGTATCGGGATGTCTAAAAATACGCTGGTTCAATTCCGAAGAGCTGCCAGTTTTCGTGATGCATATTTTCAATTAGGTGGTCAAACACCTTCCGTTAGCTTTGGTCTTAAGCCATTGTTTCTTGATGCAAATGTCAAAGTCTTTAGTTTGAATTTAGATGGGCAGCAATTTCGCTATCGTCATGGTCCTGCACGTGTTTTAAAAGCACAATGGCCTGGTCCCAACAGCATTAACCAAGTTCGTCTAGTATTTCAGGATGATCGAAATGCATCCGCAGCTAACACAATTGAGGGGCCGTGGGCCTTATTTAGATTGTTAGATCAATCTAAAGTTGATGTGAAATCAAGGGATGTAGCGAATGCTACTTTTAGTCTTAAGGGTCTTAAAACCACATGGCAATTACGGGCAGATACCGTATCGAATCCTTTTCAGATCGATCAAATTCACAAATTTCGCTGCCCTAACCGCTTATAGGTAATTATATGGAGTCTACAGCTGGTTTTTATGGAAAGTTTCCTGAAGTAGGAGATTTTGTAAACCGAAGGCTTCCCAAAAGCTTTGTTGAGCCGTGGGATGGTTGGCTTCAGAGTGCCATAGCCAGTAGCCAAACACAATTAGGAGAAGAGTGGTTAAAAATGTACCTAACTAGCCCGCTTTGGCGGTTTGTTATATCAAAGGGCTTATGTGGTGATTCTCCATGGTTTGGTTTGATGATGCCGAGCGTTGATAGGGTCGGCCGTTATTTTCCGCTAACGCTTGCTTGTCGATTACCGCTAGATGCTAATCCTTTAAAAGTTGTGTTAGAAGGCTCTGATTGGTTTGATATGGCCGAAGAGGCATTGATGAGTGTGCTGGTTGATACGCGATTTAATATGGAAAACTTTGATACAAGAGTTGTTTCATTGGGAAGCCTTGATAAAGCACATGCCTCTATCGGAACGCCAATAAATGTGGGCTTCGGTTCTGTCTGGCAAATTTCACTGTCAGAACAAGGTGTTAATTCTGCAATACCGACATTGGCGCATCAATTATTGTTACAGCGGCTGTCTGATTACAGTTTATGGTGGGGTAGTGGGTCTGATTTTGTATCATCGAGCTTACTTGTTTGTGCGGGCTTACCTCAGGTAAAAGATTTTTCAGCTATGTTGAGTGGTGATTGGAGTTCTGGAAATTGGGAGCAATGGTCAATGCCTCTACCGGATAACATTTAGGCTATAGGTAATAAAATGAATAGATCAAAGTCGTTTGTTTGGCAATCAGCGGGTTTGACGGATACCGGCAATATTAGAAAGGTCAATGAAGACTCGTTCTTAGACTCCCCGGATACCGGAATCTGGGTTGTTGCTGATGGTATGGGTGGGCATGACTCAGGCGATGTCGCTAGTAAGTCCGTCATCGATAGCTTAGATGCTTTGCCATCCATGTCTGAGATAGACATGTTTGTAGAGGCGGCTCAAGACAATCTGTGGGATGTAAATAAGGAGTTGCGCCTGATTGCGGACAATCGGGGCTCTCAAACAACGATAGGCAGCACAGTAGCGTTGTTACTTGCAATTAATGGTGATTGTGCGGTTCTTTGGGCAGGAGATAGTCGGGTTTATAGATTGCGCAATGGCGCTATTGCTGCCGTTACACATGATCATAGTCAGGTGCAAGAAATGGTTGATAAGGGCCTGATTAAAGCCGCAGATGCAGAGAGCCATCCTGCATCGAATATCATAACCCGTGCTATAGGGGCTTATGAAAACCTGGTTGTAGATGTTAAGTTCGATAAAATACACGCTTATGATCGATACGTGATCTGCAGTGATGGCTTATACAAAGAAGTTTCGGAGAGTGAAATAGAGCAGATAATGCAGTCATCCAATAATATAAATTTTGTCGCAAGCAGATTAATGGAACTGGCACTGAGTAGAGGTGCGCGGGACAATGTTACAGTAGTCGCTGTTGAGTTTTCGCATAAAACTAAAAGTTAAAGATCGACTTAGGTTATGGTGTTGCTGAGTAACCTTAGATAATTATTGAAAATTTTTGTCAAATAAAATCACAAGTGATTCAATGTGTTATGCCATTAGCTATGCTGGTGAGTGTTTAATGCGACTAAAACAATGCAGACCGAGTGTAGATATACATATTATGCGTTTAATTAAAATTATTAATGAAAAAAATGGAACAATAATAATTCTATCCATAAGTATTGCTGTTTTAATAGCTTTCTTTATGTTTGACCCTATAGGCCAAGATAATGAGTATCATAATTTTTCCGATACTATGTCGGGTATGTTTATTCCGAATATGTTGAATGTACTGTCCAATATACCATTTTTAATGGTAGGTGTTCTTGGGTTGGTTGCACTAAAAGCGGAAGGTAGGGGGGCGTTGAAAATACTTAATGCTAATTACTATGCATATTTGGCGCTATTTTTAGGGGCTGCACTCGTAGGCATTGGCTCCGGCTACTACCATTTATGGCCAAGTAACGAAACCTTGGTGTGGGATCGTATACCGATGACAATTGCATTTATGGGGCTCTTCTCAGTTATTATTAGTGAATTTATATCTATAAAACTAGGTAGAATATGTCTGATACCTTTTTTATGCATAGGCTTAGCTTCGGTTTTATATTGGAGGTTTACAGAGATCTGGGGCGAAGGTGATCTTCGCTATTATGCAGTTGTGCAGTTTTTCCCAATTCTAACCATTCCGGTAATGCTCGTGTTTTTCAAATCAAATTATTCTTGCCGCTCAGGGTATTGGGTATTACTTGCTACCTATGTTGCTGCAAAGCTATTTGAAACTTTTGATAGTCAGGTGCATGGTTTTCTGGGTGTGATTAGTGGGCACAGTATCAAACACATATTACCAGCCATGGGTTTGTATTATTTGATTAAAGTGTATAGAAAAAGAGAGGGTGTGGAGCAAAGATAGGGCGAGGAGTTTATCTACTAAAACAGATACTATGTGCTTTCAATGCTGTTTCGTTAGGAGGTGTCATCGGCGCATTCGACAAGTAGGCCGCTTGAGCTAAGCTGTATCTTTGCCCAAGCGGTAGAGGTCGTACTTCTTTATTTTTCTGCTTTAACTGAGCTGCCTTCACCAAACCATTTTTCGGCAAGTGCTTTGGCCGCTTTTAAACTCATTTCTTTAGAGTGGATATCGCCAACAGGGCGCCCATCTTTATTAAAGATCTTATAACTCATCTCATAGCTCCAAGCTTTTCTTATTTTCCATTCTTATTAACTATAGCCTATTTTTTGACAACAATATGAGTTTTAGTTCGGTTTCTGTATAGCTCTTTATGCTCTATACGTTTTCATTATAAATAACAAATGCTTCTTTGAAGCCTCGTACAATGAGGAATCGTCTTAGTTTAGGCTATGAAAATGCTGTAAAGGTATGAACTTCATTCGGATATGTGGATCTTCTGGACGGGTGTAAAACGTAAGACAAATGAAGCTAACAGTGTGTTGAATTATGATTCGATATTTTTTTGTAACCTTTTGAAATAAAACACTTGTAATAAGCTTAAATATTTGGATAATACGCTGCATCTCATTGAGACACAGGATTAAAAAACGAGTAAACACTCAATCCTGATCTTTACTCCAGCAAGATATTTGCATTGGAGCATCCAGCCCGGATGGTGAAATTGGTAGACACACAAGACTTAAAATCTTGCGCTTGAAAGAGCGTGCCGGTTCAATTCCGGCTCCGGGCACCATCTTTTCT
>NZ_JADGEV010000095.1 GCF_016744175.1 Neptunomonas sp. | reverse complement strand
CTGAGGGCCCAGGAGGCGCTACTACAAGTAGGCCTAGGAGAGCACGGCGACAGCTATCCTCATCAATTGTCTGGTGGTATGCAGCAACGCGTCGGGCTTGCTAGAGCCCTGACTAACGACCCTACTATTTTGCTGATGGACGAAGCCTTCTCAGCTCTTGATCCATTGATTCGCCACGAGATGCAGGGAGAACTGATCCGCTTACAGCAAGAGCAGGCACGTACCATTGTCTTTATCTCACACGACCTTGATGAAGCAATTCGTATTGGCGATCGCATTGCCATTATGGAAGGCGGACGTGTTGTTCAGATTGGCACACCAAAAGAAATCATGCTCAATCCTGCTGATGAGTATGTTGAATCTTTCTTCAAAGGTGTTGATGTCAGCAAGATCCTTAAAGCAGGAGATATAGCCAATCACGAAAGCGCCTGCACCATTCGTATTAATGGCTCTGTTCAACCTTTTAACCCAGCGAACAATCAGTTTGGTTACCTACTGGATAACAGTGATAAGTTGCAAGGTGTCGTGCCCCTTATCTCTGTTGATGCACAAGCAAGTGTCAGTTCATTGGTAGAGCAACAATTTGACCAACACCACAGTGTCTACAGTGACGACATGATTAGCGATGTTGTAAAAAAAGTCGCTAACTCTGAATACCCGCTGCCTGTCATAGAACGTAACGGCACTTTTTGCGGAGTGATAACCAAAGAATTGATGCTGAAGACTCTAAGTAATCACTGAGTTTACGAATAATTATACCAAGGTAAATTATAATGTCTGAATTTAGCCTGTTAGATCCATTTCAGTATCTCAGTATCCCACTGGGCGAATGGGTAGAAAGTGCACTCAATTATTTAGTGCAAAACTTTCGTAGCTTCTTCCGTGCCATCCGCTGGCCAATCGACCAGGTATTAGACCTGTCTGAAACAATCCTGCAATCAATCCCGCCCTCTATCGGCATTATTCTGTCATCACTAATGGGCTGGCAATTAGCAGGAAAAAAAATGGGCGTGTTCTGTTTTATTACGCTGACTTTCCTCGGCCTAATTGGCGTTTGGTCTGAATCTATGACAACCCTGTCTCTTGTTCTGACTGCACTTTTTTTCTGTGTTGTATTTGGTATTCCTCTAGGCATTCTTTCCGCTCGAAGCGATCGTATCGAACGTATTGTGCGTCCTGTACTCGACGCTATGCAGACACTTCCTGCATTTGTTTATCTAGTCCCTGTCGTCATGCTGTTTGGTATCGGTAACGTTCCTGGCGTTCTAGTAACCATTATTTTTGCTCTTCCGCCATTAGTACGCCTAACAAACTTGGGGATTCGACAAGTTCCTGAAGATAAAATTGAAGCGGCACGCGCTTTCGGATGTACCCCTCGCCAGATGCTAATTAAGGTTCAGTTGCCGCTGGCTACCCCGACTATCATGGCCGGTGTAAACCAGACTCTGATGCTCTCGCTATCGATGGTCGTCATTGCATCAATGATTGCCGTAGGTGGTTTGGGGCAAATGGTATTGCGAGGTATTGGGCGATTAGACATGGGGCTTGCGACCGTGGGCGGCGTTGGTCTAGTGCTTTTAGCAATATTCCTTGACCGCCTGACTCAAGCCATGGGTGAACGAGCCGGTGTAAGTAATACCTTACATTGGTACGAGACCGGCCCTATAGGCTTTTTAGTACGCGGCTATCGCAGCATGCAAGCTAAATAAGGTTGGCTAGTAAAACAATCGAATAAAAAAGTAGCACTTAAAACACTCACTAAAAATAAACACAATGAGGAATTAGCGATGATGCAATCACGCTTAAAAGAACTTTCTAAGACTATTTTTAAATTGACTGCAGCGGCATCTATTACAGCCCTGACCATGACAAGCACCGCTTCTGCTGAAGCAATGCCAGGAAAAGGGGTCGAAGTGACGCCTATTTTCCCAACCATTGCTGAAGAACGCTTCCGCGGGGAGATCGCTATCGCAGGTTTGGAAGCGCTGGGTTATGAGGTTGAGGAACCCAAAGAAACAGAATATGCCACTATGATGCTAGCGTTGTCTTATGGCGATGCAGACTTCAGTGTTCACGCTTGGGAAGAGCTTCATAAAACTTTCTATAAAAAAGCGGGCGGCGACGAAACGTTGGTTAAAGCCGGCGATGTTATCCCAGGCGTATTGCAGGGTTACCTAATCGATAAGAAAACAGCTGACAAGCACAACATCACTAAGCTTACTGACCTAAAAAAGCCAGAGATTGCTAGGCTCTTTGATGCTGATAACGACGGTAAAGCTGACCTAACAGGTTGTAACCCTGGATGGGGTTGTGAGCTAGTGATTGATCATCATATGAAAGCATATGGTCTGGAAGACACCGTTAGCCATAACCGTGGCTCTTACTTTGCACTGATGGCAGATACCATTACTCGCTATAAAGAAGGACAGTCAATTCTTTATTACACATGGGTACCACAGTGGATTGCTGGCGTACTGGTTGAAAATAAAGACGTGGTTTGGCTTGAAGTGCCACATACGGATCTACCCGATGGCAATAACGACGCTAATACCAGCTTTAATGGTAAGAACTTGGGCTTCGCTGTGGACCAGATTCAGTCAGTTCTGAACAAAGAGTTCGCTGAAGAAAACCCAGCAGCAACTAAATTCTTGTCGTTGGTTCAGATCAGTGCCAGCGACGAAAGTGCACAGAACCTGAAAATGCAAAATGGCGAAAAATCTGTAAAAGATATCAAACGCCACGCTCAAGAATGGATTGCCGCTCATCAAGAAAGTTATGACAGCTGGCTAGCAGCGGCTCGCGCCGTTAAATAAGCCTGTCGGCCTAACAAGTTAATGTCAGCAAAAAGGCACCTTGAGTGCCTTTTTAGTCTCTGTGTTTTCTTCTGACATACCGGAATAGATGATGTCTCTATATAACTTTGTACAGAACCTACATTTCAATCAGGTGCCACAACATACCCGCAACCTAGTTAGCACTTCATTGTTGGATATTATCGGTGTACTTGCTGGTGCAAAGAGCAACCAGACGACTTTAAATATCTGCAACTATGCAGCCAAACATTACCCGGCTGCGCACCTGAGTTGTCGGCTCTTATTTGATAACCGTAAAGTAAGTCCTATGGGTGCCGCTTGGGCAGGAGGCTTTAGTGCCGACAGCTTAGATGCCCACGAAGGTCATTTCACCTCCAAAGGGCATGCTGGCGCTACTGTAGTGCCCGCCCTTTTGGCACTCGCGGATGCGTGTCGTGATCAGGGCCGTGATATCAGTGGAGAGGAGTTCCTGAGCGCTGTCACCATCGC
>NZ_JADGEV010000094.1 GCF_016744175.1 Neptunomonas sp. | reverse complement strand
TGACATTAGAGCAGATACCCATGGAAGAAGACGCTTTGGATATTTTAATTATATGCGGTGGTTTTAGGTCGTCTCTGCATGAAAACACACGGCTATCCATGGCTCTAAGAGCCGCTGATAGAAAAGGAATGACGCTTGGAGGCATTTGGAATGGTACTGTCCATTTGGCTCATGCAGGTCTCCTTAATGATTGTAACTGTGCGGCTCACCCAGATAGCCACGCTTTTATGCATGAACACTTTAACCACATAAAACTATCATCAAGCGCGCTGATTATTGAAGATAAACGTATAAGCTGTGCTACTCCATCCAGTGCTCTGCTAATGATGTTGAAACTGATCGAGGAAGCTCAAGGCAGTGATCTTGTATTTGGTATTCGAGACATTCTAAGCTGTGATCGCATAGCTGAAGATGGGGAACTTGTACTCTCCCACGCGGGTGACAATCCAGCATTTCCAGATGCATTACGACACATATTAGAGCTTATGCGTTCTAATCTTGAAGAACCGATACATTTAGATGAATTGGCAGCTTTTGTTGGCATGTCCCGTCGCCAGATAGAGAGAATGTTTCAGACATATTTAGACACCACGCCTTATCGCTATTATCTTGAGTTGCGCTTAACCTATGCTAAGCGCTTACTACAGCAAAGCAGTTACTCCATCATTAATATTTCAGTAGCATGCGGTTTTTTGAGTACAAGCCATTTCAGCCATTGTTTTAAAAATTATTTTGGATGTTGCCCGAGCATCTCCCGACAGCAAGTTAATCGCTAAACTCTTACGTGATATAAGAAGCTAAAGCCATAAAACTGTATTCATTATTACGGAAGAGTTAAACAATATGACTCAGAAAACTACACAATGCGTCGTAGATAAAAAGGTAATACAGGTTAGCTTTATCTTGCTACCGGGTTTTGCTCTAACCTCTTTCGCTTTAGCCATCGAAGCACTCAGCGTGGCAAATCTGCTTAATGGCTCTGACATCTATCAATACCAAATCTGCCAAGTCGAGCCTTTTAACACTGGTAGTGCCATAAAGAGCTCAAATAACGTACCTATAGAAACTAATGGTGACATGGACTCGTGCCAACAAAGTGATCTGATTTTTATCTGCGGTTACAGAAACGTTGCTGATTACAACAATCCACGATTTTTCACTCTATTACGTAACATCGTCCGCCGTAATGGCCGAATAGCGGCATTAAGCTGTGGCAGTTTCATTTTAGCGAAAGCGGGATTATTGCAAGATAAGAGCTGCACGATAGTACCTGAGTACTGCAATACCTTTGCCGAACTTTACCCCAATATTACATTGCAAGAGAATCTCTACACCATATCGGATAATTTACTAACCAGCGCTGGCGGTACGGCCACATTGGATATGCTGCTTTACTTAATTGGCCAGGATCATGGCCGTGATTTTGCTCATCATGTGTCACAACAATTCTTGCAAGAACGCATCCGTAGTCGCGAAGAGATGCAGACGACTCGTCGCTACCTCACCCTTCGCATGAAATCCCCCTGCTTAGGTGCAGCCGTCGAGCTAATGGAAAAGCACATCAGTGCCCCCTACCCGATCTCCACACTTGCCAGCAAAATAGGTACGACTCAACGAAACTTAGAAACGGCGTTTCAAAAACATGAACACACTAGCCCTAGACGCTATTATCTTCACTTACGCCTCCAGCACGCTAGGAAAATGATCCAAGAAACGCACTTAAGTATTGCTAATATCTCTCAGGCAACCGGGTTTAGTTCTCAAAGCCATTTCAGTAAATGTTTTCGTGAAGAATTCAATCAACGTCCTTCCGAACTGCGCCTTACTAATTCATCGTTTCAGTAATACTATTTTTCGCTTTTGTTATATCTGTGCAACCACTACTTCAGTGACACTAAGCTCATATAAAAACAACGAATTACAGGTATCACACAGTGTCTATAGCGCCCACCAACCAGATTGATTCTCGCCTCGCAAGTAAATCAACCACATTCAGTGAAATCCCTATTATAGATGTTACTGCACTAATCGATGGCAGCGACCCAATGAAAGTGGCCGATGAAATTGGCTACGTTTGTGAAAATATAGGTTTTCTTTATATAAAAAATCACGGTGTAGATCCGCAACTGATAAAAGATGCTTATGCACTGGCCGAGGAGTTTTTTAAGCTACCTATTGAACAGAAGCAACAACTGAATATTATTAACTCGGGGCAAACATTGCGCGGCTATATTCCAATGTATGGCGAAAACGTTGACCCAGAAAACACCCGTGATTTTAAAGAATGTTTTGATTTTGGTCTCAATGAAACCACTGTCTCGCCCTTCTTTGGGCCAAACCAAATGCCGGAAAGCCCAGCTAACTTTAAAAAAATATTTGAGCAGTACCATGATGCAATGATGACTTTATCCCGTAAACTCATCAGCGCCATCGCTCTTAGCCTGGCACTTCCGGCGGACTACTTTGAGAAGCTGCAACAAAAGCCTATAACCATCCAGCGCCTGCTTCATTATCCACCACAAGAAGGTAACATTTCTCTAGAAGAAATAGGCATCGGCGCTCACACCGATTATGGATTTCTGACCATCCTTTCTCAGGATTCTGTGGGCGGCTTGCAAGTGCAAAATCGTGACGGAGAATGGATCAGCGCACCACCTGTAGAAGATACTTTTATCGTTAATATTGGTGATCTTGTGCAAACCTTTACTAACGACCGATATATATCAACCACCCACCGCGTCATTAATACCAGTGGAAAAGAGCGTTATTCTGTGCCCTTTTTTATCGATCTGGATTTTGATGCAAAAGTAAGCGTAGTACCAACATGCCAAAATGATGATAACCCTGCCAAATACCCAACTTATACTTGCGGGCAACATAAGTACAAACGCTTTGTCGATAGCTATGCACATTTAGTAAGCTAAATGGAGCAACAAAAGAGACTCGCTTAGCTTACCCTACTTATTCAAAACTAAAAGATGGCAGACGGTAGAAACTGCTAGCCTCTTTCGCATACTCCTCAACCTGCTCGTCGTTCGGCTTCTCCATTCCAACAAGAATAGCTGAACGATGAGCGAGCAGCATTAATGGACCAATCTGTAAGCTCAGTTTAAATACAGAGTATCCGAGTGAACTAGAAGGCCTTAGCCAAGGGCAAAGTATTCTAATCCTCTATTGGGTAGGAAGTCCCGATCAAGCACTATTAACACAAAAATCTGAACGTGATAAAAACGAACATAGAGATATTTTAGTTAAGGGACTGGACTGTCTAAACAACACTCACTTACTTGATATTAAGCCCGCTATTCTCTTAGAAAGCACATGAAACTACTGAGCCTTTTAAGGCAAAACTAACCTTTCATTA
>NZ_JADGEV010000012.1:102252-104192 GCF_016744175.1 Neptunomonas sp. | reverse complement strand
CGAAGAGTGGGTATTAGCAAGCAGGATCTTGACCAGTTGCTACTCTCAAGTTTCTCTGGCCAACAGGTAGGGCTGTACCGTGAAGGCACGCAATTGCTGCCGATCATGGCTAGGGCCCCTCAGTCGGAGCGGCTAACTATCGATAGCCTACCTGAGCTGCAAATATACAGTCAGGCCGCTAATGCTTATGTGCCTATCGCTCAAGTGACACATGGTTTTAAAACTGATTGGGAAGACTCATTGATTTTACGCCGTGACCGTAAGCGTACACTTACAGTAATGGCTGATCATGATGTGTTGGGCGATGAAACGGCCGCCACTCTGTTTGGTCGAGTTCGACCGGGCATAGAGGCAATTGATTTGCCGCCGGGCTATAAAATGGAATGGGGTGGAGAGTATGAGTCTGCTGGTGATGCTCAGGCGGCACTGTTTGGTGGCTTGCCATTGGGGTATTTAGGGATGTTTGTTATCACAGTGCTTCTATTTAATTCGATTCGGGCGCCGTTAGTTATCTGGGCTACTGTACCGCTTGCGCTCATCGGTGTTTCGGTTGGTCTGTTAGTCATGGGAGCACCGTTTAGTTTTATGGCGTTGCTAGGCTTACTTAGCTTATCGGGAATGTTGCTAAAAAATGGGATAGTGCTGGTTGATCAAATCAACCTTGAACTTTCACAAGGCCAAGATCCTTACCTTGCTGTTTTCAACTCTGCGGTTAGTCGAGTAAGGCCAGTAGCCATGGCTGCAATCACAACAATTCTGGGCATGATTCCGCTGCTATTTGATGTCTTTTTCGAATCAATGGCGGTTACTATTATGTTTGGTCTGGGGTTTGCGACAGTGCTGACTCTGGTTGTTGTGCCGGTGCTATTTACCTTGCTTTACCGAATCCCTTATCAGCCACTGACTAAAGAATAGCAAAAGTTGTTTGTCATGAGATGCTCAAATTCTTAAAAAGGCCTCTCGTTCCTACTGCGCTTACACCGTTTATCATCATACAGGGCCCCTTATCTGAGGGCCCTTTTTTAACCAAGAGTTTGTGCCCGTCCTCGTCTACATATCTGCTCTATCAAACTAATTATCGACGTAAACGATAAAGGACTGGTTGCTCGGAGTTGCTGGCTTGCTTGTTGCCAGGTTAATAACTGTGAAGACTACTATTGAATCTAGACATTCACTCTTTGGTGGCTAACACTTTGTTTTACCTCAAACCAGTATCCCGGCGGAGTTTGCCGGTGAGAACGGCTCTTTTTTCTTGTAAACATCTTTCTTGTAGCATTAATAGCCTTTATAGAAACACGTCTGTGGTGTTTACTAATAAACTCAAAGGCAAAGAGTGTTAAACATGGCATCTGATTCTGTGAATAACGCGCTGTTATTTGGTGGTGACAGCCATTTTTCAGTATTAAGTGAGTCACGTAGGCTTCAGTTATCGAAGGATATGACGTTACTTAAATATGGCTCAGGAGAAATGATTCATAGAGCGGGAGATACTGCAGAAGGCATATTTTGTGTGCTCTCTGGAGCTGTTCGGTTTAGCGGCAGTGACGGTGAAGGAAGCTACACTTTGGTTCAAGATTTGCTTCCCGGAGAGTGGTTTGGTTTTATGGGGTATTTTGGTGATGGTCTACGTCCGCAAGATGCGTGCGCGTTTAAACCATGTCAGCTTGCCTTCCTGAAAGGGCATTATTTGGATGAGGTATTAAATGAAAATCCTCAAATATATCGATCCATTTTGCATCAGCTAGCCTTGTATAGTACTGATTTCTTTAGTCGTTACTTCGGTGCGGTCAATCTTTCGTTACGCACTCGCATAGCACAAATGCTATTACAGATAGCGCAGTGGCAATCCTCACAAGAACTGAGCATATCTCAGACAGATCTAGCCTCTCTTTTGGGTGTGACTCGAGAGGCCGTAGGTGTTCACTTGAATGAGCTAAAAC
>NZ_JADGEV010000012.1:0-102152 GCF_016744175.1 Neptunomonas sp. | reverse complement strand
GGCAATCCTCACAAGAACTGAGCATATCTCAGACAGATCTAGCCTCTCTTTTGGGTGTGACTCGAGAGGCCGTAGGTGTTCACTTGAATGAGCTAAAACAAATAGGTGCGATCCAGCTAGGGTACAAAAAGATAAAAATAATAGCTCCTGCATTATTATCAGCTAACTTTTCTTAGTAAATGCAATCCTGATTACAGAGCTTGCCTTGCTAGTTGCTTAGTATGAGGTTTTTAATCTGTATACGGAGCAAAGATTTATGAAGCAAGTAACTACTAAGAAAGCCGTGTTGTTTCTAGGCTGTGTATTATTGTCGGGCCTGACATTTGCTAAAGACTTACCCACTGTTGAAGTGCTGCCAATCGAATTGGCGCAAAAGATAGCGAAAGCCGCCTATAAAAACTGTGTTGAGCAAGGAGCTACGCCTTCCGTAAGCATTGTTGATCAACAGGGTACGCTAATGTATTTTCAACGTGGCGAAAATGCCGGTCCGCATTCTGCTAAAACCAGCTTTCGTAAAGCCTATACAGCGGCCACACTTAAAATGCCAACATCAACATTTGCCGCTTTTGTTGATATGCCAAAATTTTCTCAATTGGCAAAAATGGGTGACGATATTTTATTATTAACAGGCGGTTTGCCTATCATTAATAAAAGCGCCGTTATTGGCGGTATAGGCATATCTGGTGCTCCTTCTCCAGAATTAGAAGAGAAGTGTGCAGCTGATGCGTTGGCGAGTGAGTTTAAATAGAGCACTAAAAGAGAAGCTATTTTGCTTCTCTCTTTTATATCTAATGTAAGCCTTGTGGCTATATGAAGTTACGATTATTCAATATTGTGGAAAGAAAGGGTTTGATCTGCTTTTTTATCTACTGATATTCACATTGTTGTGGAATCATTTTTGTGCGAGAAAAAACTAATATTGTTCTTTCCTGAGCGTTTGGCGACATACATTGCCGTGTCTGCATTCTTGATTAAATCGCTGGATGTATTTCCATCAGCAGGGAACATAGCAATACCAACGGAGGCGCCTACTTGGAGGACTTCACCGAGAATCTCTATCGGTTCATTAATCGAGTTGATTATACGATTAGCGACGTGCTCAATTTCGTCCTTTCCTTTTGGGTTGTCGAATATGAACATGAACTCGTCACCGCCTACGCGGGCAACAGTATCTGATTTTCGGACCAGCACTAGGAGTCTTTTTGCTACTTCTTTTAAAAGGTCATCGCCGACGTTGTGGCCAAATTGGTCGTTGACAAGCTTAAACCCGTCAAGATCAAGAAACATCAGTGCCAGACTGCAGTGATCACGGTTGTAATGAAGAAGTTTTTGATTAATTCGATCAGTCACTAAGGTACGATTTGGTAAGTCGGTTAAGGCGTCGTGAAAAGCCAAATGCTTTATATGTTCGTCTTTACGCCAAAGCGCCGTAATGTCGCTGAACACTGATACATAACGAACAGGCTCGCCATCAACATCGCGCACCATACTGATGGTCATACGTTCAAGATAAAGGTCTCCGTCTTTACGACGGTTCCATATCTCGCCATTCCATCGCCCCTTCGTTTTAATTGCCTCCCACATGGATGCATAAAATGCTTGGTCGTGCCGGTTAGATTGCAAAATGCGAGGGGTTTGTCCGATGGCCTCATCAGCCGTATAACCGGTTATCTCGATGAAAGCAGGATTAACTGACAAGATAATGCCATTGGCATCTGTGATCAGGACACCATCAAGGGTGTTTTCAAAGACACAAGCAGCGAGTTTGAGTTTCGCCTCCGTTTCCTTGAGAACCGTGACCTCGCTGGCCAGAATTGAAAACCCTTGTACAGTGCCGTCGGAACCAAAATCCGGGATGTAGTGCCCGATGATATACCCGACGTTCCCGTTGGCTTTGTTTAGGGTTCGCTCAAAGCGTTGTGGCTTGCCCTCGAGGGCATTGCGAATATGAGGTTTATTCATCGCAAAGAGTTTCTCGCCTGCCAAGTCCTTAAACGTCATGCCGATAATCTCTTCGGGTGGCTTTCCGAACCACTCACGATAAGCATTGTTAGCATAGCGGCAACGCAAATCAGTATCCCAATAACCGATCATACTTGGCATACTATTAATGATTGATTGGGCGAATTGCTCACTGTTTGTACTGGTCTTTAAGGCGGCTTCAGCTTGGAGGAGTCTTTTGTGAGTGCAGTTCAGTGTTTCGATAAGGTATGAGATAAAACCGCAGATGGTAGCAAAAATGGCCATATCCAGAAGATCAAAGCGATTGTCGATAAAAGGGTGAGAAACAAAAAGCGGCCATAAATATGTGATAGTGAGGCAAGCAAGCACTGTTGCGAACAGCGCGGCGTTCAATCCAGCATAGAGCGCAGCAACAATTATCGCAGGGTAGAATGTCAACCAGACTGCTTCCGATTCAAATGTTTGTAACGGCCATATCCTCAGACCAGCGGCTACGCTTATAAGAAGGAAGGCTATTATAAAGTGTTTAAGATGCTGTAAGACCGTTGCATTGTTTGCACTTTGGCCTTCGCCCGTTGTGATATTCATGCTTTATCTTTGAGCATGGTTCTTTTAAAGACCTTAAACCCGATGCTACTAATACACGATGCCATAGAACCTACCTTGTATTGCTAATAAAGAGATAGGCAGTAGCCTTCAAACCTTTACGCAATAATCTAAGAGTAGACTGCGCCACAGTTTATGCAATCTCTGATGAATGAAATTATGAAACACGCTGATAAAATCTTCATATGTGGCTTTAAGCAGAGATCACTCTTTGTCTAAAAGGATTCAAAACTAATTACTGAGTTGGGTATTTTTATCAGTGCAGCGGTTGCATCTATACTAATAATATTAATCCCCTAAACTCAGAGTGACGTTATGTACAAACATTTCTTTAGATTTGACAGGGGCTGTAACATTATTTTTATCGAGATTGCACTGTGAAAATAATAACTGAGTCCATTTCTGCAACATTCGGGCTCAATAATGTAGACAGCATGATATTCGGTACTCTGCTGAGCAATCGACTCTCCTTTTTATCCTCATATGATGTTGCAATGGAATCGGGATGGATATCGATCTCAAACAACATTTCTAAAACTTACTATACCTTGAGTGGATCTTTTTCTTTTGCTGATTTAAGTAAGCTCGATGGAGCGTCAGGTGAAGTATTTGATTTTCGATACCTTGAATCTTTAGGTGCTGGGGAAGGATATGACCGTGTCTCTTATTCTGACACAAGCATTGATTTAACCGTTTTATTCTTTGAATCTGAGTGGTCTGCTCTACTGTCCGGTGATGATGATATATCGGGTGGCGATAACTCAGACTCGCTTGTGGGTTACTCGGGCAACGATGTTTTAATCGGAGGAGGTGGTGACGACACAATAGAAGGTGGCGATGGAAGTGATACGGCAGTGTATTCGGGCGCTCGTGCAAACTACAGCTTTACCGAACAGGATGGTGTGCTCACAGTTTCGGATCTCGTTGGGTCGGATGGTATAGATACGCTGACGGGGATCGACTTTCTCCGATTTGCTGATGCTGCAATGACCAATGCCAACGGTGCGTGAAGCGGCAGATAAGGATTTGGTGCAATGTCTATGGGGGTTCACTACCTCATGTGCAGTGGTGTTTGGCAGCAAATTTATTGGTGCGCTTGGTCATCAAACGAAACGGCTTTCTCTGCGCAGCGGGCTGACCTCAGGAATGGTTGAGACTTTCTTCAATCGAAAGATCGATGTTTTGGTATCTGAGGAGACGCTGGCCGGTGTTAAAAGAGTCGTCACTCTAGAACTATTCAGCTGATTGCTCGTAAGGGAGAGCTGGGCGCTATTCCAGGTAAAATAGCAGCGTTGATTCAGTCGATCCTCGCCAATGATATTATTCCCAGATTACAGGTGCAGGCGCCTTGGATAACGGATGAATTATTCAACTTAGCACCGGAGCTCAAAAAGGCTGAATCGTGTGATGTGGACGATGCACTGCTATAGGCTAGAAAGAAATTTTACGTTATTGCGTCCACTTTTTTTCGCATCATAGAGTGCTTTGTCTGCTGTGATAATAAGGTCTTCATCGGGCTTGGCAATGTTGAAGGAAGACACACCAAAACTAGCTGTTATGCGAGTATTTTTAATTTCTTGAACGCTAAGGTCGAGTACTTGTGAGCGAATACGTTCTGCCAACTCTATAGCGGCTGAGCTTGATGTCTTAGGAAGTATTATAATGAACTCCTCTCCACCATATCGACCGCAATAGTCGGCTTCGCGAAAACTAGGCTTGAGGATTTCAGCAATACCAATGATGACTTGGTCTCCGGCTGGGTGTCCGTAGACATCATTGATTGATTTGAACTTATCAATGTCGAGCATGATTACTGATAGTTTTTCTTTATATCGTTGTGCAAAGCTCAACTGTTTCTTCAACAACTCAATTGACGCATTATGAGTTAATAAGCTGGTCATGCTGTCGATAAGAGTCAGATGATTAAGCTTTTTATTTTTCTCTTCTAGCTCCTGGGTTCTCTTTAGGACCAAGTTTTCCAGCTCTTTGTTTGAGCGTTGTAGGTATGCCGTGGCGAGTTGAGTAGCCATCTGTTTTTCAGCCTTCAGGAGGCTAATCCTGTCCATCAAAGCATAGCCTAGCAGGGAAACTTCTATAGTTGAGCCTAATTGTATTGCGTAAACAGTGATAAATGAATGTGGAACAAAGCCTAAGAACAGCAAGCCGGCGAGGAATATTCCACACAGAAATATAACCCATGCCGCTAAAAAATATTTGGCTGGTCGGTACCCTTGTATGACTGAACTAATTCCAGCGATGAGAACTATAGGAGGCAAAGATATACCGGTTAAAGCGAGTAACCTAACACCAAACGAATAACCTCCAAGGAGGCTGCTCGCTATTCCGATACATGTGAGGACAATGACAAGCATGAAGACGTAGAAGAATGTTGATTTTTTAGTATTCCATATTCGTAGAAAGCTCCCCGAAAAGGCAATACCTCCAATGGTAACAAGCCCCACTGAAACAGCGGTTAACTGGCTTGTCAGGATGGGGTGACCAGGCCAAAAATAGTGATAACTAAGCCCGTTTAAGCACAGTTGGAAAATAATGTACGACAGCAAATAGAGAGAGTAGTGGAGAAAGAGACGGTCTTTTATTTTGAGGTAGAAAGCAAAAGCGGAGACCATCAACAGAAACATGATGCCGTAGTAAAAGCCTAATATTAGGTTCTCGGTCTCTACGTATTCTATAAATGCTTTATAGGTCCATAGAGAGAGAGTAATTTGCATCGATCCTTCCGTTTGAAGTTGTAAATAATAAGTGCGCTCTTCTCCCTGATGCATCGGCAGTTTAAATAGAAAGTTACGGTACGCTATATCTCGCTGAGAGAATGCAACGTGATCGCCAGTTTGCTTGATAGAAAACCCTCCGCTTCCGTCAGGCAGGTATAGCGTTATTTTATCGATTAAGGAGTTGGCGAACTGAAGCAGTACAGGATCTTTTTGTCTAGTGGACTGCTTGATCGTGAATTTAACCCAATAGGTTGAGTTGCTAAAGCCAAAATTATTTCCGATTTCTTGGGTCGGTTTGAATAAGTGAGCGGTGGCATCTTGCTGAATTGAGTAAATCGATTGCTTATGATCTGAGTCCACCAAAATTTCTGAGTAGGGTGTAAGGTCAATAGTGCCTTCAATAAACTCGGTCGAGGATGACGCTTGGGGCGATGCGAGGATATTGCTACATTGCATAACCAAAATGAGTATAACAAGCCCTAATTTACTGACTTTCATGGGGCACCAGTCGCGTAATCTAACGTTTAGCAATATATGTGCTTTAAAATCCCAAATCATCAGGCTAAAACTGGCTGATTCATGATTGTTGATCTAGGCTTAATTAAACTAGAATCTAGTATTTGTCAGCATTAAATCATTATGTTAATAAGTATAGCAGCATATCGTAAAACGCCATAACTGCGGGCTATACGGCTAGACTAAGGTTTATAAAACTAACTGTTCATGGGCATGATTGATAACGTAATTCAAACAAGATATCCATGATAAATTGAGGAATGTAGGTTCTATGGCTCATAGCAGTTTAGCATGCCCATTCTGTCAAACCTCAAAATCTCAGGTCAAAATCACGGATAATAACGCCTATCAAGTTTGCTGTGATAATTGTTTGGCGATGGGGTCTGCGGCGGGTACAGAAGAGCTGGCTTTACTGCAATGGAAGAGTTTTTGTCAAGAAGTAAGCTTGTCGAAATTTGTTATTGACGAGTCGCCTAATATTGTTTCTATAAAGGATTGGGATGGACGATTCATACTGGGTAATAGAGCGCTTGCCAACCTGTATGGCACTACACTAGAAGAGCTTGTCGGCCATGATGACGGATATTTTAATCCCAATCAGGAACAAGTTGATTTCTACCTCGAGAATTTGCGCGACGTTATCGGGTCCGGAGAGGTTCAGAGGGTCGAAGAATCATCAACTGATCATGAAACGGGTGATATTAAACATTACCTTTCAGTCAAAAAGCCCTTCTTTGGGCCTTCAGGTGAGCCTGGAGTCTTGATTATTGCCAATGATATTACCGAACTAAAATTAGCCTATCAAAAGCTGGAAGAGCGAGAAAATCGATACGCTTATGCAATGGATATTGCCGGGGAAGGTCTCTGGGATTGGAATCTCCTAAATAATACGGTAACCCATAATAAGCGTGGCTGCCAAATTATGGGGCTTGATGATAAGTGTTTGCAGCACCCGATAAAGGATTTTATTGCGCTGTTGCATGAAAGTGATCGCCACGCAGTATCAGAAGCGCTTGAAAATATGTTGAAAGATGCGACGGGTGAGTTTATTTATGAACACGAGTATCGTATGCGTCGTGCAAATGGTGAGATTTTTTGGGTACTTGACCGTGGTGAAGTGGTGGAACGAGACGACGATGGTAAACCAGTAAGAGTCGTCGGTGTTATACGAGATATTGATGAACAAAAAAGATATGAGCTTCATCTTAGTGAAGCAACACAGGACCTCTCTTCTATCAATGTGCAGTTGGAAAAGACGGTAAAACAACGCACAGATGAGCTGTATAGAAACGAAGAACGTTTTACGCTGGCTATGCGCAGTGCCAACGATGGTTTATGGGACTGGGATGTTCTAACAGACCGGGTTTATTACTCGCCTCGTTGGAAAGGCATGCTCGGGTATGAGTCGGATGAGTTAGAGCCTGTCCTTGCTACATGGGCTACGATGGTTCACCCGGATGATAAAGATAACGTATTGAAAAAAGTAAAGGATTACTTATCAGACGAAGAGGATCAGTTTGAAGTTGAAATGCGCATGCAGCATAAGAGTGGTCACTATATATTTATACGATCTCGCGCATTTAAGGTTATTTCTAAATCTACTGGGCAAGCCGTCCGTTTAACCGGAACTCATGTTGATATATCGGATATAAAAAGGTCAGAAATTTTTGATAAACGCACGACTCATATCCTTGAAATGATTGCCAAAGGAAATGCGGCATCTGAGATTTATGATGAGATAGCGCTTCTCTATGAAAATCGATATCCCGGGTTGCGCTGCTCAATGCTTGAACTTGAAGGAAGGACTCTTCTTCATGGTGGTGCTCCCAGTCTGCCCAAGGCTTATTGTGAGGCAGTGAATGGTCTAAAAAATGGTCCTCAGGTCGGCTCTTGCGGCGCATCGACTTATACCGGTAAGCGCGTAGTTGTTGAAAACATTAGTACAGACCCTAAATGGATTAATCTTAAAGATATTGCGTTGCCTCATGGCATGCGTTGCTGCTGGTCTGAACCTATAATAAACTCTTCAGGCACGGTTCTAGGTGCTTTCGGCATGTACTACGACCATCCCGCAATACCTAATGATGAGGAGTCTGGTGCCCTTACATCTGCGGCAAGGCTCGCGGGTATTATTATGGAAAGAGAGCATAACCACCGGCAGATACGAGAGTTGGCCTACAGAGATACGCTGACTGGGTTATCGAGCCGAGGTTATTTCTATTTAACCCTTGAAGAACTCCTCAAGCTGTCTGAGCGCAACCATAATCAATTTAGTTTGCTCTATTTGGATCTAGATGATTTTAAAAATGTGAATGACAGTCTGGGCCATGATACCGGAGATCTCTTGCTCAAAGAGGTCGCTGAACGAATTAAGGAAGCTTGCCGTGAAGCTGACTTTATAGCGCGTCTTGGTGGTGATGAGTTTTGCATTATCATTCACGATGTAAATGAGAATTATCATTCAGTAAAGATAGCTGAACGTTGTTTAAGCTTCATATCACAGCCGGTTACACTAGCAGGTAGGAAGCTTGTGCCTGCTTGTAGTATTGGAATCGCGCACTATCCAACAGATGGTAATAGCCTTAATACGTTAATAAAAGCGGCAGATACCGCTCTATATGAAGCTAAGAATCTAGGTAAAAATCGTTACTCCTTCTATGAATCAGAATTTACTGAAAAAGCGGAGTATCGATTTCAGGCTGAGCAGCACCTAAGAGAAGCGGTTGAGCAGCAGCAGATAACGCTTGTCTATCAGCCCCAGGTAGATATTACCTCGGGTAAAATTATCGGTGTTGAAGCATTGTCACGCTGGCACCATCCGCAATTAGGACAAGTGCCGCCCGTCGATTTTATTAAAATTGCCGAACAGATCGGTTTAATCAAACCCTTAACCGAATGGATTTTACAAACAGTTTGCGATCAAATGGTCTCTTGGGGCAGTGAAGGCTTTATCGATATCCGTACGGCAGTCAATATTTCACCGGATCATTTTTTAGATGAAGGCCTTGTTTCTTTTATAACGCAGACGTTAGAAGCGACAGATATTGCTTCCGATAAGTTAGAGTTAGAAGTAACAGAAAGTACAGTACAAACCAATATACAAAACCTTTCAGCATTTCAGCGTCTGAAAGACCTTGGCATCTCGGTGGCCATAGATGATTTCGGAACTGGTTACTCATCATTTTCATCTTTGCAGCATATGAATGTCGACATTCTAAAGATCGATAAAAGCTTTATTGATGGCATCTCTTTTGATCCAAAAACATTAACTTTAGTCGGCTCGATGATAGAAATGGGGCATAACTTAGGGTACAAAATCATTGCTGAAGGGATCGAGTCGCAGAAACAGTTAGAGTTACTTCGAAAATTGAAGTGCGATATAGGCCAGGGTTATCTATTTAGCAAGCCGGTAACCGCTGAAGAAGTTTCCTTGCTGCTTGGTTTTCAGCTGAAGAGTATCTAGATGTATTAATGTGCGGATTATCTAAATTAACTATTACTTTGCTAGGTATGTTTCAGATACAACAAAGCCCCACATTTGTGTGACTTAGTGATTGATTTGGCACTACTTAAATACGGGAACAATTAAGAGTAAACGGAAATAAGTGGGCGCGGTTACTGGGCTGTAGGCGAATATAGAGGAGTAGCAGGAAAATTTAGACTCGTTAGAATTTAGCGCGCTGCATCTGCAATATTCATAGAAGTAGCGCGTTGTTTGTCACTTATATAGTCCAGCTAGCAGCCCATACTACCTGGCCGATCACATCTAGTTCATTTAATCTTTCTTTTGGAACATGTGTCGTTTTATATGCTTTATTGGTGCTAATGATTTCAACACCATCTAACGTGCGCTGCAGTCGCTTGGCATATAGGTGGCCATCCAAGCGGATCACATAGATACCTTCACCTTTCACTTCAGTTTTAGCGTGATCGATCATCACGGCGTCGCCGTCTGACAGATCTCCTTCCATTGAGTCCCCTGTAACCCTTATAGCCGATAGTGTTTTAGCATCCAGCCCCTTTTTGCGTAGGCTGTATTTAGTGAACGCTAACTGTGTAAGAGGCCGGCACTCATCATTCCAAGAGCCGCTACCTGCACTACATTCCGCATCGTAAAGCGTTACATATGCATATTCTTCTGAAGGAGTGGTTTGATGACTACTAGCAGCCTCACTAATTTTAGGATCTTCGCCTCTTGCTAGCCAAGCAATATTAACATTCGCGGCATAGGCCAGTTGATCTAAGCGATCCAGTGTAGGAAGTGCTCCACCTTTAAGATACTTACGAATAACGCCTTCAGATAGGCCTGCTTTTATCGCGTACGAACGTACGCTTCCGCATTCATCAACAAGAGATTCAAGGCGCTCAGAGAAGCGTCCGATTCTATCGTTGGGAATAGGACGCTGTGTCCGTTTCTCTGGTGTCAGATTTTCGTCATCATAAGCCATTGAAATACAAAGCCTTTTATAATTAAGCGCGTACGAATATGAATAAATAAAATCGGACGCGTACATTTGTATTGATTTGCGTATAAATGTGATCTAATCTGTATTACAAGTTAGCCACACAACTAACCGTTACAAGTAATACATAAAAGGGCAAAAAAATGAGCAAATCATTGATTCACTCACCAGTTGAAGACTGGACACAAATTGAGGTGCTTGCCGCAGTTAAAGCACGCGGTAGCAGCTTCCCAAAATTAGCGCTAGAAAATGGTTATACCAACACTCGTCAGTTGTACCACGTGTTCTATCGTACTAACGCCCCAACGGCTCAAAAAATCATTGCCGAGTTTCTTGGCCGTCGCCCCGAAGAGATCTGGCCTTCGCGTTATCAGTCTTCAGTTCCTAAGTGTACCTCACCTGCTGAGCGTCCGCATGTCCGGGTTGCTTAAGGTCATGTCATTTCCCCTTATTGGTTTATGTAACCAGCCTAGCTTGGCAATGCATCGTCGCATAGAGGCACAACCGGTTTTTGATTATGTCAACGCTCACGGGGAGGCACCCAAATGACACGTGCAGTCTGGAACCGCAAGCAAGCACATAGCCTCAGGCATGCAATGGAGTTGTGCGTTAACTATGCCAAGACAGAGCTTAACCGTAGTGTTGAACAGATCGCAGAGCTTATGGGTGAGGCTAGTCATTTCACGCTTTATAAGTGGATGGAGTCAGGGCGGATGCCTTCGATACGCGTCAAGCCTTTTGAGCATGCATGCGGGATTGATTTTGTAACGCGATTTAACGGCCAAAGCGCTGGATACCTAATGGTAAGGATGCCGCAAGGGCGGAAGGTTAAACACCGTGACGTAAACGAGTTGAGCCGTTATGCCCATGAAGTATTGGGGATGGTAATGGACTTCTACGACACGCATGAAAGCCCCGATGAGGCGATTGCAGGCCTTAGTCAATTGATGGAAGACCTCGCCTTTCAGCGGGGGAATATTGAAAAGCACCGGCAGCCTGAACTGCTGCTAGGAGATGAATAATGAAGCAGTGGCTAACAGCTAAAGAGCTTGCAGGGCTGCCAGGGCTGCCGTCAACCGAGCGCCGCGTAAGAAGCATGGCGGATAATCTTGGTTGGGAATCCCAAAAGCGTGCCTTCGGTAAAGGCTTTGAATACCACATCAGCAACCTACCCGCTGATGCTCGCAAAGCCTTAGAAGTACAGGCGATTACTGCGCTGCTGCCAGGGGTTGCTACATGTAAAGAAATCGCTACTGGTACAGATGGCCCAATGACCCAGCGCCAGCGCGAAGCCACCGACGCACGCACTACGATTGTTCGCACTATCGAGAGCATGAACGCCCAGGGGATTAGCAAAGAAGCCGCTATGACGACTTTATTGTCACAAGCGATGATGGGCGCGTTAGAAAATGAAAGCCCCGTGTTAGACAAAGCCTTGCGTATGGCCAAAGACAGCCGAGGCCGAGGGGATAGTTCTTATCCGAGTGTTCGTACTCTTAAGCGCTGGTTGTCGCCAAATACCAAAAGCCTCGCACCTAAAGGCAGGCGTGATGTAGTGATACCAGAATGGGCCGCTACCTTTATGACTTGTTATCAACAGCCCGAAAAACCAACGGTTGAACATGCATATCGCCAATTTGAAAAGCAATGGACAGGTAGCACACCCAGCATCCACGCCGTGCGCCGCTTGCTTAAAAAGGTCGGTAACGTCA
Organism: Neptunomonas sp.; assembly: GCF_016744175.1. Lineage (GTDB taxonomy): Bacteria > Pseudomonadota > Gammaproteobacteria > Pseudomonadales > Balneatricaceae > Neptunomonas. The sequence continues at coordinate 90,158 of NZ_JADGEV010000012.1, read as the reverse complement.
GCCGCGAACATGGCCGCATGGGTGCGCGTGAGATTAAGAACCTCATGCCCTTTGTGCGTCGTACTTTTGAGCAGCTAGTACCGGCAGATATCTACACCGCCGATGGTCACACCTTTGATGCAGAAGTCTCTCACCCGCGCCACGGCCGCCCGTTTCGCCCTGAGATCACCACCTTTATTGATATCGCTTCTCGTAAAGCCGTTGGTTACTCCGTTGATCTAGCCGAGAGCGGCATTGCTGTATTGGATGCGCTGATCGACAGCTGCACCCACGCAGTGCCCGCCATGCTGTATGTCGATAACGGTTCCGGTTACTGCAACGCCTTATTAAAAGACGAGGCGATTGGCGTACTGGCCCGCTTAGGCACCGATATTCGCCACTCACTGCCTTACAACTCACAAGCACGTGGCGTTATCGAGCGTGTCCATCAAACCCTTTGGATCGACGGTGCCAAATCTATTGCCGGATACATCGGTAAAGATATGGACCGCGAAGCCGCCCAGCTGCAACACAAGCTCAGTCGTAAAGCGATTAAAGAGAATGGCAAAACCCACCTCTTAGGCTGGGAGAACTTTATCGACTTTTGTGAAGACCGCATGGACTTCTACAACACCAAACCGCATGCATCACTGCCCAAGATGACCGACTCAGCCGGTAAACGCCGCCATATGTCACCCAACGAGAACTGGGCCATGCATCAAAGCAAAGGCTGGGAAGCGCACCTATTAACCCAAGACCAAGCCGCTGATGTGTTTCGCCCACGCGTTACCCGCAAAGTACTGCGCGGTGAGATCCGTCTACTCAATAACCGTTACTTCAGCCGTGAGCTAGAAGAGTTTCATGGAGACAGCGTGCAAGTGGCCTTTGATTTTCGTGATGCACAGTACATCTGGGTATATGACCAAGAACAAGGCCGCTTGATCTGTAAAGCCGAGTGGAACGCCAATACCGCTCACTACATGCCGATGAGTTACATCATGCAGGCCCGTGAAAAACGCGCGGATGCACGCCTAAAACGCGTTGAAGTGAAGATCGACGAGATAGAAGCCGAACGTCGCGGCAGCTATGCCCTTGATCAAAACACACCCACGTTTATACCAGGCATAGGCAACGTCCACGATATACAAACGCGTATCAAAGCTAAGCAACAGCCCGAGGTTATCGAAATAGAAGTGAATGGTCTACGGATGCCAGAGCAGATGACGCCGGATGAGCGCCTAGAAACTTACCAAGCTTATGAGGGTGGTGCCGTAGTACCTGATGAGCATCAGCACTGGGTAACAACCTACCCACGCTCGAAAGAATATAAATCGCTAACACAAAGATTCGCAGAATTCTGAGGGTCGGGGCTAAGCGCAGCAACGCCGCCCCGATGCTCACTCAAACGCTAGTAAAAGGAGCACTAAAAGTATGAACACACAAGAACCCATGGTCAACGGAATCGCTGACATTGTTAATTTGAGCCTTTGTGATGTGGCGCTAGAGCGCGCTATTTCACGTACCAGTAACCTGCCTGGCATGGTTTGCATGTATGGCCCGTCCGGTTTTGGGAAGTCAGTATCTGCAACCCACGTCGCCAACCGCCGCCGTGCCTACTACGTGCAAGCCAAAAGCGTTTGGACCAAAAAGGCCACACTTAAAGCGATTCTTCAAGAGATGGGTATTCGTCCCTTGCCAACGATCCCCGACATGCTGGATCAAGCCGCCGAAGAGCTGGCTAAGTCTGGCAGGCCGCTGATTATCGATGAGATGGATCACTTAGTGGACAAGAACGCTGTTGAGTTAATTCGTGACCTTTATGAAGCAAGTCAAGCCGCTATTCTGCTGATCGGAGAAGAGCAACTGCCGAACAAGCTGAAAAAGTACGAGCGTTTTCATGGACGAATACTCGCCTGGGTGCCCGCACAACCGGTCACGTTAGACGATGCCAAAAAGCTAACGCCCTTATATGCCCCACATATTGATATAGCCGACGACCTGCTTCACCACATAGTGGAATTGTCAGCAGGCAGCGTTCGCCGTGTCGCCGTCAATATGGAAATGATTCAGGAAGAAGCCAATGCCACCGGCTGGTCGAGTGTCGATAAAGCCACATGGGGCAAGCGTGAACTTTACACAGGCGAAGCGCCTAAGCGCTGTATTTGAGATGAGGATGATGATGCAAGCAGAACAGGCACACACAGTGGAGCTGCAGCGCAAAGGCCATCGTAAACCTGCCCAGCTAGAGCTGATCGGTGGGAAAAATGCCCGCCAACGGATCTGGGAAGAGCTGCGCAAAACCAGCGCTACCACGTTTGAGACGTATCCCATCGCCCGTGCTGCCAATGTTGATGACGATGCATTACGCACGTATCTGCAATGCCTCACTGCTGGCGGATTTGTAGAGCATGTCAGTGGCTCACGATATGAGCGCCGTGTTTATCGGTTGCTAAAAGATACGGGTATCGAAGCACCGCGTCTCACCCGAAAAGGCGAACCGGTTAAGCAAGGGCAGGGGGCTGAATGTATGTGGCGCACGTTACGTATGCTGGGCGAAATGGATGTGGCTAGGTTGGTTTCACATGCAGCGGCTTCCGGTATTGATGTCGCCCCAAGCTATGCCAAAACGTATATCTCATTACTACGTAAGGCGGGTTATCTCATCACCACGATGCGAAGTACGCCACACAGGATGGAGCGGTTTCGCTTAAGCCCGCAGATGAACACCGGCCCACGGCCACCACAAATTCAACGTGTGAAAACCGTTTACGACCCCAACCTCAACAAAGTGATGTGGGCAGAAGACCCAGAGGAGATGTCATGAAAACTGATATTAGCGCATGGGGAGCCCAACCTCCTGAGTTCATCCAGCTGCTGGCCAATGCCGTCTCAGAGAGCGACCGCACTCAAGTCGCGCATCGCTTAGGCGTTTCACGTACCAGCGTTAGCTTGCTGTTGAACAACAAATACACCAGCCCCTCGGTAGGGAAAATGAAAACCCGCGTGATGGATGTTCTCGGTGTTATTCAATGCCCCGTGATGGGTGAGATCACCGCTGCACAGTGCCAAAAACACCGCAACGCAAAATTCACACCCAGCAACCCACAACGTGTAGCGCTTTACCGCGCCTGCCAAACCTGCCCTAACAATCAGAAGTGTGGAGAAACAGCATGAACGCACAAAACGCTCACATCCTCAGCAAACTACAAGAGACTCAAGAAGCCGTTACAAGCCTGGTTGATGCAGGTATGACCGTTACCAACATCAGCATTGAAGGCCGTGTTCCACGAATCGACCTGCAGAAAAAGCCGCGTAAAAAAATGCAGGTCTGCTGGAAAGTTATCCGCCCTGGAAAAGGCGGCGGCCGTGAATGTGAAATGGCAGCACTGCTAAATGGCTGCGAAGTTCGCTGGATGGAGGAGAACTACCAATGAGTGCTTATTACGTGATCGACTTACAACGCACCGATATTAAAAAAGGCATTGTGGTATTTCTGGCCCAAGACATGAAAACCCGCACGCGATATTTAGAAGACGCAGGCCAGTTTGAAGAGGACTTTATCAATGAAAACTTAGAGCGCTTTGATAACGGCCACACCGCACGCGCCATGTTAATCAGCGCAGTAAAAAACAATAGCCGCACTATTTTACCGCTAAGGAGTTTGCACCTTAGCCCTTTGTTCCACACCCACAGCGACACTATTCGGAGACAAGCGATATGAACCAGCAACTCAACATTCCAACGGGTTACTTAAAAGACAACTTGGGCCGTTTAGTCCCTATTGAAAACGTGGAAGCGATTGACCTCGAACGCCATGAACTCGTGTTAGCGCTTGTCACCAAGGCCAAAGAGCTGCAGCAAGATATGCTCAAGTTCAAGCTTGATGCCTTTGGTGATGTCGCTGCCATGGTGGAGTTATCGCTGGAACAGTACGGCGTAAAGGTAGGCGGTAAGAAAGGCAACGTTAGCCTGACCAGCTTTGATGGTAAATACAAAGTGCAGCGCTCCATTGCTGAACACATCACCTTTGATGAGCGCTTATTAGCGGCCAAAGCCTTGATAGATCAATGCATCCACCGTTGGACAGAAAACTCAGGCACCGAGATCAAAGCGTTAGTCGAGCAAGCCTTCCAAGTCGATAAACAGGGCAACCTCAGTACCGCTCGTATCCTTGGCCTTCGGCGTATCAAAATCGATGATAAAGACTGGCTCAAAGCCATGGAAGCCATCGCGGATTCCATTCAAGTGACGGGCAGTAAGTCGTACATACGATTGTACGAGCGGTGCGGTGAAACCGACCAGTTCAAGCCTGTTTCATTGGATCTAGCAAAGCTCTAGGAGGCTTCATGACTATCTATACCGAACAGTCCGTTATCAACTATGTCGCAGGTAAAGGGATGTTAACTAAAGGGCAAGCGACGGCTGCAGTCAATGCTATGCAGCATATGATTGTTGAAGCGTGCAAGCGTGGTGATGAGTTGCACTTGGAATGCGGAAACTTTGAAAAAATCCAGAAAGGCGGCGTTAACGGGATTGTGTTTCGCCAGGATGAAGCGGTTAAGGAGTATCTCAATGGCCCCTCAAATTAAACAATCTGAAGCTGATGTGGCTGAAGTCATCGCCTGGACAGAACAGCACCGCGTTGGTGAAACAACCGACCACGAAGATGGCACCTACGAAGACGGCGTTTATGACGCCCTTATGTGGGCCTTGGGATACATCCAAACACGACCCGATCAATAAGCGAAACGCCCAGGTTTTTAAAGCAACGGGCGTCTACCCAGCGTGGCAGCTGGGTACTGATGAGCAGCCAATAAAACCAAAGGAAACACACATGAAAAAGTCTGAACTGATCGAAGCGGTAGCTCAGAAAATGAAAATAGAACACGATCGTGCCGTCAATAAAGCGGATGTTGAAGCTCTATTGGACAGCCTTACATCAGTAACAGCAGCCGCGCTACAAACAGGTGATGAAGTCGTACTAATAGGCTTAGGCAAGTTCAGCACTGGCCACCGTGCAGCGCGTACGGGTCGCAACCCTCAAACCGGTGAGCCTTTGAAAATTTCAGCAGCCACAACAGCCAAGTTCACACCGGCTAAGGCACTGAAAGACGCACTTAACTAACCACATGAAAGCGATTGCCAGTGGCCGCCCAGCGCGGCCACTGCCGTGTAAAGAAAATAGGAATCAAAAAATGATAACTAAAGAGCAGTGGGACGACATTGAAAACGACTTAACAGGTATGTTTGCATCCGTAAAGTTTCAATATGGAGAGCATGAAATAATTGCTTCCAGGGAAAGAGTTGGTGAGGGTAAGTATGACCTAGTTGTGTACGTGGATGGTTACATTAAAGGTGCGTGGTACATGCCTGACAAAGAAGGCTTTCTTCCCGTTATTAAAGACGTATGGCGCACTCGTAAAAAAGCTATTTATTCACCGCAAAAGAAAGCAAAAATCATCAAGGATCTAGGGAAACGGCTTACTAAAGAGGTTTATCTAGAACTGGATAAAACCATCGTCTACTACAGCCCCGACTTCACAACAGCCAAGTCGCTGGTACGTCAGTATAAAAAGCTAGAGGGGTTAACGCTGATTCAATCGGAGGAAATTGCCGCGCCTTAAAGGCGCGGGCTTATTGTCCCACCGAGCATGTCCTTATGCGCCGGTTGTTGCTTCAGGATTCAACTTAAATTTAGTTCATATTTTCATAAATAAAATAGGAAAAATTCCTAAATTGAGAATTATATATGGCAGATAAACGTGACACTCCACCTAAGAAAGATAACCGTAGAGCCATCACAGCTCGTATTCATATCGCAAAAAAAGAGCTAGGCCTGGGTGATGAGACATACCGAGCTATGCTTCGGCAAGTGACGAAGAAGAGCAGCTGTGCAGATATGCACATAAGCGATTTGTATCGCGTGATGGAGCACCTTAAAGCGCTGGGCTACAAACCCGCTGTGCGAAAGTTTGGTAAACGCCCTAACCCGCCCAAAGATAAAGTAGCTCTTATGGGCAAAGTTGAAGCATTACTGGCAGATAGAAAACTCCACTGGAACTATGCGCATGCCATGGCCCAGCGAATGTTTAAGGTAGAGAAAGTGGACTGGTTGGATCGGGACCAACTATGGAGGTTGGTTGCATCACTACAGAAGCACGCACAAAGAAGTGCTGAGTAATGAAGTTTGCTCATTGACCGTTCTTCTTTGTGCTATGAACGGACATAAGAAACGATATGAGCTGGGGGGCGAACCAGCATGCAAAGAGCAGACATTTACATAAACGCAAAAGGTTGTCGATGGCTCGCCGCTTATGTAGTTTCGTTGAATCACTTACCAACGAAACTCAAAATTTAAACCTGCGCCCCATTCACTGCCATTGCTGTTCTCTGTGTGAACAATATTGGCATTGATTTGCATAGAGCTATTTATGTCACTACCTAAGCCAAGCCCTGTAATCAGTGCGTGTTCACCTCGGTTCTGCCCCTCAAAGCTCTGTTTGTAACCAGAATGTGCAACTATCGCAGCATCAATCTCATGCTCACTGTTTGAATTGGCATAAAAGTCGTGTTCGTAACGAGCAAATACTAAAGGATAAATACTCGATGAATCGGAGATGCTAGCAAAACGTGCGCTCAAACCTGCAGATGCAATCACCGCATGCGCCTCTGCAGAATCCAGCTTAAGGCTGAGGTTCGGATCTCCAGACTCTTTAAACGATTCTTGTTTATAGTAAATGTAATTGAAGCCAAGTTCAGGGGTCAATGTCATCCAGTTGTTTTGATAAGCAGCCACTGTGCCTTTAACGCCTAAGTAAGCAGTATGACTATCATAGTTAGCAGACGGTGATCCGCGTGTATCGGATAGGATAACTTGGCGTTTTGAGCTGTTGTCGCCGTAGCCATAGCCCAATACTCCACGTATGTCCCAGCCACCAATATTGGCTTGATTCAGATACATCCCCAAGTGATAAACATCGCCGCTAAAATTCTGAATGGCCAGGTCATGCTCATCCATCTCTTGCGAGCCAATCGAAAAGTACATACCGAGCGTTCGTAGATCAGAGGCAAACAAATCATGGCCGATGGTCAGGCTAGAAAGTTTATAATCAAAATCACCGAGATCGTTATCGCCGTTGACATCACCCTCATTATAACTGGCCTTCATCCAAAGCCGTTTACGGGCCTGTATTTCCTCGACTTGGCCATTGGGACCGGAGATAACGAAGGTGGTTGGTGCCGCATGATCTAGCACAGTATTCATAACCATATCGGAATGCTCTAGGGATACGGTAATGTAAGAGGAGTATGGCTCTGCATGAATGTATGGGATTTGATCGGTGAGCTGTTGTTGCGTTAATTGTTGCAGCTGCGAGGCCACTGAGGTATTAGTTTGTGCCGCATTAGCTAACAGTTTTGACACATTCTCTGTGTTTTTGGATCCGGTGGCAGGAGCCAGTTGGCTAGTGTTGGTTGTGTTGCTGATCAAGCTTCCATCTGGTGCTGTGGTGACAGTGTTAACCATTTTCGTAGTAGTGCCGCTCATAGCTGGAGTGACAGCCGGATCTGGAACAACGGTCACCGAAGTAGTACTCACAACATTACCTGTATTGGGTTCGGTAACAACAGTAGTAACCGTCAAATCAGGAGTAACAGTCACATTTGGAATTACGGTCACCGAAGTAGTACTCACATTGCCTGTAATGGGTTCGGTAACAACAGTAGTAATAGTCGATTCCGGAGTAGTACTCACATTTGGAGTAACAGCCACATCTGGAACAATAGTCACCGAAATAGTGCTTATATTGCCTGTATCGGGTTCGGTAACAACAGTTGTAATAGTCTGCGCCTGATGCGATTTAACCACTTGTGGCAATGTAGCCAGTGCCGAAGTTGGTAACTCGCTCAGTTTAATAACCACAGCTTTATCGATAGATGGTGTGCTATCTAAACTGGCCTGTAGGAGCGCGGGCATTGTTGGAGTTAAGCTGATGTTAGGGTTGTCACCATCAATGGAGCTGCCTGTCAAATTAGATACGGTATAGCGACCGTCACCGCTTGCGCCACCTATTGCATAATCTTTCGCAATTAAACCGGTGGTTTGTGTATCTATCTCGTAGTTCAAAGTGTTGAAGCCACTTAGACCTGTAATGAAGCCCGTCACATTGCTGTCGTAAATATTAAACTCATCGTTGTAGACCTTGATTGAGGGGGTTATGTCACGGCCTTGCGGTGTAATGTCAAGTTCGATGGTATTCGTGCCGCGTAAAACAACGCTGTTCGCACTCGGTGATGTACCGTTAAAGGTAATGCTCACATGGTCTTGGCTGTTAAGCTTCTGGGGCTTGAGGGTAGCGTTTCTCAATTCAATGTAAGGCGAAGTGAAACGGTTGATGCTTGATTCGATCGTCGAATCGGATACGTTCAAACTCGTCAGATTATCTAGGTTGTCAAAGGTGTGTAGTCTGAGGGTGGAGCCAGACGAGAGGCTGATAAAGTTCACGCCCGCAGCACCGTCAATCCGTTCCAAAGACAATGTGCCGCCATCGCTAACATCCCATTGTCTTGCAAATAAACCGTTTTGCCTAACACGTGTGCCGGCTACGGAGCTAACAAAACTGCTTGATCCGCCGTTCACATTAACTGAGCCCCCATATTTGTCGCTATTGTCGCCCGACGATGTAACGAAAGCGCCGTCCGCAAGATTAAATACGTTGGTGTCGCTCAGGTTAAGCAGACCGTCGTTGGTGCCCGAAAGTACCCGGCCACGGGCTCTGAAAGCCGTATTATTATCTAGATTAAATGTACTGTCTTTGATGTTTGGGTTGTTCAGATCAAGGTGACTAGATCCCACTCCGTTAGCAAGTGGTGTGCCAAAGGTTCCGCTCAGTTTTACGGTCGCGCCTTCTAAGCTAGAGCTGCGGTTGGGAGAGTCGAGAATCACTGTGCTCTTGTTCAGCGTAAGGGAACTTCCCGATTTCATTTGTAGCGAGCCGTCTTGCGCATCGATGGTTGAGGTATTTTGTAGGGTTAGCCCAGCATTGCTCTCTATGATCACATCTAACTTCACAGCCTTGAGGTCCGACCCAGCGACTTCAAAAATATTCTGACCCGAATTTGCGACAAGTGTGGCAACGTTAGCGTTATTGAAGCGAATAGAACCAGTGCCTGTCTTAATTTTAAAGGCTGCATTATCTAGTTGAAGATGCTCGATGGATTTTATGCTTACGCCATTATCGATTGCTGTGGCACCGCTGCTGTTGGGGTCTTTGATTTCTAAGGTAGCATCATTTACATGAATCGAATTCAAGTAAAGCTCATACGGATCAGGGTTAGGGTAGGGCGTGTTTGGCGAAAGTGAGCGCGAGCTTAACGTTAAAGCTTCTCCATCGCGGTTGCTGCCATCCCCCTCAACGATTAGGTTCTTCATGAATAGAAAGCCGTCATTGTTATTGGTTGCTACAACCACTTCGCTATTCAATGAAAATTCAGGTGTGTGCTTTGGAAATATTTTAATGGTGTCGTACTTCCCGCTGGTGCCTATCAGTATATGCTCAAGTATAACATCGCTCGTGCCGGTTAGATCAGACAGGTGAGCTGGGCCGGCGGTTTGACCAAGCAGGTTGACGGCATTTGGGTTAGTCGCGACAACGGTGGGAGAAAGCTCGAAAGTGTCGGCGGCTAGCGCAGTTGAATATGCAAAAATTACAAACACGGGAATTTTTTTGTACATGTGATGCTCACTCCATTAAGTATTCAATACAAATTTGGCTCGTGAATAAACATAAACATGTGGAGTCAGATCAAACCTATGATGCCTATCTCCACAAATCTAAATATAGCTCACATTATTAAGTAATACAGGTGTCAATTTTCAATTAATCTGTATTAACTAGCGAGCCCTGCCTAATGTCTCTTGTGGGTCGATAGCCGACTCTAGGAAAATTATTATTCGCATGTTTATTGCTTAATAACCAACACTTATCAACCTTAACTTTGCGCCAAAAGCCCCGCTCACAAAAACCATTTTTTTCTAACGCATCGACCCCTTACACTGAACAGCATCACCCTTGAGGCTGTTCAGATGACCACTCAAATCGCCAAATTACAAAGCCTATTACCCGACTCGATCCATGCGGTTGCAGCGGCCATCGGTATGCCTGCAACACTCAAGTTGGTTGAACGCTTTGGAGGCACTACATTGCCTATGCGCTTGGGTGCTAACCGTTTGGGCCGTGCAGCACTCGATGCTCTGTCTCAACAGATAGGCCATGATGAAACCCAAAAGCTGGCGTTATATGCAGGCGGTGAACCGCTGTATATACCCCAGTGCCACGTTGCTGTTAGGCGCTTACGTGACCTCGATATTTGCTCTGCATTTGAGGCGGCGGTACGTGATGGAAAAACGGCGAACGCTGCCGTAACTGAGCTAGCTTTAAAATACAAACTAACAGACCGCTGGGTGTGGCGTATTTTGAAAGAGACGCCGATCCAGATTGAACCAGCCACACCTGATCTATTTAACTAAGTCGTTCGACCAGCCACTGAACTCCTTCTTCTAATCCGCTAGCACCACGCTTTATACACTGCTGACATCACCACTATTGATCTAGCGTTTTACGCAAACAATAAGGAATGTCAGCATGTTTGAAAAACTACCACGACTCACTATCTGGATTGTGATCGCCATAGCGCTAACTGTCGGTATCGGCTTACTTGCACCACACCAACTCCCTGTCACTCTCTATAAAGTTAGCTTGGTTGTACTGGCAGCGGTGCTAGGTTACTGGGTTGATCGTTCGTTGTTTCCCTACGCTCGACCTGACAACCCAAAAATTGATTGCAGTAAAAGCACCGCGATGATCCGCCGAGCCATTGTAGTGTCGGCCATCATCATCGCCATCGCACTGGGCGCATAGCATGGCAAGGCTGATAGTCGGGACGGTGTTAGTGTTGTGGTTTGTTGTATCGGTGGTCTACATCACACCCGCAAACGCTGCCCAAATCCCTCATGAATCTAGCCGCTACCGCAACGAGCTAACCCGCCAAGCACGGTTGATATGGGGTATCAACGCACCTATTGCTGTGATGGCGGCACAAATTCACCAAGAGAGCGCCTGGAACAAGAGCGCCGTGAGTGCCGTCGGAGCAAAAGGACTTGCCCAATTTATGCCAGGCACGGCACGTTGGATTCCTGCCATTGATAGCCGCTTAAATAATCCTCAACCGACCAACCCTACCTGGGCGCTGCGAGCACTGGCCCGCTATGACTTCTGGCTGTATTCAAAACTAAAAGCCGATACCTACTGTGACCGTTGGGCCATGACGCTCAGCGCCTACAACGGCGGTTTAGGCTGGGTGTTACGTGACAAAAAAGCCGCTAACGCTGCCGGTGATAGCCGCTGGCTGTGGTGGGATAACGTCGAAAAATACAACGCGGGGCGCGGGAAATCACAGTTTCGCGAGAACCGTGGCTATCCACGCCGCATCCTTCGTCTATTAACACCCCGTTATCAACAGGCCGGATGGGGCCAAGGTGTTTGTCATGACTAAAAACCTTATTTTTGCAGCACTATTTTCTTGTTTTCTCTGCTCTGTCGGCGGCTATTTTTATGGCTACAGCACTGCTAATGAGGCCCACGAGGCCCAGCAATCTAAAGCCATTGCCGCCGTAGAGCAGACCTTACGTAAGCATTACCAGCAACAGCTCACCACGGCCAACGAGAGTGTTGCTCAGTTACGCCAACAAAAAGCCACGTTAGCCAAAACCGCCAACGAACTAGAAAAGAGGATTGCCCATGTATCGCGCCCTGATTGTTCTATCACTCGTGGTTTTGTCGGGCTGTACAACCGCGCCATCGGTGCAGATCTGCCCACCGACGATCTACCCACCGGAGCTGATCGAGAAGCCAGCAGCACCGACGCCGCTGATCCATCAATCGCAGCATCAGCAGAACTTAACGCCACCGTTAGCGATGTTAACCAGCAAGACATTCTGCGCCATGTCATTGACTACGGCGGACGCTGCCAACAGATCGAAACGCAGCTAATCCAACTGATCGAATACGAAGAGAAAGTTAATGAATCACGAAGAGCTACTGGAACGGACTAACCAGAAACTTCAGGCAGCAACCGATAAGCGTGTTGCTGATATTTGTTCCCGCCTCCCCCATGGCGAATCCGCCACCCATTGTGTTGATTGTGGGCTCAGTATTGCCCAGGGGCGACGCGATGCATTGCCAGGCGTACAGCACTGTATTAGTTGTCAGGAGATAAATGACCGTTATGGAAATCATCGCTAAATATTGGGCTCCGCTGTGGGCCACGATCACCACCATCGCCATGGTGATTATGGCGTTACTCGCCAAGACCTATGCCAAACGTGAGTCAGTCGACACCTTGCACAGCGAAATAAAACGCATAGATCAGCGCTTGGATGACTTGCCCAGTGAGCGAGAATTACACCGGCTGCAGCTAGAGATTAGTGAGTTAAGGGGAGCCATCCTCGCCTTAAATTCTGAACTGCCACAGGTGAGGCGCTTGGCTGATCTGTTACTTGAAAACGAATTGAAGGAGAGATCATGATGCGCCAGCTATTAGATGAAGATCAGCGTCTGGTTATTCTTCGAGGACTGATCGACTGCGGGGGTGATGCCAACGAGTCCATTATTCAGCAGTGCCTCGACTTATATGCCCATCGCCTAAGCCGTGATGCGGTACGTAACCACTTAAGCTGGCTGCAAGAACAAGGGCTTATCACCATCGCCGATGTGGCGGGTTGTTACGTGGGCACACTTACCGCACGAGGCCAAGATGCAGCCGAAGGCCGTGCCACCGTGCCTGGTGTTAAAAAGCCACGGGCACGTTGATATGGCAGATAAAAAAACGCGTGGTCGTCGCTCTAAAATCGACCTGCTACCCGAAGAGATTAAGCGTGAACTTAACACCATGCTGCGTGATGGTCGCCTACAGCAGCAAGAGATTCTCGACCTTGTTAATACCCAGATCAAAGAGGCAGGGCTAGCAGATAAAGCCAAGCTCTCCCGCTCGGGTCTTAATCGCTATGCATCACGCATGGAAGAAGTCGGCGCGAAGATTCGCCAGGCGCGTGAAGTGGCCGAAGTCTGGACAGCCAAGCTTGGCGACCAACCCACCTCAGAAGTCGGCAAGCTGCTTCAAGAAGTGGTGCGCACCATGGCGTTTGAGACCGGCATGGCGATGAGTGAGTCCGGCGATCCGGTAGAACCTAAAGCACTGAGCCAATTAGCCTTGGCCATTCAACGTGTCGAGCAAGCGGCGATGGCCAGCCATAAACGTGAGAAAGAGATCCGCACCGCCTTTGCTGAAGAAGCCGCCAATATGGTTGAAGAAGTCGCCAAAAGTCAGGGCTTAACGCGTGACGGTGTAAAAGCGATCAAGCAACAGATACTGGGGATTGTGTAATGACCTTACCCGAAGCCATTGTCAAAGCGGCTGAACTCCTCAGCGGTGCCATTGTAGTAGCTGCATTCGTGAGAGGTTTTTTAAGTGAGCGCTCCTAATCAGCCCCTTAAACCTCTCGCTCAAGCGGTTGCCGATACGCTTGTTTCTTTGCAGCAGTTCGACCCTGCCGAGCTATTACTCGGTTATCAAAAGCGTTGGATTGCTGATGAGTCACCTCTCAAGATTGCTGAAAAATCTCGCCGTACCGGTTTAACCTGGGCCGAAGCAGCTGATGCTACTTTGTGCGCCAGCACCACCAAACATGAAGGCGGTTGCAACCACTTCTATGTGGGCTCTAACAAAGAGATGGCCCGCGAATTTATCGAAGCGGCCGCCATGTGGGCCAAGGCTTTTGATAAAGCGGCAGGCGAAATACACGAAGAGATCTTTATTGATGCCGGTAAAGACGGCAAAGAGATACTCACCTTTGTGGTGATCTTCGCTTCTGGCTTTAAGGTGCAAGCGCTCAGTTCTAACCCTGCTAACTTACGAGGCATGCAAGGGAACGTCACCATAGATGAAGCCGCCTTTCATGATCGCTTAGCCGAAGTATTAAAAGCTGCGCTAGCGCTTACGATGTGGGGTAGCCGTGTTCGGCTAATCTCTACTCATAATGGCGTGGATAATCTATTCAACACCCTGATTCAAGACAGTCGCGCGGGGCGTAAACGTTACTCGGTGCATACCATCACGTTAGACGATGCCTGTAACGAGGGACTGTATCAGCGCATATGCCAAATAACCCGCAAAGTGTGGAGCCAAGAAGCCGAGGATCAATGGAAAGCTGATCTATTACGCGATACCGCCACCGAAGAAGATGCGCTAGAAGAGTACTACTGCACACCTAAGCAAGGCGGCGGTGCTTATATATCGCGTGGTTTGATCGAACGCGCCATGCATCCAGAAAACCAGATCATTGCTTTTGAGTCACCCAAAGACTTTGAGAAGTGGCCGGTGATCCAACGTGAAGCCGAAATAAACGAGTGGTTAGAAGATCACGTAGCGCCGTTTTTGGCACAGTTAAACCTCGATCATAACCATGTCTTCGGCGAGGATTTTGCCCGCAAAGGTGACCTTTCTATCTTTGCTGTGGGCACAATAAATCCTGATACCAGTATTCGCGTACCGTTCCATCTAGAACTGCGCAATGTGCCCTACTCCCAGCAAGAACAGATCATGTTCTATGTAATCGATAACCTACCCCGCTTTACCGGTGCCGCCTTTGATGCCACGGGTAACGGTGGATCACTGGCCGAGAAAGCCGCTGATAAATACGGCACTGAAATGATCGAGCAAGTGATGCTCAACCAACCCTGGTACCGCGAGTGGATGCCTAAGCTCAAAGCCAAGTTTGAAGACAACGACATTGAGATCCCTAAGTCATTAGATGTGGTCAGTGATCTGCGCACAATCATCGTGAACCGTGGCATACCCCAAGTCGAAAAAGGCAGCGGTACCGGTGAGGATGGCAAGCAACGTCACGGTGATAGCGCGGTGGCTTATGCGATGGTGGTGCGTGCCAGTTATATGGAAGGTGTGACGATTGAGTTTACCCCACTGCCTGAGCGCCACGCTGGCAGTGATCCCGATAGTGATGAAGACAACGATTCAGATAACAGTTTTAAAGGCGGTGCATGGTAATGAGCAACCGATTAATAGACATCAACGGCAACGCACTGGCATGGCCGAGCGAGAATGAGCTTCAGACTGATGAATCTAAACTCAGCCATCTGCAGAAACACTTTGCCGAGCATCCATCATCGGGCCTCACCCCTTCACGCCTGGGCAGAATCATGCGCGAAGCGGAGCAAGGCAACATCATTGCTCAGTCAGATTTGGGCGAAGATATCGAAGAGAAAGACGGCCACGTATTCAGTGAACTGCAAAAACGTAAGCTGGCCCTGCTCACCATTACTGGTAGCGTCGAACCCTGCCGTAATGCGTCCGAGTCAGAGAAGAAAGATGCCGCCCTGGTACAAGAGCTATTAGATGAGATCCCCGACTTTGAAGATGTTGTCACCGATATGGCCGATGCGATCTTAAAAGGCTTCTCAAATATCGAGCTGGAATGGACGCAGTGGAATAACAGCTGGTTGATTAATGCGGCTCACTACCGCCCTCAGAACTGGTTCCAATTAAACCCCGACAACCGTAACCAGATACGCCTGCGCGATAACAGTCATGAAGGCGCAGAGCTGCAAGCGTTTGGTTGGGTGCGTCATATTCATCGCTCTAAGTCGGGCTACCCAGGGCGTAACGGCTTAACCCGTGTATTGGCGTGGCCGTTTCTCTTTAAAAACTACAGTGTGCGTGATCTGGCCGAGTTTTTAGAGATCTATGGTTTACCGCTGCGTCTGGGTAAATACCCAAGCGGTGCCAGTGATAAAGAGAAGAATACTCTGCTGCAGGCGGTGATGAGTATTGGTCATAACGCCGGTGGCATTATCCCCAAAGGCATGGAGATCGAATTCCAAGAAGCCGCTAAAGGTGCATCGTCTCCCTATGAGGCGATGATGAGCTGGTGTGAACGTACGCAATCCAAAGCAATCTTAGGCGGCACGCTTACTAGCCAAGCCGATGGCAAAAGCAGCACCAACGCACTGGGCAATGTACATAACGAAGTACGCCAAGAGCTGCGCGATTCAGATCTTCGCCAACTGGCCAGCACCATCACGCGGGATATCGTTTACCCGCTATGGATGCTCAATGGCCGTGCGGCCGGTGATCCGCGTCGCCATCCTAAATATCGATTTGATACCAGCGAGCCGGAAGATATCGCCACTTACAGCGAACGTTTGCCAGGCTTGGTGTCGCTGGGTATGCGTATTCCACAAGCATGGGCACATGAAAAGCTAATGATTCCAGAGGCTGAGAAAGACGAGCCGATCTTAGGTATGCCTCAACAGGTAGAACCGGAAGATGACAAAAAGGCCGCGAAAGCTGCCGACAAGAAAGAAGCACCCGACGCTAAACTGGCCGCGCTTAAAGCACAAGAAACCGCCGATGTAGTGGAGGCGTATGTGAGTCAGCTGCAAGGCATGGCCAACAAAGCCACCACCCAGATGATCGACCAGATCAAAACCTTAGTGGATAACGCCGCCTCATTAGAGGAGATACGCGAGGGCTTGCTAGCATTAGACATGCCGGTTGATCAGTTAGCCGATGCCATGAATCAAGCACTGTCAGCCGCTAGCTTAGCGGGGCGTTATGAATTATTGCAGGATGCGCAGTAATGCCCAGCGTTGCAGAGTACGGAAGCCGCCCGTTTAAAGAAGCGATCGACTACTTCAACCAGAAACTACCGCTGCCGACTAACGGTTGGCAAGACGTATACGACCAGCAACACGACCATGCTTTTATGGTGGCTGGTGCGAATAAAACATCCATCATCGAGGGCTTTGCTAATGCACTACAAGGGGCGATTGAGGGTGGCGAGACACTGCAAGACTTTCGCAAGCGGTTCGATTCCATCGTTCAAAAAGAGGGTTGGGATTACAACGGGAGTCGTCACTGGCGTAGTCGTCTCATTTACGAAACCAATATACGCCAGGCATACAATGCAGGGCGAGAAGCGCAGATGGCCGATCCGGCATTCCAGAAGCAGTTTCCCTATAAAGAGTATCGCCATTCAGGTGCCGAGCATTACCGGCCCCAGCATAAAGCATGGGACAGATTACTATTACTAGCAAACGATCCTTGGTGGCAAGTACACAGCCCCTCTAATGGTTATGGCTGTAAGTGCAAAGCCTTCCCGCGCTCACGCCGTTGGATGCAACGCAACGGTAAAACACTGCCAGACCAAGCCCCGCAAGATACCTTTAAAGAGTACCTGGATAAACGTACCGGCGAAGTAATACAAATCCCGCTAGGTATTGATCCAGGCTTTGAACATCGCCCTGGTGCCAGTTGGTTGCGCCACGCCACACTCAAACCAGCAGAGCTGCCGACGGTTAAGCCTATACCCATTGGGCCTGCCGCTAAGCCACCGCTACCTGCACCCACTGCTGTGTCAGAATCTGTATTGATGGCCGATGGCCTAGCAGATGAGGTGTATGTAAAAGCGTTTTTAGATGAGTTTGGTCTAGCTGATACAAGCATATTCAAAGATATAAAGAACGAAGCGCTTGCGATTAACGAACTGTTATTTAAGAACGCCAATGGCGAGAGAATAACAACAGCCATAAAAGACAAACGCTATACCCGCCTACTCGCCCGCGCATTAATCCAGCCCGACGAGATCTGGAACATGCTAGAACCCGACCAAGCACGCCCAGGCAAATACAAACTAAAGCGGCGCTATATAAGCCGGTTTCAGATAGCCGGTGAAGCAGAACTGACCCACAGTATCTTTGAAATAACGAACGGCACATGGGCGACCAGCATCGTAACAGGCACCCAGCAGGCCAATAGCCTACGCCAAGGTGTACAGGTTTATAGCAGCCTAGAGGACAGTGAATAATGGCGGGCACTCAATCAAACATCAGCATCAACTACGACAGCCAAGCCGTTACCGCCGTACTGGATCAGCTCATTGCTAACGTGAGTGATACACAGCCCGCGATGATGGAGATAGCCGAATACTTGCACGAGCGCACCCGTGACCACTTCGATAACCAGCAAGATCCAGACGGCACCCCATGGGCACCATTGGCCGCATCCACACTAAAAGCCAAGCAACGCAAAGGCGTACCGGTGGATAAAATCCTCCACGGCCAACATCTACATTTAAGAGACACCATCTTCCCGTTCTGGGGCAATAACGAAGCAGGTGTGAGTACCGGCCCAGGCACAGAAGCTTATGCCGCCACTCAGCAGCTTGGTGCAGATGAAAGGAATATCGAAGCGAGGTCGTTTTTAGGGTTGGGTGCAGAGGATGAAACCGAGGTAATCGAGATCATGAACCAGTTTTTAACTGACGGCGTGTAAGGCGTTTTAAGGGCATAGATCAGTAAAGGCATCTGTTGATACGGAAAAGATGTGAAAAGGATTTCTAACGCGGGTCTAACGGGGAATTGTTGGCTATTTAATGCTAATATTCGAAACATATAAGTTGAATTGCAAAACTATTAGTGGAGGCTTGGCTGAGAAGCTTAGAAAAAATATGGGTACTATATTTACTATTGGATATGAAGGAACAACCATATCTGATTTTTTGGATACGTTAAGAAGTAACCACATTGATGTTCTTCTTGATGTGAGAGAGTTCCCAATATCTAGGAAAAAAGGTTTTTCTAAAAATCAGCTTCGTTCTCATTTAGAAGTTGTTGGAATAGAATATAAGCACGAAAAGTCCCTTGGTTCACCCAAGCCAGTTAGAACAAGATTGTATGAATCAAAAAATTATAAAAATTTCTTTACTGAGTTTGACTTATATCTAAGCGATCAGAATGAAATTTTAGAGAGAGTTACATCTGAAGTGAGTGGAAACGTTGCTCTCATGTGCTTTGAAAAGGACGTAATGACTTGCCATCGAAAATCAGTAGCGCGTGAATTAAGCAAGCTAACTAGCTCAGCGGTCAGGCACCTGAAAGTGAATTAAGGACAAAATTTAAAATGGAAAGGATTCGAAAAAGCATATGCATCTTAGTTAAGGCTTACCCACAGCCCAGTCATAAATATGGTCAAACAGTTTGTTGTGCGGGTATAACGAATGAGGGTGAGTTCGTAAGATTGTATCCCATTCCATATATGTCATTAAATTCTAACCAAAAATTTGAACGCTTTGATTGGATAGAAGCGGAAGTTTGGCAGGACCGCAATACCGATTGGAGGCCAGAAAGCTATAAGGTTTTTCCTGACTCGATTAAAGTTATTAGCAAAGCTGCTTCTAAAGAGCACCATAAGCTATGGCTTTCATATGTGTCACCTAGTTTTCAGGATCTAAAGGATGAAAATCATAGTACTCAAAAAACTAGCTTAGGCATTGTGAGACCCGATCCTGCTTCTTTAAAGTTCCGAAAAGAAAATTATTCGAATAGCTCTGATGATGAAAAAGAATCAATCAATTTAATTAGAGAGCAACAGCTGTTATTTAGTAAAGGAGATGACTATAAGATCCCCCCACCTGAAACAGTTTTTAAGTATCGCTTTACTTCAGCTAAAACTAAGCATGATATGACTATTCATGATTGGGAAGTTCAAGCCGCTTACCATAAATTCAAACAACTATACCGTTCTGAAGCATTCGATAAGCTTTCCCAGAAATACCAACTCGAAATCCCATCAAGCAATTTGCATTTCATTATGGGGACTCAACTTTCAAGACCGCATCAATTTATGATTATTGGTTTACTGCGTTTTCAAGGGGATGGGTTAGCAATTGAAGCTCAAAAAGGGCTTTTTTAAACCACTGAACCTCTTCCTCTAATCTCTTGCCGCCAGATTCACTAATCTGGCGGCATGAAGACATCAAGCCCTTTACCTCTAGCAATACTCACCACCACAGCCGAGCCGGTTGCGGTACTTTCACTCGACTTAAAAGCCGATGCTAATGGCTGGCAGCAGCTATTACCTGCAGGGCAGTTTCGTGCCGTGGATGGCCGCCCGTTTGATGTACCAGGTAATCACTGGTTTATCGATGCGGAGGTGGCTAACCAGCTCATCGCGCTGGCTAATGATCGCACTAATGACCTTGTCATCGACTACGAACACCAAACCCTAAAAGCAGAAGAGAACGGCCAACCCGCACCTGCTGCCGGTTGGTTTAAAACAATGGAATGGCGCGAAGGTTCCGGTTTATGGATTAAACCGCAGTGGACACCTCGTGCAACTGACTTCATAAAAAACGGTGAGTACAAATACCTCTCCGCTGTTTTCCCTTACGACGCCACCACCGGACGCCTATTGCGGTTGCATTCGGCTGCGCTAGTTAATCGGCCAGGCATTGATGGCATGCAAGCTGTTGAAGCGCTGGCGGCTCTCTCCCTTAACCCTAAAACCCCCAATCCTGACTCTAAAAAGACGGAGCATTCAATGAATGAATTATTGAAGAAGATGCTGGTGCAATTAGGCATCCAAGTAGAAGAGGGCAAAGAGCCCGACGCTGCAGCAGTTCTCGCTGCACTTAGTGAGCTGCAAACGAAAGCAGGCTCAGCTGACACGCTAGCCACCGAAGTGGTCGCCCTTAAAGCGGGCAACACGCTTCCGATTGTAGATCCTGCTAAGTATGTGCCGGTCGAGGCGGTACACCAGTTACATGCACAGATTGCGGTGCTATCAGCTGAAGGCGCATCCACCCAACTGGATCAGGTTATCGATAAAGCTAAACAGGAAGGCAGGCTCGTTCCGGCGATGGAAGCCTGGGCACGTGACCTAGGTAAGCAAGATCTGGCAGTCCTGCAATCCTTCCTGGATAAGTCACAACCCATTGCAGCATTGGCAGCCATGCAGACTGATGGCAAAAAACCGGATGCCGACAACCCCGATCCGCTGGCCACCCTCAGCGCTGACGAGAAAAAAGTGTGTCTAGCCACCGGCATCTCTGAAGCAGACTTCCTTAAAACTAAGAAAGGTGATGCGTAATGTCAGCCCTCACTACTAACCGCAATACCCTACGCCGTGCGCAAGGCTCACACGTTGATCCAGTAGCCGCCGGTGCAGTGATTCATTCCGGTGCTTTGATTGTGCTTAACGCAACGAGCTTTGCTCAACCGGCCACGGCAGCCGCTGGCTTACGTATTCGCGGTGTGGCTGAACATGCCAGTAACAACGTAGCGGGGGCTGATGGCGCAGGCTCTATTGTCACCAAAGTGGGTGCGCACTTCTTGGCTAATGCCGGTGATATTGACCGTTCACACATCGGTTCCACTGCCTATATCTCAGATGATCAGACCGTGACAGCCGTCAGTACCGGTAGCTCTGTTGTTGGGCGTATTGAGGATGTTGAATCCGGTGGCGTGTGGGTCTTTATCGAGTAATCGATCAAGAGCATCCCTTACTTTAATTTTTGGAGAGACACATGGAAATCAATGCTAGCAACCTCAGCATTCTGAACACGGCGGTTAGAACGTCATTCAACAATGCCTTTGCGGGCGCGCAGTCACAATACCAGCGGGTAGCGACGGTGATCCCATCAACCGGTGCAGCCAACACCTATGCATGGCTGGGTAATTCTAGTCAGATCCGTGAATGGTTGGGCGAACGTGCAATTAACCGCTTGAAAGATCACGACTTCACCATCAAAAACCGTGAGTTTGAGAAGACCGAAGCCATTGCTCGTAATGCCATCGAAGACGATCAATTTGGTGTGTATACACCGCTGTTTGCACAGATGGGCCAAGATGCCGCCGAATTCCCGGACGTAATGGTTTTCGCGCTATTGAAAGAGGGCTTCTCTACGCCGTGCTACGACAAGCAAAACTTCTTCGATACCGATCACCCTGTCGGCAATGGTGATGCTGTTAAGTCCGTATCCAACATGCAAGCCGGTGCAGGTGAAGGCTGGTACTTACTCAGCACTAAGCGCGCTATCAAGCCGCTGATCTGGCAAACCCGCCGCCCATTCAACCTGGTGATGAAGAAAGACCCAAACAACTCAGATCATGTATTTATGACGAATGAGTTTATTTGGGGCACTGATGCTCGTTGTAATGCTGGCTTTGGCTTATGGCAGTTAGCGTTTGGCTCTAAAGCAGACCTGAATGAAGATAACTTCAATGCGGCGCGTATCGCCATGACCAAACTGAAAAACGATGCTGGTTCACCGCTGGGTGTTATTCCCGACCTCATGGTGGTTGGCCCAGACAATATGTCAAAGGCTGAGACATTGCTCGAAGCCATGAATAAAGCGAATGGTGCCAGCAACACCAGCTACAAAAAAGTAGAACTGCTCGTCTGCCCGTGGTTGGCATAAACCCCACACCCTTTATGTAGGTGGGGCTTAGCCCCGCCTCCTGTTACTCAGGAGAGATAATGAAATGCCTAAAACTATTATCAACCGTCATAACGCTAGTCATATCCGCATTACCGCCGCCGTTGAAGGTTTCCGCCGTGCCGGTATTGCGCATCCGGCAGAGCCTACCACTCGCCCAGTATCTGATTTTTCTAAAGGACAGCTGGAGCAGCTTCAAAGCGAGCCGCGCCTGGTCGTGGAGTTTGTCGAAGCGCCTGAAACAGATCAGGCAGACAACGAGGAAGGGACCGTGGGGCCGGACAGTGTGGGTGCAAAGTTGAAAGACATGACTGTCCCTGATCTAAAAGTGATTGCTGATGCTGGCAATATCCCTGGCTACAAAAGCATGGATAAACCCTCATTAATCACCGCGATTGAAGAATCCCGCAAAGCGAAGGAAGAAGCGTAATCATGTACGCCGTTAAAGCAGATATGACCACGCGCTTTGGTGAGGAGGAGCTGATCCTGCTCACCGATCACGATGCTGATGCCGGTGTGATTAATGATGCCGTATTGGATCAAGCTTTGGCTGATGCGAGTGCCGAGATCGATGGTTATTTAGGCGGGCGTTATACCTTGCCCTTACCAACGATACCGGCAGTACTTACACGCATTAGCTGTGATATTGCCCGCTACTTACTGCATGACGAACATGCGCCAGATCGCATTAAAGAGCGCTACGACGGTGCGGTGAGTTTCTTAACTAAGCTAGGCAAGGGCTCAATTAGTTTAGGTATGCCCGACGAAGGCGACGCCAGCCCTAGCAATAACACCGCACAAATCAGCAGTGCGGGCAGTGTGTTCAGTCGCCGGAACAGCAAGGACTTTATCTGATGCTTGATCTGCAGGAGGACTATTTAGCCGCTGAAGGCCACTTAGTCGAAAAGCTCGGATCAATCGAGGGTATCCGTAAAGTTTATTGCTCCTGCGACCTGGCAGAGATGAAAGAAGAAGCTCAAAACACACCCGCACTACATGTGATCTACAACGGCGACACTGTGACAAATAATGCGCAAGGAGGCGCGTTATCTCATCCGAAACAAACATGGGTGATCGTGCTCGCTGTCAACCTGCGCAAAAAAGGCGAAGCCGGTGTGCTGCTAGCCAAAGTGCTTAAACACATGGCTGGAGCGCATGGGCCGTTAGGCAGTTTTAAGCGAGTAAACGCTGGTCGGCCTAGTTTTACCCGAGGCTTTGGTTATTACCCTATGGCCTATGAAATTACTTTCCGCGTTAAACGTTAATTTAATAATCAACAGGAGAACGCCATGAGCGGACTACTCTTAGCAGGCGATGTGTATTTTGATCGCTTTGATGCCACCGGAAACGCCACAGGATTAGTCGGGCCGTTGAATGCCACACAGCTGCAGATCAACACCCCCTCTGAATCCAAAGACCGTTCCTCTAAAAAGAAACTCTCATACGGCCAAGCCTTAGACAGTGTCACCATTGCTCAGCCGAGCGAACTAGCCATCGCGTTTGATGATCAGCCCGCAGAGATGCTGGCCATGGCGTTGCTGGGTGAGATTGATGCGATTAATCAGGGTGCAGGAAACGTAGCCGATGCGGTTGTCAGCGTATTAGCGAAAGGCCGCTGGACAAAGTTAGTGCATAGTAATCTGGCCGAAGCAGGCATCAGTGCAAAGCTGGCCTCAGATGATAGCCCCGTCAGTGCGGCGGCTTATGAGATCAACTATGCCGCTGGTTTAGTCCGCGCTGTGGCCGGAGGTGTATTAGAAGCAGGCGTAGATATCAAACTCACCTACGATCACGCAGCCATTGCAGGCTCTCGTATTAACGGCGGCATTCGCCCCACCATTCGTGCCCGTATCTTTCTGGACGGTATCAACTTAGCCACCGGCTTACCCGTTAAGTGCGATATTCCCGAAGTCTCACTGGCACCCACCGCCGCAGTTGATTTGATGGCCAGCGAGTACGTCACCACCACGCTCGGCGGTAAAGTCCTTCTGCGTAACGGTGAAACAGCCCCCTTCTACCTTGATCAAGAAGACTAATCCGTCATGGCTTTGCGCGAAACAGCACTCTCCATTGTTATTAGGGCGCGTGATCTATCCAGCAATGTGCTGGGTAGATTTCGGCGTGCGATAAACGGTACCGGCGAAGCGTCTGATACAGCGGGACAGCAAGTTGAGAAGTTAACCCGAAGAGTCATCGCCCTCGCTGGAACCTACCTGGGCATCAATGCGCTGAAAAAAGCCATTGGCGGCATTATTGGCACCGGCGCTCGGTTCGAGCAACTCGAAACGCAGATCAATTCCATGATGGGGTCTATTGAAGCCGGTGAAGCAGCCACGGCTTGGATTAAAGACTTCGCTTCTAAAACCCCGACCGATCTTGCCGGTGTAACCGAAGGCTTTATTAAGCTGAAAGCTCTAGGGATCGATCCAATGAATGGCAGCTATCAAGCCATTATCGACCAAACCTCTAAGCTAGGTTTTACCCAGGAGAAAATGGAAGGCGTCATTCTTGCCGTGGGCCAGGCATGGACAAAACAGAAACTCCAGCAAGAAGAAGCAAACCAGCTGATCGAGCGTGGTGTACCGGTGTGGGATCTGCTCGCCAAAGCCACCGGTAAGAACACAGCCGAACTACAAAAGCTTAGCTCTGCAGGTAAGTTAGGTCGCAAAGAGATCAAGTTGTTCATTGATGAGATGGGCCGATCTTCTCAGGGCGCAGCTGCTGAACAGATGCGTACCTGGAACGGCTTAGTTAGTAATATTAAAGACTCTTGGACAAACTTCGTCGGTCAGATCGCCGATGCCGGTATCTTCGATTTCGCTAAAGACCAGCTTCAAGAGTTAACCGTACTGGCAGCAAAGATGGCCGCCGACGGTCGTTTAAAAGAGTACGCCCAGCAGATCTCTGATTATTTGGTGAAAGTAGCAACACGCACCAAAGACTTTGTTAATGATGCGGTAGCCAACTTCGATCTCATTGTGAGCGGTGCTGAAAAAACAGTGGCTGGGTTCTCGCTGATATTTAACGGTTTTACGGCGGGCGTTAAAACCATTGGCGGGTCTGTTTCTTCTGCAATATCGGTCATCCTGAGTTCATTAGCCAGCGGCCTTGAAGCCGCACAGCTGGATGATGCTGCCGCAAACCTGCGTATCAAAGCCGGTGCCATGGCAGCGGTGAGCGATGCTTTTAAGAAAGAACTAGAGCAAGATTCAAAGGACATTAAAGCCGCATGGGATACGCTCAACGGCCAAAGTTTTAGCGATGCAGAGCAAGCGGTCACTGCCTTAGCAACGATCTCTGAGACGACCAAAACCAAAATTGTTAGCAATTTCGAGTCTATTGCCAACAGTGCCACATCAAGCAGCGAACAGATCCGTAATGCTTTTATTGATGGCATCAACACAGAATCAGACGTTACCGCACTTGCCGCCCGCTTCAGTGAACTAGGTGCCGAGGGTCGCGTCTCAGCAGATCATATTGTTCAAGGGTTAGATCTGGTATCTGGCGCGTTAGATAACATTACCGAAAAAGCAGAGAGTGCCAAAAGTGCCGTTAATGGTATTACGACATCGACACAAGGTATTAAAGACCATCTCGCCGCACTGGATGAGGCTGCTAAGTCACAAGAAAAGAAAGCAACCGCCACCAAAAAAGATACCGGTGCCGTTGAAAACAACACCGCCGCCACCGATAAAAATACCGAATCTGTCCGCGCTAACCGTGGTGCAGCCCTATCGCTAGCAGGCAAAACCGGTGCAGCCTGGGACGCGGCCAGCGAGCAAATGGGGGCCGCGTATGATCGCCTGGCTGATGGTATGGCGAATGCCGTTAACAAGTTTGGTAGCCTCCCACGTGCGGCGTTCTCCTACGTGAAAGACTTTGCGGATGCCTATTGGCGTGCTGAAGAAGCCGCTGTCAGTTTGCAAAAATCTTATGATCAGCAGCAAACATCACTGGAACGCCATCTATCAAGCCTGACCGATGCTGATGCTGTAACAGAGGAAATGGTTGAGAAGGCAGAGCAAGCCGTTAACTCATTCGATTTACTCGGTGATCAGCAGCTAGCCCCTTTGCGTAGTGCCATCTCAGCGATCAAATCAGATATGGACAGCCTGACTGACTCGTTAGAAAGCACCGTCGATGGTTTGCGTGATGAATTAGACCGGCTCAATGGAGATGCAGTAGCGATTGAAGAGCGGGCTTATCAGCGAAAGCGTGAGGCACTGCAAGAACAGTCCGACCTTGCATATAAGCAGAACAATAGCGATGCATCATCAGAAGCACGAACAGCCCTTCGCCTATTAGAGCAGACCTATCAAATAAAGCGGAATAAGGCACAAGCGCAACAAGCGGCTGAGCAGCAAGCCGCCACCCATACACCAGCCCCTAGCAGCAAAACTACGCCCAATAAGACCGTACGCGTGGAGTTTCAAAACGCCACCGGTGGCACCTACACCGGCGACTTTGATAATGACGGTGCAACGCAACTTTTGGCACAACTTGAAGGTGCGAGGTTTGTTTCCTCATGAACACCTTAGATGCGATTACCTTACCCGATGACCTAATCTGGCCGGATGAGCTGGAATGGCTTCCGGTAGAACAAACCACCGACTACGCCACAGGTGGCTCGCTCATCATTCAAACCGGCGTAAAGCTGGCCGGACGGCCCATTAATTTGAGCGGATTGGTTACACGCAGCGCGCTGTTAAATCTACGCACACTGGCTGCTACACCGGCAGAACACACCCTTACTTTTAATGGCGTGGCTTACACCGTGCGCTTTCGTTATGTCGATGGGGCTATTGCTGCCCGCGAGCTGGTTGGCTACGCCGATCCAGACGCCAACGACTACTACGACACCACTTTACGCTTTATCGAGGTTTAACCGATGATTACCCGCAACGATATCCGCTTATACAAAGCCCAGGACAATACCGACAATGATAACGGCGGCGGATCTATGACCGGCGTTGAAATCGTAGATGGTGAGATAAACAACCTGTTTCCTGATATTTCGCGTATCGATACGGTTAATGGCGATGTCGCCCTGCGCAAGATGTTTCCAGCTGTCATTACAGAGAACACCGATATTTACTACGGCGCACATGCCATCGTTAGAAGTAACCCCGCAGATGACCGAGTGTCTGTCGTGTTAGCGCACACCAACGACCCACATGACACTCGGATACAAGCACAATCGCGGGTTGAGTCGTATTTATCGCTGAGTTATGAGGCGATTTTTTACCTTTACGGCAACCATGTAGAAGGCATGAAGGCACTGACTTTTTTGTCCCGCCCTGAAAATGACTCGCCCGAGATTGGTGAGGTTTACGTGATCAAAGATGGTGTTAATACACAGTATGTCCGCGTGCAAGGGGTTGATGACCAAGAGGTAATTTTGAGCCATTCGTCAGGATCGGGCTTTACCGATTACAAACGAAAGCTATCCGTTGTTACGATTACACAAAAATTAGAATACGATTTTGCGGGCTCTGCATTTAACCCGGGCGGCAATGTTTCCGCCGTCAATACGTATCATACCGCTATTGCAAACGCGACAAAGTTCTATGGCACAAAAACACTCACTGAAGATTTCACCACAGCGCAAACAGGGCTAGTTATTGATTCAATTCATCAGCAATTAGTACCTTCAACATTGCAGCAGACACCTATGGTCAACAAACAAGGCACGCCAGATCTGAATGTGCTGTTGACGGCAACTGACCTTAATGAGTACTCGAATTTACTGCCTACTTATGCCGACAAAATAGCCACTCCCTCCCAGGCATGGTATCCAAAACCTGCTAATAATTACTCAGTCGAATTAACGACGGGTATGCCTATAGAGCCAGGATCAATAGCGCCTATTTTTGGTGCTATTGATGATGGTTCAGGAGTAATGACAGGTACAAGTTATGGATTCTCGGCGCGAATCGACTATATCAATGGCATTCTTTACACAAAAGCAACGTCTCTAGTTAGTACCCAGATAGCCGTTTCATTTACACCAACCTCGATTGCTACTGTGCCCGCTAAATTTACGTCATTCATTGATATAACAACGCTCAACAACAGCTTGGTTTTTGTGAAAAACATCTCACCGCCACCTTCACCCGCGTCATTGCGAATCGATTTTCGCAGTGGTGGAAAATGGTATCGCATTGAGTCTACAGGGCTTACTCAGTTGGGAGGCGATCCCGATATAGGCGTAGGTGCGGTAGCTTATAACGGCGACGGCACGGCAACGATATCAGTCACGCTGGGTGCTGAGCCGGATGTAGGCTCTAAAATCATTTATACATGGGCGTCGGCGTGGGGATATAAAAGCCTAGTAGGCGACTATGACCCACATGAATCGTATGAAATACAGCTTCCCCTTGCAGCTGAGAACATTAACAAAATCAGCCTAGAGTTTACGTATAACGCTGTGGTGAAAGCCGTATGGAACGGAAAGACATTCACTACGGTGTCGGGGAATGGCGGTATCAACGCAGTATTTGATAGCGCGACCAACAAGATTATCGTCAGTGAATTTGTTTACGCCGGTCTTGTGATCATTCCGACATATTTTAAATATGACTACGATGTGGATGCAGGCGCCGGCAGTGAGTACACGCCACAGACCACAACAAACGTGCCTGATGGCTCCGGTGTTGTCACTGTATTGGTTGGAGCAATGGCCAGTGGTGATTTTTATATCAGCTACCCCGTTGTCATGGATTATTTAGGGGCCAGCACGACATTTACCGCTATGGTTAATAATGTTGGCCAGTTATTCTCGCTATCGCAAGGCAGCACCTATATTAGCCTGGCTTCTGTTTTTAGTAGTCCAACACCAACCCTTTCAAACTGGGTGGTTAATACGGGCGCAGGCACTGTTGTTTTTCATCCAACGGATGGGTTATCAAGCGGCATCAAAACCACCACCGTCACCACTCCTGTTTATACAGAGCCCGATATCGTTGTGCGTGTTCCGCCGGAAGATGATTCCGGCCCTGGTATAGCAACCCCACCTGTGGTCGATCCTGTTAGCCCTGGTCCTGGATTACCTACACCAGCCCCAGCGCCCTCGAAACTAAAAATACAGTGGAGAGCGGCACCGCCTGGCCCATAGTCAACTTACTTAGCAAAGGTCTGCAATCTCATGGCAGTGACATATACAACAAAACAAGTATCGACACCGGTGGCTAAAAATATTGCCCTCGGTGCGGCTGATTTCACATTTGCGGCATCACACGGCGCGGGCGAGCAGCTGCCCAGCGGCGCTAACTTAACCGTGATTGCATCGAGCACCAGTACCAACAAACCTAGCATTGTTTTTCAGGTGCCTAAAAATGTGGTCGGCGAAGTATCATTTAATTTTGCAGATCAAGCATACATAACGCTGGATGGCGTTGTGTACATCAGCTTTAACCTGCTGACCGGAATAGGTGTGGCATGCGGTACATTTGATCGTGTGAAGGGTCTTATCAAGCTAATGGGTAATGTCGTTAACAGCTACTACCTTAACAGGCCACCGCTGTTCAAAATAGTCAGCATGACAGTGGATGAGTTCTCTAGCAATAAACGCCCTGCAGGGCATATATCATTTAAAACGTCGATTTCTAATGTTAATTCCAGTTCGTTACAAATTAGAGGGAGCCGCTACCAAGTACAGCCCGTGGCTACCACTGATGAAAATGGTGACCCTTTTAATAGCGAAAATATCGTCGCTGAAACGGCATTTTTGGTAACCGTCAATGTAGCGACCAATCGACTGGTTGGTGATGTGGAAGTAGACGGCGATTTTTATGGAGCTAACGGTTCAGTTACCCTATTTGGTTTGAATGGCTGGGTTATAGATCCTGACTCAATCCGCTACGATGCAGTATCTGAAGTTCGCTTGCCGATGAGTGCTGAATTACTTGGGTTAAACCCTGTGCGCTTACCTTCCACCGGTAGAGTTCCCGTGATTAACAACGGCGACACTCTGGTGATTTTTCATGAAGAGGATCAGGTCGTCGTGCCTACAGCCGGTACAACGGTCAATTGTGGGCGTGCTGATGTGGCCTTAATGGAAGTGATCGACTCTCAGGGTTTACGGCTGGACTATCACCAATACAGCGTTGATCGTGACTTGGGCGAGCTGACATTTGAAGACCCGTTATCACTGGTCGATATTTCAACTAACGCGCTTATTGGCCCGTATAAATTAGTGAACCGTATTGAAAACATGCGTTTAGCGAGTAATGTTGATATTACCGGTAACGTAGCAGTAACGACGCCGCCAGACCGTGATTTTCCAGCCGGTTCAAAAGTGGCCAGCGCGCTGGTGTGGGGGGATACGGGGGCGAGAGTGTTCAATTTTTTCCATCAAGAAAGTTGGAATTCAGGTAGCCCAACTTGGTCAGATTTTCGTATTGGTGACGACACAACAGCCAAATACGACAGCATCAATAATCCGATAGAAATAGTGAATAAAGGCTCAATGTCGGAGCGCTGGACAGTGCGCTTTATTAGCTCATCATTAATTCAAGTCATTGGTGAAAAGCTAGGGGTTGTCTTGGATAACCACTCGATCTCGGTTTCAGGTAATGACATTGCGCCCGTTAATCCAGCCACAGGTTCACCTTACTTTATTATGCGTGTTACAGGATTCGGGTCAGGTTGGGTGACTAACAATGTGATTCGTTTTAATACCGATGGCGCTAACCAAAATATGTGGGCGATCCGTACTACACAACCAGGCGCTGCCACAGAAGCGAAAGATGCTATTGAAATAGAAGTGCGTGGGGATGCTAACTAATGGCGCTTAGTGCATCGCCCTCATCAATCTATGATTGGAGCGATCCCGCTCAACTAGATGATTGGGTATCAGTGATCAGTGGTGGCGGAAGCATCAGCATAGACCAAAGCACTGATGAGCTTGTACTGGCACCGCAGCAAAACAGCATCAATCATGTTGCTGTACGCCGTACAGGGGCTTTTAACCGAGTAGATATTTGGGTAACCCTGACGGGGGAGTCTGCTGCAAACAGTAAGTATTTTGATATCTCTATTGGGTCTGGCCCTGTCACAGATACCAATACAGGAGGCTTAACGGCGTGGTGGCATGCGTCACTTGATACGTCAGTCATTTTTGCTACGCAGGCAATGGGCAGTGCTAGCGGGGCATATATTCGAGAAAAAATAGAGGGAGCCCCGAGCCAGGCTTTTGAGCCTGTTAATTTTCCCAATACCTTACTTAATGAAACCAAAATAACGTTTGTGATTGATGCCGGTTATGCACGGGTTTATTACGATGATGTATTTCAAGCGGAATGGCCGACAACCCTGCTGGACGCAGGCGATATCCTCATTCACCAGGGGGAATATGTTTCGGGGAACGGGTCAATCGCTCGTATATCACGTATTGAAATATGGACATTTGCTGAGTGGTTTATCAGTGGGAATGTCACTACAAACGGCATGCCTGCCAATGCTGACGTCAGGCTCTATCACGCAGATACCGGACAACTTTATGCGGCGACCATTAGCGACGTAAACGGCAACTATTTGATTGATACTCCTGATCACGCACCCTTCTATGTTTTCGCCTCTCTTTCTGCTGATTACCCGCCTATTGTTCACGGGCCTGTTATACCAAAACTGAAGGAGTCGTGATGAGCTATATTCCTCCTGTGGGTGATGCGGTTGATTTTGAATTCAATTTAGATGCTTCAATTGAGCCGACCTATCATGCGTGGGTGCGTGGTTTGATATCCAAGTATGATGAACCTATCGCACTGAAAGTCACGGCACTTGCCGCGTTAGGGAGCCCAAAGGTATTGGGGGAAGCAATAAGCGACCCACTAACCGGCTTATATGAGATTGATATTGCGCCCCATGTGGGTGAAGTGCTGCTGATGGCGACGATGGATTACGGCGTTGAATGGCTACCCAGCATGCTCATACAAAATGTAGGGGAAGTGATCCATCCTCCTGCACCGAATCGTTATATCTACGTTTCTTTGACGCCTGGTATGTGCGGAAGCGTAGAACCTAATTGGCCGACCACCGGCAATGTAACTTCGGGCGATGTGATTTTTAAAGCCCAGCCATTGTTCGAGCCCTTAGCCGGTGGGTATCTAAAGCCAACCATCGAGCCTAAATAATGACTTTGCTTATTGCTGGCGCTGTTTCTTCCTGGAAGAAAGTTGATGCAACGGTGAGCGATGGCATATCTGCAGGCTACGACAAAGCCACAGCGCAGGATAACGCACCATCGATGCCATGGGTAAAGCCAGTGCCAAAACAGGCGCTAAACGCCTTAACCTATAAACCTATCCCGAAAATCGACACTGGCACGGCGCTGGTATTTGGCTCAATAATTAACGCCATTGATAGTCAAACCCTACACCCTGTAACGGCTATTTATACGACGGATATCACAGACGGGTTAGCTTACGGCGATGTTATCCACCCCCATGATTTGCAGGCGCTTACCCCGTTTTATGGCGCGCTACCGGCTAAAGACGGTATATGGGCACATGACTATCACTCAGTTTATCGATTCAAGAGTAAGCCTGTACGGGTTGCTTATGAGTTTTATATTCCCTCGTTTAATTTTGAATACGCAGCATCACCAGCAAAGCTCACGTTTAACTTTACCGATCCAGATACCCAAGAGCCTTATACGCTACCGTCGCCGGTAGATTCAAGCAGTACCGCTCCTTGGGATCACACCCGCAAAGTAGACGACTACACAAACACCCAATACGGCCATTCACGCCATCGCGCCATTATTGCTGGCCCGTATCGCACCGTCTTTTTAGTGCCCGAACCTGAGCCAGTAGACCCTGATCCAGACCCAACAGACCCGCCCGTATTAGAAAAGGCATACCATATAATGAATATTGTTAATTTAGTGTCACTGCCAGATCTAACGCCTATCGCGTTTAGCCAGGCAACGCTCAGCCGCGATATCGACTCGTACGCCTGGACGCTCAACGCTAGCTTAATGAACCAGGCGAGCGTCGATCTTATCTCACCACGGGGCAGCATGATTAAAGAGATAAGGCTCACCATCAATGGCGATGTATGGGAGTTCTTTGTCTCTAAAATCAGCGAGACAGAGCGCTTTGCGAATAAGACATGGACAGTGGTGGCCTACAGTAAAACGAAACTGCTCTCATCCCCCTACAGCGTACAAAAGACACATACCGAAGCCAGTGGATCAACCGCCGCACAGGTAGCCACTAACGAGCTATTTGGTACAGGCTTTACACTCAACTGGAATGCGCCGGATTGGTCGATCCCAGCCAATGTATTCAGCTACAGCGGCAAAGCCCCCATTGCATCAGTGTTAAGCCTAACCAATGCGATTGGGGCGGTGATTGCCCCGCATCCTGCCAATAAAGAACTGACGGTTAAACCCCGCTTTAGCCATTCGGCCTGGCACTGGGACACCGCCACAGAAGACCGCACTATCCCGCGAGCACTGTTTAGCGAGATGTCAGAAGAGTATCAGCCGCAGATCAAATACAACGCCGTGTACGTGGCAGGCCAAGAATCTGGAGCGTTAGTCAAAGTAAAGCAGCTCGGTACCGCAGGCGATAGTTTGTTGCCCGATATAGTGGATAACTTGCTCACCGATGCCATCGCTAACACAGAACGAGGCCGCATTGAGCTGTCTAAATCAGGGCATAAAGAAGTCTTCAGCGGGCGTATATTCTACGATCAAAGCACAGGCTTTGTGGATATTGGCGAGCTAATCAAGATCGTTTCCCAAGACGGCTCAAGCTGGAAAGGCGTTGCCACCGCTAACAGTATCGCTATCTCTAAAATGGGAGCCGTGGTGTATCAAAACCTAAGCATATTGAGGCACTACGAATGAATGTATTCTCACGCTTCAAAGCCCTTATTGGTAGCGCCAACAACGAACTGGTAAACATTACCGCCAACAATGGAGACGGTACCAGCACCGGCACAACCCTCGCCGGTAACACGGTAGTGGTGAAAGGCGAAAGCGTGAGTACTGGGAATAGAGCGCTGGTAAGGGATGGAGAAGTGATTAGGCTGATGCCTAACCTGGTGGTTGTTGAGGTGGATGTTTAGGGTAGATTAACTAGAACGCCCGCATAATAGTAACTTTTTAATAAATTAGTTTTTGACATGCGTCTTTCTTATTACCTCCTGATCTGCAATCATTTTTCTTGCCTTTTCAAGACTTTCTTCAGAAGGCTCTGGTAAGTTTTGAAACCATTTCCCCCATCTGTCCATTAGTGCATTAATTGATACTTCATCGTAGCGCCCTCTACGAAGTTGGCCATTAATTATAGGAACAAGCTCATTTGCTAGAGGCTTATTTTCCATATTCCGTTTAAAAATCCAAATAAATATATCAACAATTTCCAAACCTGCACTCTCAGTTCCTGCAGTACAAGTGATTGGAACCTTAGGAATATGGGTTAAATTCATTACAGGCAGTCCCGGGCCACTAACCCAGGGAATATCACGGGCTTCTTGATAAAATTTAGTAATATGCTCCTGCGCGGCATTAAACTCCGACTGGCGGTCAACAATCACTTTAGAAGCTTCGGTCTTCTCTTTTTCTAGCCGTGATGCAATACCGTGCATTACCGACTGAAAGCCTATTAGATTTGGTGAAATCTGCAAGCCATCTTTCTTGGTATCGATGTTGTAAGAGATCGCTTCCACATTTTTCACAACCCAAGATAACCCGTCAGTGATTATTTCTTGAGATCTAGCGTCAGGAAGGTAAGAAACTCGACCTAATATGACTTCACAGACTTCAATTAAAAGTTTATTTGCTTGTGCATTGTTGACTGTTATTCGAGCTTTCCAAGCTTTTTTTAGAGTCTCATCATCGAAGAGATAAGCAACTTTACCCAATAACATGTATTTCAGTGGTGTCCAGTATGCATCCCATGGAACAGCTGGATTTAAACCCTGATCAAATACCTGATCAAAGAAGCTAATTAATGCATGATCTGCCTTAGCAATTCGATGGAAATCGAAACTTAAATTGTACTTTCTCTTTATCTTATTAATATCTTTGGAGATCTCTACTAAGCGGCCATTACCAAGCTCAGAAGCATGTAGCCTTTCAACATCAAGTTTCTTTCTCAGCGGCTTTAAATCTTTCTCTGCAAGAATATCTAAATTAAATCTCGATATTAAAACTCCGTAGTATAAAAAGGGCTGCGATTCGTCAAAGAGATTTAAACCAGTTTGTCCGCTTTCATCCACATAGAAATACATTTAGCTCTCCTCAAGCCCAATTAGAAAATCAGGTAACACTTGTTTAACGTATAAAACAGTCAAACCGAAAAAACGCCACCTGAATCGCCAAACTACTTATTATTTTTCAGTAGCTTATGCCGGAACTCTAATAGAACATCCGTTTTCTAGCCCTTCAATTTTCGACAAAATATCCTTTGGCGAGTCCTCCGAAAATGTAATTACATGGTCGTAAATTAATCCATCACTGCTTTCATTTATGTCTGTGCTCCACTCTAATTCACACAAATCTTCATAAGTAATACCAAGCTCTGTGGCCAGCTCTCTATGCGCTTGTTCTTCTTGCATTTCTTCTAACTGCCGATTACTCATTGTGTATCTTCCTTAATATATTTATGAGGAACACTGCCTCATGGTTATTAGTGTTTTTCGAAAACTATACATCGTCACTGAATCGTAAACACTGCGCTAAGGCACAGCTAATAGATATTTTACTAATATAAACCACTGAACCCCTTCCCGTAAGCCTTATACAGCCCGTCTGTTTAAATAGATTTTGCCGAACTTAAACCAGATGAGCCCACCATGACTGAAACCGTACCAATATCCGCCACCGCTAGCTATGCCGAATGGGCTGATGGCGCAACACACACTGATGTCACTATCCAAAACCGTGGTGATGAGGCCGTTGAGATTGTTATCGCAGCAGCCCTAGCGAGCACGTCAGATACCGGCTATTTGATCAATGCCGGTGATGAACGCCAGTTCAGCGGCTTTACCGGCATCATTTCAGGGCGTGCGCCCTTTGGTGCGCATTCATCTACTGTCGTGTTGCTGAGGTCGTAATGCTAATCAAAGGGCATAGGGTGGGTGGCGCAAAAGCGCGAGGGCATATTGTTGGGTTTGGCGGTATTCCAGTACCGCCCGTTGTACAGCGTTATTTCTCACAACTTAATGCTGCTGCGGGGATGTATTATTCTCTCAGTAAAGCGATCACCCTTAACGGTGATTTTAAAATACGCGGTAAATTTGCAACGTTACGTACAACAGGACAATTCATATTTTCTGGTGGTGCGGGTGCCAACGGTTTAGAGCTTTACTCTACGACTAACGGGTGTGGTGTGTGGTATGAAGGCTCATCCGGTAGTGTATCCAGTGACCCAATGTTAGACGGGAAGCAGCATTCATACCTTGTTGAACGTGTAGGCACAACGGTCACCCTACATATAGACGGGAACCTAGAACTGACACGCACCATAGCGGGGCCATGCATCATTAGTCACCTGGGTAGACGCGCTACTGGTGGTTTCTACTTAACAGGAACCGTTTCTGATTTTGAAGTAGAAGATGCCGGTGTTCCAGTTGTTGATATTGCAATAAGTGAGCCTGGTACCGAAGCGGTATTACACAACACCCTTACTCCATTCGGGACAGACTTATTTAGTGGATACGTTAATGGGTATATTGACGCAGGCACTACACGTACAGACACTAACTTAAACAGCCCCACCACAAGATCAACAACATGGATTCCGGTAGCTGGTCTTAAAACGTTGCTGGCAACAAGGATTAACTCTTCACGGTTCATGTATCAGTTTTCACTGGACGATGTGACGACTGCTGAAGTATCAAAAGCAGGGCTGAGTCCTGTTGTGGAGGTACCTGCAGGCGCTACACACTTTAGGGCGTACTATGCGCATTCTTCGGATGTTAACCCATCGATAGGAGTTCTCGGCTCAGTGTCCGATAAACCGGTACTTAGACGTATTAACCAGCCCGTAACCGTTACGAAGTTGTTTACTAAAATTGATATAGGCTGGCTTTCAGCTAACACCGTTTTGAGCGGAGCCTTTGACGACGCGACCCCGTGGATTGAAACAGGGGACACAACTATTGCAGGTAGCGAACTAACATTCGGTAGCGGCACCACTTATGTCACACAATTTAATGTATTTGATTTGGGTAACATTTATCGGGTTTCCTACAATATAACCGACTTCATTGGGCCAACTGTTGGTCTCAGTTCGTCCATTGCTTCAGGGTGTTATGCAAGTGAGGCGGGTTTACATACCTTCGATATTCAACCATTAGTGACCTATGCACGCATGGTAAGTACAACTTCTGGTAACAAAATGAGTGGTATTTTAGCTCAACAACTATTAAAGGTGGCTTAGGATGTGGTCAATATATAAACCCACCAGCCCTGATCTTGAGCGTATGCCAACCAATATGCCTGGCATCTCCCATGACGGTACCAATCGTGTCTACGCAATGAGATTAGAAAACGCTACTGATCCCTATGTTCTACCCGAGCGAGACGCCAGCGGTGAACCCCTCTCTGGCGACCAACAAGCCCTGCTCGCTGCTGTATGGCTTTTCAGCCAAACAGACAACGCTATGTACTTAACACAACAGCAAGCTATCGCTCTATTCGATCACCCTGCACATCATCTCTGGTGTGCAACATATGAGGAGGATCAACACGAACAATTTGAGGCTGATTATCACTACGTAGGAGCATTCATTACAGAGATTGGTTCTGCTGTAGTCTGGCCTGCATTTACACCAGAACTAACACCCGCGCAAGCGCGGCAGTATATGTTGATGGGGTTAAGCCAGATAAATTGAAATGAAGTAAAACAAAGAGGAAGCGGCTCGATCTCCTGTTGAGAGTTGATCGAACCCCAATCCACAGTACATGGATACTGTGAACCAGCTAAGGCTCCCTCACCACGACGTCATGGCGGAGGTAGCCTATCAAATCTAACGATAGGTTCACACATGTTAAAGGATATACGTTGTACTAAATGCTCAAAATTATTAGCAAAAGCTATTTTTTCTGAAATCGAAATCAAGTGCCCACGTTGTCGGCACATCCAGAGGGCCATGAGCCCCATCACTAAAGATGGAGTAACACATGGCAAAACCTCTCACACCTTGGATAGGCGGCAAACGTCGTCTGGCTAAGCATATCCTACCGCTATTCCCTGATCACCAATGCTACGTTGAGCCGTTCGCGGGAGCGGCGGCTCTGTTCTTTATGAAAGAGCCTTCCAAGTCAGAGGTTATAAATGACATCAACGGCGATATGGTCAACCTCTATCGAGTGGTACAGCATCATCTTGAGGAGCTGTATAAACAACTAAAATGGATGCTCTGTAGTCGACAGAATTGGGACTGGTTGCAAGCCACTCCCGTTGAGACGCTAACGGATATACAGCGTGCCGCTCGTTTCCTATATCTGCAAAAACAAGCTTTTGGAGGAAAGGTATCAGGGCAGACTTTCGGTACCTGCACGACACGCCGTCCACGATTCAATATATTCACCATGGAGCAAGACTTAGCGGATGCTCACTACCGTTTAGCGGGGGCGACAATAGAAAGCCTAGACTGGAAAGCTGTCATCAAAAAATACGACCGCCCTCACACGCTATTCTACTGCGACCCACCCTACTGGCAGACCGAAGGCTACGGCGTTGCTTTCCCCTTCGAGGAATACCAAACCATGGCAGAACTAGCCAAATCGATACAAGGAAACATGATAATCAGCATCAACAATCACCCCGACATAAGGGCACTTTTTAACGGATTAAACCTGAAAGAAGTAGATCACAAATATACGGTCGGTGGAGGGGGAAAAGCAGTCGCTGTAAAAGAACTTATTTATACGAACTTCTAAATAAACTAGGCACTGATCGTGTGACAAAAAGTGCACAAATCAGTGCCAAAAAGACCGCAAATTTACAATTTGACTGTGAGGCTTGTGTACTTTGGTGCCCGGACGCGGAATCGAACCACGGACACGAGGATTTTCAATCCTCTGCTCTACCGACTGAGCTATCCGGGCATCTCAAAGAGGCGCGTATTAAAACCTTAATTCGCTTACCTGTCAACACCTTGAGTTAAATTATTTTGAAGGAGGTACGTAGCCTTCAGCTTTTTCGTAATCACCACCGTCCATATATTTTTCCATCTCTTCTTGTAGAAACTTGCGCGTAGCAGGATCCATTAAGCTCATGTGCTTTTCATTGATGATCATCGTTTGGTGTGCGGTCCAGTCTGCCCATGCTTTTTGGGAGATTGTCTCGTAAATTTCTTGTCCTTTTGGGCCAGGATACGGTGGCTTTTCAAGACCTGCTAGTTCCTCTTTGTATTTACGGCACATAACAGTACGGCTCATCTAACTCTCCAAATCTATTTGCTAATGCGGGTATATTTTTGCAACAGCCGCTTAACCGGTGCGGCCAACCCGATATTCTGTGGTTGTTGTATGTTATACCAGAGTGTGGGTTCGCCTTCCATGACACAGTCTGTAAGGTTATTACAGGGGATGCGTACGGGTGTGATGTCCAAGTGGAAGTGGCTAAAGGTATGTCGAATAGGTTCAAGCGGTTCTGCTTTATCTATATCCAGAGAAAGCCCTATGGTGCTATTGGCATCACGAAGGTCCGCGACTTCCGGTAAGCTCCATAGCCCCCCCCATAAACCTGTGGGAGGGCGTTGCTGAAGCAGTGTTTGATGTTGCTCGTCTTGGAGCAAAAGCATAATGGTTTGCTTAACAGGGACTTTCTTTTTAGGTTTAGGGTGCGGGAATTCGCTACTGCGGCCTAGCTTCAGCGCAGTGCAATGGCTTTTAAGTGGGCAGCATTGGCAGTTGGGCTTGCTACGAGTACACAGTGTCGCTCCAAGATCCATCATCGCTTGAGTGTATTCACCTACGCGCTTTTGAGGTGTGTTGCTCTCGGCGTGCTCCCA
Organism: Neptunomonas sp.; assembly: GCF_016744175.1. Taxonomy (GTDB): domain Bacteria; phylum Pseudomonadota; class Gammaproteobacteria; order Pseudomonadales; family Balneatricaceae; genus Neptunomonas. The sequence goes on along the minus strand of NZ_JADGEV010000012.1, from coordinate 49,852 downwards.
GAGTGTTTTCTGGTTGGCAGTAGAGCCTGTCCAGCCTTCCACCGCATAAAAACGTGCGAGTACTCGTTTTACATTGCCATCCAGTATCGCGGCACGTTTACCCGTTGATATAGATAAGACCGCTCCAGCCGTTGAGCGGCCTATGCCGGGCAATTGCTCGAGCTCTTCTACCGATTGCGGGAATTCGCCGAAGTAATCCGCAGCGATGATTTGTGCTGTTTTGTGCAAGTTACGGGCTCGAGCGTAATAACCGAGGCCGGTCCAAAGATGAAGCACTTCATCCTGCTCTGCATGAGAAAGGGTTTGAACATCGGGAAAGCGCTCAATAAATCGCTCGAAGTAAGGAATGACAGTTGTTACCTGTGTTTGTTGCAACATGATCTCAGAGATCCAGGTGAAGTATGCTGTTTTATCGTGCTGCCAGGGTAGGTTATGCCGGCCATGCTGGTCGAACCAGCTCAGCACGGCAGTATTAAATTGTAATGGGGTCATGTTTATTTAAAGAGCCCTTTTAATAGGCCTTTTACTGCATCGTCGTCGCCAAGTTTATCTTTCAGTTTATCTTGAACTTTACTGCCCAGCTTATCCTTAATTTTACTCGTGACAGCTTTTTTAAGGATGTTACGAATTGCTTTTGTGTCAGGCTTACATAGCTCGGTTGGTTCAAGATCAAAGGAGCCTTTGCAACGCACTGGCCATTCTACGCCTTCAAGGCGATTGTTGACGGGGCAGGTTTTCTTAAACAGGTTTTCTTCAATAATGAGTGCTAGCTGATAGTCGACTAAGGCTTTGGGTAAATTTACAGCCCCTTTACCTTTAATGTTCATAGCGTCTAATTTAACACCTAGGTCATTGTTGCTGATGACACCTTTTTTGATTATGAAATTGCCGCCCATTTTTGCAAATGGAGTTGATTGGTCAACTGTTTGCGCGGATTTTACAGAGCCAGCAGCAGAAAGGTTATTGATTGTTTGGCAAAGTTCTTGGGCCATATTGATGCCATTTACAACACCATTTAGCACAGTGACATTAGCCTTGCCGTTCATGTTGTTTACAATGCTATGAACAGACTGTCCGTAAGTAGTGATATTAGACGTGGTACTAAATGTGCCTGTTAACTGGGCTTCACCGACCAAGTCTGTGAGTAGTTCACCAATTTGCAGCCCGGTTATTGTTTTGTTTGTAGTAATTTTGAGTGGTTTTTTACGTGCATCGAGTGTGATGGAGTTGCGAATTTTCCCGCTATACATATCTACATTGATACGCTTAGCTTTGACAATGCCTTTATTGGCATCGATGGCAAAATCAAGGTTGTTCATTTTGAATTTTTGATAGGTTGCTGATTTCAATGAAATAGCAGCATCCAAGTTGAGGCTTTGTAACGGCTCGAGTGGAATGATTTCCTCTTTTGAGTAACCTTCAGCAGATGAGCTTTCCTCCTTTTTCTCCGTCGTCGCAGTTTGGTTTTCAGCAGCAGGTAAGTAGCGATCTAGATTGATGCTGTTACCTGCAAGCTTTAATTTGATGCGGCTGGTATTGAGATTAATCCCCGCGTTGCCGTCAAAACTTGTATCGTCGAGTTTTAACGTTAAAGATTTAGTATTGATTGCATCAGCGTTGCCACTAAATGTGCTGATAAGGCCAATGCTTTGAAGCACTGCAGGATCTGAAGTCTGAACCGGAGCTTGTCCCAGTGTTTCTAACAGTGGGTTAAGAGCAAAAGGAGCTGCCGTGACAGTACCATTCATATCAAGGGTATCTAGATTGGTAATAGCTAGCTTGCCATTAAGATGTAAATTTGCAATTTCTGCATTCCAGCTATCGACAATCAATTGACGGGCGATTAAGTCAGCATTGGCATTCGTTTTAAACTGAATGTGTAGATTGGTGCCGTTTTTGATATTTAGTTGGCCGATAAAGTCTTTTAGCTGGTATTGCTGTTTACTTAGATCGAGAAGAATCATCCCTTCAAACTGAGTCGCTGCTTCCATAACCTGCTTGCCGCTTTGTAGTTGTTTGACATTAAGGCTCAGATTAAAGGGAAACAGTTCATTGTTGGTGATACGGCCTGTTTTAAGGTTAATGTTGTTCACGAGAAATCTTTGTGATGTTTGCTCGTCACTGTAGTTAACGGTACCGCTAACCACTTGCACGCTCTCAATATCAATTTTTAGACTAGTGCCTGACGGCGTAGAAGGATCGGAGTTATCTTGATTGCTTTCTTGAGGTGTCTGATTTTGGGCCGTTTCATCAGGGGTGTTGCTTTGCCAGTTAACCTTGCCAGATTTGCTTTTTGTCAGATCAAGGTTCAATCCTTCAATGATAATACTGTTCATCTGCACGTTACCGGAGAAAAGCTCCATTATACGAACAGAAATTTGAGCTTGTTGCAGGTGAGCAAGAGAAGGCTGGCCGGGGAAACGGGCATCAATATTGTCAACTGCTAGGCTTAATCGTGGAAATACTGACCAGCTTATGTTGCCGCCAATATTTAGTTCTATGCCGCCTTGATCAAGAGCCGCTTGTTCAATTTCGGATTTATAGTCATTAGGGTCAATAAAAGTGCTTAGTAAAGCACCGCCTGCTGCAATGAGTATGATGCATACTAGCACTAGCCCCAGAACGATTTTAATCAATTTACCCATAATGACCTCTTTCCTTATATTACCATTCAAGCCCAGTAGCCTGTTGTCGGCTATCAGTGTAGCGAAAACTACTAACAGTTGTATCTATAGCATGCACGTAAGATGTGAATATGACGTTAATCATCTCGTGCGGTGCATCCTGAGTCTGGTAGTTATATAATGTTGGTTTTCTGTTTTGAACCGCATTAAACCGTATTGAACATCGGAGAGCAGCATGACTGAGCGTAAGGCTACAGTAAACCGGGAAACTCTGGAAACTCAGATCACCGTATCTATTAACCTTGATGGCACAGGTGAGTTTAGTGCTGATACGGGTGTGCCATTTCTGGAGCACATGATGGACCAGATTGCTCGTCATGGGCTGATTGATATCAATATAGAAGCGAATGGCGATATCTATATCGATGATCACCATACTGTGGAAGATATAGGTATTACTCTGGGGCAAGCATTTAAAGAAGCGGTAGGTGATAAAAAAGGCCTAACGCGCTACGGACACGCTTATGTGCCGTTGGATGAGGCTTTATCACGCGTGGTTATCGATTTTTCAGGCCGCCCAGGGCTGAGCTTTAATTGCGAATTTACACGTGGCTCTATTGGGCGCTTGGATACTCAGCTGTTTTGGGAATTTTTCCAGGGCTTTGTTAATCATGCTGGTGTTACTTTGCACATTGATAATATTAAAGGCTTTAATGCCCATCATCAGGCAGAAACTATTTTTAAAGCGTTTGGTCGTGCTTTACGTATGGCTCTGACAGTTGATCAACGTGCAGCAGAAATGATGCCATCAACCAAGGGTGTTTTATAGATGAGTACCATTGCCGTTATTGACTATGGCATGGGCAATTTGCACTCAGTTGCTAAGGCGCTGGAACATGTGCAGCCCGGAGTTGAAGTATTAGTTACATCAGACCCAAAACAAGTAGCAAATGCCGACCGAGTATTATTACCAGGTGTCGGTGCTATTCGTGACTGTATGGCCGAAATTTACAAACAGGGTGTTGATAAAGAGGTCGCGGAAGCGATTCGTTCGGGACGTCCTTTTTTAGGCATCTGTGTTGGTTATCAGGCATTAATGCAGTCTTCAGAAGAGAATGGCGGTGTAGATTGTCTGGGTGAGTTTGAAGGCACTGTTAACTATTTTGGTGATCACCATAAAGATGAGCAAGGTGAGCGCTTAAAAGTACCGCACATGGGTTGGAACGAAGTGATGCAAAGTGGCGAGCATCCGCTTTGGCAGGGAATCGAAAGCGGTAGCCGCTTTTATTTTGTACACAGTTACTATGTAAAGGCTGCTCAGCGTCAGCAAGTAGCCGCGACTTGTAGCTACGGTGTTGATTTTGATGTGGCACTTGGGCATGACAATGTATTTGCTGTGCAGTTTCACCCGGAAAAAAGCCATACGGCCGGGCTGCAGTTATTGAAGAACTTTCTGAACTGGGATGGGAAGCCTTAAGTTGAGACTTAAGCACTCTTAACGTAAGTTTTTCTAAGGAGAACTAGCATGGCATTAGCAAAACGAATTATTCCTTGTCTAGATGTTGAGAATGGACGGGTGGTAAAAGGTGTTCAGTTTCTAGATATTCGAGATGCAGGCGACCCGGTTGAAGTCGCCAAGCGTTATGATGAACAAGGCGCGGATGAAATAACCTTTTTGGATATTACGGCAACACATGAAGGCCGTGAAACGATGGTGCATACGGTTGAGCGTATGGCGTCTCAAGTATTTATTCCATTAACAGTGGGCGGTGGTATTCGTACCTGTGATGATATCCGTACGATGTTAAACGCCGGTGCTGATAAGGTATCTATCAACAGTGCGGCAGTGACTAACCCTGATTTTGTCCGCCAAGCGGCAGAACGTTTTGGTTCGCAATGTATAGTGGTTGCCATCGATGCCAAGAAAGTCTCCGTTGAAGGAGAGCCTAATAAATGGGAAATCTTCACACATGGAGGCCGCAAACCTACCGGTTTAGATGCGGTTGAGTGGGCTAAAAAGATGGTCGATCTGGGGGCTGGTGAAATTCTGCTAACGTCGATGGATCAGGATGGTGTTAAAAATGGTTATGACTTAGGCGTAACTCGTGCTATCTCAGATGCTGTGAACGTGCCTATTATTGCCTCCGGTGGTGTTGGTAACTTGGAGCATCTTGTTGATGGGGTTATTCAGGGGAAAGCTGATGCTGTATTAGCGGCATCAATTTTCCACTTTAACGAATATTCAATACCAGAAGCAAAAGCCTATATGCGAGAACGGGGTATAGAAGTACGCCTGTAATCTGACTCTAGAATAAACCCAGCTTTGGCTGGGTTTTTTGTATGTATGTTTGGCTGCTCACTCTATATAAGTTAAAAACCAATAGTTAAGGTATAAATATGCTCGTTGTAAATTCGCTAGATGTTCAGAGAACATTATCTTTTGGCACGCTAATAGCTGCGCTCAGAATGGCTTTCTCCAATGACTTTGGCATGCCTCAACGCCAGATGTTTCATCTTCCTGCAGTGAGTGATGTAGATGGTAATCAAGATGATTCCTTTGCTGTTTTACCTGCCTGGAATGATCAGGTGATGGGGGTGAAAGCCTTTACTCATTTGCCTGGTAATCCTGCAAAGGGGTTGGAGACTCTGGCGTCAAAAATGCTGCTGTTCAGTCGAGCCACCGGTGCGCCATTAGCTGTTGTGGATGGTACGCAACTGACATTTTGGCGAACGGCCGCTGTTTCTGCATTAGCCGCAGACCATCTGGCTAGAAAGGATGCAAAGAGCCTGCTGCTGTTTGGTACAGGAAAGTTAGCACCTTATATGGCACTAGCGCATGCCTGTGTGAGGCCGATTGAAACCATTTATGTTGCTGGTCGTAACGCTGAAAAAGTTACTGCAACCGTCAATGATATTAAGTCGCAGCGTCCTGATATTGATGTACAAGGAGTGAGCAACCCCGAATTAGTTATCGGACATGTAGATATTATTAGCTGTGCCACTGGGACGGCAGAGCCATTGTTTACCTACGAGCAGGTGAGTGCGGGTACGCATATTGATTTAGTAGGGAACCATAGCCGTGATCGACGTGAATGTGACTCGAAGACAGTACTGTGCTCAAAAGTCTTTGTTGATAGCCGCTTGAACGTCCTCAATGAAGCAGGAGAGTTACTGATCCCTCTTTCAGAGGGTGCTTTTACTGCAGGGCATGTACAGGGTGAACTTGCTGATTTGTGCCGTAGTGAGGTGAAGGGTAAAAAGGCTGGGCGTAATACAGCAGAGGAGATCACGCTGTTTAAATCGGTAGGGACTGCTTTGTCTGATCTGGTGGCAGCCTACTTGGTATATGAGAATATTAAAGCTGAATCACTTAGGGTTTAAGTGTTTTTTATGGTTCATTGCGCCTTGTACCATCGTAATTGAATATCTTAGATAGAGCGTCTGCCGACATCGGCTTTCCGTGTAACCAGCCTTGTTGTATATCGACATTCATTGCTTGAAGTTGCGAACACTGAGAATCGGTCTCGACACCTTCTGCTACCGTTGTGAGTTTGAGTGTTTTGGCCAAATTGATAATGGTTTGCAGAACATCTGCATTCACAGAATCAGTACCCATAGAGGCGATGAAGCTCTTATCTGCTTTTAAAATACTAACGGGCAAAGAACGCAGGTAACTAAGGCCACAATATCCGGTGCCGAAGTCATCTATAGCAATAGGTATGTTAGCCCTATCTAGACGTTCTAATGCTTGGCGTATTTGGCTTGATTCTAGTTCTAGCATTGTGTCTTCGGTGATCTCCAATACAAGGCCGGGTATCTGCTCACGAAATGTAAAAAATTCGTTGAGGCTATCTTCGCTTAGTAAATGACAGGCAGCGATGTTGATGTGCACAAGACAATTGGGGCAGTGCTTAATGAAGGGAGCAAGATCTTTAGCGCTTTGTTTCAACTGCATACTTGTCATCTGCATTAGCAAGCCTGACTGCTCTGCTTGTGGAAGAAAAGTAAGCGGCATACGTAATCCATCAACGGGGTGGTTCCAGCGGACTAAGGCTTCCACGCCAATAAGTTGTCGGGTGCGTGAGTCAACGAGAGGTTGGAAAACTGAAAAGAACTCTCTATTGCGGATGGCCTTTTTTAATTGAAGTGTTGGGTTGGTCAGCTGTCTTTGGAAAAATGCACTACTCATATAAAGAAAGATAAACAGAGTAAATGCTTCCAAATACCATGTATGAGGGATGTCGTTAACCCCTTGATAGAGGACCTCTTGGTCTTCGCTAATAGCAACACTCAAACCAGGTAGTGTTAATAAGGGGATTATTATAATCGACTGTTTATTGCCATTATCAAACATGCCTTCGATAAGACGAGAAGATTGAATGGGAAACCTGACGGGTGTCGGCTTGAGTGGTAGGCTGTAACTACCATTTATGGCAAGAGGTACGCCGCTCTTACTATCGATTAGAGCAGTAAAGCCTTTAGTACTTGTATGGTTTCTTAGTTGGTCTTTGAGCCAGCTAATTCGAAATAGTGCATTTACCTCGCCTTTGTCATCGGTTGTTCTGGCTAAAACGAAGGTAGGCTGCAGCATGAATTCTACTGTTAATGGTCCAAGAAAGCGTAAACCATAGGAATCTACGGGTTTAGACACTTGTATTTTATGTCTGATTTTTTCCCAGCTGGTGCAGAGCAATGTTCCATAGCGGTCAACAAAACCCATTTCTACGACTTGAGGCAATGTAAATAATATACTGCGGATTTTGAAAAGAGTATTTTCGTCACAACTTCCATGAAACGTTTCTAATGAAAATAGTACATTATTGATTGAACTGAGATTTTGGTCTAGCCAGTCAGCAACAAGAATGGCCTCATCACGTAGCGCTTGGCGACGAGATTGTTTTTCATCTTCTATTTGCTCGACTATGAACGAACAACTGATTAAAACGGTTAGGGTTAAGCTAATCAGCATGGGAACCAAATAGGTCTTAAAAGTTGCCCAACTTGCCTGAGTATTCAAACTGGTAACCTGCCTAATCGGTTGTAAAAAATGCTGTGCTCCCTTCATTCTAGCCATATTTATTGATAGCTATCATGATAAATAATGTGCTTGTATTAAAAATCCGTTTCATTGAATGCTAACAACTATACGCTTTCTTTAATAGAGCTTTTAGTACAGCTTATTAACTGGATAAATATATGAAATTACGGTGGTTTGGTCTTTTGAGGTGTAATCCAGTGAGAAGCGTCTGCCTTTTTCCATTTGTTGAGACGCTTAGGCTTTGTGGGTTGTTTTTTGACTTAGACTAATGTCTTATTATGAGTCCATCTATCGCTAAATGTTTTGAATGGAGGAATGAACTTTTAATTTTGGGTTTTGTCCCCATATACATAGAAAGGAACGATTCTACTAACTACTACAATATTTGTAGAAGGTGTAAGGCCATGCGCTAAAGGTTTCGTAAAGGCTAGGTGATTTAACTATCAACTCGTTAATAAATTATTGTATTAAGTGGGAATAATTGATTTTGGAAAATTTAAAGTATTTTACAGGCAGTTTTATCGTAACGATTGTAGGACTAATTGCCGCCTTGGTTGTTGGCGGCCCTAGTGCGCTTTTCATCGTTTCGGTACTGGCTGTGCTTGAAGTATCACTCTCCTTTGATAATGCCGTGGTTAACGCTACGGTATTGAAAGATATGGACGCAGTGTGGCGTCGCCGTTTCCTCACATGGGGAATCCTTATCGCTGTGTTTGGTATGCGTATTGTTTTCCCTGTGCTTATCGTTAGTATTCTAGCTGGCGTGTCGCCGTGGGGAGCGTTGGATATTGCTATCAACGCACCTGAGCAATATGCCGCTGTGATGACGGAAGCTCATGTATCTGTCATGGCCTTTGGCGGTGCATTTTTGATGATGGTTGGTTTTTCGTTCTTCTTCGATGATGATAAAGATCATTGGATTCCAATGATTGAGAAGCCACTGGCTAAACTGGAAAAAATGAAATTTGCGGCAGAGCTGCTAACGTTAGTACTCATTGCTGTCGTTGCTCTGTTTATGTTGCCTGAGGCTGATAAAAAGACATTTGCATTGTCCGGTCTAGCGGGTGTTGCTACTTTCTGGATCATGCATCAACTTACTGCTTTTATGGAACGCCGAGAGCAGGCGCGTGTTGCAACGCATGCGGCTAAAAGTGGCGCCGCTATGTTTATTTATTTGGAGTTGTTGGACGCCTCTTTTAGTTTAGATGGTGTTATTGGCGCATTTGCTATCACTACTAATTTGTTCATTATTGCCATTGGTTTAGGTATCGGTGCAATGTTTGTTCGTTCGTTGACTATTCTATTAGTAGAGAAAGACACACTATCTGAATACATATACCTTGAACATGGTGCGTTTTATGCAATAGTTGCATTGGCTTGTATGATGTTTTTAAAGACATTTATGCATATACCGGAAGTGATAACTGGTTTTATCGGTGCAGGTCTTATAGGTGTAGCATTTATTCACTCGCAAATGCTTAAATCAAAAGAAAGTAAAAGCAGTGTATAAATAAATATTAATGATGGGTCGCTATTTAGCTTTTGATTAGGTAGTTTTTGCTAAATTATGATCATCGTACTAAACACTTAACTGATTAATTAATGAGTGAAGGATATACAAATGTCTATTTCTTTAGAGAAAGGTCAGCGGATTAGCTTAGAAAAAAATGGTTCAGGGTTAGACAGAGTTTGTGTGGGCGTGAACTGGGGCGCTATTGAGAAAAAAGGTTTTTTCGGTACGAAGAAAGTTGCCGTTGATTTAGATGCAAGTATTGGCCTATACACTGAAGGCAAAGACTTAGCTGATATCGTTTATTTTGGTCAGCTGAAAAGTAAAGATGGCTCTGTTGTTCACAGTGGTGATGACAGAACCGGAGATTTAGACGGCGATGACGGTTTAGATAACGAGATTGTATCTGTTGAATTAGGGAAAGTGCCTGCGAGCGTTAAAAGTATTGCTATCGTCTTGAATAGCTACCAGGGACAAGATTTCGCCAGTATTCCGTTCGCGAGTGTGCGTCTCTATGAAGGCACGCCAAGTCGAGTAGATAATATTATTGCAAATTATAATATCGCCCATGAAGATAAGTTTAACGGCTCTGTTTCTATGGTGTTAGGTGTACTTTACCGCCATAACAGCGCATGGAAATTCCGTGCTGTTGGCGAACCGACTGAAGATAAAAAGTTGGAGAAATTATTCGAAACAGTCGCGGCTAACTATTTATAATTAATCGCTGATTTTTGGGAGCACCAGAATGGCAGTAACACAGTTAGTAGCGGGGCAAAATACTTCTATCCCTAGTGACCGTGCTTATTGCTTTTCTTTGCATATAGCCAACTGGCAGTGGGGTGTTGTTGTCTCAAAGGAGAATGAGCCTGTTAGCCTGTTAGGGGCGACAGAAGGTGTTTCCACCCGAGATAATAAGCTGCTACTTAACTTGCCTGATATTCCTGAGAGTGTAGAGAAGTTAACGGTTTATATTGCTGCTAATGACACTCGCTCGGCAGGTTCACCTTCGGGCATGTCGGCAAGCCTGAGTGATTTAGTTGGGGCTGATGAATATGCCAGTATCGATATATCTCATCAATTGACAGGCCAGTCGGCAGTTAGTTTAATTGAAGTGTATCGTCGTAATGGTGCTTGGAAAATACGTTGTATATTGCAAGGCTATAAAGAAGGGCTGCCCAAATTACTAGAAAGCTTTGGTTTTACCCGTGATTCATACGCGTCGGCTTTAACGACCGTTTCAACGACAGCACATGCCTCTGCTGAGCAAACCGCTACGCAAGCACATGTTAACCCGTCACAAGCTAGTCATAATCATGGTGATGCTAGTATTACGCTTGTGTGGAAGTCTGGTCGAGGCAACTTGCGATCAGCGGCACGTTATTTTATGGGTGAGAATTTTAAACCCGTATCGGATTTACGCATTGGCTGTTTCTATGAATTAGAAAATGGCCAGCGCGGTATTGTGTATAGCTTTGACGAAAGTTTAGAAGGCTCATTCGATGGTGTTCCTTATATAAAGGCACGCCGGGAACTGAATGAACATTTTGAACAATTGCTTATTAACGAACGCTTTCGCCATAAACTAAACAGATACTTGGTCTTTGTAAGCATGATGGACGCCCATGATAGTTGGGAAGCGCTTAGTGTAAGCGTTGATTTTCAGCTACCGGGTCTAGCCGCTAAGAAGCTGTCGCCGACGACGCTCATGTCAAAGCCAATCTATGCGGTTGCGATGATTGATTTTAATGAAGACCAAACAAAAGCCACACCACTGAATGAGTACTTTCAAGATCTTGCCGAAATGGATCGTGCTTTTGCTTGGGGATTGCCGTGGCGGTGTGAAAATAATTCAGATAATGAGGATCAAACATGAGTTTTTCTAGTTTTATGTCGACAATTAAGCAAAAATCAAATGAGCTTAAAGGCGAAGTTTTAAAGTTTAAAAACAAAAAATTTCTTAATGCGGCTACCGCCGGAACGGCGCTAATTGCACGTGCGGATGGCGATGTGTCCTCTGAAGAAAAGAAAAAAATGCTGAAAATCATCGAAAGCAATGATGCATTATCAGTATTTAAAACTTCGGATGTGATTGAGGCGTTTAACGGCTTTTTAGGCAATTTTGAGTTTGACGAAGATGTCGGTGAATCTAAAGCTTTTGAGGCACTAAATTTACTGAAAGGTGATGATGTGGCATGTCGTACAGTAATGCGTCTTATTTTATCAATTGCAGCAGCGGATGGCGTATTTGATGATGATGAGAAGGTTGTTGCTCGTAAGGTCGCACTTGAATTAGGTTTGGATCCTGCAGGTTTTGAGCTGTAGTCTTTGAACAATATAATAATATTTATGATGTTGCCGCTGTGCAGCACCAATTAAAGCCTCACAGCCAAGGGATGTTGTAAATATGGTAAGAATGAATAAGTTGGACAATATCTAATCTGTCCATGTTTCAGTGACGAAAATACACAAACGTAATCAGGAGTTTTATAACATGGGTGTATCACTACAGAAAGGCGGTAACGTTTCACTAGAGAAAGTGGCTCCAGGCATGACTAAAATGCTATTAGGCTTGGGCTGGGACTCTCGTGCAACAGATGGCACGGACTTTGACTTGGATGCGTCTGTATTCATGGTTGGTGAAGATGGAAAAGTACGTGGCGATGGTGATTTCATTTTTTACAATAATTTGAAATCAGCGTGTAGCTCTGTTGAGCACACTGGCGATAATACGACAGGCGAAGGTGACGGCGATGATGAGTCTGTTAAAGTAGATTTGAGTCTGATTCCTGCAGATGTAAATAAAGTTATCGTGGGTGTAACTATTCATGATGCTGATGCTCGTAACCAAAATTTTGGGCAAGTTTCTAATGCCTTCATCCGCGTTGTAAACCAAGATTCTAATGCAGAAGTAGCGCGTTACGATTTATCAGAAGATTATTCTACTGAGACGGCATTGGTCTTTGGCGAATTATACCGTCACAATAGTGAATGGAAATTCAAAGCCATCGGTCAAGGCTTTGCTGGTGGTCTTAAGCCAATGGCACAGCAGTATGGTGTTAATGTAGGCTAATCTTTGTGTTGTGAAGTATAAGCAGTCTTCGGACTGCTTTTTTATAGATTAAGCAGTCAGTACTTGGCTGCTTATCTTATTTTAATAGCATGGTAATATTGATCAGATTCAAGCATCGCTATAGCCGTAGCGATACAATGATCACCACGTACTGTTCAACTCGCTTTAGTAAGCCGCTCACTCGTGTGTAGCCTAGCTTAAGCATCTTTTAAATATGGAATTTGTCACTATGCTAAACCGATGCGATGTTGAATTGCAGACTGGCCTGCTGCAAATATCGGTTCATAATGCGCGCTATCCGCTTGAAAAATTACTCACCTTTGGCGCACGTCAGAACCCTAAACGCCGCTACTTATTTATTTCTAAGGTGTTGGGGAAGTATGTTCCTTGTCTTCCCAGCGATATGCGTGAAACCTACCAAACGTTGGCACAAGCCGTTAAACAGTCGCTTTTGTTGCACAGTAACACTTGGGTATTAGGTGTTGCCGAAACAGCGACAGGCTTAGGAGCCGGTGTTGCTCAAGAGTTAAAACGATCTGGTTTGCAGAACGTGATTTATAGTCATACGACACGTTGTGATTTGGATCGGGATATCGGCTTTTCGATCACAGAAGCGCACAGCCACGCACCTTCTCATTTGATTTATAGTCTTGATAGTACATTAGCAGAACAGCAGGTTGAGTCTGTTGTTATAGTTGATGATGAAATAAGTACGGGGAAAACGCTGGAGCAATTAAGCCAAAAATTGCAGCAAAATCTTCCCCAGTTGAAGACAATCATATGGGTCAGCTTAGTAAATTGGTTATCAGTAGAACAACGAGAAGCGTATCGACAAGCCTATCCACAGCTATCATTTACATTTATCAGCTTACTAGATGGCAGTTATCGCTTTTATGCCGATGAACAGTTTCCACTCCAGTTACCCGATAAAACCGCCAGTGGTATTAGTCGTGCAAACAGCCGGGATGATATTGGCAGAACGGGATATCTAGCATCTCCAGAACCTGAAGTGCTTTTTTATACTCCGCAGGGCACCCGGTTGGATATTAGTCAATTAAACCCTACTGAAAAGTACACGGTCATCGGCACGGGCGAGTTTACATTTCAACCTTTCTTATTTGCAGAAGATCTTCAAGCGCAAGGCGTAGATGTTGTTTTTCAGTCTACTGGTCGTTCACCGGTACTGGAAGGGGCGGGAATAACGAGCAAGCAAAGTTTTTTCGATGAAGCCCAAAGAGGCGTTTACTATTTATACAATCTACAGAAAAATCGACAAGCCATTATTTTGTATGAAACACATGAGCAGTATTTCTCTTGTCCATTTCGGTTAAAACTCAATGCTATAACCGCTATTCTCACTTAGATTTAAAGGTATTTGTATGTCGATAGTTGTTTTTACTGATATTGATGACACGCTTATTCAAACAAAAAGAAAGTGTGAAAGTGGTGTTGAGATGGCGGTTACTGCCATTGATAAAGAGGCTCAACCTGCTTCGTTTTCATCTGTTGAACAATTGCATTTCTACAACCTGTGCAATGATCAGCGATTGATTCCTGTTACTGGGCGAAATAAAGAAGCATTAGATCGTGTGTCTCTATCTTTCAGCACATATAAGGTGATTGACCACGGCGCTATTATTCTTAATGAAGAAAATAAAGTTGAAGCTGATTGGTTACAGGTACTTACTCAAGAGAGTACTCAATGGCAGGAAATACTAGATCGTTATGTGGAAGAGGTATTGTCTATCATTGCGGAGCAGCAGTTATCGCTTCGGTGTCGGGTCATAAGTGATTTTGGCTTCCCTTGTTATATATCGATTAAAGGTGAGCCTACAGACCTTACTAAACTTGAAGGAATTGCTGAGCGCTTTTGTCAGCAAGCGGGTAATGCGAGAGTGCATATCAATGGAAACAATATGGCTTTATTACCCCCTTATGCTTGTAAAAAGCGGGCGGTAGAGTTTTTACAGAAAATACTAACGGCTCATCAAAGTAATTTGTTATTTCTCGGCGTTGGCGATAGTACAAGTGATTTAGCTTTCATGTCATCGTGCCATTTTCAAGTCATACCGTCTGTTAGCCAGATTAGCCAAGATAAGTTGTTGTGAGCATGAATTCAAAGACATGTTTTGAGCCTTTAGAAGGCAGTTATTCTAGAGAAGATTGTCAGTTTTTACTCCAGCCTATCGATATTCCGATGCTTAGCGTGGAAGAAAAAGAACGGCTTATGCAAATCGGGGGGCAGCACTATTCATCGATGATCTCGCAAGAGTTTCCTCCAAGCGATCAATACTTAACGTTGTTTTTTGGCCTAGTTGATAAATATAAACATCGATTAGCGACTGAGGTGGCCGGTTTAGCGAAAAAAATCATCGAGAAAAAAGGGGATACCATCACGCTTGTGTCTTTAGCAAGAGCAGGTACACCTATCGGTGTTTTATTAAACAGAGCACTCAAATATTATTATAAAGCGAATGTTAGTCATTACTCTGTATCGATTATCAGAGATAAGGGTATAGATACGGCGGCACTGGAATACTTGGAAAAAGCGGGCCATGCGGGTGATAGTATCTTGTTTGTAGATGGTTGGACTGCAAAAGGAATCATCACACAGGAATTAAAAGCGGCTGTTGCTTGTTGGAATAATGAAAGTCATTACAAAATCTCAGATGACCTTTGTGTGATTTCAGATATAGGGGGAATGGCGGACCTTGTAGCAACGGTTGATGATTATACGATCCCGTCTGGGATCCTAAATAGTACAGTATCAGGGCTTGTATCAAGAACTATTCTCAGGCCTGAGTATCAGGGATTTCATCAGTGTGTTGTTTATTCGCATTTGGCCAAACACGATTTAAGTAATTGGTTTGTTGATGAGATTTCTTCGCTGTTTAGTACAATATCACCCAACGAAAGCACCATTGTGCAGCGTGATCAGGCAAGCGTCGAGCGACATCAGAAAATGAAATCGTATGTCGACCAGTTAATGGTGGAGTATGGGGTCTCTGATATAAATCGCGTTAAACCAGGCATTGCTGAAGCTACCCGGGTTATGTTGCGTCGAGTACCAAAGCTATTAGTGGTGAAAGATGTCACCAGCGATGACGTTTCTCATTTATTGGTATTGGCCAAAGATAAGTGTGTTGAGGTCTGCCAAGATAGTGCTATGCCGTTTAATGCTGTCGCGATTGTTGCAAATGTTAACGATTAGATTTAAGCAATAAAGGCTTTATTTTTGTGATGGTTATAGAAGCGAACTCTATTCGCTTCTATGAAGAAAGCCTTTAGTTACTCTTCTATGGCAGTTTTAAGCTGGGCGGCGTGCTGTCCCGCTTCAAATGCTGTTTCATTAAGGGCTAGTAACTCTGCTCCTTTGTTTCTAAAGCGTGCGAGTAAAGCAGCTTTAAGTACCTCAGGGCTAAAGGGGAGTTGTTTAGCGATGGCGCCTAACATGATGGAATTAACTAATCTGCGGTCGCCTAGCTCTATTGATAGTGAGCCTGCATCAAAACTGATCAACTGAATAGGGTGGCTTTGTAGCTGTTTTTCAGGTTGGTCAGGATAATCGAACAAACCAATAGAAACCACAGGCGGTGCTTGTGGATAAGTATTTACCATGACAGTAGCTTGGTCTTTTACATGGGTTACCCAACGTAATGCTTCGGCGGGTTCAAAAGCTAACATCAGGTCAGCGGTGCCCGGCGGAATAGAAGGCGACAGTACTTTTTTACCGAAGCGCACATGCGAGGTGACAACACCACCGCGTTGAGCCATTCCTGCTACTTCTGTTTTTTTAACATCGTGCCCTTCCATAATAGCTGCCTGGGAGATGATATCAGCAGCGGTCATTACGCCTTGCCCGCCGATACCCACAACCATAATATTGGTTATTTGCTCCATTATTTGACCTCCACAGCATTAATGTGGCCAACGTTTATCAGCGGAACAATGGCATCGGGTGCGCAGGTATTAATACACAAATTACATCCTGTGCAGGCTGCCGTATCAATCTTAACAAAGGAGAGTTCTTTCTCTTTTCCGTTAGGCTTAACCACGGTTTCTCGGCGTGTCACTAAAATAGCCGGGCAGCCAACATCTAAACAATTACTACATCCTGTACATTTATCATCTTCGACGGTCAGTGGTGGTTGCTTGGAGTAGCGTTCGGTTAGTACGCAAGGTTGATTGGTAATGATGACTGAGGGCTCTTTGGCTTTGACTTCTTCACGCAATGCTTTAAAAAGTGTAGGAAGCTCATAAGGGTTAAGCTCGTGAATCCGCTCTGGTTTCACACCTAATGCTTCACAAAGCTTGCGAAAGTCAACTTGAATGGTCGCTTCACCATGAATATCAATACCGGATGACGGTGCATTTTGCCCTCCAGTCATGCCTACCGCACGGTTATCCAGCAGCAAAATAGTGACGTTGCCCTTATTGTAAGTAATATCTAAAAGACCCTGCATACCCATATGTAAAAAGGTAGAGTCACCGATAACGGCAATCACATTTTTGTTAGTGTCTTCTTCGCTACGCCCTTTATCTATGCCTTGCGCAACGCTAAGGGAGGCACCCATGCTGATGCAGGTATCTAATGCGTTCCAAGGGTGACCTGCACCTAAGGTGTAACAGCCAATATCGCCAGCAATAATGGTGTTTTTCACATGAGATAAACAGTAATAAATCCCTAGATGTGGGCAGGCAACACACATTGTTGGCGGACGAGGGAATACATCGGTCATGCCAATACTAGCAATGCTTTTTTCTTTACCTAGTAAACGCTCAATGGCTGGCGTAAGGACTGCAGGTGTTAGTTCGCCAATACGAGGGACGATATCTTTACCGAATAGATCAATACCTGCCGCCTTCAGCTCTGTTTCCAGTAAAGGTTCAACTTCTTCTATGACGACTAACTTGTCAACGCTCTCTGCAAACTCTCGAATCATCTCAATTGGCGCAGGATGACTAAGCCCTAATTTGATTAATGGCGCATCAGGAAAGGCTTCTCGAACATGGCAGTATGCGGCACCTGAGGTGATAAAGCCCACTGAGCGATTCTTTCCTTGTTCAATTATATTGAGTAAACAAGATTCAGAAAAATTCGCCAGTGTTTTATCTCGTTCAAGCATCAATGGAATTCGCTGCTTGGCATTACCAGGGACCATAACGAAACGGCTGGTGTCCTTAATAAACTTATGTCCCTCTTTGACTTGAGGTGCAGAAAGAGAAACCACACCTTTCACATGGCAGATGCGGGTGGTTAGGCGAACAATAACGGGTACAGAGTATTGTTCAGATAGGCCAAAAGCAAAGCGAGTTATATCGTAAGTTTCTTGTGAATCAGAAGGCTCTAAAACAGGAAGGTGGGCAAAGCGCCCCCAGTAGCGCGAGTCTTGTTCATTTTGTGAGGAGGATAACCCTACATCATCTGCTATAACGATAACTAAACCGCCAACAGCGCCAATTAATGTTTGTGTCATAAGGGCGTCAGAAGCGACATTCATGCCAACGTGTTTCATGGCGCACAAGGCGCGGCTACCGGCAAGTGAGGCTCCAATAGCCACTTCTAATGAAACCTTCTCATTGATTGACCATTCAGAGTACAGGTTAGGGTAGGAGGATATGTATTCTAGTATCTCAGTAGAAGGTGTCCCAGGGTAAGCGGATGCAACGCGACAGCCTGCGTCTCTGGCGGCTAGTGCGACAGCTTCGTTACCAGAAATGAAAATACTAGGGTTGTTCTGAATCTGCTCAGCAGTCGACATGACATCACTCCAATAGGGTATTCTTATTAATATGTTGGATTAATAATGAGTCTCTCCTGAGTGTAGCGGTGCCGATAAGGGAAAATACCGACCTAGATCAATGAAATAAGATGGATTGGGCGAAGGTATAAGGCATAGGTTCTCGCACCTAACCTGCATCTTTGCCATAAAATGACGACATTAGTTCGCTTACGTAAGTAGATACACCTAACTAAATTTGTTCGTACTGCTCGTTAGTCTCTTGATTCAATTAGGATATTTTAATTTTCTGCTATTGAGTAGGCATTAGGCTGGGGTTATGCGAAAATGCTTGCCAAAAAATGCGCAGCTGAATCATGAGTACTTACGTACTTGTTGGAGAGTTTATTATTTTCCATTGATGTTTGGCTAACGGATGTTTTATTGATACAGGAAGTAGTTCAAATGGACTTAAGGCTCATGGTTACGAGTGGACAGCACCATTTATTGGGTGATGTCAGACACATTGATGTGGATGTAGACATCTTTTCAATAGGCCGTAGTGTTGATAACTCTTGGGTGTTACCTGATCCTAAACTCCATATCTCCAGCAAACACTGTGTTATCCATAAAAAAAATAGTGAATATCATTTAACGGACATCAGCACTAACGGTGTTTATGTTAATGGCGAAGATGACCCTATAGGTCGTGGGCGCACAATAATCCTCAAAAATTCAGACTCTCTTAAAATAGGCGGGTACCAACTTAAGGTTTCTTTGGAGTCCTTAGTTGATGATGGTTATTCAGCCGACAAGGATATTGAGTCCTTACTCGTTTTATCACAAGAGCAGCTAGAGAAGCCTGAGTTTTCAGAAATATTACAGCATGTTGTCGAGCCGAGTGAGCAAGTAGCCGTCAGTGAAACAATAGAAGATCTGCTGGATGGCCCTCAAGAGGGTATGCTTTCTGATACACCTTCAGTGAGTGAGTTGCTTCACCCTGTTTCTCCTGAGCGAGAAGTATTTCGTCCTCCTACAGCGCCACACATTACTGAGCCCGTTCCTGATTCTGTTTCTTTGACTGAAAAACCTCGCGCTTCTTTTACGGATAAACAAGAAATAGATTCAGCAGAAATTCCTGACAACTGGTTAGAGTTGTTAAATAAAGAGATGGCATCTGATGTTGATAGCCTTGCTGATAAAGTTGAACTTGCTTCTATTGATACCGAAGAGCCGCTACCTGCTAACGATACGCCTCTGGATGAAACTATTTGTGAAGTTGTCGTTGATAAATCGGTTGAGTTATCAGCGTTACTAGATGAACAAGTAGCCCCGGCATTGAAACCTATAGAAGATGTATCTGATGTTGGTATTGATGCAAATCGGGTTGTGAATATTACCTCGCTGGTGGAAGGGCAAGATGAATTTAGGGCAGAAGATCCACCCAATCAGGCAGATGCAACTAATAGCGTGTTTGTAAATTCTGAAGCGGTAGCACCTGTTGCAGACAGTGGGCGTGATGTTTATTTCGATGAACTATTAGAAGCCGCGGGTATACCGGTAGCATTACTCGAAGGTAAGGATAAATCAGAGCTAGCGCGTGAATTGGGCTCGATGATTAAAAACTACTCGCAAGGTGTCGTTGAAACATTGGCTACGCGTAGCTTGGTAAAAAGTGAGTTTCGCTTGCAGCAGACGATGATCCGCCCAGTAGATAACAATCCTCTAAAGTTTTCTCCATCGGGTGTTGAAGCTCTTAAAATCATGATGTTGGCTGATTCCGCTGCTTACATGCCGGCACCTAAAGCGGTAGATGAGAGCTTTAAGGATATACAAGCTCATCAACTGGCAATGATGTCAGGTATTCAGGCAGCCTTTGTACACCTTCTTGAACGGTTTGAACCAGAGGCGTTGCAGCAAAAATTTAACCGCCGCCCTCGGCATCAAAAAGGCATCCTGGGAAGGCAGAAAGTTGATTATTGGCTGGAGTACTTCGATTTTTATGAGGATATTTGTGCCATGATGGAAGATCAATTTCAGGATCTTTTTTCAGCAGAGTTTGCCAAAGCTTACGAACAACAGCTTCGGAGCTTAGAGCAATGAGCAGGGTTAAATTGCTTGTATGGGGTGTTGTATTATCTCTGCTGCTTGGCTGTTCATCTATCATGCCCTTCTCTGAAGATGATAGTGAAGCCATAAGATTAGATATGCTCATTGAAGCAGCTCATGATGTGAACTTTGATAAAGAGAGTGACCCTTCCCCTATTGAGATGCGTATATATCAGCTAAGTAGTTTATCTGAGTTCGAGCAGGCAGATTTTTTTACGTTATATAACGATGAGCCACTCAAGACTACTTTACAGGAAAGCCGCTCCTTTATTATTAGCCCTAGCCAAATTGAAAAATTTATAACGGAACTGAAGCCAGAAACAAAATTCATTGCAGTAGTTGCCGCGTATCAAGATATTGATAACGCTACTTGGAAGGATGTAGTCCAAGTTCGTGACTCTCGTGGCTTTTTTAAACGCATGATCTCATCGCAAAAAGTAATGTCTCTACATGCTCTGGCGTTGAACAGTCGTGTTTTATTGACTGATCAAGAGTAGATAATTATGAGTTGGCATAAGAAAGTCGCATGGCTTGAGGGGATGTTTATTCGCCCTCAGCATTTTCAGCAGCAAGACCGTTATATTGAAGGAATGATGAGTGCCCTGAATAAGCAATTAGTTAGCTATGGCTGGGGTATTACGGAATTCGAGTTTGATGATTCCGCTTTGCGTTTAGGAAATGTGATTGTTCGTAAATGTAGAGGCGTATTACCTGATGGTACTCCAATAAATTTACCTAACGAAGATGATGTGCCTGAGCCGATAGCGTTGAACGTCGAGAATGAAGGCGAGTTAATCTATCTAGGTTTGCCGTTATGGAGAGCGGGCGCTAAGGATATAGATAGAACGGCGATAGCGGATGCTAATGCCCGATTTCGCATTGATAACGTAGAAGTGCCTGATATCGTTGCAGGTAGCCGTAGTTTGGCGGATGTCGAAGTGGTTAGTAAAAAGCTTGTTTTACTGAGTGAAAGTGATTTTCATCACCAATATGCCGCTATCCCTGTCGCACGCGTAAAAATGATCAAAAACAACGCTATCATCTTAGATGACAGCTTTGTGCCGCCCACGTTAAATTACATGTCATCAGAAGCGTTGGCCCGTATTTTACGAGAAGTGCATGGGCTAACCCATATGCGTAGAGATGCGTTAGCAGAACGCATTAAGGCGATTGCTGGAGCGGGCTCAGCTGAAATAGCAGATTTCTTATTATTGCAGCTATTAAATCGCTATGAACCGGTATTAGCTCATTACCTAGTATCTGACCAGCTTCACCCTCAATCTGTTTATGAAACCTTAATTCAGTTTGCCGGTGAGTTAGCAACGTTGACGCATCCCGATAAGAAAATTGCAGAAATGCCTAGTTACCAACACTCTCGGTTGGAAGAAACCTTTGGCACACTCTTTTCTTTATTACAGCCCGCGCTGAGTGCGATGTTGGATCAAAGCGCAGTTTGCATCGACCTGATAGAAAAAGGTTTTGGTATACGAGTAGGTGTTATTCCTGAATCTGAAATGAGCTCAACACACTTTGTGTTATCCGTTAAAGCGGATATGCCTCGTGAGGAGCTACGGCGCTTGTTCCCAGTACAGGCGAAAGTAGGGCCGCTGGAGCAAATCAATAATCTGGTTAATCACCAGTTGCCCGGCGTGCGGATTGATCCCTTGCCTGTGGCTCCTCGACAAGTCCCTTATTATTCTGGAGCTGTTTATTTTGAATTGGATACACAGGCTCAATTGTGGAGCGTAATCCGCACCTCAAAAGGGCTTGCTTTGCATATAGGTAATCAGTTTCCTGGCGTGGCGCTCGAGTTGTGGGCCATCAAGTAGTTAATTTTTTAGTATGGATGTACAGTAAATGGACTTTAAAGGTGACCGTACGGTTATCATTCCAACCCCTGGTGGGCGGCCATCAACGGCTGATTCCGCACCAACACAAAATGTAACGGATACCGGTAGCTGGACTACGCTATTCGACGACGCTGATAAGTTTGTTAGTTCCGGGTTTAATCGCCTAGAGAACGCAGCGTTTAAGTTATTGTCACTGATCCCCACGATTAAAAAATCTCATTCCAACCCCAGTGCCGCTTTATTGCGCCAGCAAATGGTCGAGGAAATTGAGCAATTTGAAACAGTGGCGCGAAAGTCTGGAATTGATTCTCGAACTGTCATGATAGGCCGTTACATTCTTTGTACCGTACTTGATGAGGTAGTACTTAATACACCGTGGGGTGGTCAGAGTGACTGGCAGACGCGAAGCTTACTTAGCCATTTCCATAAAGAAACATGGGGTGGCGAAAACTTTTTTGTCATGTTGGTAAACCTAGAAAAAGATCCCGCGACTAATATTGATCTTCTAGAGCTGATGTATGTTTGTTTAACATTAGGGTTTGAGGGGCGTTATGCCGTTGAGGCCGATCGCGTAGGTCGTTTGGCTGAAGAGCGTGCGCGTCTTTATCGTTTAATTCGTAGTCAGCGGGGAGAGCCCGCACGCATGTTGTCACCTCACTGGCAAGGTGTGACGGTTGCCAATCGTAAGCTGCGCCGTTTTATACCTCTATGGGTATTTGCATCTGTTTTAGCTGGGTTGCTGGCAGTGCTGTTCTTTTTCTTACTCTTCCAGCTTAATCATTTATCAAACCCTTCTTATCAGTCATTAGCCGCCTTGGGACAAGGTGTTACTACCTCGTTTGACCGACCTAAGCTTGTCAACCAATCTGCTTTGCAAAAGTTACGGATTTTTCTTCAAACTGAAATTGATGAAGGCCTTTTATCAGTAGAGGAGCGAGACGGAAAGGTCAGTATCATCATTCAAGGTGATCGATTATTTTTGTCAGGAAAAAGCAATATTAATTCTGATTATGAACCGCTGTTGCGTCGTGTCTCGCTGGCGCTGTATGAAGTAGAAGGCAAAGTGTTGATAGAAGGGCACTCAGATAGCCAGCCAATCAAAACATTAAAATACCCATCGAATTGGCATTTGTCGCTAGCGCGTGCAGAAGAAGTAATGCAATTGCTGGCCAATGCTTCAAAAGAGTTTGCTCGCTATGAATCTGAAGGTAAGGCTGATACACAGCCTGTAGCTGATAATTTGACTGCTGAGTCGCGTGCCAAAAATCGCCGTGTAGAAATTGTTTTGTTATCTAATGTTATTTGGCGCACCAATGGAGGGGATAAGTGATGCGCTTATCATCAATAGCTGGGAAGCTAAAAAATCTACTAGGTTTTGTTGCGCTTATTACCATTGGGGCACTTATCTGGTTTGTATTGCCAGCGATCACGATGGGAGGTTCTGATCCGTTTGGTTCGGCGATGACGCGAGGCCTGATGATTGGCAGCATGTTTGGGATGGCTCTGATCTATAAGTTACGTGGCTATTTAATGGCGCGTAAAAAGAACGAACAGCTAGCCACTGAAATGACGAGCACTGAGTCTGCACCGAAAGAAGAAGTGGGTAAACGTGAAGTAGAAGAGTTGAGTCATAAGTTTGATGAAGCTTTAGGGTTATTAAAGAAAGTACAAACGAAAGAAGGCGGTAAAGGGAGTTATCTTTATGTGCTGCCTTGGTATGTGATCATAGGGCCCTCGGGTTCAGGCAAAACAACCGCATTATTAAACTCTGATCTGCATTTCCCGTTGATGGACTCTGTTGGTGCATCAGTTAAAGGAGTGGGTGGGACGCGAAATTGTGACTGGTGGTTCACCGATGAAGCGGTGTTGCTGGATACGGCTGGCCGTTACACCACCCAAAATAACCAAAGTGAGTTGGATGAGGTTGAATGGAAAGGCTTTTTAGGCCTGCTGAAAAAACTCCGAAGCCGAAAGCCTATTAATGGTCTGATTATAACCTTCCCTGTGGATAGCTTGCTTAAAATGCAAGAATCTGACCTGATCACTCATGCCAAATTTATAAAGCAGCGTATTCAAGAGTTCCAAAATACCTTCCAGATTCGTTTCCCTGTGTATGTGTCGATCACTAAGTTCGATATGTTACCAGGCTTTACCGAGTATTTTGATGACCTTGGACGAGAAGAGCGTGAGCAAGTGTGGGGGTTTACCTATCCCTACAATGATGACAACGAAGAGCAGGATGCTGTTCAGCATTTTCTGATGGAGTTTCGTACTCTACAGGAGAGGATTCAGTCAAGAGAAGCGGATCGCTTGCAGATGGAATCCGATATTGCGAGACGTGATTTAATATACGTTTTTCCTCGCACACTTGGTTTGCTTCAAGACCCAATAGCTACGTTCTTGCAAGAAATATTCAAACCGACACGTTTTGAAACACAGCCATTATTGCGTGGGGTGTATTTCAACAGCGGCACGCAAGACGGCACAACTCTGGATCGAGTGGTTAATGCTCTGGGTTCACGTTTTGGGTTGCGTACAGATGGTAGCGCTAAACGTATATCTAAAGGCAAAGGGTACTTTTTACATAACTTGTTTACGAAAGTTATCTTTCGCGAATCAGGCTTGGCGGGCATAAATATTAAGCATGCCCGGCGACTATTTATACTCCATACAGCAGCATATGGGTTGGTATTTTCAGCAGCCGTTGTCATCTCTGGATTTTGGCTATATGGCTTCCAAGAGAACCGTGCTCTTATTGCCAATGTAGAAGCTAAAACGCTTGAAGCAGACGGTATCATTAGTGATATGAGTCGCTATGAGCAAGATATATTAGTGCCTGTTGAATCGCTTAATACCTTACGAGCTTTGCCAACAGGCTATGCAGAAGCTCAAGAAGATGAATCGCACTGGCTACACTTTGGCTTGTATCAAGGTGATAAATTAGGCCAAGAAGCAACAGATGCGTATGGTCGTTTGCTTTATCAGACATTCTTGCCTCGCTTGTTAGTACAGGTTGAAACTGCACTCTATGAGAAGCGTAATAATGCAGAATACCTTTACGATACTTTGCGTGTTTACCTCATGTTAAGTGATCCTTCGCATCTGGATATTCCTGCGGTTAAGGGGTGGGTATTAGCGGACTGGAAGCGCGTGCTACCTCGTAATATCCGCAAAGCTCAATATGAAAACCTACAAACTCACCTCGATGCATTGTTGGAGTACTTACCAAAGGAGACGCCTTTAAAACCCAATGCTGAACTCGTATCTAGTGTGCGAACGCTGTTAAGTACACTACCGCCAGCGCGTCGTTTCTATTTTCGCTTAAAGCAGGAAGGGATAGTAAAGCGCTCTTTGGAGCCGTATCGCATGGTTGATGCAATCGGAAGTGAGGCGGCGTACCTATTTCAGTTCAAAAATGGCGAGCCCATTACTAGCGAAATTAACGGTTTCTACACTAAGCAAGGTTACCAGCACTACTTCCTTACACAGCGTGACGGCATGATAAAGCGATACCTCACGGATGAATGGGTGATGGGTAAAGAGTATGGCTTAGAGTCTGTTGGGCTTAATGGAGAGGCGCTGCAAGAGCAAGTGGAGTCACTCTATCTGGATGATTATCTGAACACGTGGCGTAATTACATAGAGGCACTCGACTTTGCTGCTATGAACAATCCGCGTAAAACATTAGCCATTCTTAAAGAGCTATCACGGGCGGACTCCCCGATTATTCCATTGCTAAGTTCAATTCGTGTGCATACATCAGCCGATGCATTTTCGCTGTTGGGTGAGATAGAGGGCGATGCGATTACTGATATTTTTGGTGAGTCAGAACCTGAGAATATCGACCCTCCATTACTGGGGGAGACCAATGTTGTTATTGAGTACTTTGCTGCCTTAAATGAGCAAACTCAAGCAAGTGAAGATCGTGCTGCCCCCATTGAAGAAACGATAAAAATGCTCGATGAGCTTTATATTTATATGAGTGCTATTGAGGGCGCTAGCAATAAGGGGAAAGTGGCATTTGAAGGCGCTGCAGATCCTATGGGCTCTGCGGCCGTGTTGCGTGAACTTGATGTTGCGGCTGCGCGCCAATCGAAGCCTTTATCAACACTGTTGGATAAGATCTCAGATCGCGCAAAATTACAAACCGCTTTCGATGCTAAAAAATACATGGGTCGTCAGTGGGAAAATGACGTAGCGATACATTGTAATAACATGATTACAAAGCGTTACCCGTTCAATAAGAAAAGCCGTAGCGAAGCAACCCTTGATGATGTCTCCGCTTACTTTGGCCCTGGCGGTATTGTAGAAAATTATTTTCAAAATGTGGTCGTAGATTTTGTTGATACTTCACATCGACCATGGCGCTGGAATAAAAACAATGGAGTGAGCCTTGGCTTTTCTGAAGCGGTTCTTCGCCAGTTAGAAATAGGACGTATGATTCGCGATACATTTTACCGTACGGGCTCTTCTGACCCATCTATTAGCTTTGAATTACGGCCTACTAACATGGATAAATCTATTCTGCGCATGAGTCTCTTTGTTAATGGCCAGCAGATGACTTATGCCCACGGGCCTCAAGGTGGAAAACGGTTTCGTTGGCCAGATTTGGATCGTAATTCAGACCGCGGTTTAGCGCGGTTGGTGATAGTGACTAGCTCCGGTCAAGAGTCGATTACAGAGCAGGGTGATTGGGCGCTGTTTCGGTTATTCGATAAAGCGAAAATCAAACGCATTGATCGTGAACGATATAAGCTAACGTTTACGCTCAAAAATGAATTCACCGTCTCGTTAGAGTTACGAGCAGGTAGTGTATATAACCCATTCCAGATGGCTGAGCTGAGCCAGGTGAGGTGCAACTGATGGCGGGCTTAGTTATTAGTGTTTATGGCAAACTACCCTCGCATGCTGATTTTGTTAGCCATTGTGTCGATCCAGAATTGACCTCTGAGCTCTATGACTGGACGCAACAAGTTGTTTTCCACTCAAAAGAAAATATGGGTGAAACTAGCTGGCTAACTGCTTATCTGATATCGCCAGTATGGCGATTTTATTTACCTGAAACGGAACAGCGGAAAAAATCAATTATCGGTGTCATGATCCCAAGTGTGGATGCTGTTGGGCGTTATTTTCCTATGTTTTTGGTGTTTGAAATTGATGCTCAGGGTATGAAAACAGAGTGGTTATATCGCGAAGCAAACCCTTTATTTAGTCTGCTAGAAGGGGTTGGGATTCAAGCCTTGCAAGAGCGACTATCACTGAATCAGGTAATTGATCTGTTAGAGGCGAAAACCTCAGCGTTTGATTTAGGTGAGTCTTTATTGTTGCCAAAAGAAACCCAAAAAAATGTGATTCATATCGAAGAGTTGCTGGAGAAACCTCTGAGCAACATGGGAGATGTCACCTTGTGGTGGTCGGCAATGGAGTTGAACGGTTTTTCATCGCCTCTTTGTAGTTTCAGTGACTTACCGACAGTAGCGGACTATCAGTTCCTGCTGACAGGTCAATGAGTTGGAGTAGTAAGTAACCTATGTCTGAGATTAACTGGAACGGCTATGGCCAAACGGATGTTGGTGCTGTCCGAGACGAAAACCAAGATAGCTTTATAGGCATAGACCCTATCGGTGTGTGGTGTGTTGCTGACGGAATGGGCGGTCATAAAGAGGGTGGTATTGCCAGCCATTTGGTGACGCAGAGTTTAGAGAGTCTGCAGCAAAAAGAGATCCGCACGTTAGATGAGTTGGTTGTTGAGGCGCACCAGCTTTTACATGAGGCAAACCGGTCATTACGTGAGATGTCAGAGAGCTTCTATGGAGAAGAGCTGATAGGTACGACAGTTGTTGTCTTATTTATCCGTGGTGATACAGGCGCAGTAACATGGTCGGGTGATTCTCGTCTCTACCGAATGCGAGATACAGCGTTTGAACTAATTACTCGTGACCATACTCAGTTCGAAGAGCTGGTGAGTCGTGGGCTGATTGATGACTTGTCTAGTGAAGCGAGCCATCCAGCAAGCCACATGCTGACACGTGCGCTGGGTGTCGGAAAGGAACTTGAACTAGATACCGTTAGGCTTCAAGTGGAGCCCGGAGATGTGTTTTTGTTATGTAGTGATGGCTTATCCAACATGATAGACCAGTTAGATTTGGGTAAAACTATTTACTACAGCGAAGACAAGCAGAGGGCAGTGGCTAACCTGATCAACATGGCGTTAGCTCGCCAAGCTAATGACAATGTTAGCGCTTTAATAGTGGACAAGGTGTAATTGATGAAACGTATAATTTATACCGGTTTAATTTCAGTGATGGTCTTAATTCAAGGGTGTGCTTTACAGCAAAATGTGGATCATCGTGTAACGGGTGGTTTAAGCCGAGTCGGTGTTATCTCTGATGAGAGCCAGTTCATTAGCGCCTTTCCAGCGTATATGGGCTTAGATCAGGTAGGCATACGCTACCTTGATGAAACGTCCAAAGGGAATGTGGCTGTCTATATTCGTCGTGCAGAAAAAGCGATGCAAGAGAGAGCAGATTTTGAAGAGGCTCGCCTAAATTTGAGCCGGGCTTTGTATTTAAAGCCAGGGGATGTTGTTGCGGAGCGTTTGATTGAGCAAGTTGTAGCTAGTCCGTATGAATATGCAATTGCGAAGAATTTCCTGATGGGTTCGGCTTCATCTCACTACGCAGTTAAAAAGCAGGATACGCTTAAGGCACTGTCTCGCAAGGTTTACGGCCGTTCCGACTATTACCCATTCATCATGCGTATCAACAACATGGCGAATATATCTATACATGAAGGCATGAGCATACTTTTGCCGCCTCCAGTGAAAGCTAAACGAGTAATACAGAAACCTAAAGCCATTGTTAAGTCGGTAAATAAGCGTGTTGTTAAACCAAAGCCTGTAGTTGAATCTGTAGTTGCGGATGCAGTTCAGCTAGATATCGCGCCTGAAATAGAACCTGAACTAGCACTAGAAAAAGTGATAGAACAAGAGTGGCTCAAGCCTATTGATGCACCTGCTGTCCGCCCTGTCGAAATGATGCCAGTACTGACGGTTGAAACTGAAGAAACGGCTTCCCCTGTTAATATAGAGATTACTGAAATTACACCAGTAGTTACGAAAGTTACGAAAGTTACGAAAGTTGCGGATGTTAAGGCAGATACAGCAGCTACTCACATATTAACAAGTGAGAATAAAAATCGAGAAGAAACAAAGGCTTTGCTTGAAACCCCTGAAAGTGATGAGCAGAGATCCGAAGAGCTAAAAGTAGACACCGAAGCGAGTATGGCTAGCGAAGCCAAAGACGTTGCTCTCCCTGTTGTCGCTCTTGCCAGCGTGAAAGAACAGAAGGCGATGGACCTGTATCACTCCGGTCAGAAAAATCGTGCTTATCATTTGCTTGGGAAGTTAGAAAACCGCACGGCAAGTGCCGAAGCCGCTTTCTTGTCGCTGACAGATAGTTTAATAGCGCAACCATATGCAAAAGGGCTCCAATATTACCAAGAGCAAAAGTTAGATTTGGCGATTGCTGCGTTCAATCAAGTACTAGCGACTGACCCTGCGCATGGGCAGGCGGGTATTTATAGAGCGCGTTGCCAGAAGCTGTTGGACAAGTTAAGTAATATTGAATAATCGCGTTGAATTTAATGGAATAGGGTAAGGCATTTTATGGCTTATACACACGCATTAACGCCAATCAGTGATGAATCCCCGGCGGGGGTGGATATCCGGAATCACTCGGAGTTTTCCGATGGCTTTCATCAGCTACGTGATTTACGAAATTCAATTCGTTCTCGCGAACGTAAAGCGATGGCAAATGATGATATATACGCATTGCGTTCTGAGTGGGGCGCGGTACAGGAGCAATGTGTAGTTATTCTTGAGAATCAATCGAAAGATACTGAGGTGTTGGCTTGGTTGGCTGAAGCATCCATTCGGGTAGATGGTTTCGTTGGATTAGCTGATGTCTTTACATTGATCAATAGTTGCTTACGCCAATATTGGGGGCAGGTTTATCCGCTACCTGATGAAGAGGGTATTAGTTCCACTCTTTATCCTCTTACCGGGTTAAATGGAGAAAATGGCGAAGGTACGCTCGTGATGCCTATTCGTATGGCCACGGTAATGACGGATAGCTCTGATGAAACAATATCCGGTTGGGACTACCTAAAAAGCTGTGAACTTACCCAAATAGTGGACGAGCAAAAGCGTCAGCGAAAAATTGATGAAGGTAGCAAAACGCTGGAACAATGGCAGCAGTTGTTGTACGGTGTTGACCCGCAGCAAGTGAGTATAATGGCTAAAGCTATAGATCAGTGCATAGCGCAATTTGCATTGATGGATGAGTTTTTAATTGAGCAATGTGGCCATGACTCACCGCCGACATCGGCAATAAAGAATGTACTTACAATGGCTTGGGATGCGCTATGTGCGCTAGCCAAAGTAGATGCTTCTATTTTAGATGAAGATGTAGCGCCTGTTGAAGAAGTTCCTGAACCACTGATAGAAAGTGAAAGTGTTGATTCAGGAAAAACTACGCCACAAGCGGTGCTGCAATTCAGTCCTGAAGCGTACTATCCCTCCTCTCGTGAGGAAGCGCTGATGATGGTTTCAAAGCTGAGTGTTTTTTTTAGAGACACTGAGCCACACTCGCCTTTGTCGTATCAAATGGAGCGAGTGGAGCGTTGGGGAAGAATGGAGTTAGCAGAGCTTATGGATGAACTACTCGACGATGATGTCATCCGTAATCAATTCTTCCGGCTAATAGGATTATCCAAAGACACTCAATAGAGTGTTGTATGCATTTAATAGGGAAATAAAGGGGGAATACTTATGGGTACAGAAAGCATTCATAAGAAGCTCGCGCGAGTTAGAAAGCCACGTGTACATATAACGTACGATGTTGAAACGGAAGGTGCTGTTGTTCATAAAGAGCTGCCCTTCGTTATGGGAATTATGGGTGATTTCACCGGTAATAACCCAGCTAACGAACTAAAGAGCCTCAAAGACAGAAAGTTCATTCAAGTTGAAAGCGATAACTTAAACGAAGTCATGGCCAAAATGGCGCCAGGCCTTCGATTTAAAGTGGATAACTTGCTTCAGGATAATTATACCTCACTGCCTGTTGAGTTGAAGTTTGGATCTATGGACGACTTCGAACCAGGGCGTGTGGTTGATCAAATCGAGCCGCTGCGTAATCTAATGGAAACGCGTAATAAACTGCGTGATCTATTAACAAAAGCGGACCGTTCCGAAGAGCTTGAGACATTGCTTGAGAATGTATTACAAAGCACTGATGAAATGGCAAAGCTGTCTAAAGAATTAAAGGCTGGCGAAACCGAATAAGGTGACAAGGATGACAGATACGACTACTATGCAAGGCGCCACGACCGTATTAGAAGAGACGGGTGGTTTGCTTGATCAGGTAATTAGTGCAACGAAACAAACAGAAACAAATGTAGCAAAAGATCTGCTCAAAACGCTGATTGATGAAGCTATGGACGGGACTGTTGTTTGGGACCGCAATATAGCTAAAACGATTAACCAAGCCATCGCGATGCTAGATGCAAAACTGTCTGAACAGTTGTCTCTAGTCATGCATTCTGATGAGTTCCTTAAGCTGGAAGGATCATGGCGGGGAATGAAGCACCTGGTTGATAACAGTGCGACTAGTTCTTCGTTAAAGCTAAAAGTCTTGAACTTGAGCAAGAAGGATCTATATAAAGATCTTGCCCGTGCTGTTGATTTTGATCAGAGCGAAATGTTCAAGAAGTTATACGAAGAAGAGTTCGGTACCCCGGGTGGAGAGCCATTTGGTGCTATCGTTGGTGACTATGAGTTCACCAAACACAATGATGATGTTGATCTTCTCAGCAAGATGTCCAGTGTTTCGGCAGCAGCTTTTTGCCCGTTCATCGCCGCTTCTGCTCCTGAACTGTTTGGTTTAGAAAGCTGGACTGATTTATCTCGTCCTAAAGATCTTGAAAAAATCTTTGATTCAAAAGAATATTCAAAATGGCGTAGCTACCGTGAATCTGACGACTCACGCTTTGTTAGTTTGACCATGCCCCGTGCTTTGGCGCGTCTTCCTTATGGCTCACAGACAAATCCTGTTGATGACTTTGGCTATGAAGAAGCCCCCATTGATGAAGACGGTATTGCTCGAGCGGCAGATCATGAAAAGTATTGCTGGATGAATGCTGCTTATGTCATGGGTGTACGTTTAACTGAGTCGTATGCAAGCACCGGTTGGTGTACGTCTATTCGTGGTGCTGAAGGTGGCGGCCGAGTAGAAAATTTGCCGACACATGTGTTTACCAGTGAAGATGGCGATCTAGACCTGAAATGTCCTACAGAAATTGGCATCACAGACCGTCGTGAAGCTGAGCTTTCAAAAATGGGATTCTTGCCATTGTGTCATTATAAAAATACAGATTATGCTGTGTTTTTTGGTGGGCAATCTACACAGAAACCTGCCAAGTACGGCACGCCTGAAGCAACCGCGAATGCGGCAATTTCAGCACGCCTTCCTTATATTATGGCAACGTCACGTTTTACGCATTTCTTGAAAGTAATGGGCCGGGATAAAATTGGTTCATTCATGGAAGCAGAAGACGTAGAACAATGGTTGAATCGTTGGTTGTTGAACTATGTGAATGACAACCCAGATTCAGGCCAGGAAATGAAAGCTAAATACCCGTTGCGTGCGGGTAAAGTAAAAGTAACAGAAGTACCGGGTAGCCCAGGTTCATATAACGTGGTGGCGTGGATGCGCCCATGGCTACAGTTGGAAGAGCTAACCGCATCTATGCGTATGGTAGCTCGAATTCCTCAGCTCGGTAAGTAAAGCGCTGCTTTAATAGGGTCGGCAGTCTTGCCGATCCTTTTTCGCGTTTTACGGCATGATGCCCGTAAGATTTGAGTGATTCGCAGGGAAGGTTGTTAATCCGAATGCACGCCAGTACTAGTGACTCAGTAGAAGCTGCTGATCTTGAAAAATCCTTATGGATAAATGATGTAGTCGATTACTTTGGTGCCTCTGCATTCAAGGGCGACTGCCTGCGTCTGAGCGTTATCAGTTTACTCAATCGAGAAATCGCAAGAATCGATCGGCTTATTAGTATTCAGCTGGATGCTGTTCTGCATCATGACCAGTTTCAGGCGCTTGAATCCGCATGGATGGGGTGTCAGTACCTGTTACAACAAGTTGCTTTTACTCAGCAAGTAAAAATCAAACTATTAGATGTCACATGGGTCGAGTTGGAGCGTGATATTACACGAGCCATCGAAATTGACCACAGCGAAATATTCCATAAAGTATACAGCCGCGAGTTTGGTATGGCGGGGGGAGAACCTTTTGGGGTGATGCTCTGTAATTACCCAATAAGCTTGTCGCCAAAAAACTCTGGCGTGGATGATATACGGGTATTGTCAGGTTTGTCCTCTGTTGCTGCGGCTAGCTTTGCTCCCTTCTTATTTAATGCAGATCCTTCTTTATTGGATCTGGAAGACTTTTCTGCAATGCACTCTAATTTAGACTTGGATCGCACTTATCAACAGGAAAGCTTCATTAAGTGGAAGGCGCTTCGCCAGACAGAAGATGCACGCTTTATTGGCCTCACACTGCCTTACCTCTTTCTGCGTAAGCCATATCGTCATGACCGTTTCCGGCATGATGGTTTTATCTACCGTGAGTCCATAAAGGCTCGCACTGACTATCTTAAAGTCGGTGCTATTTTTGCGTTGGGAGCCGTGTTAGCACGTTGCTTTTCGCATACAGGGTGGTTGGCCGAAATTACCGGCAAGCGTTATTTTGGAGGCGGTGGAGTCCCCGGCTTATCTGAGCACCAGTCGGATATAGATGGCCAGGCACTTGTGGCTGCTGAGGTTATGATCCCTGATACCCTTGAACGCTCCTTGTCTGATGCAGGTTTTATACCTGTGTGTTATTCAGTCAATACGGCGAAAGGGATGTTTTACAGTGCATCGTCGATTCAAAGCCCGTTACTTTACAGTACCCCACAGGCCCAAATTAATGCCCGTTACTCAGCGATGCTCCAGTATGTAATGTGCACATCCCGCTTTGCGCATTATATGAAAGTTATCGTGCGTGATCAGGTCGGTGCTTTTACAACCACTGAAGAGTGTCGGAGCTTTTTGCAAAGCTGGATTTTGAACTATGTCATGTCAACTGATGAAGCTAGTGATGTGCTGCTTTCGCAATACCCATTACGCGAAGCACGTGTAAGTGTCCGTGAGAAAGCAGGCACTAGTGGTTCATATACATGTGTGGCGCATCTAAAGCCACACTTTCAATTAGAGTCTATAGAGACGTCGATTCAGTTTAGTGCTGAAGTCGTTCCAAACCGCATTACAGGATAGTTATGGATATCAAAGGAATTGGTGAGTTATATAAAGCAGGTGATCTTCAAGGTGCTTTAATTCACTCTAAAACACTGGTACGTGACAACCCAGATAGCGATGAAGGCCGTGGGCTTTTAATGCAGCTTTATCTTTTTGCGGGTGAGTTGGAAAAAGCACAGAAACAGTTAGAGTTTTTGGAGTTTCAAAAAAAGGATGATCTTCCCTCTTATATGACCTTAAAGGTTATTGGGGAGATGATTAATTGTGAGATTGAGCGCCAAGCGTTTTATAACAAACCTGCTGATACAGTGCCTACTTTATTTGAAGAAGATGAACCTCTTCTCAAGGACGCCTACCTGTTGTTTCAGGCGGCTAGGTCGGGTGAGTTAGCCGCTGATGATGCGGCACGTATTACGGCACAGCGTCCGACGTTAACCATGCAATGCCATACGCAAGGCGAAGAAGAAGTTGGACAGCTTATTGAACCAGATGACCTGACGGCTTTTGGCTTAGAAGTCTTTACTGCTCGTAAGGGGTATAGCTGGTTAGCGTGGGAAAATATTGAATCTGTAGAGTTGCATCCGTACGAGAAACCGATGGATTTGATCTACCGTCGTGCTGTTATTCGACGTATCACCGATACGCCAGAAACACCGCCACTACAAACATACATTCCTGCAATTTATGCATTAACGTCACAAGAAGATGTGGCCGCTTGCATGGGGCGCACAACGGATTGGAAAGATGATGAAGCTGTTGGAATAGTGACCGGTGAAGGGCAAAAATGCCTCTTGATTGGAGAGCGGTTAATTCCGTTGCTTCAAATTGACCGGCTCACGCGTGTGAATCTTTCTTAAGGTTTAACAGGAGCTCACGCATGGTTGATACAGAGCACTTCCAGTCTGCATTTATGCAACAAATGCTAGATCATGAGCCTGATAAACGTAATGACGGATATCAGGCGCCATCAGCACGCTATCGTGCTTATAAAAATAGCGTAATGCTGGATCTGGAAAACCTGTTGAATAATCGCAGCCGTTTAGATAGCAGTGATGCTTTCGAAGACGACGAGCTGCTGTTGAGCTATGGCGTAACTGACTTTGCACATATTAATATATCCGCACTCAGTGGTCGTGAAGCGTTACGCCGTAAAATACAGGATGCTATCCGCACGAATGAGCCGCGCCTGAGTGACATACGTGTGGCTCTATTAGATAAGCAATCTGATCCCAATCGATTAGGGTTTAGAATTGAGGCGAGGTTGCATGTTTATACGGATGCAGAGCCTGTCATTATAAGTGCGTCGTTTGAGCCGGCACGTAAAGTCTTTAACTTCCAGTCAGAATCACGATGAAGCAAAATCTAGTCGACTATTATCAGCGTGAACTCAACTACTTAAAGCGACGTGGAGAAGCGTTTGCAGACGAGTACCCAAAAATTGCAGCGCGGCTGCAGGTAACTGATGACCTAGCTCGTGACCCGCACGTGGAACGAATTATTCAGGGCGTAGCGTTTCTGAATGCGCGTATTCGGAAAAAGATCGAGGATGATTTTCCACAGCTGTGCCAAACGTTGCTGGATGTAATTTACCCTCATTACCTGAGGCCGCTACCCAGCTACTCTATCGTAAGCTTTGAGCCTGAAGCTGACCTTACTACCTGTGCTGTAGTTGAAAAGGGTGCCTTTATTGATGCGGATGTAGACGAGCATTTTGCGTGCCGCTTTCAAACGGTATATAACGCCGACGTGCTGCCTTTGAAAGTTGAGAAAGCAGTATTGCAGAGTTATCCCGCTCAAGCGCCAAGAGTGGCGCAAGTAGCTGAGTTGGAGTCGGTATTACGGATTCAGTTAACCACAACAAACAGTGATGCAGAGTTAGAAAAACTGGATATAGATAAAGTTCGGTTTTATATAAAAGGGAATCGACACTACGGTTTTGCCTTATATGAGCTGATTAATAATCATACGGTTTCCATTGCCGTTGCACGTAATGAATTTGATAACAAAGCGGTGTTTTTAAAGCCTGATGAAGCGTTGCTTCAGGTGGGCTTCCAAGAAGATGAAGGAATGTTGCCTTACCCAGAGCAGTCCTTTATTGGATACCGGCTGTTAACAGAGTATTTCGCATACCCCGATAAGTTTCTATTTTTCGATGTCATGTTGAATGAGCGTACTAAAGCAGTATTAGAGGGAGATAAATTTGAATTATTTTTCTACCTTAATAAAAATGCGCCGGATATAGAAGCGACGGTGAGTGCTGCTAATTTTGTGCTCAATGCGACACCGGTCATTAACATGTATGAACAGTATTCTGAGCCTACCCGTTTAACGCACAAGGATCATGAGTACCCATTAGTAGCTGATGCGCGCAACCCTGATAAAGTTGAAATCTACAATGTAGAATCGGTTTCCATCACCACAGACCAAGACAAAATAGAAGCAGTAACCCCATTTTTTGGTGTCGGTGGCGCCTCGACGAATAACTTAACACAAGCCCGTTGGCATGCCCGTCGTGAAGAAATTGAATATGGCAATATTCGCAGCCAAACACACTTATCGTTAATCAATATTGATTCGTTACTTGCGCCTCAGGGCGAGGCCGTCGTGTTAACTCGTTTACGGTGTTTCAATGGGGGCTTACCTAAGCGGCTTTCTCAAACGCACAGCCAGCCGAACTTGCTGCTAAGCGCTGGAACGGCGTCAGTAAAGCGAGTAAAAACGGAAATCCCCTTTAGTGATGTAGCAAGGCCGAAACTAGGTGAAGAGGTCTATTGGCATTTACTATCGCATTTAAACCTTAACTACATCTCACTCACTGATGGTCCGCAAGGTACGGCTGCACTACGTAAAATACTTTCTCTTTATAATACTTCTAACCAACAAGAGGCTAGTCATCTCATCGATGCCGTGACCATTAGTGAAGTTCAAGCAGCGACACTACGTATGACGGATGAGCGTGGTATCCCGTTCTTTTGTCGAGGTACTAAGGTAATTATTACATTGGATAAAACGCGTTTTTCTGGGAGCAGTCCGTTCTTATTCGCCAGTGTGATGGAGCGCTTCTTGGGGCTGTACACGCATTTGAATTCCTTTGTGCAACTGAGTGTCGTACTGGACGGTGACGAGCAGCCATTAAAAGTATGGCCAGCACGAGCAGGGGATCAATCGCTACTATGAATGGCTCGTTTGCTAACTCAACTACACTGCCGGATGTTGGTTTATTTCAGCTATTACGCACGCTAGAGTGCCAAGCCAGAATGACGCCTGGGCAGGCGAGTGGTGCTATCGGTCATGATTTACCCATACATCGAGAGTTTGCAGATTTTACGGTTGTTCATTCTCTCGCGTTTGCGGCCAGTTCCTGCACAAAGATTGAAACAACAGAGGGTGACGGCTTAAAAAAATCGAAGCTTCATATTGCTTGTTTTGGTTTGACGGGGCCGTCGGGGGTCATGCCGCTGCATTATACCGAGCTGTTAAGTGATCGAGGGCGGGAGAAAGATACCGCGTTTGGGGTGTTAATGGATGGATTTAATGCCCGAGCGATCAGCTTTTTATACCGTGCTTGGCAAAAGAACCGCTTAGCCATCGCGCAAGAGCATACGAGCAATAGTGGGCATCAACGAAACATCGACCCTAGTGTGCAAATGCTCAAAAGCTATACAGGATTGGGTATACAAGAATACGAGCAAAGTGGCGAATCGAAAACAGAATCTCTAGCATTCTATTTTTCTGGGTATTATAGTAAACGTCCTCGAAATGCTGCTGCTTTAAAGTCGATTATTAGTAGTGTGTTGCAATGTGACGCTTCCATTCAACAGTTTCATGGGCGATGGTTTGAGCTAGAACCAGAACAAAGAAATACAATTGGATGTAGCCATGCAACATTAGGGAAAGATTTTGTTATTGGGAACTCTGTGTTTGAAGGCTCATGCAGTATACGCATCAAAACAGCGCCTGTTTCATTGGCTGAATTTAAACAGCTTCGGCCAGGGCAGCCAAAATATCAGCAACTTCAAGAACTCATTCAGCTATACGTAGGCCGGGATTATTTAATGGACCTACAAGTTGTGCTCAAGGGTGCTGAAAGACCTCCGTTTAGAATAACGCATGCCAAAGACCCGGATCAGCCTCTCAGGCTTGGTGAAGGATTATGGTTAAGTGCTACCGCGTCTAAAGACGATGTAGCAGATGCTATCTACGACATCACTCAGTAGTAGGGAAAGATGATGAAGCAGCTGGGACGTTATGAGTTAAAAGAGCTGATTGGTGAAGGGGCCATGTCATTAGTATATAAAGCTTATGACCCGGTCTTACAGCGAACACTAGCGATAAAGGTGTTAAAGCCCGAGTTTGCTGAAGATAAAGAACGTCTGAGATTTTTTCTTAACGAAGTACATGTTTCAGGCAAGCTCAACCATCATAATATAGTACAAATTTTCGACGTGGGTGAAGTCGACAATGTGCCTTTTATTGTAATGGAATTTGTTGATGGGCAAAGCCTTGATGACTGGATGCGAGAGGTCGGCGATGTTCCATTGAGTGATGTTATCGATATCATGGCTCAATTATCAGATGCCCTAGACTACGCGCATGGTAAAAAAATCATCCATCGCGATATTAAGCCCAGTAACATATTGATTGAAAGTAATGGCCGTATTCGCCTGACCGATTTCGGCGTGGCATACCTACATGAACACACAGAAAACGACGATGAAAATATTGTAGGGACTCCGTTTTATATGTCACCTGAGCAGTTGGCGGGGCATTTGCCGGATAGCCGTAGCGATATCTACTCAGCAGGCGTTGTGTTTTACCAAATGGTGTTTGGTACCTTGCCATTTGAGGCCTCGAGTATTCGAGACCTTGTCGACTTAATTCAAAAGTCTGAAGTAGATCTAACCGCCTCTAAATGCCCGCATGTTGTTAAAAAAGTGATACGTCGCCTTTTACATAAAAAGCCGGGCTTTCGTTACGCTACCGCAGGTGAGTTGGGTATGCAGCTTCGCGCGGTAGCGACTGAGCTTTCAACCCGTGACCCCAAGTGGTCAGAGAAAATAACATCTACGTGGCGTTACACCGCGATTGTAGCAACAGTCTTGAGTACCTTACTGATAGCTCTGCTGACTTATACCCTCAACGATCTTTCCAGCAGCTTGTCTGGAGTATTGGGTAGTTATGGAAGAATGTTGGTTCAGCAAACGAATGATCAGGTAGATGAAGCGCTACTGTTAGGTGATGATCTTGGCTTGAGAGTTACCGTTGACAGGCTCTCGAAAAACAATGAAATTGAATACCTCTATGTCACTGATCATGAGCGCAATATTAAAGCCTCAAGCCGCTCTGACATGGTGGGAGAAGCGTATCGCCCTCCGCTAGAATTGATTCGGGTAGAACAAACGCAGAATATCAATATCTTCGAGCTTGACCGAAATGAAACAGGTAAACGTATTTACCACCTTACGTCACCGATTATGTTTAATGACAAAGAAATAGGTGCGGTTGTCATGGGGTTGTCTGCTGACTCGGTCACCGATGTGTGGGTGCGAACAGCGTGGGCGTTAGGACTTTTTATCATGATTGCCTGCGTCATTATGACCGCCGTTGTCTATTATCTTTGTCGTTTCTTTACCCGTCAGTTTGGGCAATTAGGTAATGCATTGCAAAGTGTGTACGTAGGGAACTATTATACGCGTCTGCACGTCGATCGAATCGATGAAATAGGATATGCTAAGCGCCAGTTTAATGAGCTGGCTGAACAAATGGAAACGTTTATCCGGGAATCTGATCCAGATTTTGAGCAAGACGAGCTGCCGGAAACGGAGATAGACGAATCTGAAAACAGAACCGTTGTTATCAGAAAAACAGAGGATGTTGAATGAATACCCGCGCATTGATTGGCAAGCTGTCGCCTACAAGCCGTTCGGCTTTTGAAAAAGCGGCATCTATTGCTGTTAGTCATCACCACTATGCCATTGAAATCGAACATTTACTGCTTTCTTTAGTTCAAGGTGAGCTTACAGGGATTCGTTCTGCATTAAAGAAGTACGGCGTTAACACCGATCAATTAGAAGGTGATATTACCTCTCGCTTCGAGTCATTCGATAAAGGTAATACGAATGCTCCCTCTTTCTCCCCGAGAGTGGTTGAGCTCATCCGTAAGGCATGGTTACTGTCTAGCTTGGAATATGGCGAAACTGAAGTGACGGGTGTCGCCCTGATGGTTGCCCTGTTCAGTGATGAGGCAATGAGCCTTCAAGTGACATCGCGCTTACGTGCTTTTAATTATTTCGATGATGCAGACTTTGTTCGTAACGGCCCTAACCTGATAAAGCTTGAGCAAACAACACAACAAACGAACAGCGCTTCCCAGGCAGAGCAAAATGGTGATGAACCGGCTGCTCAGCCGCACGCTTCTAGCCAGCAGGCATTAGATGCCTATACGTTGAATTTGACCGAACAGGCGCGTGCAGGAGCTCTTGATCCGGTTGTCGGGCGTGAATCTGAAATCCGCCAAGTAATCGATATTCTTTGTCGTCGCCGCCAAAATAACCCCATTCTTACGGGGGAAGCGGGTGTAGGCAAAACGGCCGTCGTCGAAGGCTTAGCACAACGCATTGTTGCGGGTGAAGTGCCCGATACATTAGAAGAGGTTGAGATCCACATACTCGACCTTACATTGCTGCAAGCGGGTGCCGGTGTACGTGGTGAGTTTGAGAACCGCTTGAAAGGTGTGATTGATGAAGTTAAACAATCACCTAAGCCTATTATTCTCTTTATTGATGAAGCGCATACCCTCATAGGTGCGGGCAACTCCGGTGGCCAAGGCGATGCCGCTAATATCTTAAAACCTGCGCTGGCTCGTGGTGAATTGCGTACAATCGCCGCAACCACATGGGCTGAATACAAAAAATATTTTGAGAAAGATGCCGCACTAACACGCCGTTTCCAAGTGGTAAAAGTAGAAGAGCCGCACCCTGAACAAGCCATGCGCATGATGCGCACGTTACAGCCTGCTTTTGAAAAGCATCATCAGGTGATGATTTTAGACGAAGCCATACGTGATGCCGTTCTATTATCTAAACGTTATATTTCGGGGCGCCAACTACCGGACGTCTGTGTGTCGGTACTCGATACCGCCTGTTCACGCGTTAATCTTGAGCTGCGTAACACTCCGGCGGCGTTAGATGATATTAAAGCGATGATAGATCAGTATGAAAAGCAGTTAGCCAGTACCGAGCGTGAAATTGCACTGTACGGCGGTGATTCGTCTGAGGTGGCATCGTTAAATGAAACATTAGCTACATTGTCCCACGAGAAAACAGCGATAGAAGAGCGCTGGAAAGAAGAAAAGCAGTGTGTGGACCTGATACTTGAATTGCGTACAGCGATTCACGACGGTAATACCGAAGAAAGCACAAAGGCGCAGCTAAAAGAGGCACTGGCTAGCTTACATCATATGCAGGGTGAGTTGCCGTTGATGCGCCCTCATGTTGATGCACAAGTGATCGCTGAAGTGATCTCTTCGTGGACAGGTATTCCTGCTGGACGGATGGTCTCGGGTGAAATCCAGAAAGTACTGAACATTCAAGATGAACTGAAAAAGCGCATTATTGGGCAAGATCACGCATTAGAAGCGGTGAGCCAGAGTGTACGTATTTCAAGCGCTAAATTAAAAGATCCCAAGCAACCTATTGGTGTCTTTATGTTTTGTGGTAGCAGCGGAATAGGGAAAACTGAAACAGCGCTGGCACTGGCTGATCTTCTCTATGGCGGCGAGCAAAACATGACAGTTATTAACATGTCAGAATTTAAAGAAGAGCATAAAGTTTCCTTACTTATGGGGTCACCTCCAGGTTATGTAGGATACGGTGAGGGTGGCGTGCTTACTGAAGCGGTTCGCCGTAAACCTTACAGCGTTATCTTGCTCGATGAGATGGAAAAGGCGCATCCCGGTGTGCAAGATGTCTTCTATCAAGTGTTCGATAAGGGTGCGATGAAGGATGGCGAAGGCCGCGATATCGACTTTCGCAATACACTTATTATCATGACAACCAATGCAGGCACAGAAACAATCTCCCGTGTTTGTGCAGATCCAGATACGGCACCCTTGCCAGATAAGGTTGAATCACTCGTTAAGGATGAGTTACTCACTTACTTTAAACCTGCTTTTCTTGGGCGAGCACGTTTAGTGCCGTTTATGCCATTACATGATGAGGTAATGGCAGGCATCGTTCGCTTGCAGCTAGGGCGTGTTGGTCAGCGCTTACAAGAGCAATATGGCGCGCAATTTACCTACAGTGACCAAGTAATCAAAACCATTGTAGACCGTTGCAAAGAAGTAGATACCGGTGCCCGAAATGCAATACACATCATTAATCGCAGCTTGTTGCCAGAAATCTCGATGCAAATTTTAGAGTCCATGGGGGATAACCAGCCACTCGAGTCGGTGTTTATAGACGTCGATACCCATAGTGAATTCAGTTTTAATCTGAAGAGAGGCCAGCAGGATGCCAATAATGCTTAAACCTAAATCATTGCTCACATTTGTTATCGCTATTCTTTTCAATAGCCAAGGTGTCATGGCTGCCGATATAGCGCCGGGTGCACAAAATTTTCGTTTTGCTTTGCCTGATAATTACGCGGTGGTAGAGCATCAAGTAAACCCTGTCCTGCAAGGAGGAAGTGCAACTTTTTCTCCTCAGATTCAGGTCGGGAAAAACGCGACGGAGACAAAAATCATACGTCTTCAAACGTACTTAGCCGATTATTATCCGGCTGTTTTGTCTGAGCTGGGTGTTAATAAACCAAAAGAATTTTTGAATACAATACTTGAAACACAACTGACATCAGCGTGTGCCAAATTCACTGTTAACCTAGGCAAAGTACGTAACAGTGATGGGGTGACGCGTGTTAATTGGTGGACGAGTTGTAAATTAAACGAGCAAGAAAGTAGTTATCAGATTGAACGAGGTCGTATGTTCTTGTCTGCTGCGGGTGGCTACTTTATTAGTCATATTAACCAGTCAACTAACAAACATCATGCATTCAGCAAGCGTGAAGTAAAATGGTTTGATAAATACATATATAACAGTGGCTTCTGTACAGCAGGAAAGAACTGCGGGCAAGAAGGCGCTTTGGTAGCACAGCTATTTACTGAAAAATAGCTAGACGTGTTGTTGATTATTATGAACCAGGATCACCTATTATTGCGTGTGTGTTAGCCCGCTCAAAATGATAGTAAGAAAAGGATGTCTTCCCCCTGTTGTTCCACATGCTTTGGTATGTGCAAACTCAGATACCCTTCTCTTGCCTATTTTTTGGATGTAGCTCAGGCAGACGATTCATGC
This sequence comes from Neptunomonas sp., assembly GCF_016744175.1. Taxonomy (GTDB): domain Bacteria; phylum Pseudomonadota; class Gammaproteobacteria; order Pseudomonadales; family Balneatricaceae; genus Neptunomonas. Next base: position 6,220 of record NZ_JADGEV010000012.1, on the reverse strand, counting down.
ATTAACTGGAGAATACTCTTTAGATACGCTCTATAACGAGAGTAGCTAAAGGTTTTTAACGTACAGGGATGTCCCCTGTAATGTATTTTTGTCAAAAAAAGGAAGTGTAAATTCATGGCGATTTATTTAAAAATTGACGGCATCGACGGAGACGTAACCGCATCTGGCCACGAAAACTGGGTAGAGTGTGACTCAATGGACTGGAGTGTTACGCGCAGCCTGAGTACAAAACCAGGTCAGGGTAAAGATCGTGAATCCACAAACCCAGTGGTAGGCGAGATTACGCTAACCACTAAAATGGATAAAACATCTCCCGTATTATTTGCTGAATCTTGCGTAGGCCAAGGTAAAACAGCAAAAATCCATATGGTACAGACGAGCTCATCAGGCATCGAAACGTACATGGAATATACGCTGACAAATACGCTAATCAGTGGTTACAACGTAATGAGCAATGGCGACCGTCCTGTAGAAGCTATTTCTTTGAACTTTACTAAAGTTGAAATGAAATACACTACATGGAACGAGCAGCACCAGCCAGAAGGCAGCGTGCCTGCAGGTTACGATGTTGCTACAGGCGTACGTCTGTAATAGCACCACTAAGGCGCAGCGATATTTCGTTGCGCTTTTTTTCATAACAGGGATGAAAGTTGATGACGACTAAGGATCTACTTGAAGGCGCTATGGGTACACATATCTCCACCCATTGCTCACAACAAATGACAGCCGATAACCTCAATCATTGTGCGCATTTTGTATCGCACATAATGGGTTACCAGTTTGGCTATCAATGCGGCAACCAAACACAGCTACCGGGAGAAGGTGCCAATATTCGCGTGCAAGAAATCTTTGCTCGTTGCCCTATTGTCGGTGTTTGGAGCGACAAGCCCAAGAGCTTGAAAACATGCTTAGCGTTTATTACAAAAGAAGGCAACGTTAACTTGGCACGTAAGGTCATGTCGAACGTGCCGCGCAAACATATTGGCGTGTTTGCTGATGGTTTCATTTATCACTACTCTAATTCTCAAGACCAAGTAGTGAGACAAACACCGGCTCAGTTTTCGAGACATTATATGGGAGCAGGCTATGCAGTTTTTTATGGCACACTCATCAGCTAAACGATGGTTGTGTGCAGTGAGTTTTATGTTTTTGGCGCACAGTGCTGTTGCTCATGAAGCATTGCCAACAAAAGCAGAAGCTTTTGATCTCATGATGCAGCTGAGTGATGTAGACATAACATCCAATAGCTCGTGCCAATCGGCAGGGCGAGAAAACAGCCGTACAGCCCAAGATATCATCAGCCATTATCTCACTGTATTGGCCGAATCTGAAAACGTCAGCATTAAGGCGCATAGCCATCATGTAACCGATGCTGCCCGCATTAATATCAACTTTGCAGTGATAGATGACGAAGCACCGTGGAAGTATGGCCTACAGTTTCGAGCGGCAAAAAGTGAAAAAGGCTGGGAAGCAGATCGTAAAAGCCTGATATGTCCCGGGCAATAGTGATTCAGTAAACGTTTGGCGCCGCATATAGACTATGCGGATATCAAACTAATGCTAATTAAGGCATCAACAAGTGCCTATAAAAATGGAAGCACAAGGAAGTATATGGCTGATTTCAAACAGCAAAGTCGTTTGTTAGCAATTGATAGCCCGTTAGGTGAGGATGTCCTCCTACTCACGCGGCTAGAAGGTGAGGATGCGGTCTCTTCGTTGTATAACATCGAGATTGAAGCGTACTCTTTGCGTAAAAACATTGCGCCGGCAGAAATAGTTGGCAAAAATGTCACGCTTAAAATTGCCTCGACTGACGAAACGGCCTTGTTTCTTCCTGGTACCCACCGCTACATCAATGGTTTTGTAAAAAGCTTTCGCCAGGAAGGCCGGCATTTACAAGACTTGCGTTGTTACTCTGCTGTTGTCGTCCCTTGGTTATGGTTTTTAACCCAAACCAGTGACTGTAAAATTTTCCAATTTAAAAACGTACAAGAAATTGCTGCATCCATCTTTAGCGAAAATGGCTTTACAGATTTTCAATTTCGCTTAGTCGGCCAGCACCCAGCAAGAGATTACTGCGTTCAATATAAAGAAAGTGATTTCAACTTTATATCACGCCTTTTTGAAGAAGAAGGCATCTATTATTACTTCAAACAAGAAAGTGGTAAGCACACCCTCATTGTAAGTGATCATGTCGGCGGTTACGGTGCCTGCGAAGAGCAAGCTATTAGCTACAGTGCCGGTACCTTAAGCGAACATACGGTACACAATTGGTATCACAGCTTTGAATTTAAAACAGGCCAATACGCGCACCGCGACTACGACTTTAAAAAGCCGAGTAACCGCTTACAAAGCACAGTGGCGGCCAGTATGGTAGTGCCCGGCGTTGGTAAGTATGAGCACTTTATCTACCCCGGCCGCTACGAAGACAAAGGGCTCGGAGACCAACTCACACGCTTACGTGTAGAAGCAGACGAAGCCGCGCATGATGTAATCAGTGGAGAAGGGGGCTGTCGTACCTTTACCGCAGGGCATACCTTCAGCTTGCAACGCCATGAAGACGCTCCGGCAGAAACCGGTGAATACATACTGTTAGGTGTACACCATAAAGCACAAGATTACTCCTACACCATTAATGATGAAGAAGACAAAGAATACAGCAACGTATTTCGCTGTATCGCCTCTGCAACTATTTACCGGCCACCCACTGTTACTGGCTGGCCGCGTATGCAAGGGCCGCAGAACGCCATCGTTGTGGGCCCCGCCTCAGAAGAAATTTACACCGACGAATACGGCCGCGTTAAAGTTCAATTTCCATGGGATAGATACGGCGCCTACAACGAAAACAGCTCATGTTGGGTACGTGTTACACACAGCTGGGCAGGTAAAAACTGGGGTAATATCTACCTGCCACGCATCGGCCAAGAAGTCATCGTCGACTTCATGGACGGCGACCCAGACAGGCCCATCATTACCGGCCGTGTTTACAATGCCGAGCAGATGCCACCGTATGAGTTACCCGCTAACAAAACCCAAAGTGGGATTTTAACGCGCTCAACAAAAGACGGTTCCGGCAGCACCGCCAATGCCCTACGTTTTGAAGATAAAATGGGCGAAGAAGAGGTCTGGCTACATGCAGAGAAAGACCAGCGCATCGAAGTTGAAAATGACGAATCACACTGGGTAGGGCACGACCGCAGCAAAACCATCGACAATGACGAAACCGTTGTTGTACATCACGACCGCACCGAAACCGTTGATAACAACGAAAAAATCACCATCGGTGTAAACCGTACCGAAAAAGTCGGCAATAATGAAAAAATCACCATCGGTGTGAATCGCACAGAGCAAGTGGGCGTTAACGAGAAAATCACCATCGGTGCCAACCGCACAGAGACGGTGGGCAGTAATGAGAAAATCACTGTTGGCACCAACCGAATGCATACCGTCGGCATATCGGAAATCAAAACCGTCGGCATGGTGCGCGTGCATAGCGTAGGCATAAACGAAACTAATACAGTCGGTGTAGCCCAGCAGAATACCGTAGGTATGATGCAGACCAACACAGTGGGCATGACGCGCACCACCAACGTAGGCGAAACAGAAAGCCTCTCGGTGGGTAAACAGATGGACATCAATGTGGGTGAAGAGCTGCGTATTACCGTGGGTAAATCTTCAATCGTCATGAAAGCGGATGGCACCATCGATATTAGTGGAGTGGATATTAATTTATCGGCATCAGGGGAAATCAATCTTGAAGCCGCTGGAGATATCACTCTTCAAGGCAAAAACATTCACAATAACTGATCAGTAGAAAAGTATGAGTAAAGCCACTGTTTTTGCCAATGATATGTCGTATGCCGCTAAGGCTTATGACGGAAAATCTAGCCTACAATTGGTTGATATATGCCACAGCCCCGGTAAAGGTATCCCTAAACCTTATAAAAATATCGCCTATGCTTCTCAATTAACCAATGCCAGCGTCAGCGTATTTATCAGCCACTTGCCAGTAGCGCAAAAGGATAAATCCTACTTTGCTAACTCGACCGGTAACGAGAACGCCACGGATAAAGTCGGTATGGGTATTGTCACGCATGTCATTACCGGCGGCGCACACTTTGTAAACTGGTCACCGGATGTGTTTGTCGAAGGCTACAACGCATGCCGACATCTGGATTCGATGACGCACAACCATAGTAACCCTCCTAATACGGGGTATTGGATTTATAAAGATTATTGGCTTAAAAAGCATCCATGTGAAAAGCATGAGAAAAAAGTTGATAAAAAATGTCAAGTAGAAAAAGACCGCAAACGCTATAACAAAAAGCGCAAAGGCGGAAAAACTGATAAAGCATCTAATTGGAAAGAAGCTCATTGTGATGGCTTAATGTTTAAGCCTAGTAAAGAAAATATCGGTAACCTAAAAGAAGATTTGCAGGCTAATCTTGCTGATATAGAAGCATTGCTAGGATCTGGGCCTGAAGCTGCTCGTAGTATTTTGCAGCCGGTAATTGAAGAAGCAGTAGAGAAATTCATACTTAAGACAACGGCTAAGACTGTAGTTAAAGCAGCTGCTGGAGCATGGATCCCCGTTGCTGGTTGGGTATGGGCGGGAGCTAATGCGGCGATGTTGGGGTATGACGCCAGCCAATTTGTAAATTCTATGCAAGATTTATCTCAAGACTTTGAAAAACTGCTAGAAGACTATAAAAAGCTTGCAACAGGTCAAGGTAAAGAGTGGTGGGATAAGCTTAAAAGCGGTGACATCGATGAAAAGGACTTGATGGATTTAGTCACGCTGTGGGCAAATATGAATCCATGTATTCGGGCTAAGCGTTGTAATCTACAACCTTACGAAGATACGTCTTCAACGAAAAGCAAAAATTTAAAAGAGAGCAAGGGATGCTGCCCAGGTCAAACTCCCCATCATGTTATACCTGATACCTGGATGAAAAAGTCGAGCTGCGTAAGGTATACCAAGGGCGCTGGTTTATCTATTTGTACAGAAGGGCGAAGCCATAATCAGGGCGGTTCGCACCAAGGAATGCACGATAACCTTGATAAGCTTCTAAAAAAAGATAAGTTAATGGATATTGATAGTGTGCCTCGTAAAGTGTTACAGCCAGATATATCAATGGACAAAGCGACTGATATGGCAGCTGCATCAATTAAGAATACCTTTCCTGCCTCTGGATGTGATAAGAAGTGCTTAGTCGCACAGATAGAAGATTATTACGATAAGCTCTGCGGCTCAGTCGATAAGGTACCTTTGTCGGATCATAAAACAAGAGCTGTATACAAGCCAGATGGTCCTAACCGTCTATAAAGTAATTATAGGTATAACATGAAAAAATCAGAATGGGCTGAGTACTTAGACGGCTTTTATATCGTTGACTGTGCCATCAAAAGTAAACAAATTGCTTATGTATTAGCGGTACAGGATGAGCCCCCAGAAGAAGATGAAGACGGTCATATTGATGATGAAGAGTGGCGTTTAATCAGTTGGGGCCCCGAAGTGCTTGGTGGTGATCAGAGTGTTATATGCGAGCGTCATTATAACTTTAGACCTGTTCCTGCGTTGGCTGTAGAAGGTGAACCATATAATCGCTTAATGCTCACTGATACCAATGGAAACGCTTCATTAGGTGATTATGGCAAGGATGATGTCCCGGCCATGGAAAAAATGAAAACCTTATGGGAAAAGCTCTACATCATGAATGGGGGCTATGTTTATTGGCGTAATAGTGAGAATAACACTTGGGAAAGGATAGACCTACCAGAGTCGTTGCAGGAAGATAACCGTGCTTCTTCTGGACCCAGAAAATATTTACTCATAGATTTTGATGCCTTCACGCCACAGGATTTTTACTTATTAGATAATGAAGGCATAGTTCTGTATCAAGAAGCCGGCATCTGGAATGAAACCAATTTGAGAGATTTAGGTTATCGTGAACTAGATACCTACGGCATCTGCTGTGGCCCCGATGGCTGGGTCTATATTTTTGGTAAAGATGAAAAAGGCGGAAAAATATTCCAAGGTAAAGGCGATCGGTGGAAAGTAATTTGGGAAGATAATTTCGAAATTTTTCATATTGATATGGTGGCTTATCAAGATTATGTACTGATTAGTAATAACATCATGTTCTCTAAAATCCAGAATGGCAAAGTGGAACACTTCAAATCCCCTTGTACGGGTTCTTTTTTAAGCGTGCGAGATAAC
>NZ_JADGEV010000062.1 GCF_016744175.1 Neptunomonas sp. | reverse complement strand
TGCGAACCAATGCCGACAACCTCGATATGGCCATCTGGCATAACTTCGGCTACCAAGCACACTACTTTAGAGGTGCCGATATCCAGTGCGACGATCATGTTGTGATCACTATTCATTTAAATAACCATTAATTAATAAAATATTTAAAATTCTATCAATGTTTTTGTAGTGCTTATAAGGGTACTTATTAATCAAGTAGCAAATTATAAGCCAATAACCTTTTAAATTCAGCAATGATAGCTATTACTGGGTAATAATTAATAATGTACAAAAAATCACCAATATATACCAATACTAATTCGGCAACTATTTTCCTTTCTTTAGATATTTCTCTAACTTTCAACAAGATAGTATTTTCCACTATGCAAAAAATTGCCGCTTCTAATATTATTTGCCCACAATAAAACCCTTCCCTTTATATTTATAAAAATCAAAAATCAATATTGAAAAAAGAGTATTAATCAAAATTTAATTTTGATTAATACTAAAAAATCAATACTCGTTTTTGATATATCGCATAGACATCAATACTCCGTTTTGATTTTAAAATACTCATAAACCTTGCCATTTCTCACGTTTTAAAATGAAAAAAACCTAGCATTCAATTTATTCATTATCGGTATATTGACGATCTATAAACTGTTTTAAAGGGATCATTTCATGTTTTCTCAACTGCGATCGTAGTTGATGATATGTCAAATTTAGTTTTTTAGCGGCCAACTTTTGATTAAAATGAGTGGCCTTAAGCGCATCCAATAACAGGCTCTGCTCCAATACCCCAACCTGAGCGGCCAACCCAGCACTTTTTGGCTTTAAGGGAGCCCCCGCCCCTTTTGCAGCCTTATCATCATTGTCTTTTAACCAAACAGCGACAAAAGGGTCTAGTGTTAGCTCCTGTATTGGCTCCTCGCCCGATTCTTGCCGATACACACTTCGCTCTACCGCATTGCGAAGCTCCCTAACATTTCCTGGCCACTCATACTCCAGCATCTGCTGTTTTGCACTATCAGAAAAACCCGGAAAATATTGACGCTCAAGCTCAAGGCACATACTTAAAGCAAAGTGCTCAGCAAGAAGAAGCACATCCTCTTGCCGATATCTCAAAGGTGGGATATGGACAACATCAAATGCTAATCTATCTAACAAATCTGCTCGAAACTCCCCTCTTCCAGACATATCCTGTAAATCCGCGTTAGTCGCAGCAATCAAACGAACATCAGCCTGCAAAGTTTGCTGTCCGCCTAACCGCTCATACTCTCCATATTCAACAACCCGAAGCAATTTCTCCTGTATTTGTGCTGAGCATGTCGCGACTTCATCCAAAAATAAAGTCCCGCCTTCTGCTCGCTCAAATCGGCCAGCATGGCGCTTTATAGCTCCCGTAAAAGCACCCGATTCATGACCGAACAAATCTGAATCTAGCAAGCTACCGCTTATGGAAGCACAGCTGACTTTAAGAAAATTCTGATCCCAACGTTTCGATAAAAAATGTATTCGCTCCGCAACCAGCTCCTTACCCGTGCCTCTCTCCCCCAACACCAATACCGGTTTATTGAGTGGTGCCAATCGAGATATTTGATCAGAGAGATCAAGCATCAAAGATGATTCACCCAGCATTGCTTTTTTATTTGATAGTCTCATAAGCTATATATTAGCTAAAAAAACTATCAATTAGCTATTAAAACTACAAACTCAAAACTTACATTTATTACTTTTTTATAAAACCAATACAAATCAACAAGTTAATTAATTGGCACGAAACTAGCTTTACCTATAAAAAAATACACATACTCACACCTTAAGATGGGTATGCATCTCAAGAAACAATGCAGGAGAAACACAATGGGTATCTTTTCTCGCTTTCAAGATATTATTAACGCCAATATCAACTCACTACTGGATCGTGCTGAAGATCCAGAAAAGATGATTCGCATGATGATTCAAGAGATGGAAGAAACACTAATTGAAGTACGCACAACATCAGCTAAAGTTATAGCCGATAAGAAAACACTAGAGCGCAGAGCCATTGCCTTGCAAAAAGACGCTGACGAGTGGGAAACCAAAGCAGCACTGGCATTGAACAAAAAACGTGAAGACCTTGCACGTGCAGCACTGACTGAACAAGCAGCAGCAAGTGAAACATTAGAAATGGCTCACCAAGAACTTGACGCCATTGAAGAGCACTTAAGCGATCTTAATAGCGAAATATCTCAGTTACAGCATAAACTAGATGATGCTAAAGCTAAGCAGAAAGCACTGCTCGCGCGGGAACAAACAACGCGCTCACGTTTAGAAATACGCCGCCGCTTTAGCCGCGACAAACTAAACGAAGCATTTGATAAATTTGAACGCTATGAGCGTAAGATGGATGATATGGAAGCTGAAGTTGAAAGCTATGACCTAGGTACCAAAGATCTTGCTAACGAGATAGAAGATCTCGAGCGCAACGAGAAAGTTGACCAAGCAATGGCAAAGCTTAAAGCTCAGATGAACAAAAACAAATCTGGTGACTAATAATGTCTAGCTTCGTGTTCTTTTTTATACCTACTGTAATTTTTCTAGGAGTAGTGCTCCCTCTCTGGCTTGTATTGTACTACGTCAGCAAGTGGCGCTCATCCAAAGGACTTTCAGTTGAGGACAAACAAACACTGGAAGCAGCCATGGGGGAAGTAGAGCGACTTGAAAGCCGACTTGAAACCCTAGAAACCATTCTCGACGCCGAGCAGCCAGATTGGCAAACTCGTCACTCCGTAGATTAAGGAGCCTGTATGTTTACAGCTAAATATCAAGGTTATGACATCAATTTATACCGCAGTACAGACAAGCGCTGGATAGCAGGCGTATGCGGCGGCATTGCAGAAAATATGCAATGGTCTGCTACGGGAGTGAGAATATTCACTCTTTTCTTGCTGATGTTCACAGGCGCCTTTGCCGTACTTGTTTATATCGCAGCCGTATTTTTGCTGTCCAGTAGGCCTAATGAAAGCAATAAGCTGAAAGAAGACACTTACGAAGAGAGCTTTTCAGCCCGTACGCACAGGAAGAAACCCCACAACATTAAGCAAAAAATGTTTGATTACGGGACCTCAGCATCAAGCCGCACTGAAGAGATACGACAACGGCTAGCAAAAGTTGATAAGCGAATACGCGCCCTAGAAGAGCATGTCACGTCAAGAAAGTTCTATTTTGATAGAGAGATGCGCCGCAGCTAATTACTATATTAACAACAGACACTGAGGCCATTAACCAGATGGCCCTCAGCGCTTCTTCCGATTTTTTATTAGAGTATGTAACCAAGAAGCTCAGTTTCACGCGAAGCATCACAACGGCCTACTTAAGCCCTTCCTCTCGAATAGACTCTTCACTTAAAGGGGCTTCTGTTGCTTCTGTGAAACGCTTAGGAAGTACTTTTTTACCGCTAACCCCTAAGCTATTTAATGCTACTGCTTGCTGAATCAAATTACCTCTACCCGAAGACAAGCGATTGAAGGAGATATCATAAGCTTGCTGTGCACGTGAAAGGTGTTTTCCAACATCCTCAAGCGACTCAATAAAGCCAACAAACTTGTCGTATAGGTCGGCACCACGCTTAGCGATTTCTTGGGCATTTTGGCTTTGGTGCTCATATCGCCAGATATTTTGAATTGTTCGTAATGTCACTAGTAACGTTGTTGGGCTAACCAGCATTATGTTGCGCTCAAACGCCGTACGAAACAGTTCTGGATCATGCTCCAGTGCTAATAGAAAAGCACCTTCAATAGGCACAAACATCAACACAAAATCCAATGACCGAACACCCTCTAGTTTTTGATAAGCCTTATCCCCTAAACCACGGATATGATTTTGCAATGATACGGCATGAGCTTTTCTCTGCTGCAACCTATGTGCTTCATTGTCACTTGAGCAATACTGTTCGTATGCCGTTAACGACACCTTGGAATCTATAATGACATCTTTGCCATCAGGCAAATGGACAATAACATCAGGTTGATAACGGTGTTGCTGATCCTTTAATGAAACTTGCACTTCGTACTCATGACCTTTGCGCAAACCAGACTCTTCTAACACTCGCTCAAGAACAATCTCTCCCCAGTTTCCTTGTGTCTTACTTTCTCCCTTCAAAGCCTGAGTTAAATTTATCGCATCTTGACTCATTTGAACGTTGAGTTGTTTTAGCTGACTAATTTCCGTATGCAACGCACGCCTATCTTTTGCTTCTCGATCATAGACATCTTCAACACGTCGCTTAAAGTCGCCAATTTGATCACGTAATGGTGTAAGAAGCATCCCCATTTCTTTACGGCTAGATTCTGAGAATCGCTGGGATTTTTCATCAAAAATCTGATTGGCTAGGTTTTGAAACTCTTGCTTCAGCTGATTTCGTGCTTCAGCCAATAACGCCAGCTTCTCTTCTGATGATTGTCTATCGGCATGTAGTCTTGCTTCGAGCTCAGCCACTTGGGCTTGCCGTATGGCCAACTGCTCTCTTAGGTCAGATCGATCAAACTCAAGGTTTTCATACTTATCTTCAAGTTTAGTTAAATATGATAAACGTTCCTGGTATTGCACCTCTTTCAGTTCGTGTTGGTGCAAAAGCTTCTCTAGCGCCTCATACTTGCGCTGCTTTTTGATTCTAAAAAATTGTAAAAAAAGCAGCACGACCATAATAACCAACACCGCTGTAATCAGCGAGCTAGCCATATCCCAACCGGCTAATATTTGCGCTAGTGACATAAATTATTACCAGTAATAATAGAGCGTCGCGACAGAACCAAGAACCAGCGGGGTCATTAGTATCAAGTTTTTAACATCACCTAACAAACGCTGCATAACTAGAATATGAACCACAGGAAAAGAGACAAGCAAACAGAGCAGTGGAATCCACCACATTAAATTAAGCATACCGAACGCCATTGCACCGATCATCGTTAATGCAGCCAAATTACCTGCCATAATGATAGCGACTTGGGTGTTGCGCTCAGCTAACTTGCCAATTTTTTGCTCATCTGACAGCTTATTAATTGCACCAGCACTCAATGCTGCTGACATCGAAACAAAACCAGTAATCAAAAAGGTAAAAATCGGATCCACGCGCCATTACTCCACTCAAAGGGGTTGATAGGCGTGATTGTAGAGGAATTCTGCGGCTAACCCTACCTATCTGTTTAATCTCACCAATAACTTTGCAGACTTCTACTTCACGTTTATCATTCGTTGAGATAGTTAGCACATAAGGAGCCGTATGATTAAAGCATTCATTATTTTAATAACCCTACTTGGCTTTTCTCTAACAGTATCCGCCCAGCATTGGACCGTTGCCGACGGGGGGTACCAGATATGTAACTCTGAAGAAACGTATCGCCAGTTACTCCACTACTCCTTATATGGTGTAGGTAATAAACCGGCCTCTGGCTGCACACTAGCTCCAACGGGAGCACAAGTAAGCATTATTCATTGCGTAGAAAGTGATATTATCCTTTGCAAATTTACTTTCACCCTTATTTCTGGCGCATCCATACGCGGCTGGGCCAGCAAAGCCTTACTAAGAGAGATTCCGCACTAATGGAATACCTGGTTAACGAAGCCGTTGAAGATTATGCTTTTCTAAATACTAGCGAAGAGCCACCTCTGCTAACAGAGCTGATCTCTGCTACCAATGAAACCATGGGCTGGCCACAAAAACTATCCGGCAGATTGATTGGTCGTACCTTAAAAATGCTAAGCTCAATCCACCAGCCTAAACGGGCTCTTGAGATTGGCATGTTTACCGGATACTCAGCACTTTCCATTGCTGAAGGCATGCCCGAGGATGGAAAACTCATATGCTGTGAAACTAATCCTCGCGCTATAGAATTTGCAAAAACTTTTTTTGACCGTAGTGAACATGGAAATAAAATTGAGGTTATATTTGGCAAAGCACTGGATACACTCGAAACATTAGAAGGCCCATTAGACTTCACTTTCATTGATGCCGATAAGCGCAGCTATCTCAACTACTACCTAAAAGTAAAAGAGCTTACTCGCCCAGGCGGGCTCATTATTTTAGATAACGTACTCTGGTCAGGGAAAGTCTTACAACCGGAATCAGAAATAGACGATACGCTAGTAGAAACAAATCGCTTAATTGCTGATGACCCCGATATGGAAAACGTTTTCCTTACTGTACGTGATGGCCTAAATGTCGTCAGGAAAATTCGCTAATGCCTGAACAGCCGAATAACACAGAGACACTTACAGCTGATAAGCTACTTAGGCTCTATGTAAGTACTGATGACAATGACTCAAAAATGCCTCGCCTCATCCAAGAGCGTAATCATTATTTGGATAACATAGATGATATATCTACGGCAGAGGAAGTAACCGGCCTTATTCACTGGCTACTGAGGGATCACCATATTAGTGCCCAAGGTGAAACACTGGACGAAATAGCAGACCGCCTAGGAGATCTAGATATTGAAGCAAATACAGATCAATATTCTGAACTTATATTTTTGATCAAAATAGCAACTGAACGCCTAGATATCATCATGCTGGACTCTCTTTAGCATGGTCGAAGCAGCAAAATGAAGCGCTGGCTGACGCTCAGTTTATCGATTCTACTTTTGCTGCCTCTGATCGGTTATGTCAGCATGCCGTTTATCGCAAAAAGCATTGTTGAAAACTGGTTATTAGAACAAGGATTTTATAAACCTATTTTCAGTGTAGAGTATCCCAGCCATCGGGAACTGCTTATCTCCCATATCAGTGTTGAAAAGCACACTGACAATCGTATATCTACACTCACAGCCGGCCCTGTCAGTATAAAATATGACCCGTGGGCACTATTATTTAAAGGGGAGCTTAGCCGGATAGAAATACCTTCTGCGGCCCTTGATATCGCCATGACGGGAAAAGCCGAAAAAGAAGAAATACAAGATGCCCCTGCCTCATTTGACTTGTCACTACTATTGCCAGATCAATGGCTTGGATTTTCTCCTGCTAACGAATTAGTCATCGGGCAATTGGATGTTAAATGGCACGGCCCAGATCAACCGCTGTATCGCTTTACGGGCAACATTTTCCTGACTCAACAGATATTACTCAGCCGAGTATTCACTAGCATCGGTAATAAAGAACTTACTCACTCCGACATTACTGTTTTGAGGGACAACCGTTTCAGAATCAATATCATTGATCGAGCCACGTCTTCACTTAACCCTATTGTTAGATTATTAGGACAATTAAGCAGTAAGAAAGACACGATCAACCTACAATCGCTGCATTCAATAGACATTGGAAAAGTTCAGGAGATTGCTCAACAACTTTCCCTCAACAAGATAGACACTCTTCCTTTAATGGGCGGTTCTTACTCTGGAGAAAACAATCTTTCCTTTGCAAGGAAATATGAAGGAGGCATAGAGCAATGGTTAACAAGCATCAGAGTACAACAGAATAGCCAACTAAATGCTTGGGTACAAAAGCCAGCAAAAGACATTAACATAGACAGCTTATACTTAAGCCTCCCATCAAGCTTTGAATACACTTACCCAGACACTCTAAAATTAAACATATCAAAAGAAAGCACTTTCTCAATTTTTAAATTTGAGCAAGAAGAATGGTCAATAGCGAAGACAAATATCTCATTAAACGACGACTTCATCCTGCATAATAGTGGCACAACCTCTATACAGCCCTTCAGCGCCACCATCACGCCGCAAACTATTCGAAACCCAGAGATACAAATAACAAGCCAACCGATTACGTTTGCTTTTAGTGATATTGACGTCGCACAGCTAAAAACTACTCTTTCATTCCAGACTAATAACATACAACTAAAACAAAAAAACCAAAAAATACCCAGTGTGAGCATAGCCGGGAATCTTTATATACACTTTCCAAATATCAAAGCAGGTTTTAGTATTGAAAGTGCTGATATCCCCTTAAACACGGCCATTAGTATTAACATGAATCTTGATAAAGAGTTAATCAATGCACAATGGCGAATTAAAGAGATTCTTCTCGCAGATAATCCATCGCAGTGGCAAGCGTACTTACCTTTTGAGTGGCCTCAAGCATTAACCTTGACGCGTGGTAATTATACACAAGCAGGTAACTTACAATGGTCTAGCGGACGCCTTGATGGCACGATTAATCATTCCTTAAACGATACACACTTAACTCACGAGAATGCAAAAGTAATTGGGCTATCTATTAACAGCCAAACGCACCTCAGAGGAAAACGAGTCGACGAGCAAGGCTCCCTTCAAGTTAACCAAGTTGATGCGGGAGTATACGTTAACAATATAAAAGCACAGTTTCGCCTAAACAAACTTGATAGTGCCAACCCCGTAGCTGATATTACGCACGTCTCAGGCTCCTTGTTAAACGGAACATTTCAACTCGCCCCTTTTCACAGCCCTCTAAACCCACCTACTATAAATACCGACTTATACCTACGAGGACTCTCGTTAAACGCTTTATTACAGCTAGAACAACAACCAGGACTCACCGGTGAGGGTGTTCTGGATGGCGATTTACCACTCAGTTTCAACAAATCAGGTCTGAGCGTCTCAGATGGTAATGTGAGCGCACGTGAAGCAGGGGTTATTCGCTACCAGCCAGATGCAAGCATTCAGACATTGCGCGAGTCTTACTTAGGCTTAGGTATCGCATTAGATGCCCTATCCAATTTCCATTTTAAAAAACTATCTATAGGAGCTGACTACTCAGCTAATGGGGCTCTCTTATTAAAAACACAGCTAAAAGGAAGCAACCCTGAGTGGAATAATGGGCAACAAGTTAACTTTTCTATGAATATTGAAGAGAACTTACATAAGCTCATGAAAACCTTACAATTCACAGATGAATTGACGAACAGGATAGAGAAGCGTTACCGTACACCTTAGACGAATGTTGAAGGAACACTTTTATGCAGTGCAATATCACGGTTCTATTGGGGCTATTACTTAGCAGTTTTCTGCTGATTGGCTGCTCACCTAAAGTACAAGTTGCTGTTCCAAATGAGCCTATAACCATTAACTTGAACGTTAAAATTGAACATGAAATCCTTATTAAGGTTGACCGTGAGATTGATGACCTTCTTAGTGACCAGAGCGACTTATTCTAGGAGTAACAACAATGACACAGACAACCCGCAAGCTCCTGCATACCCTAGTGCTACTTATCACGATGATTGCAACACCGGCTTGGGCTCTAACATTAGGTGAAGCAAAAATACAAGGCTTAGTTGGCGAGACACATTCAGGCTATCTTGCCAGCGTATCTTCGGCTTCAAATACCAACGCACTTCGTCTAGTAAAAGAGATCAATACTAAACGGAGAGCCGCCTATACTAAGAGCGCAAAAAAAGCAGGCGTTACATTAAAAGTGATGGAAACACGCATAGCCCAACGCTTATACAACAGAGCACCAAAAGGAACTTTTCTTCAAAAAGCAGACGGGCAGTGGTACCAAAAATAACATCACATTTAACCTCATTAGATACTAACCACATACAGGGCTACCCGTGAATAAATCAGATAGCACGCTATTTTCTTACCGAAGACTAAATTTAGCGGGCTTTTGTATTTCTGGTGCTGCACTGGCATACGCTTCTGTGTCTTTAGAGCAACAGCTTAGTGCAATTAATTGTTCACTTTGCAGCATTGTACGGTTATGTCTGCTGTGTATGACCGGAATATTTTTTCTAGCTTTTCTACATAACCCGTGGAAATTTGGCCAACGCTTTTACGGCCTTATTAACTGGCTTATAGCGATTATAGGTTTAGCGACTGGCGGCCGTTATGTTTGGCTAGACTCTCAAGCAGAGACAACTTCTCTTTGCAGCACTGGACTTGAAACTTGGACCAGCACAGTACCTTTTTTATCGGATATACATCACCTACTTATTGAGAATAATGAGTGTCTAGATAATTCGTGGCAACAATTAGGACTATCACTCCCTCAAATAACAACAGCAGTCTTTGCACTCCTGTTCCTAATCACCTGGCGGGTATTAACACGTAGCCCGAGAGCCAAGCTTCTCTTCTAAACATGAAAACACTATATTACAGACTCTTTCTAGTATCGATATTATCTTCCGCACCTGCAGTAGCAGCACCTTGGACACATAACCTCTATTTTGAGAATGACTTATTTGCCGATACAGACCAAAGTTACACAAACGGTATTCGTTTGGCTTGGGTTTCTCCAGATATCGACACTTATCTATATGATCCAGAACTTCCTTCGTGGATTAGAGAGGTTAATTATTGGTTCACTCCACTGTATCCAGACCCTGAAAACAGTAAAGACAACATACATCGCAACTTAGTGTTTACAGTTGGGCAGCAAATGTATACACCAGAAGACGCTAATAGAGCTACTGTTGACCCTAACGACAGACCTTATGCTGGCTGGTTATATGCAGGTTTTGGTTACCATGCTAAAACACAAAATACACTGAACTCTGTTGAAGTTAATTTAGGTATAGTCGGGCCAGCAGCTTTTGCTCAAGAGGCTCAAGATTTAGTTCATAAAGCCCGTGGTATTGATTTGTTTCTTGGTTGGGATAACCAACTTAAAAATGAGCCAGGAATCCAACTTGTTTGGGAGCACAAACACCGTTTATTCAAGCAGTCTATGTACGGTCCTTTAGGGTATGACTTTATTACTCATTACGGGGGAAGCCTTGGTAATGTAGCAACGTATGCGAATACCGGAGCAGAATTTCGCTTTGGGCTACGCTTACCTGATGATTTTGGAACATCAGCCCTACGACCAGGCGGCGACAATAGCGCTCCTGGAAACTTTGATACTCGTTTACGACAAGGCTGGGGAGTGCATGCCTTTGTCTCTTTGGATGGGCGCTTTGTATTACAGAATATTTTTCTCGATGGAAACTCTTATCAAGACAGCCACTCGGTGTCCAAAAAACACTTTGTTGCGGATGCGGCTTTTGGTGTCGCAGGCGTCTACAACAAATGGAAAGTATCTTTCGCTCATGTTTATCGTACTAAAGAATTTGATACTCAAACAGACGCCCAACGTTACGGTTCACTTACAGTATCTTATTCTTATTAGTGCCTACTCTGCACTAAAACAATGGCATGATGCCACCGCCTATAGAAAGCGCGATTTTTATACCTAGGACAATAGGGACATCTCTGTGAAAGGAATTTTATTAGTACGCAGTATCATAGTGCTCTGTATATTACTGCTAAGCACTTCTTCTGTTTATTCGCAAGAACGTATACTAAATTATGAAACGCACATTCTCATCAAAAATGATGGCGAGCTGCTTGTAACTGAAACGATTACCGTTACGGCTGAAAATGCTGCGATTAAGCGTGGGATTTATCGAGATTTCCCTACAACCTATGTTTTACCAAATACCCAAAAGCACCACGTTGGCTTTGAAGTGATCAGCATAATGCGCGATGGGAAAAGCGAGCCGTTTCACACACAAAAACAACAAAACGGAATCCGTGTCTACATAGGTGATAAAAACAAGTTTGTATCCAAAGGGAATCATACTTATGAAATTTTTTACCGGACCAACCGCCAAATACAGTTTTTAGAAAAGAGAGATGAACTCTATTTTAACGCGATAGGCCATGGATTTAAATTTCCTATTGATAACGCCAGCGCTACAATATCTTTACCGACAAACGCCTCTATTAAAAACTTCAAAGCTTATACTGGTCCCATTGGAAGTACATCAAGTGCTGTCAATACAGTACAGAGTCTTCCATTTGAAGTTTCATTTAAAACTAACAAAATACTCAATACCCGTGAAGGTATGACCGTTCTTCTTGCTTGGGATAAAGGCGTCATTGCTCCGCCTTCTAATTCACAAAAAATTAGCTGGCTAATGCAAGATTTTCGCATAGTTATTTTTGCAGGTATTAGTATTTTAATCGTGATTACATACTTGCTGCTTGCTTGGCTTGCTGTGGGGCGTGACCCAAAAGGTGGATCCATTATCCCCCTTTTCACACCACCTAAGGGCTTATCACCTGCAGCCTGTCAATTCATCAAAGACCGGCGTGTCAAACCTTCAGCTTTTAGTGCTGCACTAATAAACCTTGCGGTTAAAGGTTACTTAACGATAGAACCAATCACAAAAAAAAACTCTTATACGCTTAGCAAAACGGGCAAAACTATTAATTTTTTCCCAAGTGAAAAATCTCTTGCCAACGTGCTGTTTAAAGATAATCTCCAGCAACAAAGTGTAGGAGGGAAATACTCCGAGTCAGTTTCAAAAGCCCAATCTGAGCTAAAACAAACACTCACAAGAGAATATGCAAAGCAAAACTTCAACAATAACCGCTTATGGTTTTTTATTGGTTTAGCTTTAGCTATAACGCTTGGTGGTTTTATGGCCATTCAAGATCAACGTGAAGAGCTTATATTCTTGTCTGTATTTGCTGGCATCTTCGGTACTGTTTTTATCACGTCTATTCGCCGTTCAATTCAAGCTGCAAAGTCGCGCTCTACTGGTATGAAAGCAATAAAGTTAATACCGGCAGTGTTGCCCGCCATTTTTATTTTCACCGTAGGCGGGCCATTTATCTCCTTATTTGGGCAGTTTTCGCTGAATATTGAAAACATTGCGGTTCCGGCATACTTTCTCTGTTCAGGCCTACTTCTCATGCTATTTTATTGGTTGCTCGAAGCACCGACAGTTGCAGGAAGAGCCACTCTTGATAAGATTGAAGGCTTTAGAGAATACTTACGTGTAGCAGAAAAAGATCTCCTTGAATTTCAACATCCCCCTGAAAAAACGCCCGAATTATTTGAGCGATACTTACCCTATGCAGTTGCTCTTGGCGTAGAAAATGAATGGGGAGAAAAATTCACCGAAGTATTGGCTGTTTCAGCTCTATCAAGCGGTGAATCACTACACTGGTATCACAACCACCATAACCAAAACAATATCGCTTCTTTATCTTCAAACCTATCAACTGGCTTAGACAGTGCAATTGCCTCATCGTCTACACCTCCCTCCTCATCAGGAAGCGGCTTTAGTGGAGGTTCATCTGGTGGCGGTGGCGGCGGTGGCGGTGGCGGCGGTTGGTAAGTAAACTGGCCGCATTTAGCTGTATTAAGCTAGAATCCATTTAACGAGAACCACCTATTAGCGTACTTCTTAGTAACGACGGAGATTAAATTTGTGTTAACACTTTCAATTATAATTGGGCTTATTGTTGCTATAGCTCTCTATATCATCAGCCTTTACAACGGTTTGGTGGATAAAAAAGCAAGAACAGAAGAAGCATGGAGTGGAATTGAAGTTCAGCTCAAGCGCCGTCACAATCTCATCCCCAATCTTATCGAGACAGTGAAAGGGTACGCCTCACATGAGCAATCAACCTTTGAAAGAGTAGTCAATGCACGCAACAGTGCCATACAAGCTAGCGATGCAAGTACAACGACAACTACTGCACAAGCTGAGACTGTATTATCCGGTGCATTACGCCAACTGTTTGCGCTTGCTGAAGATTATCCAGACTTGAAAGCAAACACAAATTTTTTAGACCTCCAAGAACAGTTAAAAGAACTAGAAGATCAGATCCAGATGGCCCGACGTTTTTATAATGGTTCGGCCCGGGACCTAAATATTATGGTCGATAGCTTTCCATCTAATTTAGTAGCCACACGCTTTAACTTTGTTAAATTTGAATTCTTTGAATTGGATGAATCAGAGGCCAGTGAAGTGAAGAAAGTCCCTAGCGTTAAATTCTAATAAGCATCAACCTGAATAAGGCAACTAGCCAGAGTTACAGGAGAAACTAACATGAAAGCAAGTCGTATTATTGGCCACCGAGGATTAGCATCTTTAGCTCCTGAAAATACACTTGCATCTATCAAAGCAGCAAATCTACATAATATAGACTGGGTTGAGGTTGATGCGAGCATTTTAGGAGACGATACTGTCGTTCTCTGCCACGACGATACATTAGAGCGTTGTAGCAATAACCAAGGATCTCTGCTCAATATTACTGCTGATTGCCTACAAAAAATAGATGCTGGCATCTGGTTTTCTGAGGCTTTTCGCGGCGAAAAAATCCCTACACTAATTGAGACACTTCAATTGATGTCACACCTAAATATGGGAGTTAACCTTGAGCTAAAACCACAGGAAAACGTCTCTCCTCAAAAAATTGTATCCCTTACCTACCCAATTATTAACGCTCATTGGAGCAGCACTAAACCATTGCTGATAAGTAGTTTCGACCATGACATTTTACGTGACTACCGCCAATGTGATTCAGAACAACCCATAGGTCTGCTCTATGAAAAGATAGATTGCTCTTGGCACTCCACAATGCAAGAGTTAAATGCTGTCAGCTTACATTGCAATTGGAAATACTTAACCCCCTTACTTGCGCAGTCCATTAAGTCTGCTGGCTACCAGCTAATCATCTATACATGTAATGATTCGAACACCGCTAAAAAGCTTTGGGCTATGGGTGTGGATGGCATCATATCAGATACACCCCATCTACTTTGACCGTCCCTAAAAGCAACCGTCACTCACTCTAAAAACACCTGTCATACCTCTGTCTTCTGCTTTGCCAAAAATCTTACAACACTATTAATTCATCTTTTTTTGAATTCACATGCTAATTCTAGGCTCATAAATTTATGAAAAGAATATTTATGGTATCGCCAAAAGTCTTATAAACACTGCTATACAAGAATAAAAATCAGCACAAGTGATACAGTAAATTATGTTTTTATGTAATTTTATGTATCATTTTAAAATATTTCGAGGTACATTTATTCTATCGCTGTTATATGTAATTGATGAGTCTTGCCCAAAGGCGAGTTCTTATACTAAAAACGGCAAGATCAATAGCAAGATTTGATAGATACTGACTGCTATGAAGAAAATAAAAAGTTTCATAGTCTGACAAACGAACCAGAACATCGGAGAGCAGAATAATGACGCCAGAAGAACAAAATTTCATGCGCAAGATTAACGCTGAAGAGAAAATCGAACCCAAGGATTGGATGCCGGATGCTTATCGTAAAAATGTTATCCGTCAGATGTCTCAACATGCGCACTCTGAAGTGATCGGTATGCAACCTGAAGGGAATTGGATCACACGTACACCTTCTTTGCGCCGTAAAGTCGTTCTGCTCTCCAAGGTGCAAGATGAAGCAGGCCATGGACTATACCTATACAGCGCCTGCGAAACGCTTGGCATTTCTCGTGCAGAGATGATCGAAGCATTACAGAAAGGCACGGCTAAATACGCATCCATTTTTAACTACCCTACCCTCACTTGGGGTGATGTAGGCGCTATAGGCTGGCTGGTTGATGGAGCAGCTATTGTAAATCAGGTATCGCTACAACGAACCTCTTACGGCCCATATGCACGCGGCATGATCCGTATCTGCAAAGAAGAAAGCTTCCATCAGCGCCAAGGTTATGAAGCTCTATTAGTTCTGGCTCAAGGCTCACCAGAACAGAAACAGATGGCGCAAGACTCTCTGAACCGTTTCTACTGGCCAGCTCTTATGATGTTTGGTCCTCACGACTCAGAATCGGCACACTCTGCTAAGTCAATGGAATGGAAGATTAAACGTGAAACTAATGACGACTTGCGTCAGAAGTTTATTGATCAAACAGTTCCTCAGATCGAATTCTTAGGCTTAGAGCACCCAGATTCTGCCATTAAATGGAATGAAGAACGTGGCCATTATGATCATGGCGACATTGACTGGGAAGAGTTCTACAGCGTAATCAACGGAAATGGCCACTGTAACCGCCAACGTATTGAGCATCATGTAGCCGCTCATGAAGAAGGCTCTTGGGTACGTGATGCTATTACTGCATATAACAACAAAAAAAATGCCAACAAAATAAAAAACGTGGCGTAAGGGGTAACTGACATGACAACTGAAAAACTAGAACTGTTTGAAGTATTCATCCGCTCAAAGCGTGGCCTTGATCATAAACACGTAGGTAGCTTGCACGCAGAAGATCACGCACAGGCCCTGGAGTACGCTCGTGACTGCTACACGCGTCGCAGTGAAGGCGTTAGTATCTGGGTAATGAAATCCAACGACATCTGTGCTTCTCAAGAAGATGATGCTGAAAGCTTCTACGACCCAAGCGATGACAAGCCTTACCGTCACGCAACTTACTACGTACTTCCTGATCCAGTAAACAACATGTAATTGGCGGGAGTATAAAAGAATGAGTGATATCAAAGCTGCAACACTTGAATATACTACCCGTTTAGGCGATGACTCCGTTGTACTGGGCCACCGTATTTCTGAATGGGTAAGCTACGGACCCTTCCTTGAGGAAGACATCGCCTACGGTAACGTAGCGCTGGATTATATTGGTCGCGCACGTATGTTTTACACCTACGCTGCCGAACTAGCCAATGATGGTCGTACTGAAGACGATTTCGCATACATGCGTAACGATCGCGAATACCGCAACTTACTGCTGCTCGAGATGCCTAGAGGCGATTTTGCCTACTCTCAGGTTCGCCAGCTACTTGCCGATGTTTATTACACATTACTGTTACCAGAATTAGTGCAATCAAAAGATGCTACGTTATCTGCAATTGCTGCTAAGTCGATAAAAGAAACCAAGTACCACCTGCGCCGCAGCCGTGACTGGGTTTTACGTTTAGGTGATGGTACTGAGGAAAGTCATAAGCGTACTCAGAAAGCGGTTGATCAACTATGGGGTTACACCCATGAAATGTTCGACATGGATGAAACTGAGCAGATGCTTGCTGACAACGGCATAGGAGTAGACGTATCTAAGCTTCATGATGCATGGCGCCAAATGGTAAGCGATATTCTGACTGAAGCAACACTGACTGTACCAGAAGATAGCTGGGCCGTTCGTGGTGGCCGTACGGGCTACCACACAGAGAACCTTGGCCACATGTTAACTGAGATGCAATTTGTGCATCGCTCTCATCCAGGTTGCAAGTGGTAAACCACTATGAATGAAATTTCACTGATGCCAGAAGAACAGTACCAACGATTGCAACAGCGCAGTGCGGCTGATGTAAAAGAATTATGGGACTTGCTCGATATGGTTAAAGACCCAGAAGTACCGGTACTGAGCATTTGGGACCTAGGGATTTTACGTGATATTGAGCGTATAGGTGGGCAAATTATAGTGACCATCACACCCACCTACTCTGGCTGCCCCGCAATGGACAATATCCGCACCGACGTGGCCACAGCCTTGAACGATGCGGGTTATGCTGACGTCACTGTCAACATGTCATTATCTCCTGCTTGGAGCTCGGAGTGGATGTCACTGGAAGGCCGAAAGAACCTTCGAAATTACGGTATTGCACCGCCAGAAGATGCAGACCTTGATGAAGATGGCCTAACACCTGACGCTCATGCGCAATGCCCACATTGCAGCTCCCGAAATACTCGCAGGATCAGTGAGTTTGGCTCTACCGCGTGCAAGGCACTCTTCCAGTGTAATGATTGCAACGAACCATTTGATTATTTTAAAAAGATATAGGTGAAGCGATGTCCGACACCAATTTCTACACATTAAAGATAGCTGACGTACAACCAGAGACAGATACAGCTATCTGTGTAACATTCGATGTTCCAGAAGAATTAAAAGAGAAGTTTACTTTTATACAAGGCCAATTCCTGACCATTAAAGCTATGATCGACGGCGAAGATGTACGTCGCTCATACTCCATATGCTCAGGCATTAACGACGGTCATATGCGCGTAGGTATAAAGCGAGTTAAAAATGGTAAGTTTTCTAACTACGCCAATGATAACTTTAAAGCCGGTGCTGAAATTGAAGTAATGGCCCCACAAGGCAGCTTCCACACAGAACTCAAAGCTGACAATACCAAAAACTACATGTGTATCGCTGTAGGCTCTGGTATAACGCCAATGATTTCGATCATAAAATCAACACTATCTGTTGAATCGGATAGCCGTGTCACTCTGATTTACGGCAACCGTCGAAGCAACTCTGTTATGTTCAAAGAGGAACTAAACTTTGTTAAAAACCGTTATATGGATCGCTTTCAGTGGATCAATATTATGGATTTTGAAGATCAAGGAGCTGACCTTTTAAATGGCCGCATTGATAACAAGAAAGGATACGCCCTTCAAAAAAGCGGCCTAATTGATATCAAAAGCACTGATGAAGCCTTTATCTGTGGCCCTGAATCGATGATGTCTGAAGTGTCTCGTGGCTTTCGTATGGAAGGCTTAAATGATGATCAAATTCATTACGAGCTATTTGCAAACTCATCAGCCGACTCTCAAGCAATTCTGGATAAAGCCCAGAAACGTATCGAAGAGTTTGGCGAAGAAAAGCTTAGCAAAGTAACGGTTGTTGCAGATGGCCGCTCAATCATGTTCGAACTGGCGACTGTCGGCTCAAACATTTTAGACGCCGGTATGGACAATGGCATGGAGCTACCTTATGCATGTAAAGCAGGGGTATGCTCTACCTGCAAATGTAAACTAGTGGAAGGTGAAGTCGACATGGACATCACTCACGGTCTTGAAAAACATGAGATCGAAGCCGGTTACATTCTTAGCTGCCAAGCACATCCTATTTCGGATAAGGTAGTCGTCGATTTCGATCAACGATAACCCCTAGCATTACTTATACTTGGCATTCATAAACCCTGCTACCTAGCAGGGTTTTTATTTTACCCACTCACTTCGCTCAACACTCCCTTTCGCTCGAAGCAATCCCCCTCAATATGTATAATAGTAAGCTTAAATAATTTTTTATATGCAGTATTAAGCTTTACCACAACCCTAGTTTTGTGAAACTACGAGATGTAATTAAATAATACTGCAATATATCGACCACCACCTAAGCTAAAGAGATATTGCAATTGCTACACACTAACTCACATCAAACTCCAACACTTGACCGTCGCTTTTGTGTAGCGCCTATGATGGA
>NZ_JADGEV010000061.1 GCF_016744175.1 Neptunomonas sp. | reverse complement strand
GCAGAAACTCGTGACAATGAAACCGGTGCTCATATCCTTAGGACTCAGCGTTATGTGAAAGTTCTGGCAGAGCATTTAAGCCATCACCAGGATTTTTCTACTGAACTCAATAGTGAAACGATAGAACTGATGTATAAATCAGCACCGCTACACGATGTCGGTAAAGTGGGCATACCTGATAGTATTTTGTTAAAACCTGGAAAACTAACGGATGAAGAGTTTGAAATAATGAAAACTCATGCACAAGTTGGTGCTAATGCACTACTCGTAGCAGAGGGCCATAGAGGCTCTAGTTACTTTCTCGACTTTGCTCGTGAAATAGCCCTAACGCATCATGAGAAATGGGATGGCTCTGGTTACCCCCGTGGCATGAAAGGCGATGAAATCCCCCTCTCCGGTCGCCTTATGGCTTTGGCTGATGTCTACGACGCATTGCTGAGCAAGCGAGTCTATAAGCCCGCCTTCTCCCATGAAAAAGCGAAAAGTATTATTCTTGAAGGCTCAGGCAGCCACTTCGACGCTCGCATCGTTGAAGCGTTCATCGCATGCGAACAAGAATTTATTGAGATTAAGAACCAGTTTAAAGATGTACAAGAGGAGCCCTAGTTGGCGTTTTCTTTCAACGTACACTACAAGCTAACTTCATGGAAAAATTTGCATAGCGCATAACCGTGCATCTTAAATCTTTGCCACTATATCGGTATCATCCAGACGCAAAAAAACCCTCACCATTTCTGGCGAAGGCTTTTTTAAAAATAGCGTAAACTACACAGCTATTTTTGCAATTTCCTTAACAGCAGGAATTACTTACCTTGAGTCAGGATAGCCTGAACTTCAGCAAAGTAAGCTTTGTTGTTTTCTAAAGATACTTGAGCGTCAGTTTTAAGCGCTTCAAGGTTCGCTTTAGCTTCTTCAGATTTCACAGCAACAAAAGAAGTAAGAGCTTCAACATCTTTAATTTCAGAAAGTGCTTTAAAATCAGCTTGAGCTTGAGCGATTTGTTTCTCAGCTGTAGCTTTCTGAAGCTCAAATGCTTTAGTAAAAGTTGCTGTGTTTAGTTCGATAAGCTTCTGAACAGGAGCGCCAAAAGCAGAGAAGTCAGCATTAGGAATATTGTTTAACATGATTGATACCCATATAGGAAAGTAGTTGATGAGGGAATGATATATTGATTCATGTTGCAGTGCAACAATTTTGTTACTGATAGTAACAACCGAGCGCTTAACTACTTAAAATTAAAGTATATATATTAAGAATACTTTTTTGTGCGTACGCTTATTTGTTGTCGGAATAGATTATAAGGCACCGATAAATCTTTACTTTTCATGTCCAATTTTTTAACTAAACGTTGCTATTGCTTACATGCGTTACAGCGTTTTCATGTCTAAAAACACACCACGCTTGCGCAATAATAGAAGTATTTGATCAATACAACTTTCCACTGAGTTTGTTTGGGTATTGCACACCATCTCAGGAGTTTGTGGCACCTCATAAGGCGCTGAGATACCTGTAAATTCCTTAATCAACCCCTGACGGGCTTTTTTATAGAGTCCTTTAACGTCACGTTTCTCACACTCTTCTAATGCACACTGACAATAAATCTCAATAAAATCCGCTGAATCAAACAAGGCTCGAGCCGCTTTACGGTCTTCTTCATAAGGAGAGATAAAAGCCGTTAACGTTATGACTCCAGCCTCTAAAAAGAGCTTACTGACTTCTCCAATGCGCCGGATATTCTCAGTGCGTTCATCTGCACTAAAGGCCAAATCTGCACACAGTCCATGCCGAACATTATCGCCATCCAACACAAAAGTGCTGCACTGCATTTGATGTAAACGCAGCTCCAGCGCATGGGCTAATGTCGATTTACCAGAGCCCGACAGCCCAGTAAACCATATCACACAGCTTCTGTGCTGGTGCTTTTGGGCCCGTTGTTGGCGTGAAACATGTGCTGTTTGCCAGTACACT
This sequence comes from Neptunomonas sp., assembly GCF_016744175.1. Taxonomy (GTDB): domain Bacteria; phylum Pseudomonadota; class Gammaproteobacteria; order Pseudomonadales; family Balneatricaceae; genus Neptunomonas. The sequence goes on along the minus strand of NZ_JADGEV010000061.1, from coordinate 17,476 downwards.
TCACTGCTGGAGCCCTGGACTGGCTGATCGATTGTTTTTCGAGTGTAGGCTGGCATGTGATTAACGCTCACCAAAAGAATCTGACACGGTTTTTCGCAGAGGTTTAAGCAGGTAGTCCATCACAGTTCGCTCACCAGTACGGATATCAATCTGCGCCGTCATGCCCGGTAAAATATCCAAAACACGCCCTGTAGTCGTTGTGACAGGTTGTGTTTTTGTTACCACATGGACGCGGTAATAGATCTCTTCTCCGCGTTGCGTATCTTCTTTCAATGTGTCCGCACTCACATACACCACTTCACCGTTTACTCCTCCATAAATGGTGTAATCAAAGGGATCAAAGCGCAATGTTGCTTTTAATCCAGATGCGATACGCGCAATATCTGCCGGGCTAACTTTAGCTTCAATAATCAACTCATCATCTACCGGAATAATTTGCATGAGCTCCTCACCTGCACGCAGAACCCCGCCAACAGTCGTAACCCGGATATTTTTCACTATACCTGGTACTACAGCTTTGAATACGCTGTTATCTAACTGTCGAATACGTTGAGTTAGAATCTGTTCATTCTGTGCCATTTCATCTTCGGTTTTGGCGAGCGCTGCACTGGCTTCTTCCAAGTACCGGTTTTTACGTATTATTAGTTTTGCTTTAGTTTCGTTTAGTGCCCGCTCTGTACGTATCGTTTCCGAGCGATTTACATCCCCCGAACGCGAGAGTTTTTTTACTAATGCGAGCTCTTCACGGCTTAATGCGATAGCCGTTTTTAATGTGCGTACCTCATTCAGCAAGCCACTGCGGCGCTGCTCAAAGAGTGCTTGTTCGACAAGTACTTGTTCAGGAAAACGCATCAGATTTTCAGGAAAGACCAAACTCTTGGCATCCACCACTTCGGCGCGTAAACGAATCGCTTTAATCTTTAACGCCGACAGCCGTGCATCAATCTCGTTGACTGAAGCGCCAAAGCGCGTTTGATCCAATTGCGCTAAGATTTGCCCTGGTTCAACACGGTCGCCTTCTCGTACGTTCAACGCTGCTAGTACACCGCCATCCACCGACTGAATAATCTGTACACGGCTGCTGGCAATCACTTCACCGGTCGCTTTAGCCACTTCATCTATTTTAAAAATAGTTGCCCAGCCTATGAAACTCAAAAGCCCAAAGAGCAGTACCCATAGAACGAGTGAGTAGCGCCGTTCATGAAAAGTTGATAACCGCTTTACTGCCGCCGCATTACCTGATCCATCAGTATCAAAAAAACTATCAAATAACATGACCCGGCCCCTTCTGGTGATCCCTTCTCACAGGTAGCACATTCGCCCCCCCTGTCATGGGCGCTCCCACCGGGTGACCAGCAACACTAGAGGGTGAACGTTGCGCCATCATTTTAGGCAGGACCTGTTCAGGTTTACCATCAGCCACAACTTCGCCACGACGCATCACGATCACACGATTTGCCAAGCGGGATGCCAGTACAGGCCTATGCGTGGCGATCAACAAAATATCATCAGGTTTAACTCGAGCCTGAATAGCATCCAACACCTGTTTTTCACTCTCTGTATCCAACGACGCAGTCGGTTCATCCAGTAGCCAAATAGTAGGCTGAGCTAGAAGTACCCGTCCTAAACCTACCAACTGACGTTGCCCACCTGATAAGCCCTCTCCGCCTTCGCTTATTGCAAGCTCCATGCTCTGTGGGCTATCGGCTGCAATACGATCAATCCCTAATGCTTTGCTTACCTGTAGTAGATGTGAATCACTGACTGTACCAGATAAGGCCAAGTTACTGCGTAATGTGCCCTTAAAAAGATGCACGCTTTGTGGCAGATAACTCACATGATTAGCAACAACATGGGGATCTACTTCCCACAGATCCGCCTGACCTAACCTAACCCGACCTTCACTGGGACGATAAAGACCTGCCAAGACTTTCAGCAACGTCGATTTTCCAGAACCGATCGGGCCTAGTAGTACAACACGGTCACCCGACTTGAATGAGAGTTGTTTCACATTCAATTGCTGAACCGGTGAATTTGGATAGGAGAAACGCACCGCTTCTAAATCAACACTTCTCGGCGCCTGATCCGGCATTAAAAGGTTTTGATCAGCATGACGCTCTGTGGGCAGCTGCAAAACTTGATTGACCATTTGGAGTGCCTGTGACACGTTTTGCCACTGCGAGAGATACTGCACAGACTGTGCAACTGGCGCAATAACGCGGCCACCTAAAATACTACACGCAATCAGCGCCCCCATAGTGAGAATGCCAGCTTCAATTTGCGTCACACCCACCACAATGGCGCTCACATATGCAATGGTGGAAAGGCTGCCAGTTGTTACCGTGGCAATGTTACTAATCGCTTTTTGCTGAATATTGTAACCGGTAATTGAATTAGTAATGTCGGACCACTGCTCACCAAAGCGCCAACTGGCATTGTTAGCACGAATTGATTCGGTTCCTTGGATAGCATCCACTAATAAGCCTTGCCGCTCATTGGAGCGAATCATCTGTTCTTTCATGAGCCGGCGTAAGCGTTTTTGGGTAATCCAACCTAACAGCCCAGCAACAGGAAGCAGAATCAGATAGACCCAGCCAATAGGGCCCCCAATGATCGCGATAAAGCCTATAAACATCAGAGCAAAAGGCATATCAACTAAAGCAAACACCACACCCGAAGCAAAGAATTGACGCACGGAGTCTAGCCCACCAACTTGGGCTGCAAGCGTACCCAAACTGCGAGGCCGTGTATCTAACTGCAAGCGCATCACATGGTCAAAGACTTGCTGTGAGACGGACTTATCCACTGCACAAGCAACACTATCCAAAATCCTTGCCCTAACAGTTTTAAGTAACCAATCTAAGCAGATGACAACGCCCATTCCCATTACAAGGGTATAGAGCGTTGCATAACCCAAGGTAGGTACTACCCGGTCATACACTTGCATGGCAAACACAGACGTAGCAATCGCCAAAAAATTAATAATAACCGTGGCAATCACCACATCACGCAACCAACGGCGAGTTTTAAAAACTTCACGCCACACTAAACGCGCGGCAATATTATCTTTAAAACTGAATGCCGAGGACTCGCTGTGATTGGGCGCTGTGCGCAACCACAGCACAATACCCTCCTCCAGATCTTCTTGCTGGTATTCTTGACTACCTTCTACTCCTGACAGACGAATCAGCCCATCAGCAATACGTTCAGCCACCTGCCACTCTTGGTTATGAAACAACAGCGCGGGTAGCCTGCGCTGGTCAAAACGGCTCCAACGCAATTGTGCGGGCTGTACCCCTTTAAGCTGCAATGCATGAAAGATAAAACTAATACGCTGTGCAGGCGGCTCCTCTTCAAATTGCTGCTGAGCCTGTGCACAGGCTTGTTCCAGCGCACCCGGCTCAACTGAAACATGTAATAGATTCAGAAGCCGCTGCAAGGCCGGTGCAGGAATTGGTGTTTTTAAAAACACAGCATCTAAAGCAGGATCTTGATCAGATTTACTGTGAGTGCTCGTCTCCGCCGGTGGTGCACTGGAAAGACTCACACTTCAATACCCGCTAAGCGATCCAAAGCCCCCGTCAGCGTTACGATACGCAAGGATAATATCAGCCAGTCACTCTGATACTGCGCCAACTGTAAACGCTGCTCCGTCAGCTCTCGCTGGGTATTAAGGACATCAATCCAGGTTTTTCTACCACTGTCATATTGACGAACAAAGGAAGCCATCGTCTCTTCGACTGTCGCCACCACTTCTGTCTGAGTTCGACTTAGGGTGTGCTGTGTATTTCGATTTGCCATTAACGTATTAATACGACGTTTAATGTCATTCATCGCCACATTAAGATCTTCTTGTGCTGCTACTAAACGGGCCTCTGCTCCTTTCACACGGCCACGGCTAACAAAGCCTAAACCTTCCATACTTCCTTCAAAAACTAACCCTGCACGTGTCCGGTCTGTATTGGCTTGCGTATCTAACAGTTCATGTTCGACTTGTGCGTAAATAGTGGGCATAGAGGCTATTTTTTCTTTTTTAATATCTAAACGAACAACATCTAGACGTGCGCGTTTGTAAATAACATCTGCATCCTGCGCTAGCGCTTGGCTCTCGATCTCCGCAATCGAAGGTAATGCAGCCAATGCAGGGTCAACCGGCACATCCACAGCGACAGGTTGCAAGGTGTAACTTTCCAGCTCATTCAAAGCAACCTGTAGTGCTCCTGTTATACGCTCTTGTTGTGCCCGCGCCAGCAACACTCTCGATTGCGCTAAACGTACATCGGCTTCTGAGGCAAGCTGCCCTCGTTCACGTTGCTTAATCCGTTTAAACAGGCGCTGATGCTCTGTGATGTTAATCTTCGCCACCTTAGCACGTGCTTGCAAACCCTCTACTTTGGCGTAAGCGGCAGCACTCCCCTCAATCAACTGGCGTTGCACCTGCAAAAGAGCAAACTGTTCTGTGTCATATTGCGCGCGCGCTTGCCCAATCGACGTATCTATTTTACCAAATGCCCAAAGCGGCTGTTTAAGACGTAAAGTACCTTGGGTGTATTCGTCATTCAGGTTATTAGCTTGTGCGCTTAATGTAGGTAGACGCCCTGCTTCCGCACTCTCTATCAAAGCCCCGGAAACATCTATCTCAGCTTGTTTGCCTTTAATCGTAGGGTGGTTGCGTAAAACTGTCTGCAACACTGCTTGCAAACCTGACGCTTTATTTGCTGTTGCACTCAACTCTATTTGCGGAGCAAGCACTTGGTCAGCCATAACAGTTTGGGCAAAAGTAGCTGAGCTCCACAAGCCACTACAAAAAGAAAGCGTACAGATGGCAAAAGCCAATGGCGTTTTAGAGTCGAACATTATTTCAATCCTCAGCGCTGCGTTTATCCACGCAGCCTTTATCATTCATTAACTGGCTATTCGGCAAAATCTGCATTAAACAGTGCTAAGTTATCCTCAACAAACGCCTCTTCACCATCCATCGTCACGGCGCTTCGTTTGGCGTATTTTTCTTGGAGTGCTCGGGCTTTATCGGTATCACCGCTGTCTTCGTAGGCGTGTACTAAATTATCCCGCCACTCCTGCTGCCAGGGGCATATCTCTAATGCTTTCTCAAACAGGGGAATGGCATCTGAAACATGCCCTTTACGGCAATAAATGAGCGCGACCATGTAATTACAAGCAGCGTGATCAGGGTTGTGGTGCAGCATTTTTTTAAAACTCATCTCCGCGCCATCCAGATCATCATCATGAAACAGCGCCACCCCATCAGTTAAAAATCCCGGCTGCGGTAACGTGAGCATATCGGTGATTGGGTCGAAACTAATGAGAGCGTTTGTGCCTTGAATAAGTGGTGCTAAATGGGTTTGATAGCGCATCCATTTTGCTTTGGACGTTTTATAAACAGGTTGACGCACCTGCCAAACACTAGCGGTTTTAACTGGACGATCCAATTCATTAAACGCCAATACCTGAGGCTCCCAATCGACACCGATATACTCGAGCATTCGACGAGCAGAACCTTCAAGGTCATCCACTACATCTTCGTAATTAACCTCCAAAATATCTCCAGGGAAAACCTGATTCCAATGATGCATCATCAAGTTATGATCAGCTAGTTGCTCACCAATCCAGTTTAAATCGTAAGCAAAACCCATTCCGCTATGCTTAGCTAGGTAATCGGTAAAGTAATTTGAAATTGCAATATCGCGAGGATCACGGCGTACGGAGATAATTTTTGCCTTGGGAAACAAAAACTTAATAAAGCCAATATTCTCAAAATTATGCGGCAACTTATCCACCACATGTTGGGCAGCCGGTTTATCCTGCGCAGCTAGCTCTTTCAGCTCGTCCAACATGCCGTTAGCAATTCCTTCGGTCACGTAAGGGCTTAGATCATCGATACAATCAGGATAATGACGACCAGAACCCGTATGCCGCTCCCAACGATTTAAGCCTTGAATTCGGCGTGGAATCACGCCCAACTCTCCCGCCCCAAAAATCAGGCTATGGCTTGCAAGAATCTGCTCCACCAAGGTAGTACCCGAGCGCGGCATCCCCACTACAAACACTGGCATGGAAGAATCCACGCCACATTCACGGCGGTGTTCATACAGATCTTTGCAAAACACATGACGGGTACGTGCACATTGATTTCGATGAGCTTTAGGATCATAACTGAGGCGTTTTTTACTCACGTCGTTAGCCTCAACAGCTAACCCAAAGGCTTTGTCATAGGTTTTACGCTTTTCCCAAGCGGAAGCCAACTGCAACAACAGTCCCGAATGTACCGAACCTTCCAGACTAGGTTGACGTGCGGCATGTTCGATTTTCTCTAACGTCGCATCATCATCAGGGAAGCGCCTTGCGTTAATTAGCGAAGAGTAACCTTTTGCCGGATCGATCTGCTTAATGCGTTCAAATAGTGCAACAGCCTCATCGATATTACCCCTCTGCATTTGTTGTTGGCCAAACCCCTGCAGCGCGGGTATAAAGTAAGGAGCCTCATCAAGTATCTCGCAAAACAGTGATTCCGCTTCATCATAATTCTGCGCTTGACCCTCTACCTGCGCCATAGCAGAACTCGTCTGTAAGTGTAACTGGCGGATCATCTGCTCGGAGAGCGTTTCTGATTCTTTCAACTCAGCAACCAATGCGATGGCCTTTTCAGCTGCCTTACGCGCTTGTGCCTCCATTTGATGCAAGCAAGCTTTAGAAAGACGCGCCCACAGAAGGATCTCCTTTCTATTCGAGCATTCGTCCAACTCCACAGCTAAACGAATCGAACGGCGCAACAACTGCACTGCCTGCATCGTACGCCCCTGTAACTGAGCCAACTCGGCCAGCTGTGAGATAAGATCTAAGTTTTTAGGGTAATATTTTAAACCATTATGTAGCGCTTCTTCCGACTCAGCGTGGCGTTCCTGAGCTGCTAGCAGGGTCGAATAACCCAGCACTAATGAACACCACTCGTCTTCTGTTAGCGTATCGCGGCGACTCTCCAACCACAGCTCCGCTTGCGCCAAGGCATCCGTCACCACCCATATCTCTAACTGCAAACCTCGTAACTGAGCAGTAAATTCTGCGACCTCCCCGTCGGGCAGATTAACCATAGTTGCTTCAAAACGAGCAATCGCGCTATCCAACGCCTGTTGGGCAGCGGGAAAATCGTCAGCCACTAACTTCAATCGCGCCAACGCCATCCATACAGGCAAACGATATGGAGCGAGTGCCGCTGAGCGTTGATATAGTTCACTCGCTTGTGCCAACTGCCCCTTCTGCATCCAGCACCAGGCTAAACGTGCCAAGGCCAACGCATGGTTGGGATGAATAACTAATACGGCGTCCAACAAATGCACCGCCTCATCGATACGCCACAACAAGCAATACACCGCAGCTAAATCAATACGAGCATCATCATTAAGTTCAGACAAGCAGGCCTCAGCCTCTACAACAAAACCTTCAGCAAGATCTCGTTCAGCCAGCTGTGCATGAGAAAGTGCTAACAGAGGCAAAGCTTGAAGATCACCGGATTCCAAATAGTATTGCTGTACTTGGGGTTGTAAGATGCCAAACTGCTGCTGATCGACTAACTGTCGAAGTATATTCAAATATGACACATCTGACCTTTGATAAAACCTCCCCTCAATAATCGGCAGAGTTCTCCGATACTGAAGGGCTTACTCAAAACATTCTCCAGCATCTGCCCTCCATAAATGGAAGGCAGATAAAAATACAGGAGAAATTTCTAATATAACAAACCCCGTTCGGTAGGCTACCAGCATCAATTCTTTACGATATCTGGCTTGATAGGATACCTGCAGGCATGACAGCAGTGTAATTATAGGCAGGCCTTGCCCCCCAATTTCCTGACCATAATGAGGCAGTATCTGTAAATGAAGTCGCTCCAGGCAAACTCACTATAAAGAAATTACCTCCGTTGGTTATCGTTTCTCCAAGACCGTGGCCTGCTGAAGACCAACGAATATTAGTGGCATCAACACTTGTTTTGGTTATTGGGTTTCCCTTGGCCCCTTGAACGCCACCAGGAGCATCTCCAGCGAGAATGATGGTGTCATCAGCGCCTAGATTAGCACCGCCTGTATATTTACTACCGCCAGGAAGGGTTATGCTCTTAGAATCGGAGTCGATATAAATATAAATGGTATATGAAACTCCTGCACTAAACCCCGTTGAATGCGTAGAGCTCTTTCCATTTTTTAGGTCAAACACCACCTTAGTGGTATCCACTGCGGAAACCGTATCAAAGTTTAGAGTAGTGCTGTCACTTATACCGGCATAGGTATTGCCTGCAGCATCAACAATTGCTGTGCTGTCCACCTTGACGTTGTATGTGCTTCCATTGTTACTCAGGTCGGCAGTGGGGTTTATGGTAAGTTGACTATTACTTATTGAAAGCTGTCCTGCGTGACTGGCAACGTTGATGGTTTTTGTATCTGTTCCATCCGATATAACTATATTACCGGTTCCCAGAGCTATATTTTCATCAAAATTGATAACTATATTTGAGTCAACTGCTATGCCTGTAGCTTCATCGGCAGGCGTAGAGGATGCAAAATCGGGTGTATCAGCGTCAATGGATTCCCCAGACAGCGTTACACTTGTTGTTGTATCCCCTATATTTCCGGCAGCATCGGTGAAGGCAAGGCTTGTTGTAACCGATCCTGCATCTGCAACACCTGCGTCCCCTTCAACAACGGTATAAGTAGTTGTGTAGGTTCCATTGTTGTTGTCAGTTATTCCCGTAAGAGTCTGGCCGTTGAATGTTTTTCCGGACAGTGTAAGGCCGGTTTCATTTCCTGCCGCGGTTATGGTTACGGTAACTGTATCGCCGATTTTATGGGTTCCGTTTTCAACGGTAACACTTGCAATGCCTGGCTTTATTCCATCAATCAAAACGGATGTTGTAGCTCCCGGATTGTTGAGAGTCAGGTTTGCGGTGTTGCCCGCAATATCCTTTACGGTATCCATATTTAAGGTGAGGGCTCCCAAGCTGATACCGTTTGTATCTTCAGTACCGCTTTGAACCGTGTATCTATAAGTAATGGAGTTTGCGGTTTTAGACTGATAAGCAGCCTGAACCGTCCCCCCCGTACCTAAGGTAAGGGCGAGAGTTGAACTGGTTCCAACTAATGTTACGTCCTCATTGAAATTGACGGTAAAGTCTAAATTCTCACCAATCTTGTACGTTTGATTCGCGGGAACACTTACCGATGAAACTGTTGGGACGTTACTGTCAGTTTTAACAGCGCCAAGGGTTCCGTTTGTACTGACATTTCCTGCAGCATCGGCTTGCCTTACTTGAATGTGGCCCGATGCGAAGGTGGTGTTGGCAGTAAGCTCAAAGCTTGTGCCTGTACCATTTGCCCAATTGCTTCCATTGTTCAGGCTGTACTCCCACGATGCCCCAGCTTCGATGCTTCCAACATCAACGGTTTCGTCACTAGAGATTCTGTCTGTGTTGCTGGTGCCTGTATCTGTATTCAGTGATAACCCCGGGGTGCTTGGCGTTACTGCATCCACCTTGTAGGACGCATTTGCTGATACCGCACTGTGGGTTATTACTGCGTTATTACCTGTTGCGCCCTTTATGGTTCCGCTGTTTGGATTAATACTATTGAGATCTATACTTATTCCGTCAGCATCGGCCTCGTTTGCCAGGATGGTGTATGTAAAAACGAGAGCTGTGGATCCCGTTCCCGTTGCGTAACCCGCCTGTACTGTAGACCCTCCAATATTCAGATTGATATATGGAGTTCCTCCAATCGTGTTTACATCAGTATTCTCGCTCATGCTTACAGTGACGCTTACCGTATCACCTGTGTTGAGGGTGTTATTTAGTATGCCAGTGCTACCGGAGATGGCCACGGAGGATACTGTCGGGATATAGGTAGGCCCTTCAAATGCATCGGTGGATGATATGTTTTCAGCTCCGTCTCTGGAAAAACCTACAGAGATCTCAACGGAGTCATTTGTATTCAGAGCATCCCAGTCTCCTGTGGCCTCAAGAGCGGTTCCTTTAGCCGAAGTCAGCACGACTTCAAGGGTCGTATTGTTCAATGCCTTTACGGAAAGAATGTCCGATGCAGAAAATAAAACATCACCCGTTACAGCATCGTCACCGTTTATATCCCATTTGAATTTACTCCAGTCAAACTTAGACTTTAAATCAGTGCCGCTGGTCTCGCTTCCATCCAGGAGAGTGTTAATATTTGTTCCTGTAAGGGTTATTGTATCCGAGCCGCTGGCATAACTAACACTTGTGTAGGTAACGGTTGGAGCGGTTGTATCAAGAGTAAATGCCTGAGAAGCTGCAGATCCATCATTTCCCGCGGCATCCACAACCTTCATCTGAATTGTTGATGAGCCGGAAAGGGTTGCACTATCCCAAGATATAGATGTTCCTCCGCTGATCTTGGAAGTTATATCCGTCCAATTGGAACCACCGTCAACAGAGCCGTAGAGTATTTCTCCTGCAGCAAGTGTTGTGGAAAGGGTGCCTGTAATAGTTTGAGATGCTGTTTTTGTGAGAAAATCATTGGCCGATATTCCGGTATCAGCTGAGATATCAATACCTGTGATGGTCGTTGTTGGGGCGATCTGGTCAAGAGTGTAAGATACCCCCACGTTTGAGCCTTCGTTACCCGCTGTATCAGTTACCTTAATCTGTATGGATGAAGCGCCTGATAATGTGGCCCCATTCCATGAAACGGCTGTTCCTGTAACCTTGGAAGATATATCTGCCCAGGTTGTTCCTCCGTCCGTGGAACCAAACAATTTTTCGCCGACAGCGAGAGTTGAATCTAAAGTGGCTGTGATGGTTTGGCTTGCTGTCTTGGTAAGGAAATCTGCCGCAGAAGTTCCTGTATCTGCTGAGATATCTATTCCAGACACCTTGTTTGTAGGGCTGGTGGTGTCAACAATTATGGCCTTTGCATCGCTTATATTATTACCCATGGGAACGGTTGTTGAGACCATTGCATTGCCTGAAAGGTCTTCAACCGTTCCTATTGTAAAGCTATTGACTTTCAGATCTGATGAAGTATCCCCTGCACCAACCGTATATGTACCCACTAAGGTTGTGCCGTTTGCTGCAGCTGTTAAAAGAACAGAGTCTCCGGTATCCAAAGTTACGGTTATGGTGTTTCCCGATTGTATGGGTTCATCAACTGTTGCCGTAATGTTTATTGTTGATCCACTCTTGTAGCTTCCATCTACCGTTGTGGTGGAGAAGGACTCGATCTGCGGAGCTATAGTGTCGGGGGTTGCAAAATTCCATGTGGTCTTATCTGCAATAGCGCTTGTGGAGTTCCCAGCACTATCCAAAATAGCGCCCGTGGGGAGTTGTACATAATAAGCAGTACTGTCGGTAAAGGTGCCAGCTGGATTTACCGTAATAATTGCAGTTCCCCAGCCGGTAACCTTACCGGAGGTTATATCAACCGTTTCAAATGTACTGTCATCACCTACTCTTTTAATAAGAAGGTTTCCGGTTCCCACAGAAACTGCTTCTGAAAAGGTAAGCGTGAGGTTGTCATTGACGCCTGTATTTGTAACATCGTCAGCTGGAATCACAGAGTTTAAAACAGGTATATTTGCATCGATTTCATCACTTGCTTGGCTGATGGCAGTGGAAAAAGCAGCTCCAACACCGAGGGTGATCGACACCGGGATATTTGCACCAGCCGCAACATCAGTGCCACCGTTAGCAACGGTAAACTGCGCAGTGTAAGTGGTACTGTTAGTACGGTTTAAATTACTAAGAGCAAAGCCACCCACAGTGCCGGACAGACCGGTGTAAGCATTACCACCATCGTCAGCCACAGTTAGGGTCACGGTGACCACATCAGCGACGTTCATCCCCGTATCAGGGATACTCGCTGCGCTAATAACAGAAGCAGGAATTGGAGGTGGCGCGGGGATACTGGCATCAATCGCATCGCTCGCTTGGCTGATGGCGGTTGTGAAGGTGCTGCTTGTATTGCCAGCTCCGTCCTGCAATACGAAGAAGACCGGAATATCATCTCCTCCCGCACGCACTTTTTGACCTTGTACCACTGTATAAGTAGCGCTGTAGTTACCATCGCCATTATCGGTAAAGCCTGTCACTGCCACACCGTTGATAGTGCCACTGATCAGACTCAAGCCCGCTTCACTCGCGGTAATGGTCACGGTAACAATATCGCCAATGCTCATCGCTACATTAGGGATACTAACCGCACTAATGCTGGGAGAGGGAGTGGGGTTGGCGTCAATGGAATCGCCCGCTTGGCTGATGGCGGTAGAGAAGGTACTACTTGTATTGCCAGCGTCGTCCTGTAGCACGAAGGAAACAGGAATATCATCCCCTGCTTCACGATCGACATCGCCTTCCACTACGGTATAAGTAGCACTGTAGTTTCCGTCACCATTATCAGTAAAGCCTGTTACCGCAACTCCGTTGATGGTACCGCTGGTAAGGCTCAAGCCCGCTTCGCTAGCCGTAATCGTTACGGCCACCGCATCACCAACGCTCATCGCTGCATTAGGCACTGTTACTGCACTAATAACTGGTTCAGCAGTATCAATTGCAAAATTGTCAGAGGCTTTACTCGTTTCAGGAGCATTTCCTGTTAAATCAGTGAGCGACGTGCCTACGGTGATAATATTTGTAACATCTTCAATATCAGCCGTCGGTGTAAAGCCTCCCGACCAAGTGATTCCTCCATCACTGGAACTAACTGCACTGAGAGCCCCATTAGGGAGAGAAATATCGCTGTTATCAAAGTCAGTAATAGCTTCCGAGAAGGTAATGGTTAAGGTCGCCGTATCACCCACCTTTAAAGAGGTATTGGAGAGGGTAACACTGGTGATTATTGGACTAATCTTATCGATAAACGGAAGTGCGGAGATTGGATCTGCTTGGCTTTGATTAGCGCCTGAATTAAACGTTTCTACGCCCGCCACCAGTGCATCGACTCCGGCCTGGTTAAATACTAATACATCATCAGATTCTGTTAACTGTGCTTTTAGATGAGTGAGTAGCGCATTAACTCCTGAAGCGCTTGCGCCAGACAACATCGCTAACACGTTGCCATAATGTTCTGCTGCACTTAGGCCGTCATCAGGGTTATACGTAGAATCAAGTACGGTAATCGCAGGCGATAAAATATCCTCGATACCAAATAATTCAGCCACTTTGGCATTCATAGCCAAATCAGCTTCTGTGACAATATTGCCCACAATACCGGCTTGTCTAACAGCTAGCTCTGTGACTGGTGAGACAGTGATCGTTACATTGCCCGTGCCATCAGCATAGCCCATGGCACGTAAGGTTGTATCTAAACTCGTGCCAGTACCCGTCGTTTCATCAATGAAATCAGGGGCACCTTCGTTATTATCAATCACTTTAACTAACACGGGGCCTACATAGCCATTGGTAATCGTAAACTGAACCGTCCCTGCTTCCACAACAAAAGTGCCTGTTGTTAATAGCGCACCGTTTTGGCCATAGACTTCAACCAAAGCCTCGGAAGAAAAAGGACCTGCAACCCCAACAATGGTTAACAAATAGCTACTACTAGCAACAACAGCAGAGGACCCTCCACCACCTGCCGCCAGAGCGAGCGCTCCCACACCGGCTCCCATACCCGCCAGCATGCCAAAACCTTGCGCTTCAGAGGCTTGCCACACGATATCGCCTTTAGCATCAGATGCTGCTACGGTCGCTGCATCGGTACTGCTTACGCTCATGTCTTCAGATACCGCTAAAGAGCCATCAACGCTAAAGGTGGCTGCAACTTGATCACCAAAAAAACCTTCAATACGTACTATAGTATTCTGATCAACTTCAACCTCTAATAATCGCCCTTTGCGCTTAAGCACAACATCGCCAACGGGCTCTTGTGATGCTTTCTCGATTAAGGTGTATATAGAGCCAGCGGTTGCCGGTAGGCTTGACGCATCAGCCAAACTATGTACAACAGAAACGCCATTTTTCATCACTTCACGTAAGACATATATTGCCACTGCACACGATCCTTCAAAGCTGTTTTTTAAGAAAGGGAAGCGAATAAATACAAAACTTTGGTATGAATGACGGCTGTGTATTAACGATAGCTAAACCAAAGGAACTTAATCGCAAGCCGACTCAGTATAGACCAAGCCAAACAATTATTGAGAATTAAAAACCTTTATTTACACAACCTTAAAGGGCATTAATCCGCCAAATCCCACTGATACTATTACTGACAAAAATAGCGTCACCTACCACACCAGAATCAAGCGAATTACCTTAAGTAGCCAAAATATTCCTGCAAAGTAGCATGCGTTTACAGAAATCCTTCATTGCACAATCTTTCATGCAACGCTTTTATATGTGCTGGACCAATTTCACAGCAGCCACCAATAATCGATGCGCCACCTCTCGCCCAGCCCATGGCATATTCTGCATATCTTTGTGGGCTCAAATCTTGACGTACTTCTAACTGCTCAACAGTGCCACCCGGCTGCAACGGTCCTACCGAAACAAAGCCATTGGCATAAGCACCAATCTTCTTGTCCACTCTGCGCAACTGCGGCCAGCAACCATTAATAGCCTCCGGGTGGCTGCAATTTAACAGGATTGCTTCAGCTCCCAAAGATGCGAGCACTTGCAATGCCTCATTCAGAGGTTCACTACTGCGTAACTGCCCCGGATGGAAATCACTAATTGTTAGCGCAACCCATACCGGCTTGCCACTTTCCATCGCTGCTGTACAGGCAGCGCGCGCCTCGTTTATTGAGGCCATAGTTTCACACAAGAAAAGATCACTGGCGGGTGCTTGTAACTCAACAAGGCGACGGTACGCGTTAAGTGAATCATCGTACGATAACGATACATCAGGGCGATAACTGGCTACCAGCGGAGGCAAGCACCCTGCTATTTCAATACCATCTCGTTCAGCTAACTCAACAGCACCTAAAGCAGCATCCATAGCAGACTTGTGAAGGTTTTTTAGTTGAGCAAGCTCATTTTCCCGTGCTAGACGCTGTGGCGTTGCTGTATAGGTGTTGAGTGTGATGACACGGGCTCCGCTCTCAATAAAATCAAGATGTAAGTCTCGTACAAGCGTTGGCTCGTGTAACATAATATCAGCAGACCAAAGAGGAGTCGTTGCACGAGAGCTTCTGCGTAAAAGCTCCTGCCCCATGCCTCCATCAAGCAGTGTGATGTGATTCAATCCTTTTACTCCTGTCTTTTCCTATTACCGCGTTAAGGCGCTAACAAGCTCACGTCATCATATTAGCCAGAATCAAGTAAAAAACCTTAAGCTCTCGCTGCTTTTCGTTCTTTAAAAGCATCTTCTTAAAAGTGTGATAATCACGATGAGCAGCTATAATGCGACACGCCACCGAGTTCAAAAAATTCAGACGGCTTCAGCCTATAGTATTTATTTTCCATCTCTTTCGACTGTTCATCGTATGGCTGTGTCATGACTTCCTGCAGCTCTCTCACTAGAGAATAGTTCCCAGCGGCTGCTTGCTGATATGCAGGCACAACGAACCATTCTCGTAAAGTGTATTTTGGATTAACGAGTTTCATCTGTGTAGAGAGTTCCTCACGTGAACAGGGTCGAGCATAATCTCCGCTGCCGATAAGTGAATTCCATTGTGTCAGCCAATCAGACCAACGTTTATCCATCCCTTCAGGGTCTGTCTCATAAGCCGCCCCTTTGTAGAAGCTTTTTTGGAGTGGTCCAATGTCGTTAGGAACGCTCGATAGCTCGCGAAAGAAAATGGTGTAATCAACAGGTGTTTGCACCATGAGCATTCCGAGCTCACTGAACAACTCCGCATGAAAAGCGTTCAGCCCAAGCTTGGCAGCCCACATCTCTTCCATTGTCGTTTGCATCACATCTGCAAAGCCACTGCGAATCTCGTCAAGCTGTCTCAGAGAGTCCTGATGCGATGCCAGCAACGGACGTAACGCTGCACAAAACATATGAAAATTACGTTCCGCAGCTACAGGCTGGTTAAGAAACGAGAAGTGCTGACCGCCGCCCGTCCATGGTTGATATTGTGGATTGAACTCTTCGCAAAATCCGAATGGGCCGTAGTCGAGAGTAAAACCACCGGCAGCGCAGTTATCGCCGTTGAAATTGCCTTGGCAGTAACCGGCACGGATCCAGTTCGCAACAAGCGACGTAAGGCGGCTGCGAAACTCACGCGCAAGCATCACCACTTTTTCGACGGTGGGTAGATTATTATCGATGACCTCACCGTACTCACGATCGATCAAGTGCAATACAATCTTTTGAAGTTCCTCCATCGCTGTTGGATATTCTTGCTTACGAACACGGCGACTAAAGAGTTCGAGTTGCCCAACCCGAATGAACGACAGCGCGACACGCGTTGAGATGGCGACAGGTTCTGATATCATTCTGTCAGGATCCTTCAAGTGCGAACCCGGTGAGTACCACGGCCGCTGGGCTTTCTCCGTTTTAGAAACGTACAAACTCAGAGACCGTGACGTTGGTACTCCGAGCGCGTGCATATACTCCTGCGCAAGAAACTCTCGGATACTTGAGCGCAGGACAGCGCGGCCGTCCGCGCCTCTGCAGTATGGTGTCCGGCCGCCCCCTTTAAGCTGCATTTCCCAACGCTTACCGTTGATAACAGCCTCAAGCACGGAAACTGCACGTCCGTCACCGTATCCGTTACCCGTTTGGAATGGGCATTGTTGGTAGTATTCGGTCCCGTAGATGGACAGTGCATAGCCACAAGCCCACCCGACTTTACGCATCGGAGCAGGAACCTGTGATATATCACCAGAGAACATCTGAACAAAGTCGCCCGACTGTGCCATGCTGTCGGTAAACCCAAGTTCACGAAAGAAATCTTTGCTATGCGTAATGTACTCAGGGTCTTTTATTGGCGTAGGCTTGACGGGAACATAATGGCCCGTAAAAACCTGTCTCGGCATGTGATCGATGCCGTTTGCTTTCGCATCAGGGTCGGCGTTGAGAGTATCCATGAGCGAGTAGCTTGCCAACTGTGCAAGATCGTCGAGCGTCGTGACAGTTGGCGGGGTTTCCTGGGGCAATGGGTTTATCATAGTGGCACCTTATAACACGGGTAAAATAACTGTTTCCCACTATTGCAACATCATTGCATTCTGGTGATAAAGGAGACAGATTTATTTGATTATACGATCAGCGGCTACTTATGTCCCTCTGTTGTGATAATCCGTTGGAGGAGTCTTTGAAATCATTATTTAAGCGTATTTCTAGGATGCCAATAGTTCGATACTGAACTATCTAGTAATTAGAGATGAATGTAGTTTACAGCGCAGCGAACAACTTAAGAAAAGCATAGTAAACGCCATTTTAAGACGATACGTAGTTCGGAATTTTTGAGCTCATTACAATTTCGTTATCAAAAACGAGGGAACGCTATTTTAAATACTCTGAGGATCACGAGAAGACTGTTTTAGATGGTG
>NZ_JADGEV010000060.1 GCF_016744175.1 Neptunomonas sp. | reverse complement strand
GAACACGAAGAACACGAAGAACACGAAGAACACGAAGAACACGAAGAACACGAAGAACACGAAGAACACGAAGAACACGAAGAACACGAAGAACACGAAGAACATGAGAAAAACCATGCGGATGTCCTCGTTCAATATCAATTTTCTTGCTTAAAGCCCACGCTGCTCAACAAGTTTACGGTGGATATTTTTAAACATTTTCCTGCGATGGAATCGGTACGCTATCAAGCTATAGGGCCAGGTGGGCAAACGGGCGGTGCTTTGGTTCCTCAGCAGAATGAAATCATCCTTCGCTAAGAGATATGCAGGTATGAGCATGGTAGCTGTGACATTAGAACAAGTTAAATATTCATGGAAGAAAGGCGTTCCTACAATTGATATCCCTAAATGCGATATTAAAGAAGGTGAGAAAGTATTGATTCAAGGCCCTTCTGGGAGTGGGAAAAGTACTTTGCTAAGTTTGTTAACAGGGCTGCTTATACCTGATTCAGGAACGATAAGTGTAATGGGGCATGATGTTACATTACTATCCCCATCAAAAAGAGACGGCTTTCGAGCTGATCATATAGGCTTTATATTTCAACAGTTTAATTTGCTTCCTTACCTCTCTCTAAAAGATAATGTCATGTTAGCGTGCCGCTTCTCTCCTGCGAGAATGCAACGTGCACTACTGCAGTATGTCTCTATGGAAAATGCCGCTGAGCACCTATTGATTAAGTTAGGCCTAGAGCAGCAGTTGCGTCAGAACGTCACTGTTTCTGAGCTATCTATTGGCCAGCAGCAGCGTGTGGCGGTAGCGCGGGCATTAATCGGTTCGCCTGAAGTACTCATTGCTGATGAGCCTACATCGGCATTAGATGCCGCTTCACGTGATGCATTTATTAAACTGCTGCTTACTGAAACGTCGCAACATAATAGTACGTTATTGTTAGTGAGCCATGATGAAACATTAAAGCACTATTTTGATCGTACGATTCTCCTAAAAAACATAAATAATGCTGGAGTATATGATGCTGCTTAGTGTTGCGCTGGCGAGCAGCTGGGCACGCCGTCATACCTTATTATTTATTGTGTTGACGATTGCGTTCAGTGTGATGCTTCTATTAAGTGTAGAAAAAATCCGTGAAGAAGTTAGAGATAGCTTTAATCGCTCTGTTTCTGGCACCGATTTGATTGTTGGTGCTAGAGGTGGAGAGCTACAGCTTATCTTGTATTCTATTTTTCATATTGGTCAAGCCTCAAACAATATGAGTTGGACAAGTTTTGAGCTAATTAAAAATAATAAGCAGGTTGCTTGGGCTGAGCCGATCTCTCTTGGCGATTCGCATAAAGGCTTTCGAGTGGTTGGTACTTCTGCAAGCTTTTTTGAACATTATCGAACAGGGCTGCAGAAAAAACTGCTCTTTCAGCAGGGTAAGGGGTTTAGTGATCTATTTGATACAGTGGTTGGGGCCGATGTGGCTAGGCAGCTAGGGTATCAGGTAGGCAGTCGTATAACGCTCTCTCATGGCGTCGGGAAGACTAGCTTTTCAGAGCATGATGACCGTCCTTTTTCCGTGATCGGTATTTTACAACCAACAGGGACTCCCGTTGATCAGTCGGTGTTTGTTAGCTCTCAAGCGATTGAAGCTATTCATGATGGTTGGCAAGCGGGTAGTCGCATTCGTGGACAGCAATTATCGGAAGGTGAAATAAGAAAAAAAATCTTACAACCTAAAGAATTGACAGCTGTGTTGGTCGGTATGAAATCAAAACTGGGCACATTTCATTTACAGCGTCAGATAAATAACTATAAAGCTGAGCCTCTTCAGGCAGTGTTGCCAGGTGTTGCTTTACAGCAGTTGTGGCAGCTGATTCGTGTGGCCGAGAATGCTCTTTTGTTAGTTTCAGCGTGTGTGGTGCTAGCTGGGTTTATAGGCATGCTAGCTGTATTGCTGACGAGTTTAGGTACACGACGAAAAGAGATGGCCATTCTACGCTCAATCGGGGCAACGCCTTGGCATATAATAAGTTTGCTTGTGTTTGAGTCTACATTGGTCAGCCTAGTAGGAACTATAACCGGGATGTTGTTGTCTTTTGGTTTGTTAATGTTTGCTGGTCCGTTATTTGAGCTGCATTTTGGTTTGTTTATCCAGTCAGCGGGGTTGTCACTGGAGGATCTTCCTATATTACTCGGTGTTATTTTTGCTGGGGCTTTAACAGGGCTTTGGCCTGGATACAGGGCCTATCAAATGACGGCAGCAGATGGGCTTACGGTTCGCTATTGAAATATCGGGGTTGATGAATAATGCTCTGGTTGGGTGATTATATTTTTGAATTTTTTAACGTGCAGGTTGGGTATTAATATGCAGATGAATAGGTCGTTAATACAAGCTTTTGCACTGTATTTTCTGTTTTCGATTAAAGCCATGGCGGGTGATATTCTACTTAATGGCGAAAAAGTAGAGCAGGTAGAGTGGGAACAATTGATGCCTGCTGATTATAGCTTGGATGGACTATTTGATGACCGAGATTTAGGTGCTTTAGATGACTTAGATCCTAAAACGGCTCTGTTGATGGATGAGTTACAACAGGCTCTACAATCGGCTCCTATCGTTCCTGAAATGGACGGTAAAATGATTAAGATTCCTGGCTTTGTTGTTCCTATAGAGGGTGAAGATCAAAATGTCTTTAAGTTTTTCTTGGTGCCGTACTTTGGAGCGTGTATTCATGTGCCCCCTCCGCCATCTAATCAAATTATCTATGCTAACTATGAGCCTGGGGTTAAGTTAGAAAGCCTTTATGACGCTGTATGGATATCGGGTAAGCTAAAAACAAAGACTTTTAGCCATGAGTTGGCATCATCAGGATACACAATGGATGTTTATCGCATAGAGCCATATGAGATGAATAACTAAAGAGCTATTTCTTAATCATCTCCCACAGTCAAAGTAGCCGTATTGTGCGATGCCTCAGTTGTTACTGTCGTCGTAGAACTTTGTTAAAGTGTGTCATAAGATAGCGTGTGAAATATCACGTAAATAATACATTTAGACAGATGTTCTCGCGCTAGCGTTTTCTGTTTATTCCATGCTGAGTCTTCTCATATGAAATACCCGACAACAAAGCTGCCTAAAGTAGGTACGACTATTTTTACTGTTATGTCACAGATGGCAGCAGAGCACAAAGCTATCAACTTATCGCAGGGTTTTCCCGATTTTGATGGGCCTAAAAAGCTATTAGATGCGGTAGGCCATTACATTGCACAAGGTGCTAACCAGTATGCCCCGATGACAGGTATGCCAGTACTACGAGAAGAAATAGCTAAAAAAGTAACTGCTTTATATGGCACTACAGTATCGGCTGAGACTGAAGTAACAGTAACATCAGGCGCGACGGAAGCCTTGTTTTCTGCGATATCGGCGGTAGTACAGTCTGGTGATGAAGTGATCGTTTTTGATCCTGCTTATGATAGTTACGAGCCTGCTATTGAGCTTAACGGCGGTGTTGCCGTACATCTACAGCTACAACCTCCGGGTTTTCATATCGACTGGCAACACCTCAAGGATGCAATTACTGCCAAAACACGCATGATTGTCATCAACACGCCACATAACCCGACAGGGTCGATTTTATCGGCCCAAGATCTTGAGCAGCTGGCTGAACTGGTACGCGACACCGATATTTTGTTATTAGGTGACGAAGTTTATGAGCACATTGTTTTTGATGGCCAGAAACATCATAGCTTATTGAGCCATCCTGAGCTGTATCAGCGTAGCTTTGTTGTGTCCTCTTTTGGTAAAACTTACCACACGACGGGATGGAAAATTGGTTATTGTGTCGCCCCTGCTATTTTATCGGCAGAACTTCGCAAAGTGCATCAGTACCTGACATTTTCAACGTCAACACCGATGCAGTTAGCACTTGCTGACATTATGCGAGATGAACCTTCTCATTATCATGACCTTCCAGGTTTTTATCAGCATAAGCGCGATCTTTTCAATACCTTGATTAAACTCAGTAAGTTTTCTTTTACACCGGGTGAAGGGACTTATTTTCAATTGGTGGATTACAGCGATATAAGCGATATGAGTGATGTAGCGTTTTGTCAGTGGTTGATCAAAGAGGTGGGCGTCGCGGCAATCCCTGTTTCTGTGTTTTGCCAGGTGCCACCACAAATGAAGCTAGTGCGATTTTGTTTTGCAAAAGATGATGCCACATTGAAACAAGCAGCTGAACGTTTAATTGCTATTTAGGAGCATACCAATGGAAAGGTTAGATGATTTACGAGTGTCATTGGTGCAAACCGAGCTTCTTTGGCAAGATCCTGAAAAAAATCGCCAGGCGCTGACAAAAAAATTACAACCATTAAAAGGAAAGACCGATCTTGTCATTTTGCCTGAGATGTTCACTACATGCTTTATGATGAATCCAGAAGAGCATTCGGAGCCAATGAAGGGTGGAACTTTGGCGTGGATGAAAGCACAAGCCGTACAGCTAGAGGCTGCTATTTGCGGGTCTGTAGCGATGCAAGAAAACGATGATTACATCAATCGAATGCTACTGGTCACCCCAAGAGGTGATGTTCAGTATTATGATAAAAGCCACCTTTTCAGAATGGGCAATGAGCATCAGCACTATCGGGGGGGCACTGAGCGAGTAATCTTTGAGTATGCTGGGTGGCGAATATTGCCGACTATCTGTTATGACCTGCGTTTTCCTGTGTTTATGCGCTGTCAGTCTGATTATGATCTCGCTATATGTGTTGCTAATTGGCCTGCACCTCGGCGTAATCCGTGGCGTACTTTGTTACAAGCACGGGCGATTGAGAATCAATGTTATATGTTGGGTGTTAATCGTGTGGGTGAGGATGGTGTCGGCCTACACTATAGTGGCGATTCATTAGCAGTAAACTTTAAGGGAGAGTTGATACTGGATAAGCCTCAAGGAGAAAGCTTTGTTGAAACCATAACGGTGCATCTTAGTGAAGTGCAGCAGTTTCGTGAAGTATTTCCTGCATGGCAAGATGCAGATGAGTTTTCAATGAGCTTAAGAAAAACATAAGTTGTTATGGTTTATGGTTTATGGTTTAGGCGAAGACCCTCGCAATAATCTTTTTCCACTTGTTTCGGTGTAAACCAGATGAAATCAACTTCATCTGGTGATGCATAACTTCCTGGCTTTAGTCCGCTTTGCTTCACCTCTGCTAGTAGCAGTGTGGTTGATGTTTGATCGCCATTTTTTTCTAGGTGCAAGGGTACGCCCACGTTTTTTTGGGTGTGAAAACTACCGGCGATAAGGATAGATGGCTTTTTGCTTGTAGATATCGCATTGGCCATGCTGGCATCGCGCGCTAACTGAATGGTCATCATTGGCACTAGCTTTGTTTTTGGCATTAATTGGCAGTGGCTTTCGAATACCTGATTTAATATCTGTTCCTTAGCTGTTTCTGATATGTTCTTGATAGTTTGAAAACGAACTTTATTGGATAAGGCATCAATATTATTTTGCTGATAGATTTGTTTTATTATGGGTCGGCTAATGTTTCCCGCACGAATTTGAGCGCCATGAGATATGCTAGTCTGAATCAATGCTGCGTAGTCACTCCACAGCCAGCCTTTATCATTCCACGCAAGTTTTTCATGCATTTGGACAAGGTTATCGTCTGCTTTTAGTAGAGAAATATTGCTCTGCTGTTCATCGGTGAGCATTTCAAATACAACTTGCGTATGAGGCTTGTTAACGAGTGATTCGAGAAGTTTTAGCTCGAGTCGGTGATGATCTGCATTGTCATGTTTTTCACCAATCAATACATAAGGTGATTTTTTTAAGGCTGTTATTAATATTTCCTGAGATATGAATTTTTCTTGTTTTACGTTATAAATTTTTCCAACAAGGGGGTGGTTCTGTAGCAGGGGAGCCGACCATACAGTATTTGCTTTGCTGGTTAAGGGTGACAAAAACAGAAAAAATGTCACGAGTGAAGAAAGTAATGCTGTTGTTTTCTGAAACATATCAACACTCGCTTTATTGGCGTATCAGCGCATTAAAAAAGGCCCCGCAGGGCCTTTAGTATCTAATAACGGGTTACTTTAGGCCTGATAGACCTCTTCGTCGTCGATATCATCATCGTTGACGGATTCTTCACCAATTAAAGTCGTATGTTTAGGTGTGCCTTTCTTATGCACCTGTTTGTCATGTAGTTTAGCTAGCTGGCGGTCTATTTTTTGTGCCAGTGCATCCAGAGCAGTAAAAAGATTTTCATCAGATGCTTTTGCATTAATTTCTCGGCCAGCTGCATGTAGAGTGGCTTCCACTTCTTCTAAACGGTCTGTTTTATCGAGCGTGACCTGAGCACTAGAAATAACATCGTAACGTTCTTGGCTGTGTTCTAACCAAGATTCTATTTTTTCGCGAAGAGCGGGTGAAACTTTATCGTGGCGGTTAGTGATGTTGATGATCATATAATTTCCTTACTATGTAAATTGCTACAACCCGAAGGTTGCGTATAAATCAACATTGAAAACGTAACTTACCGGGATCCTTTTCTTTGGTTTTATGAACTTTGTGAATTCACTATAGCTCTGATTTTATAAAAAAGGAAAGAGATTTTTTAGCTTTATTCCTCGACCCATATTTCACGCACAGGTTCACCAAAATCATCGTAGATAATTTTCTTTTTAGGACGCTTAGAATGAACTAAAGTAGGTTTTTCAACCTTAGAGCGACGTCGAGAATCAATGGCGTTTAATGCTTCAGGTACAGGCGTACGTTCCTGCTTGGGATGTCCAAAAACAAAGCTGTTGCGGTGGTAAGCGCCGTCTTCTAAACCGCTTGCTCCGCTGTCTACTTCATTAACTTTTCCGCCATTCTTGATAAAGGCTTGAACTTGTTCTTCAAGCTCTTGGCGTGTTTGTGCTTTGGTTGGGCGTTTATTCATGGGGCACATTATGCCTGATCGCGTAGTGCGATGAAATGTATTGGAGAGATAAGCGTATAAGAGTACATGGGTGTGTCTTACATCGCTAGCCGGTATAATCTGTGGATATTGATTGAATAGAGTTGGATGATGAACTATACCCCTATAAATGAGTACCGCTATCTATGGTTTTACCAGCACAAAGATATGCCTGTTCCTGAGGACGACCTTGTGCAGATCAAGCCGTTGAGCCCAACTAGGGCTAGTGAGATCTGGACGTTGAACATCAGTGCAGACAGCTTGGATGCTAGTGCATTAGCAAAAGATGATTGGGCAAGCAAAGCAGAAACGTGGTTAGAGAAAGGTTTTTGGCAAAGCGCATG
The DNA here is from genome assembly GCF_016744175.1 of Neptunomonas sp. GTDB lineage: Bacteria > Pseudomonadota > Gammaproteobacteria > Pseudomonadales > Balneatricaceae > Neptunomonas. The sequence continues at coordinate 13,153 of NZ_JADGEV010000060.1, read as the reverse complement.
GGATAGCGATGCAGAGGCTTTACCTGAGGTGCTTGCAGAATTTATCCAATGGGAAGGAAACAGCATTGTGTATTTCTGTTATGCCGGTGAGCATGTCATTGAAACGACATGGGATGTTTTTAGAAAGCATTGGAAAAACTTTCTCTTTTTAGATGATGGGCCGTTATTGATTGGCAAAAAGCGTAAAGAGGCCGTGCAGTTTCAGCAAAATGGTTCTTTTTCTGTAGGGAAGCGTCCTTAGGCGTATCAATTACAGAGCTTGTATCGACAGACTGAACGTTGCTAAATCATTTTGAAACGACTTACGGTTTAGCAACGTTAGTGCGTATTTTAAGCTTTTGCGTCATCGACCCAATGCAATGCTTGAAGGAATTGACGCTCCTCAAAATGTTGAGTCTCGCCTTTAATTAAATAGTTACCCAGCTTTGCTGCCCACTCTACCCAGTCAGGACCACCGACAATAGCGACACGTAAAAAATCTTCGGGGTGTGACAGGCCCAATTTAGCGTCTTCCCATACGGCGCCGGCAGCCATGCCAGTAAAGGACTGATCAAGGTAGATAACGACACGTAAGGGCCCGTAAGTTGGCAGTTTTTCCTCAATGAGTGGCACTAGTACATCTTTATAGTCTTCAGCTGTTAATAAATCTGATGCTTGTACAACAATCAGGTCTCCAGCCGTGTCAGGCAAAATGGATAACATAGGTAATCTCTAAATTATTGTGATCTATTATGTATTTTGCGCCAAAAAACTATTGAAAAACAGATCAATAAGTAAATCACTACTATTGTTTCTAGCCGTGGTAGCTAATAAGCTTCTTGCAATGAAGGACTGACCAAGGATGGTTTTATGAATTTTCTTTTTATCGAACAAAAGTTTTGTCTAAATTTTTCTCCTCGTCTTATTTCTACATTAACATGTCTTGCTTTAACGACCACTGCTTCACAAATGGGTGTTGCGGATACAAGCGTTGCACCTCCATTGCAGTTAGCTGAGAGTCTCGATTCTGCTGATTATCAGCAGGATCTGAGTGGTTATTGGTATGCAGAGAAATTGGACGGTGTTCGTGGCTATTGGGATGGGAAACGCCTGCTAACTCGCCAGGGGAATATTATCAGTGCACCTAAATGGTTTACTCAATCTTTACCTGAGATAGCGATGGAGGGAGAGCTGTGGATTGGCAGACAACAGTTTGACCGTGTTTCCAGTATAGTAAGACAACATCAAGCTAAAGAGATTGATTGGCGTTCTGTTAGCTTTCACCTGTTTGATTTACCCCAGTATCCCGGAACTTTTGAGCAACGCCGAACAGTGATGGAGCAATGGGTAGCCACGATAAATAGGCCGCATATTAAAGCCGTGACTCTCACTGCCTTTACATCTCAAGCAGCGCTTGAGCAACAGCTGTTGAGTTGGACGAGAGGTGGGGCTGAGGGCATCATGCTTTACCGCGGAGCGGGGCTTTACCAAGCGAAACGAACGAATGACTTGCTTAAGCTGAAAAGCTATGAGGATGCCGAGGCAAGAGTGATTGAAATATTACCGGGTAAAGGGAAGTATCAAGGAATGCTCGGTTCATTGCTGGTTGAAAGTAGTGATGGGCAACGGTTTCGTGTGGGGAGCGGGTTTACTGATGCACAACGTAGCGCCCCACCAAAAATAGGAAGCATCATTACCTACCGCTTTAATGGAAAAACTCGCTATGGTAAACCGCGATTTGCTCGTTTTGAACGTATTCGCTCTGACTATGAATGAGTGGGCAGTAAAATTTCATAAGCTTCGCGAATCGCGATAAAGCTATCAGGGTCGCCACCTTTATCGGGATGGTGCTTGGCTGCTAGCAGGCGAAACTGATGTTTTATTGTTACTGGCGTTGGTTCAGTATCAGTTATTTCAAGCGTGTTGAGAGCCATAGTACGTTGTTCAGGGTTTAAAAAGCGTTCCCAAAAGCTGTTTAATAGATGCCTAACAGATGTCTCATCAGCCTCATTATAATGAGACCAGTTCAAGTAATAAGCCCTAAGAGCCTCATTGCGGCTTTGCTCGGGTAATGTCACTTTTGTTTTGTTTTTAGTAGTCCCTTCTAGCGTCACCTGAGACATGTCAGAGCCGGTAGTGTCAAGATGAATACGAAGCGCTGAAACCTCAAGGTATAGAGCTTCCTCTTCCCAAAGTGTCATCTGCAGTTGATACAGTGCATTCATGGCTAAAAAGTGTTTCTGAAATAGGGCAACATCCACGTTGGAATCGAGTGTGCCAAAAATCCCTGCAGCGTCAATGGCTTGAATCAATGTGTATTCGTTATACCCTTGTGGGTACTTTCTCAAAGTGGCTAAAATAATGGCGGTAATTGGGTTGTTCATATTTCTTTTCCATATTGCAGTGCAACCAGACGTTATCAGCCTATCTTAAGCTCTACATACCCCTAGCTCCCTGTAATAGTCGCTGTATCAGAAAGATATTTAGACACTTAGCTTGATGGGATTCGCCGGTTAGTAATTGTCGCCTGAAAATATTCACTGCGGTTACGCCCATTTGCTTTCGCACAATAAAGTGCTTGGTCGGCTGCTTCAAACAACAAGTGATGTGAGGAAAAATTACTTTCTTCAAGTGTGGCTATTCCTACACTAACGGTTAAGTTGCGGCGCTGAAAGTTCTCCTTTTCTATGCTGTGTCGAATACGTTCGGCAACAACCGCTGCTTGTTCTGCTGACGTTTTAGGCAGTATCACTGCAAACTCTTCACCGCCATAGCGGCACGGAATGGTATTTTTACGCGCCGTGCTTTGAAGTTTCCTGCCAACAAATTTTAATGCCTCATCACCCTGCTTGTGGCCATATGTATCGTTATATTGTTTGAAATTGTCGACGTCTATAATTAGCAGTGAAAGTAAGCCTTCTTTTTTGTTGTGCGAATGCTCAAATTCTTTTAAGACTCTTTCATCAAAAAATCTTCGATTGGGCAGGTTTGTGAGAGAGTCCATATAGCTCCCTTTCTTAAATTCGCTAACTTTGCTGCTCATTGCTATTGATAGCAAAACCATTTCTATTAAAGATCCCAGCTGTTGCCCATTTTGGGTCAACGTATTATGTGGCAGGACTCCAAAAGATTTGAGCATGTAAGTAAAAATACCAATTAATAAAGTGCTCCATGCAATGAGGTAGTAAAGAGCTGGTTTTGATCCTTTGGATAGGGCGACAAATCCCATGGCCATTAATTGGATCGTACACAATATGGTGATGATTGATATTGGAATAATAATTAACTTATAAGGTGTAAATGGAGAAATGAGCAGAGATATTACACTTATGGTAATTAGCCCGGAGGTGATGTGATTTGATATAGGCGAAATTTCTCTGATTGAAAGTATGGATCGGGAAAACTGTAAAGACCAAATCAAAGAGAGAGATAGCAAAATAATCAGACTTTGATTTGCTAACCAAGGATTTTTGGGCCAGAAATATTGGAAGGCTAACCCATTCATAACTGCAAAAAATAGTCCGTAGCTAGCAAGGTAGAGTAAGTAATAAATGAATGTTCGATCTTTTATGGCGACAAACAGCAATAGGTTGTAAAAAATTAGAATAAGCAGCCCACCAAAATAAATTCCTGTGATGAGGTGGTTGCTGCTGACGGCGTCAAACAAGCTGGTTTCAGACTGCAGGTCAAGGCCAATATTAATTGGTCCGCTGGACTCAAAGCGCATGAAAACGATGGTCTCTGTTTTTGCAGCTAGGTCGACAGGAAAAAGAAAGTCTTTAAAGTTTATGGGGCGGGTTGAGAAATCTCTACGGTCACCGGTTGAATAGCTTGTCCAAATACCATTGATTTGCTGACTATGAAAATCAACATAATCTATTAGTGGGTAGTTTTGTCGAATGGTAACTTTTTGTGATTGCTTATCATTGTTTACTATCTTTAGTTTTACCCACCATACGGACTCACTAAATCCAAAATTTGCAGCCTTATCCAGTGGTTTAAACTGCTGTAAAACTTCTGGCTTTGAGAAATCCTGATAGGTTAATTTCTTACTACTATCTTCCAAAATATTGATATACGGCGTCAGATCTATGGCCGATTTTAGGGCATTGACGGTAAGCACTTTTTCTGTATCGTTGGCGGACACTGAGCTTACAAATGAGCTCATTGCTATCAACATAATGACCAACTTAAAAATACTAGAAAAACTATTTATCATATTTACCCTGTGACAGTTCAATAAACCTAAGGCTTGTTAAATATAGTGGTGCTTTTTATTGCCTGATTACTTTTTTGTTATTTTTATTTAGTAGCTCGATATTAATTTTAGCTTCTTAGTAGTTTACAAAGTAAGTACAGTGAAATCTCAACCCATACTTTTTGTATGGGATTGAAAGTATTCAAGTTTAGGCTAGATTTAGAGTAAGTTCTGTATTTTTTTATCATTTAACATCTGCCAGCCTAGGTAATACCCTAGCTCGCGATATGCTTCAAATTGCTGCTCAGTAAAAAACTGATCGACTGTAGACTGATGAGGAAAGGTCGGGTGAAGCTTTTTATAGCTGAGCACGTCTGGACTAAGGCCATTGATTAGGGTCGGCTTGATATAAATTAAGTGACCTATTTTTCTCTCTTCTTCGTGGTCTTCCTTCGGGTACTCAATTTTGGCAATGGCAAAACATCGTTTAGCAAAATGATACTGCTGTTTGTTGATTTCACTCTGTGTGGTATCAGAGTCTGGAATAATTGCTTCAAAAGGGTACTCATCAAGAAAAATGGTATTAATGCCAAAATCAACGCGCACTTTTTCTATGGCATTTGCTAGATCGCTAAATTGGTATTCACCGTCAGCGCCCGCGTCGGCCACTACAATCAGGTCGAGGCGTCGTCTAAATAATTCATAAATCGCAAGATTTTCAAAATGACCACCGTCAGAAAGTTCTATCGCACGATCATCTTCATGCAGTCCGCTGCTAAGTGATACGCCTCCTTTTATACCAGGGTAAATATAGTTTGGCGGAAGCCAAGTCTTATCCATTTTTGGGTTCTCCGCCCAAAAGCCAAGCCGTAAATTAAGCAGAGACATTAGTGTAGAAACAAACTGGTTAGTGGTAATTCCCTTACCGGCTACGCCTGCATTTGGATTGGCGGCAGCACCGGAAATTGCCATTGCTGTTGGCAGAGAAAGGCCGCTACGAAAGGTGTTATACATATAATCTTTGGTTTGGCGCCAGCCTGTGGCATCACTGCCGCAGTAAAGAGGTGAGATCGTGAAACTATCACCCTTTCTACCACGATATTTTGCATTGTGAGAGTCCGTTAACACTATATTACAATTAATCAAATGATAGGGGCGCTGGTTAGGCGCCTGGCACATATTTTGAACTTTACCCTTGTTTGCCTTAAGCGCAAGCCCCCAACGTCCAGTATTTAAACTGTCTTGATCGGGCATGAAAGTTTCCATTAAACGGTTACGATACATGTAGTTCAAGCCAAAAAAGTTCACATTACAGACGAGACCGAACAGGAGTGAGCCTACGGCAATGGGGTAAATCAGCTCTTCGTTGTGAAGGTTAACGTAGAGCGCGGCAACATAGGCCCCATAGAGCAAGCCAAACAATAATAGTATCGCGCCAAAAATGATTTGAAATGAGGAGGTACCCTGACCGGTCGAGTACATTTGTTTGCGCTGATAAAACAAAGTTAATATCGCGCCGATAATCATAGCAATTGACGCTGTGCTTGCTCCGACGATATTTGAAGCGATGTCTGAACTTTCTTCTACGGCCATTACCAGCTTCGCAATGATTGATACATTGTCATGTATATACGGCATCGAGCCAATAACTAGCAATATAATCATCACATTGATTAATCGACCTAACCACTTTTGTATAAAGACAGAGAATTGATACCTAGCACCTTTAAAAAATGAGTAAAGAGAGTAGAACGTTGAGGTGGTAATCCATAGAGTAGCGAGTACCGCTAATGCATACAGGCAACTTGTAAAAAGTTTTTTCTCTGGTACAGCATATAAGGCAATGTTCATAATGCTTGTTGCCATAGCAAAATAGATAGCCAGTGAAACAAGCATGGTGCGTAAAATGGTCGCGACCAGTGATTGAGGACTTAATCCATGTCCGGGAATTAAGTAATTACCGTGTTGTCGAATAAAGTCGAGTATGGCATTTTTATTGTTATGTTTGCCTCCTTCCCTTTTTCTTCCAAAAGGGAAGTTATCTGGTTGAGTTCCATAGTGTTCACCGTCGTCTGTTTTTTGACTGAGAAACCAGGTAAGAGAGGCACCAAGGTATCCACCACCAGAGACAGTGGATAGGTAGTCCATTTTTTCCAATTGTTTATCCGAGACCAACGCTTGTAATACGCCCATAGAAAATGAAGCTGAGCGAATACCCCCACCCGAAAATGATAAGCCTATCCGCTTTTGGTTTGCTTCTTTACCAATGTGGGCTGATTCTTGGTCAATTATGTCACTGATGTCTTTAGTGTATGACGTCATGTTCGTTATATCTCGTCACTTATATAGTGTTCTATTGTTATGAATTTACAAATGTTGCTAATAAATAGGGTCGAACTCGACAATATAGCTTTCAGGAAATGGACCTCCTTTGAAGTCCATAGCTGACCCTGGTCGAACATTAGGCAGTTTCAAAATTCGCTTAACAATTTCGGGCACTTGAACGCGACTAAGTTGATCACCAAGACAGGTATGCATGCCATATCCCATATGCATGTAATGATAGGGTGGTCTATCGATGCAAAAATCTGAAGCAGCTGGGATTTGGCGTCCATCTCTCATTGCGGACCGAGTTGACACTAATACTAACGAACCTGCTTTTATGGTTGCACTGCGCAGTGTCCCACTTGCAATTTTATAATCACTAACACAATGGCGTACCACAAAAGGGTTAATGGGATTGAAACGTAATGCTTCCCAGCAACTTAGATAGACTAAGTCGTTGTCGTCGATTTTAGCTGCCGCTATTGCTTCTGCTAATATCTTGGGGCGCTTGAAAAGTTGATCAAGAATTTGCACAACAGCCTGTGACGTAGTCTCTACCCCACCTACCAAGGTGCCCATAATATTGACCATAATTCGCTCATCATCAAAGTGAATAGCGTCGGGGAAATGTGACTTCATGAGGCGTGACAAAATATCATCCATTTGCGGATGCTGCTTAAGGGCCTCACGTCGTTCTGGCATCAGTTTTTGCAGGTAGGCTTTCATTTCACGGCCAGCGTCGATATTGTTCTGATGTATTACTGAGTCGTGATCCAAGTTATGAAACATATCTAGCTGGGTTGCCAATGACCAACGAAACATGGATTCCATATCAGGGCCAGGAAAGCCAAAGTACTCTCCGGTTAGTTTTAAAGGCACCCAGCGTGAAACTGTATTCACGACTTCAATTTTTCGGCTTTGCATTTGCCGCTCGACTGCTTCATTGACTAAATGCGCAACTTTTTCTCGGATTGCAGGCAAGTCTTCTCGTTGCATGAGGGATTTCATAATCCCTTTATCACGTTGATTGATAGTGGTGCTGTCTCGCCCTAGCATAAATGGACCCACGGAAGGATCAATCATTGGCGCATAGGTAATATTGAATACGTCGGGACGACTCAAGGCTTCTTGAACATCGTTAAATCGAGTAATAAACACCGGACCATTATTGGGTGTCACTAGATTAGGGCGTGTATTTCTTATAATCCTGAAAAGTAAATCAGGTTTGTTTTCGATCATATAGCCCAGAAACCTAGCGGCTAATCCCTTTTTAGGTGTGTTCTTTATTTGTTGGTCAGTGGTTGTCATTTTCGGAGCCTGTGTTGGGTTAACCGGATTAAAGAGTTTTGAGATACTCGATTAAAGCGAGGCGTTCTTCGAGCGTGAATTCTGGCCCAATGACTCCTTTCTTCTGTTGATCCCAACCTTTATTATCGTCCCAAGCATTTGAGAATTCATGACCTCGATTACTATTGCCAGGCACTGTTGTATCCAGAATGAAAAATCCTTTTTTACTATATTTATCACCTTTTTGTTTTTTCAAATTTTCGCTTTGTTTGATACCAACGTTTTCTGGATCAAATTCAATATTACCTAACTGTACTAAGTCTGGTCTTTGATCTGGTGGTGATAGCAAATCCATCAATGAAGGTATCGAGCCATTGTGTAAAAAGGGTGCAGTTGCCCAGATGCCATTCAATGGTCTGGCTTTGTAACCGCCGCTGGCTCTTAAGCAGTTTGGCCTATCCTTGGTGTAGTAAGCTTGGTCCTGCTTTGCAATGTAATTCTCCTCAAACCAAGCCTCATTAGCTTGTTGTACGACTCCTCCCAAAGCGAGCCCAAAACTAATACTTGATCCATCGCTGATAGGAACATTAACGAGCTGCTCTTTTTTATAATCACTCTCGTCCGTGTCAAAAGCAAAAGTGGGTAAGGTGGGAGCAGGAGCACAAATGTCAGTATCAATCCCCATTCCCTTAGTGCTTGTTAAGGCGGTTCCGTCATCTTTGCCTGCAGTATTAACCGTCCGGTTCGCGATAACATTAACCTGTGCAGGGTCTGTTCCTATCTGATCCTGAGGAATGAGCTTTAAATTCAGCACTGAGTCGGACGATTCATGCTCGACTCCATCGACAAAGTATTTAATGGGTGCCATATTTTTTTGCTGCCAGATCTCCTCAGAGCTTATAGGTACCAAGTGGCACCCTTGGCAAACTTGTTGATAAAGTGCAGCACCATGTTCTGCTTTTTTCTGATCAATTACGGGAAATCTGTCAGGCCACTTGGGTGATAGTAATCCAGTGAATTCACGTTTAGGGAGAGGCGCATCACCGCTTAGCGCTTGTTCTATCCACCACAGATTATTAATTGGAATGGCTGAAGAGAACCTTTTCTCACCTTTGGGTGCATTGGTATCAATATTGGCATTAACACCCATTGCTTCACCTGTATTACGTATCAAAGGCTGCATAATAGAGCCATCGTATTGGACCCAGTTAAACCATGAGGCGGTCCAAATATGCGGGTAGGTTACCGGTGCATCAATGGCAACATAGTTTTCGTAGCGCTCAGGGTCTAAAGCAAAAACCTGATTACCAATTCGGTTCAACGCATCTAGTCGCGTATAACCTTCAACTATGTTTACCGCATTGGGTATGCTTGCCAGTTGCTCTATTAGATCTTCAAGCTCTTGAGCGAGGCTCACGATATTTGCGTCGTTGTAGGCGTCATCTTTTAATACATTTTTTGCAAAGCGTTCAAAACGGCCATTAACAATTGGCAGTTTGGAAGAAATGAGTGTTTGTCCTAGAGCTGCTCCCAATGCTTGTGTCAACTGGCCAAGGTCTGTTGCAGCTGGCCCGCCCTCAATAACATACTCCGTATCTTTGTAGGTAAGATGGGCGGTGTGGCAGGCTGCGCAGTTAAAACCAACGGCTGTTGTTGGGCTCTTAATACCGGGGAGTGTTTGGGAAGGAGTGCTGGCAATACCAATAGGTAAGCCATGCGGGTTTAATTCATTGGTTTCTCCCTTAATGAAACCAAACCTCAGTAGGTAAGAATCATCTACAAATTTACCCTGTGAGGTAAAAGGCGAAAGAAAAGCATTACTGGCTGGCTCTTCAAGGGCTAGTAACCAGCTTAACGGTATGGGCAAGGTGCGAGTACCTTGACTTATATGATGATATTTTTTTGATACTGCTGGGTCCCAGTTTTGGTCTAGCCAAACACGTTCGGACGCGGTGGTGGCTTCTGGCAAATTAGGGGGTGTTAACCCCTGAATAACTGAGCCAATTTTGGGGCCATTAATAAAACTGATAAAGAGAATAACGGCAACAAAAACGACAAACCAAATGATTCTTGAAATCAATTGGTGGCGTGTGGCCTGATTAACGGTAGTCATGTAATACCCTTTGTATTTGTTATTTTTTTAATGTTATCGACAAGTTACGCTGCATTCTTCGAGAAACTGACTTTCGAGAGTATAGACTAAAACACTTGTTTTAAAATCTGAAATTAAGTTTTCATTAAGCTATAAAAAAGATGCAAAGAGAAGGGGTTTAAAATTATTAAGGCAGATGGTGGAGTGTTTTGTGTCATAGCTCTAGAATTATCTATTTACTGACTAGAGGTTAGTTCTGAAAACTTAATGGCTAATGATATCCAACACTATTGAGGCACACCATCAATGCTATGCACTCAAAAGGGGGAATTATGTGGTTGGGATTAATTGTGAATTCTTGTCTATAGGGCCGCAATTTTTAGGCGTTTGAATATGTGTTGAGCGCTTATGCGGCTATAGGTTTAGCAGTACAAGGATCAGGCCTATTGCGGCTGGCGCTGCTTGAATAGCTATAATCCTGCGGCTAGCGGTTGCGCCACCATAAAGACCAGCAATAAAGATACAGCTTAGAAAGAAAACCTTAACATCGGTGCCATTGTTGCCAAGGGCAAGACCCCAAATAAGACCAGCCGCCAAAAATCCGTTATATAGCCCTTGGTTTGCAGCCAGTATTTTTGTAGCAGACGCCTGTTCCTTCGTTTGCTTGAATACACGTAACCCGGTTGGTTTATCCCACAGAAACATTTCGAGCACTAAAAAATAAACATGGAGCAATACAACAATACCTATAACGATGTTAGCTACCATGATCACAGATTATCCTTTTGGTTATTGTTTGTTTACGGTTGTTGATCTTAGTCGATCTCATACGAATAAAGACGTACTCATCTTCGGTCGAATTAATATAGCTCAATACTGAATATTATATTACATGGATCAAAAAAATTGATGTATTTGAATGTGTTCAGTTTAAAGAAAGACACTATTGCTACATTACGACAACCGTAAGGAAAGGTACAATCAGCATATTTTAAATGAATACTAATAATTAAGGATACGTTTGTGAAAATACCAAAAAGCCCCAAATTGCGCATTCTACTCATTATTATCTTGGGTGTAGTATGGGTTGCTAACGAATACAATTCAGGTAATCAGACGAACTCAGTTTCACGATCAGCTTCCTCCGCTTCCCAATCTAGTACGAGTACATCTAAAACAGAGAGTAACTCTCAAAGTGATATTGCAAATGCTTTTAAAAATAAGCAAAGCGACCTGATCGTTACTGAGAATGGCAAAGTTATCAAGGTACTGCCAGATGATACGAAAGGTTCTCGCCATCAGCGGATATTAGTTAAAGTTAGTTCAGGAAAGACTGTTCTAATTGCACATAATATTGACTTGGCACCTCGGCTTAATACGTTAAAGGCAGGTGACACTATTCGCTTTAAAGGTGAGTACGAATGGAATGAAAAAGGGGGAGTCGTACACTGGACACACCATGACCCAGCCAAGCGACATGTTGGAGGATGGATTGAATTTAACGGCCAGCGTTATGAATAAGCAAAGACCCTATAGGTTAGACCTGTTTGTTTGAAAGAAAATTGATTAAACTGAAAGTCTGACTTTGCGGAGATTATCATGATTCAATTAGGAAGCTCAATTCCAGCAGTACCTGTAACGCTGGTGACAAAGGACGGTCAGGATTCAATTACGGCAGACACACTGTTTGCTGGGAAAAAAGTAGTTTTGTTTGCAGTGCCCGGCGCCTTTACGCCTACTTGTTCTGCTCATCATCTTCCAGGCTTTGTAGTACTGGCTGATGACATAAAAGCAAAAGGCGTTGATATGATCGCTTGTATCTCAGTGAATGATGCATTTGTTATGCGTGCCTGGGGTGAGCAGCAAAATGCTGAAGCAATTACTATGTTAGCTGATGGCGCTGGTGCATTGACCAAAGCACTAGGGTTAGAGATGGAAACAGGTGATTTTGGTGGCTTGCGTTCACAGCGTTATGCGATGGTTATCGATAATGGTGTTGTTAAACAACTCAATGTAGAAGCACCAAAGCAGTTTGAGGCCAGCAAGGCTGAAACCATTCTTGCTGCACTATAGTCGATAATAAAACTGTTTTTGTGAAGAGTTCTGACTAAACAAGTTCAGTGTAATATATACTAAAAGGCACCTTTTATAGGTGCCTTTTTTATGCATTACTGATCATCAGCTAGCAGCCAGTGTTTATCGCATGCTTATTGACGAATACCTTCAACCGATAAGTTTAGGTATACGGTTTCAGAGGCTGGTCCTAAGTTGTAGTTGATACCAAAATCTTTAAGTTTGATTTCAGTTGAGCCTTCAAATCCTGCGCGATGTCCGCCCCAAGGGTCGCTACCCTCTCCAATTTTACTAACAGCCAATACGACTGATTTCGTTACGCCGTGAAGAGTCAAATCACCTGTCAAAGCAGCTGTCCCATCACCATTGTCGTTGTACTTTGTGCTGACAAATTTAGCTTTTGGAAATGCGCCTGTATCTAAGAAATCACCACTGCGAAGGTGCTTATCACGCTCAGCATGGTTTGAATCAAGGCTTGTTGTATCAATTTCTACAGACACCGCTGAATTATTAGGCTGAGCTTCGTCATAGCTAAACTGGCCTTCAAATTTATTGAAACGACCATTCAGCCAGCTATAGCCTAAATGCTGGATACGAAACTCGATAGCTGCGTGAGCGCCTTTCGTGTCAATTACATAATCAGCAGCATACAGAGGTGAAGAAGCGAGTACTAAACCGCCTACAGCAAGTGAAGTTTTTAGAAATGTGTTCATGAATTCTCCTTGGTGCCCAACATTCTACTGAGTGTTGAGTCTTTATCGATGAGATGATGTTTAAAGGCAGCAATGGCATGCAATGCTACGAATGAAATAAACAGGGTGGCGGCGATGAAATGGATCTCTCCAGCAACATCTTCTTGGTTTTCTACTAGCTCGGGTAACGCAGGTACGCTGAACCAGCCAAATACACTGATGGCACGGCCATCAGCTGTTGAAATAAGATATCCAGAAATTAAAACAGCCACTAAAATTAGGTATAGCCCTGCATGCCCCAGCTTAGTTATTTTCTTGATCAAATCTGAGTGTGAAGCAATGTGAACGGGGTGTGGATTGATGGCACGCCATCCAAGACGAATAACAAGTGTAATGGCAAGTAAAATCCCAATGCTTTTATGCCAATTAGGCACAGTCCGATACTCAGGATCATAATAAGTGAGAGAATCGATATATAGGCCAAGAGGGTACATACCAATAATAGCC